>NZ_JADYWX010000003.1:0-469082 GCF_015864565.1 Psychrobacter sp. SWN149
TGACCGTCACGGTGGCAGGCGCTGAGTCTAGGCCATCATCATCGGTGGCGAAGAATTCGATATCGTCCACCGCACCATTGAAGTTTTCAGTTGGGGTGAAGCGCACGGTGGCTGCTTCAGCAGCACTCAGCGAGGTACCCGCGACGACAGGCACACTGTCCCCTGCCGCATTGGTGTAACTTAGGACGCCTTGGGCAGCATCTGGCAAGGTGGTGAGGGTGATGCCCTCAACCACGCCATCGATGTCACTGGCAATCAGCGGTACAGCGATAGCCGTACCTTCTGGGGTGCTGATAGCACCATCGGTTGCCACAGGGGCATTGTTCACAGGCGCTATGACATTGTCATCCCCTCTTCCACTTAACGCCGCAGCTATACCTGCTAAGCCTAATGCAGCTGCGGCAGGAATCCACCATGGTATAGCAGCGACAGCGACATAATCCTCACCACCTAAAGCCTGTCCCTCAACATCGCCAACTTCTAACTGTGTGACATAATCATAAGTCTCACCAGTATCAGGAATATAATAATAATATTCACCATCTTCAGCGATTCCGATCAAGGCACTATCTGGTTCGTCATAGAATCCTTCTATGATCAAATCACTCTCTTGACCGTCTTTTTCAAAAGAGACATGCAAGTCATTTTTTATACGCTTAGTAATAATATGGTTAGGTGCATGACCAATAGCAGTATCATGGAACTCGTAGTTCACTCTATCCATAGCGGTAATAATAGTAGGCGTGCCATCCTTGGTCGCTACTTGTACTTGGCTGATAGTCTGAGTGGCATCGTTAGTTTTTACTATAATCGTATTCATGTTTTCACCTTTCAATTTAATTTAATTCAATATTTAAATATGTTGTCTAAGTTAGCTTATTATCAGGTAGCCTAATTCATCGAAGGAAAACACAATTATCGATTACGTTTTTCTATCACAGTCACGACTCGACGGTTCAACTGTCACCTTTCTACCGTATCACTACTATTTCTTTTTTTAAACTCTCCATAACCAATGCCGGCAAGACACTCAGTACTGCCTCCAAACTGCGAGATCAAAACTCTTTTGATTGTACCTCCTCGGCGTTATGACAATACTTGGGTATAGTTCTTGCTACCTCTGCTATCGGCATGCCCTTAGATAGCTACTAACGTGTTAGGATATTGCTTCATAAATGCTGCCAATTCAGCTATTTTGGCATAGTATTCTGGACGTAAAATAGATTGATCCCTCTCAAATAATAACTCGAGATCGATGATAACTTTATAATACCTTATATACGACGATTGTCACCATCGTTGTCTATACCATCAGCAATAGCGTAAGAAGACATTCTAAATAAAGTTATTGGCAAAATGATGGCAATAGTATTTTTCAGTAATATCTTCACAATCTTATCTTATCTTATCATTTTATTTTATTAGTGGTGCTTCATCAGTGGTTAAACCCTCTATAAATCAAAGCTTTAATACTGATACCATTCATCTTTGCAAACTCATGATTAAGTAAACATTAATTATATGTTTATAATACTATAGTAAAAGAGTAAGTCTACTTTAGCTGCTCATAACTTGTTTTCGACCTCTCATCAGGTTTAACTGCCACCGACTACATCGGAGATGTAACTTACCTGAGTCAGGTAGCAATGGCAAACAGGTTAGTACTATTACAATACTGCTTTTCGAACTCAACATCTAACATATAATTAATCTCACTATGCAAACGAATTCTATGCACATTTCTAATGCTTGTAGCTTTTGCACGTTTTCCTGCCCCATTAACTTATTATCGTGCTAAAGACTTAAGTGACAACTCAAACAAGCGCTCTTTACGCCAACAGCATGACGAGTCTTATCTCAGTGAGATTAGACATATTTGGCAGGACAGCAAATATCGTTATGGTGCTCGTAAGGTTTGGCAGCAGAGGAAAGCGGATGGCATTCATGTGGCTCGTTGTACGGTAGAGCGGTTAATGACTCAGTATGAGCTGTAAGGGGTTTGGCGTGGTAAAGGGAAAATAACAACTCACAGTCGTGATGACCAAAAGCCTGCAAATGACATAGTCAAGCATAACTTTAATGCTCATCGTCCTAACCATCTGTGGGTTGCAGACTTCACTTATATCAAAACAACGAGTGGCTGGGTGTATACCGCTTTTATTATTGATGTGTTTGCTCACGCTATCGTTGGATGAAAAGTATCTAATCTTATGAACACCAATATGGTGATGGCAGCATTAAATCAATGTATAGCAGACAGAAATAACCCCAAAGGTGTGATTCATCATAGCGAATGATATCTTTTGGGTTATCATTTTTATGGGCACGACTGGTGATTTATATCATACCGCACTGGTTGAAATGAGCAAGAGACTGTATAAGTCTGAGGTGATTAAATACCTAAAGCAGAGCTGGAATAGTGTAAATGATGTTGAACTAGCAACCTTTGAATGGGCGGTACTTCGAGCACAGATTTCGTCTTGCAAAGCTAAATCGATAATCAATCAATTTTTAATGTTTTTCAGGTTCCACAAAACTCATCTACATAGCACGATTGATTATGTATCAACTTTTGAACTTGAAAAGCGATATTATGATAATTCAACTCTGTCAGGCATCTCTGCCTGACCTAAGTAAGTCAACTTACGATAAAGTCGGGGCTGTTCAGATATCAAAACCTAAAAAAGACGTAAACAACCATTATTTATTTTTTCTCAGCATATCAATCAGCTTACCTGCTAGCGGAAACGACACCAGCTGTGTTAGCGGAACCAGTATGATAGCTTCAATTAATACCACTACTGGTAGGCTTAAGCCTTGAGTCACAGGCTTCAATAACGTCAATACGATCAGGAGCGTTGGATAAAGTCCGACATACCCTACCAATATGCGTATCAGTCTGTCTTTAGAATTCTGATTCATTGCCTACTACCTATGGATAAAAGAAAAATCTTTACGCGACAAAAACGATAATTGTCGCTTGATGATTGACTGTTTGGGAATGTCCTACAAGTCCCAAATTTATAAACAAAAATAAGGCCATTAGTATTAATGGCCTTATCTTGTTCACTGTTTATGTGCTTTGCTATTCTTGATATCGTTGATTCAGTCTAAAAGAGAGTCAAGGCAACCGAGTGTAGATGTATAGGTGATACTTCAAGCGAGGTTAACGCTGTCCCTCTTTTATAGAGGATTGACGATAGTAAGGATAATCACTATAGCCAACATCAGTACCACCATACATAGTGGCAGGGTCTGCCTCATTCAATGGCCAGTTATTGGCGATACGCTCTGGCAAATCTGGATTGGCGATAAAAGGACGACCAAACGCAAATAAATCACCGTAGCTTTTTTCTAAAATGTTCACGGCTTTTTGTACCGTATACTTGCCAGCATAAATGATACGGCCCGAAAATTCTTCTCTGACCGCTTGATAAAACGTGTCTGGCAAATCAGGCGCATTGTCCCAATCGGCTTCAGCAATAGACAAGTAAGCAATGCCCGCTTGTTCCAGCACTTTGACCGCTTCGACATACGTATGATGGGGATCTGACTCTACCAAGCCCAAATACACACGTGTCTCAGTGGTACTGGCAAATAATGGCGCAAAACGCACGCCCAAACGATCAGCACCGACCACATCACTGACAGCAGCGACGATCTCTTTTAAGAAGCGCAGACGATTGGTCAACGACCCACCATATTGGTCATCACGCTGATTGGTATGCTCAGAGATAAACTGATTGACCAAATAACCATTGGCACAATGCAGCTCTACCCCATCAAAACCCGCCTCTAATGCATTGCGTGCAGCCTGAGCATACATCGTTACCAGCTCACCAACTTCATCGGTACTGAGTGCACGCGGCGCGCTTGGATCGGCCAATGCACCTTCACCTGGACCTGTTTCAATAAATACTTTTACGTTATCAGCAGTAATATCAGAAGGCCCTACTGGCTGAGCACCATTAGGCTGCAAGCTGATGTGCGACACACGGCCCACATGCCAAAGCTGAGCAAAAATAATACCGCCTTTGTCATGTACTGCTTGCGTGACTTTTTTCCAGCCTTCAACTTGGGCTGGTGAATGGATACCGGGTGTCCACGCATAACCTTGGCCTCTTGGTTCAATCTGCGTGCCCTCAGTCACCATAAATCCAGCTGACGCGCGCTGTGCATAATAGCTTGCCATTAAGTCATTAGGGATATTGTCAGGTTGCGTGCTACGAGAGCGTGTCAACGGTGGCATCACGATGCGGTTTTTAAGCGTATAAGGCCCAAGTGCTACAGAGGAAAATAGTGTATTTGTGTTGAGAATGGTTTGTGTCATAAGTGTCTCTTTTAAAGCAGCTGATGGCTTATTATTAAAGGTATTGAGCCTGTTTTGATGCTTAACCAATCTAATGATTAGGTAAGCAATATGGTCAGCATAGCGTTTTGAGGGTACAATTAGAAACAACCAGTTATTGTTTAAGATACAACTATTAATGGTATGCATGATGAATGGAATGAATCGGCTCGATATTAAGCAGCTTAGAGTATTACAAGCACTGCTTGATCTAAAAAACTTGTCACAAGTCGCACGTAAAATGGGGCTGACCCAACAAGCCATCAGTGAGCAACTGCGTAAGTTACGTGAGGTGTTTGATGATCGCCTGTTTATTCGTCAAGGCAATAGCATGGTAGCAACGCCAAAGGCCTTATCGATGGAGCAAGCCCTTAACGATATACTAAAACAGTTGGAAGATTTGTTAGAGCCAGAAGTCTTTATGCCGCACACATACAAGGGCGTCTTTACGATTAGTGCGACCGACTATGCAACGCAGGCATTATTACCGCAATTGTTTAATATTACGCGACGCGACGCGCCAGATTTGAAGCTGATCGTCCGTGATTTTGCCTCGGACAATATCAATCAGCTGATAGCAGCAGGTGAGCTTGATTTGTTGATTACATTTCCTGAATTTATCCCAGATAACTTATCGTATATCACTCTGTTTGAAGAGCAACATTTATGCGTGACGGGTTGTGAAAATACCTTTGCCACAGAGCCATTAACGCTGGCGCAAGTGGCTGTACACGCGCAGCTCGTCGTGTCACCCTCGCGTGCCAATTTACGTGGCTCTCATGATCAATGGTTTGCAGAAAAAGGTCTAAAACGCAATATTGTGATGTCGGTTCCTAGCTTTTCGGCTGTACCAGATATTTTGCACACGACTGACATGATTGCGTTTTATCCTTCGCGGTTATTGCCGAACAATAAGGTCAAAGAGCTTAAGGTTGAAGCATTGCCACCGACATTTAAAGTCATCGCGGCATGGCACCCACGCACTACTGACAGTGGTATACATCGTTGGTTGATTGAGCAGTTGAGAAATCTATAGTAAGCATAGCGTAAGGGCTGGTAGTTTGACCTTGCTTTTATCTTTATTTTTAAAAGGAAGACATATGTTAATTTACTGCGCTCGATTGGATAAAATGACACCAACTGTGCTTAACACGATGCCGCACATCATTGCGATTGATAAAGACTCATTGAGTATCAAAGCTGCGAGTAAAGCGGTTAATCCAGGAGACAAGGAGCCAAGCAGCAAGGTGCGAATGGAACCTAGTTTATTGACTGCATAAGAAAACCCAATGGTTGAGACGATACCAACGCCAACGCCCTGTATTAAGATAAAAGGTAGCGCATCGTCAAAAGAGACAGCCCCGAGGTTGGTCTCTAAAAGACCCGATAAAATCATCACTAATGTCATAAAAAATGCGGTGTAAGACAATACGATAGCAACAGCAACTGGACTCAAACTCGTACTTTTCAGGCCTAAGGTGTAACCTGCCCATACCAAACTCGCAATAAGTAAAAAAGCCATCCCCTGTAGCAGACTACTAGGTGTTGGCCCTGCGTTCCCCACCATCATCGTGGCTATGCCAAAGAAAATAATCATGAATGCCAAAAATTTCTTTAGTGAGATTCGCTGACGATAAAAAACAAAGGATAAGAGTGCGGCAAAGAATACGGGCGTTCCTGTCAAAATAGTACCGACGTAAGCGGCAGGGGCAGTGCTCGCGCCAAAAGTGGCGAGCAAGAGAAAGGGCGCACCGCCAAATAAAATAAAAATGACATCAGCCCCTCTTATATTTTTGATTTCTTTCAAACTAGAGAATACCCAAGGCGTCAATAACAGTAGTGGCACGCTAAAGCGAATGAGCATGACATCAGCCATGCTTAACGACGATGCCCCAACTGCCCTCACAGTCAATGCAAAGCCTGACCAAATCAATATCACAACCATCATTGCCGCATAACCTTTCATCAGCGGAGACAGGGCAAACAAGGGGTTTTTGCGTGATGAGGGCTGAGAGATGGTATTCATATGGATGGCTTATCCTTGTATATAAAGCCTAATTATCAATCAAAAATTGCGCTTTTATCTCTATTTTTTTATTGCAAATTTATGATAATTTGGTGGATAATGCCAAATAAAGCAAGATATTCAGCTGAAAACACCACAAAGGTAATGTATGGATAAAATCGACCGTCATATTTTGGAAGTGCTTCAACAAGAAGGACGCTTATCAACAGCTGAATTGTCCGAGCGTGTGGGGTTGTCACCCTCGCCGTGTGCCAGACGCTTGAAGCGTTTAGAAGATGAAGGTTATATAGAGGGCTACCAAGCGAACGTAAACAAAACCAAAGCTGGCATTGCGATGAGTTTTTTTGTGGAAGTCAGTCTGAGCAACCATCAAGAAGGATCGATTACCGCCTTTGAACAAGCGTTATCCGAGATGGATGAGGTCATCAATGGACATGTTGTTTCGGGCCCTTACGATTATTTATTGGAAGTGGTAAGCCCAGATCTCAATGGTTATGAAGAGTTCACTCGTAAATTACATAAGCTGACCAGCGTGAAAGACATACATACCCATTTATCCGTGAGAAAAGTCATACAGAAAACGACGCTGCCCATTTTTATCTGATATTTTTTGATGCTTGTCAGCTGTTCTAAGTGTGTGAGCCACTAAGATAATGACTGCTGATGAAGCCACGCCTACAAGTGAGGTGAGCAACCAAGGCAAGTAATGATATAATACCCCGATAATCGATATTTTATGACAGGTTTACATCATGGCTCGTACCGCTAACGCATTACATATTTTAGTAAAACATAAAGAAGTGGCTGAAGACATTATCGTCAAGCTTAAAAAAGGCGCTAAGTTCGATGTGCTGGCTAAAAAACATTCAAACTGCCCATCAGGTAAGAAAGGTGGCAGCTTAGGCGAGTTTCAAAAAGGCGACATGGTACCGGCATTTGATAAAGTCTGCTTCAACAGTGAACTCTACACCCCGCATTTAGTGAAAACCAAATTCGGCTGGCATGTGGTCAAAATACTTTACAGAACCTAAGCGCGAGCGTCGGCGCTGTGATTGTAGACCAACGGCAGTACGCCTTCTACGTTTTAGAATACGCCCTAAGCTTTTTGACCCTTTGACATCATAAAGAAGTGATTTCGACGCCATTCTGGTTGATACAACGCTGGATATGTTTGTAGGTTTTCGCGGATCTCTCATCAAAGAAGCCCTGAACTTCCTATATAATGTGAGCCATTTCGTTGTTGATAATCCATTCAATTTAGGCTTTTAAAAAAAAGCTTTTTATCAGGTAAAACGGTGCTTTATGTTTAACGCTTCTACGACTCGTTTAAATAAATACATCAGCGAAAGTGGTATCTGCTCCAGACGAGACGCGGATCGCTTTATTGAACAAGGTAATGTATACATCAATGGCAAGCGTGCGCAAGTAGGTGCGCAAGTGGTCGCTGGAGATGCGGTAAAAGTCAATGGGCAGCTGATTGAGCCACGAGAGGCCGATGATTTTGTTTTTATCGTCTTGAATAAGCCGGTGGGCATTGTGAGCACCACAGAAAGCTCAGAGAAAAACAACATTGTCGATTTTGTGAGACATTCGGTACGTATTTTCCCGATTGGTCGTTTGGATAAAGACTCTCAAGGGTTAATCTTTTTGACCAACAATGGCGATTTGGTCAATAAAGTATTACGTGCTGGTAATAACCATGAAAAAGAGTATTTGGTCACGGTCAATAAGCCGTTAACGGATAGTGTTATTGAGGGTTTGGCGGGCGGTGTGCCGATGCTTGGCAAGATGACGAAAAAATGCCCAGTGACTAAAGTAGCGCCTAATGTGTTTAACATTACGCTAGTTCAAGGTCTGAATCGTCAAATTCGCCGTATGTGTGAGCATTTTGGCTATGAAGTCGTGAAGCTTGAGCGTACGCGGATTATGAATGTGAGTCTCAAGGGTACGCCCGTTGGAGACTGGCGAGACCTAACCCCAAAAGAGCTGTCTGTTTTACTTAAGTCTGTAGAAGACTCTTCTTCGCAAGACAGTCATTCAGGTAAAAAGTCTCGTAATGCACCACGAAAAAAACCTCGTAGCGATACCTTAAAAGAGAAATCACCGTCAAAATCAGCGGGTGCGACCAAAGGACGTAACCATTACGCCAAGGATGATGCTAGAAAACCTGCTGGTTCTAAAGGTAGAGATGGACGTCCTGCTGGTCGTGGTAAGCCGTCAGGGAGTAATGGCAAATCTGGAGGCAATGGTAAACCTACCACCAACGGCAAGCGCCCTGCAAAAGGTCGAGGGTCTAAGCGGTCTTAGCAGCCAGCCAATAACGAGGCTGCTACCACTCAGCCACATCGCTATAGGGCAGTTCACTAAATAATATGCGCCTCATAGCTGAACTTCTCTGCTAGCCCATACGACTCTCTGTATTCGATAGGGTCACCTGATAGGTTTTTGGCGATACGGCATACTTTTACGAGGTTTTCTCGCGTAGTATTGCCCAAATAAGGATCGACGTGGTCAGCGATAAAGAATAGCGTCTCTACGGCAGACGAGACAAACTGACCACATTTGGTATAGTAGAACGGATATAGCAAATTTTCAAAATCTTCAGGCTCTAGATCAATAAAAGCTTGATAGCGACTCTTAGGCAGCCAAATCTTTTCACTGAGTGATACTTTTCCTTCAATGAGGCGCACACGCTCTATATAAATGAGTGGTTTGTTCTTACTTATATCTAGTTTTTCGTTAATCTCTTCAATACCTTCTATCACCATCAGCTTTTTAACCACCCCTGTCGGTGTGGCATAGCAAGCATCTTTGTCACGGAATTTGAAAAACCTTAATAATGAGCTCTCAAAATTTGGACGCTTTAAAAAAGTGCCGCGGCCTTGGTATTTAGTCAACACCCCATCGTCGACCAGCTTTTCGACTGCTTTACGAACGGTGCCAACCGATACTTGATACTTATCTGCAAATTCCTGCTCAGTTGGCAAAGGTGTTTTTTCATCCCACTTACTTTCTGTCAGTAGCGTTAGAATATGCCAGCGTACTTGCTCGTACCGTGGCAATTTAAAACTTTGTAAATCTTTCAACATTTTTTTCACCATTACAGAAAAGTTTTTGTTAACTGCATCCATCTTGTCAAATATTGCTATTGACGTAAAACCAAATTATCCCTAATCAACCTGTCTGACGTTTTAAGCACCTTCAGTTTTAAGTAACTTCAATGTATATCAAATTAATATTAAATCATTAGACATTTATGAACAATCTTGTCTAATTGACATGGCCTTTTTTGCTATCATTCTACTGAGCCAGACGGGCTTATAGGACGAGCTACAAGCATCTCGTTTACGAAATTACTCGTCACTATTAGCGTAATGCGCTTTACTCTGTAAAAACTGCTATGGTTTTTTATAGAATTCATACAGTTGAGATCAGGGGCAGTCATGACTCTTTATATTCTAGCCGCTATAGTCATATGTATCATATTGGGCTATACCACCAAAATCAATATTGGTCTGTTTGCCATTGCCTTCTCATACCTTATCGGTTGTTTTGGTATGGGGCTGAAAACTCATGAGATTATTGAGCTATGGCCTCTCAAAATCTTCTTTGTTATCTTTGCTGTGACGCTCTTTTACAACTTTCCTCTGGCGAACGGTGCTTTAGAAAAGCTATCGAATCATTTAATCTATAGATGTCGTCACTTTCCCGAATTATTGCCGTTGGTTATTTTCTTCGCCGCTACCATCGTTGCAGGCTTAGGGGCTGGTTATTACACTGTCTTAGCCACGATGGCACCTATGATTCTGCTGTTGTCTAAACGCACTAATTTAAATCTGGTCGTTGCTACTTTATCTGTGAACTATGGTGCATTAGCTGGTGCTAACTTTATCACCTCACAGAGCGGTGTCATCTTTAGAGAGCTGATGCGCGGGGCAGGCGTCGCAAATGATAATACCTTTACCTATGTTTTAGGTGTCTTCGCGGTTACCTTTTTGATACCAGTGATCGTCTTAAGCATTTATTGCTTTTTCAATGCGAAAAATAGCAAAATTGCGATTCAAACGATAGTTCCAGAGCCTTTCAATAGTAAGCAAAAACAATCTATCATCCTAATTTTTATAATGATGGCCATTGTGCTCATTATACCCATCTCAAACTTGCTCATGCCTAACGTAGAAGCGATTCAGTTTTTGAACGCTCGAGTTGACATTGGTTTTATTGCTATTTTCTTCGCCTTAATCAGCTTATTGTTAAAATTGGGTGACGAAAAAAAGGTGATCGCTTTAATACCTTGGAATACGCTTATTATGATTTGTGGGGTCGGTATGTTGATCGGCCTCGGCGTTGAAATCGGTGTTATCTACGAGCTAACAGAATGGCTAAGTACCAACGTTCCTATCTGGCTGATACCAATCCTTATCTTCGTTATCAGTGCAATCATGTCCCTCTTTGCTAGTACACTTGGCGTGGTCGCCCCTACTCTATTTCCTATGGTACTGCCCCTAGCCGTCGCCTCTGGACTGAGCCCTTTGTTATTATTTACCTGTATTGTGGTGGGGGCGCAAAGCTCCTCGCTCTCTCCTTTCTCATCAGGAGGCAGCCTCATGTTAGGGGCGTCTCAAGTGGTCATCGAGAAAAACAAGCTGTTCAATGCGCTGTTATTCAAAGCAGTGCCCTTAGATATTGGTATCGGTATACTAGCCATTTTACTTATCCAGCTGATATTTTAGCTAGCATGTGTGCTTATGTTGAGCGTGGGAACACGACCTACCCTTAAGCAAAACCCTTAAGAAAATCCCTTCCAAAAGACAGTTTTGACACTACTGTCTATCGACTGACACATATAACTATATGTCTTAAATAACTATTGAATCACCCTTCGTATCGTTTTATAGCGCTTAGTCTCATCTCACCAACCTCATCTACCACGTTAGCGCTTTTCCTTATCCGCAACAACCTACCCTAGCATGTTTTTAACATATGCCTCATGTTTATAAATACATGTAAATAACTGAATTTATTAGCTTTCATTGACATAACCATCATATATTCGGAAAATCTTTCTGTGTCATTTTTTACTTAAAATTGACACAGAAAGATTTTTCATCAATCGTTGTGATAGTACCTTAAAATAAAATTCATGTATACATACATATGTTTCTTGTTATTTTTATAATATTCTGTTACTTTTGCAAAACGCTAAAAACTCTACTTTTATGAAGTTTAGCAACCTCTATTACGATTGCCTAAACTTTGTATCTCATAATTCTAGTCTGACTCAGAATTCTATTGAATTTTTTAATCAGCAATACACACAAGGAGTGTCGTGTGAAAAAATTATCCTATCTGGCTCTTGGCCTTTCTGTACTGACCCTTGCCGCATGTAACAAGACCGAAACGACTGCATCTGAAGCCAGTTATGATGCCCCTTCGCGTCCAGAATGTATTGCCCCAGCAAAACCAGGTGGTGGCTTTGATTTGACGTGTAAGCTTGCTCAAGCTGGCCTAAAAGATACTGGCCTTTTGACCGAACCTATGCGTGTTACTTATATGCCAGGCGGTGTTGGTGCGGTTGCTTATAACAAAATCGTTGCCAATGATCGTGACAATAATGATGCGATTATCGCGTTCTCAACGGGTTCTATCCTCAATTTATCGCAAGGCAAATTCGGTAAATTCACTGAGAAAGACGTGAAATGGTTGGCGGGTGTCGGTACTGACTATGGCGCTATTGCGATCAATGCAGAGTCACCTATCAAAGATTTGGCGGGATTGGTCGCTGCATTAAAATCAGATCCAAAATCTATCAGTTTTGGTGCTGGTGGTAGTGTCGGTGGTCAAGATTGGATGCAAACCGCGATCTTAGC
Source organism: Psychrobacter sp. SWN149 (assembly GCF_015864565.1). NCBI lineage: Bacteria > Pseudomonadati > Pseudomonadota > Gammaproteobacteria > Moraxellales > Moraxellaceae > Psychrobacter > Psychrobacter sp. SWN149. The sequence goes on from NZ_JADYWX010000003.1 coordinate 12,245, forward strand.
CAAAGCTGTTGGTGTCAATCCGAACGACATGACCTATGTTGCGATGGAAGGTGGCGGTGAAGCAATTACAGCGGTCATGGGTAACCATATTACCGTTGTTAGTGCGGGTATCGCTGAGATTATGCCACAAGCCAATGCGGGTAAATTACGCGTATTAGCTGTATTTGCAGATGAGAGACTGGGCGGCACGATGACCGATATCCCAACTGCCAAAGAGCAAGGCTATGATGTCACTTGGCCAGTGGTTCGCGGATACTATATGGGTCCAGATGTGAGTCCTGCAGCCTATGACTGGTGGAAAGGAACCTTTGACAAAATGCTTGCTGATCCAAAATTTGCTGAAATACGTGAGCAGCAAGAATTACTGCCATTCTCTATGACTGGAGAAGAGCTACAAGCGTACGTCTATAAACGTACTGGTGAGCTACGTGAGTTATCTGCTGAATACGGTCTTGTTGACGCTACCGCCAAATAGTCACATTGAAACTTAACAGTCTTAATAATTGAATGCTAAATTTTCATTGTATTTTTTAAAGGCTGGCCATTACCTGCCAGCCTTTTAACTTCAGTTTTTAGGAATCATACTATGACAATGGAACGTCTATTTTCTGGGCTCATGGCACTGGTTAGTTTGTTCTTAATATACTTAGCCATTGGCTACGTTGCCCCTATTGCCTATGATCCAATCGGTCCTCGTCCTTATCCTATTTTAATCTTTTCATTGCTGGCATTTGGTGCTCTAGTGGTCGCTTTTCGTCCAGCAAGTTTTACTAAGCCTATTGATTTGGCGCTGACTAAACCTATCATTAGAAACTTGATACTTTGTGCGCTAGCTTTATTGGTCTATGGTCTTATTTTTGAAGTGTTGGGCTTTATTCTTGCCACTATTCTGATGTCTTTTGCGGTAGGTTTACTGTTTGCAGGTAATCCTCTAAAAAGCTTTATCTTTTCAGTGTTAATCAGTATTGGCTTATACGTTTTATTTGACACGCTTTTAGACGTCAAATTACCACTTGGATTGTTATCAGGGATAATGGGATAGCCAATATGGATACTTTTGATTTTTTGATGCATGGCTTTGCTATCGCATCTACCCCGCAAAACTTATTGATTGCACTTATAGGTGCTTTTTTAGGCACGATTGTAGGCATGTTGCCCGGTCTAGGTCCGATCAACGGTGTGGCGATTTTACTGCCCTTCGCCTTTGCACTTGGATTACCACCAGAGAGCGCGCTCATTTTGTTAGCAGCCGTTTATCTCGGGTGTGAGTATGGTGGTCGTATTTCCGCCATTCTCATCAATGTACCCGGTGATGCTGGTGCCATTATGACCACGTTGGACGGTTATCCACTGGCAAAGCAAGGAAAGGCGGGTATTGCGCTGTCTTTGTCGGCTGTCAGCTCATTCGTTGGTGCGACTATCGCTACCATCGGCGTGGTGCTGTTTGCCCCTTTACTTGCCAAATGGGCAATCTCATTTGGACCCGCTGAATACTTTGTACTGATGGTATTTGCGATCACCTGTTTAAGTGGATTAGTCGGTGACCAACCCGTTAAAACTGGTATTGCGGCATTAATTGGTCTTGGTCTTGCAACCGTGGGCGTTGATGCAGTTACGGGTATTTATCGATTTACCTTTGATTCCGTTAACCTGTCTGATGGTATCCAGTTTACGACTATCGTTATTGGTTTTTTCAGTGTCAGTGAGATTTTAATCTTACTAGAAAAAACAACAACTGGGCATAAAGTCATTGCTCAAGGCAAGCGCAGTTTACTAAACTTTAAAGAATTTACCTTTGCCTTTGGCGCTATGCTCCGTAGTGGTCTGATGGGTTTCGTTGTTGGTATTTTGCCTGGCGCAGGCGCGACGATTGCCAGTGCCATGACTTATGCCAGTGAGCGTAAAATCGCTGGTGATACTGGTACCTTTGGTGACGGCGATCTTCGCGGCGTTGCTTCACCAGAGGCAGCAAACAATGCCTCAGCTTGTGGTTCATTTGTACCGATGTTGACTTTGGGTGTGCCAGGTTCTGGTACGACAGCGGTCATGATGGGCGCATTGACCTTATATAACATCACACCAGGTCCGCAGTTGTTTACTGAGCAGCCTGATATCGTTTGGGGTTTGATTGCCTCGCTATTCATCTGTAACGTTATTTTGTTAGTCATGAATATTCCGTTGGTTGGCCTATTTGCCAAGCTGCTTGATGTGCCAAACTATATATTGATACCAGCCATTGCTGCTGTCAGCTTTGTAGGGGTTTATTCAATCCATAGCACCACATTTGACTTAGTATTTATGGTCGCACTGGGTGTCTTTGGTTATTTCTTACGCAAATTAAACTTCCCATTATCCGCACTGATTTTAGGTTATGTACTGGGTGAATTAATGGAGTCTAATTTGAGACGTGCTCTGTCCATCTCTCAGGGAGACTTGGGTATCTTATGGAGCAGCCCTATTACTGTCGTTCTATGGTTATTGGCTATCTTAATGGTATTCATGCCCATCATCCGCAGCGTATATCGTAAGCGTTATAAAAAGACAGCTATTTAGTTTTTAGTCAGTCTATGCTCTATAGTCAAAGAATTCTAAAATTGCTACAAGGCAGCCGACTGCAGATTGTACAAGACGTACATCTAGAGAGGCTAACACCGTAGCAGTTTAGTAGTTCTCTAACTATATATGCTGTTTCTACGGTGGTCATACTCTATGTGTGACCACCGTTTTTTTGGATAATGACATCTTCTATTTCCAACCAATAAAGAGAAACGTTACGTTAGTAAAGCTTTTATTAGTCATCCAAAATGTGTGAAGCCTCCCTACTTAATATCACTCATAAAATAGGATTTTATAGTGTCCCTCGTTTTAGAGTTATTGCAAACCATACCGAATTGGCATTTAGCAGGCTTGTTTTTCGCTGGCATGGTCGCTTTTATTGTCTCTACCATCTCTGGCGGCGGCGGTGCGATGCTACTGATACCCGTCACCTCTTCGATGATAGGGACAGCGATTGCACCACCTGTGATCAACGTGGCTACCTTTATGAGTAATGCCTCACGGCTCTATCTATTTTGGCATGATATTGATTGGTCATTGACCAAATACTATGTACCAAGCGCGATCATAGGGGCGTGGCTCGCCGCATTGGTATTCAGTCGTTTGGATGCAGACTGGATTCAGTTATTGGTTGGTGCGTTTTTAGTCTCTACTATTTTCCAATACAAGTTTGGTAAAGTAAGTAAAACGTTTGATATGCCAAAAGCAGGCTTTATACCTGTGGGCTTTGCCATTGCTTTTATGAGCACGTTAGTGGGTGGCCTCGGCCCTATTCTTAACCCTTTTTATATGAATGCTGGACTAGAAAAAGAGAACCTTATTGCGACCAAAACGGCCAATTCTTTTTTTGTAGGTATTGTACAAATCGTCAGCTACACCTTTTTTGGAATACTCACCGTCAAGATATGGGTGTATGGTCTTGTATTGGGACTGGGCGCCGTGATTGGTAATATCATTGGCAAACGCTTTTTGGCAGGCATCAGTATCAGTCAGTTTAGAATAATGCTGCTCATACTCATGGTCATCAGTGGTCTTATCATGATAATCAGAAACCTACATATCCTGTTCTAACCAACCTGTAATTCGGGCGTCTCATTCATTCGTACATTTGGTACTCTTAGTGTGGCTAAATTTTTAACCTACAAATGTATGTTGTATTAGGGATAAAACTTATACTATCGCATCATTCTATACAGTGCTCACATCCTCTCAAACAAGTGAGAATGTTCATCAAAAGTCATCACTTCTCAGGCCAACTATATGACTCCTTTATACACGGTATTGGCTGTACTGGTCACCTTTATTTGGGGCGTGAATTTTACGTTTATTGCATGGGGGTTAGAGAGCTTTCCACCACTGATGCTCACCGCACTACGTTTTTTCTTTACGGCAGTGCCACTGGTTTTTTTGCTTAAACCGCCCAAGTTTAATCGTACGTTATTTATCTATGCCATTGGCACCTTTGTCATGCAATATTCTTTTGTATTCACGGCCATGCATTTGGGTGCATCGGCAGGATTAACGGCACTATTGCTACAAATTCAGATTTTCATCACGGTATTACTGGCATTTGTGATGTTGGGTGAATCTGTGAGTCGCATGCAACTCATCGGTATGCTGATCGGTGTACTAGGGCTTGGCGTGATAGCACTGAATCTAGGCGGTGATATGCCATTATCTGGGTTTGTCTGTATTTTGATTGCGGCCATCGGTTGGAGTTTTGGCAACATCGCATCAAAGCAGGCATCCACGCAAGCCGCCGAGAAGGTAACGCTGAAAGGCGCAGATGTCTCTACTGTCTCGCTGACTACGGGGAGCAATAAGGCCTCTGCATTATCTGCTCTGACACTGGTCGTCTGGGGTGGCCTCATTGCCTGTGTGATTTTGACGTTATCGTCTCTCATATTTGAGGCTGATGCATGGCAGATGGCGACGTTCACACAAGCCTCTCTCAAGTCTTGGCTATCGCTTGGGTTTATCGTATACATCTCAACGCTGGTTGGCTTTGGACTGTGGGCACATCTATTGAGTCAAAACACGGCTTCCAAAATTATGCCGTTTGCACTGCTAGTGCCAGTATTTGGTATGACAACATCGGTGCTTCTCACAGGAGAAGTGGTGACATGGTGGAAGATGCTAGCGATGATGTTGATACTGTCAGGATTGCTACTGGCAAACATAAAAATCAAGCTGAGGAAAAAGCCTTTGGCCGTATGACATCAGCTAACTTTATCCTAAATAAAATGAGGTTTAAGCGCTCTGACCATTTTAATAACTCTAATAGCTCTGTGAAGTAGTCGAACTAAAAATACTCCAGTCCGAAACTTGGATAAATATCTTTTAGTAAATAATCAAGGCCAATCCGCTTAAAGGTCATGCGCTTTTCTGATCAATATCAGTAAGTACGAATCGGAGAATATGCATCTAAAAAGTTAAATGTTTTACTAAGCAGTTACCCAATAAAAAAGCATGATATACATAGATACCCTGCTTTTTTATTAAAATATTTGATAGTTTATAGTCAAAGAAGTCTAAAACAGCTACAAGGCAGCCGACCACAGATTGTACATATAGTACCTCTAGGGAGGGTAACACCGTAGCGGTTTAGTAGTTCGCTGACTATAGCTGCTGCTACAGTCGGTTCCATATAATGTCGATACAAGGAAACCGAGTTAAAGTACGACAAATAGCCAACTAAGCGAGGCTGACACCGTATTCAATCTATAGCGGACTGATTGTGTCTCTAAACTGCAAGTATGCAGCAGTCATCGCATCCGCATCTTCTATTTGCGGATAGTGTCCCAACATTGGCATTTCAGTGACATTAGCGTTGGGTATCAGCTTACGATAATGATCCATCATATGCTGACCTGAGATTGGATCTTTTGCGCCAGCGATTAGCTTGACGGGTATCGTACTATCGATGATAGCCCCTACCCAACGCTCACGGTATTGCTGACGTTGGGGGATATAATTGATCAGCCGATGCATCACAGCCAGCCCATTATTATGTGTCAGCAACTGCCATAACGCATCGATCACTTCAGGAGTTGGCTGAGTATTAGGGCCAAATATGCGTTGTAGACTGCCCGTAAACTTTTGCTTATTGATGAGTTTTGATACCAGTGGCCCAAGCGGTGACAGTAACAGTTTTTGTATCAATATAGGTCTGTGGGTTTCAGGAAATAAACCGCCATTTAAGAAACACATGCTGGCAATATTCATATAATTATTACCGTCCACCTGCCTTGCCAATAGCTCTTGCGCCACGGTATCGCCATAATCATGCGCTAGTATGTGATATTCATGAACATCCAACTGATGCAACAGCGCCTCATAAATATCGGCCTGCTCGCGGATTAAGTAACACGCCTCTTCGGGTTTGTCTGAAAACCCAAACCCTAGCATATCGAGCGTGACCACATAATAGCGCTCAGTAAGCCCCTGCCACATGCCCTCCCAGTCCCAACTGGCACTGGGATAACCATGAATCAATAGCAACACGGGTGCGCTTGGATCTCCACCACGACGCGTAAATATTTGATGGCCATGAATTGATTCGTATTGCCCCTGCTGCTCCCATTCATTCAAGGTAATCATTGTGGACTTACCCCTCAAATGATGGGTCAGTGCGACGCAATTTTCTGAGTAATGCAGGCCATGCGATATCGCCGTTGGCGCCTCTGGTCACTTGCTCTGAGGCCGCTTTGATACCTGCCAGTATTTGTGCCGGTATTGGTGTCAGTGCACTGCCACCGCTTTGCGCCTTGATTTGAATCTCACAGGCTCTTTGCATGAGGTACATATATAAGAACGCATTTGCCACCGTATCCGCACAAGTAAGCAGGCCATGGTTACGCAGAATCATAAAGTGTGCATCACCCAAATCATCAACCAAACGAACTTTTTCTTCTGGGTTCAAGGCGACACCTTCATAGTTGTGATAAGCCAAATTGGAGAGCGGAAATAATGACTGCTGCGAGATAGGCAGTAGGCCTTGCTCTTGGGTTGCAACCGCGACACCATCGTTTGTGTGCAAATGGATGACGCAATGGGCGTCATGGCGGGCTTCGTGCACAGCACTATGAATGATGAATCCAGCTGGATTGACGTTGTATTCTGATGGTGCTACTTTTTCGCCCGCTTTATTGACTTTGACCAGACTAGAGGCAGTAATCTCCTCAAACAGCATGCCATAAGGATTGATTAAAAATTCATCTTCAGTGCCAGGTACACGGGCAGAGATGTGCGTGAATACCAAGTCATCCCAACCATAGGAGGCAATGATGCGATAGCAGGCAGCAAGATCTACACGCATTTGCCACTCTTGTTCGCTCATATTATGGTGTACACTCGATGTTGAATCTGTTTGTATTGTGGTGTGTTGCATAGCTGTTTGCATAGTGTCATCCTTTACGTTTTTAGATATCCTGAATGAATACTCTACACCATTTTTTATACCCAAATCTGTCAAGAACCTTACACTTATGAATATCAGTCATCATTTACATGCAGACCCATGGTTTACTCAGTTACCAGCCGGTATACAGCTGCTACTGGCACATGCTGCGATGCTGAAAACATACCAAAAAGGTCAAATGATTCATGCGATTGGCGATAGTAAAGATGCAGCGCTGCACTTTATTTTGGCAGGTACGATTAGAGTATGTAATGTCAGCGCGAGCGGACACGCCATGACATTGACGCACTTATCTGATGGCGAATGGTTTGGCGAGATATCTATTATCGATGACAATCCGCGTACTCATGATGCGTGGACCATCAACGAAGTCACTCTGATTTCTATCCCTAGGCATGTGGTTATTCAAACCGCACAGCTACATCCGATTTTATATAAGCACCTTGCACTCATCACCTGTGCACGCATTCGCAGGGCATTTGAATGGATCGATGATGCGACCTCACTAAATACCTCAGCACGATTGGCCGGTATGGTCATTGGTCTTATCGAGGCTTATGGCAAACAGATAGGCGATGACATCAAAATAGATCTGCGTTTATCGCAAGAAGAGCTTGGGTTTATGCTTGGCACGACCAGACAAACCATCAATAAAATTATTAAATCGTGGCAACAGCAATCACTCATCGACATGCACTATGGTTTTATTACGATAAAAGACAAGTCTCAATTAATGGCGATGATGAATCCTGCATAATAAAAATAGCGATAAAATTTGTCATTGCTCGCACAGCAAAAAATAGCTAAGAAACACACCCAACACTTCGCACATTAGCACTGTTATCAACATCAGCACAGCAACCTTAACATCTTCTTAACAGCCCCCTTGTTATGGTAAGGAATGGCCCCTCCTACCATTCTGTTGAGAAGTATGTGTATGTCAATATCTCAAGTCATCAAGACCAATGTGCTAAAAATCAGAGCACCAAATACCAATAAAAAAAACAGCTATCTGAGTAAGCTCTATAATCGTGAGGTAAACCTCAGTTATCTGCTGATCATCGTTGCCTTATATTTGGTGGCGACTGCCAATATTGGTTTTTTTGAGCAGGTACTCACTGTCTATCCATTTGGACAAAATATCGGCTTTATACTGTCGATTACAGGCTTATTATTTGGACTGATGTGGCTGGTATTGCAGCTGCTTTGCTATCGCCCGATTGTCAAGCCAGTCTTAATTGTGCTGCTGGTCACTGCCGCCATCTGCAGTTATTTTACCGATGCTTATGGGACGATATTTGACACTAACATGCTGATCAATAGTATGGAGACCGATCAAGCAGAGGCCATGGGATTATTCGCACCCAGTATGCTGATTCGACTGCTGATATTGGGCGTGTTACCGGCATTTATTATTAGCAAAATTCATCTAAAGCGCTTTACTTGGCAACGCAGTATCCTACAAAAAACAGCCACGTTGATACTGTCTATCGCACTGATCGCGGCTTGTCTCTTACCGTTTGGTGATCAGTACGCCAGCTTCTTTCGTCAGCATAAAGAAGTCCGTTCTTATGCTAACCCAATCACGCCTATTTATTCTATGATCAAACTTGGTCAAAATTATGTCGATGAGCTGCGTCGTCCTGATACCTTTACGCTGCATGCGACAGATGCAAAGCGAGTCGCCCCTGCGAACAGTATCAATAACAGCGTCAAACCCAAACTTATGGTATTTGTGGTTGGTGAAACGGCTCGAGCAGATCACTTTGGTTTAAATGGCTATGCACGTAACACCACACCGCTGCTCGCAAAGCAATCAGACCTTTATAGCCTTAAGGATGCGGTCTCTTGCGGCACATCTACCGCCTACTCTGTGCCCTGTATGTTCAGTTATGCAAATCGAGAAAGTTATGATATCGATACCGCCGAATACAATGAAAACGTACTCGACACCCTACATAAACAAGGGGTCAATGTCGTTTGGCGAGACAACAACTCCAGCTCTAAAGGCGTGGCCGACCGTGTCACTTTTGAGGATTATAAATCATCAGAAACCAACCCTGACTGTGATGTCGAGTGCCGAGATATCGGTATGCTCGATGGTTTTGACAAGCTTGTGACATTAGGCAGCTCACAGAAAGAGACACCCAAAGACACGCTTATCTTATTGCATCAGATGGGCAATCATGGGCCCGCCTATTATCAGCGCTACCCTAAAGCATTTGAAGAATATACACCGGTCTGTATGACCAATGAGCTCTCTAAATGTGATGCGCAGTCTGTGATAAATGGCTACGATAATGCCATTCGCTATACCGATTATTTTTTAAATAACGTGATTGATACTTTAAAACCTTATGAGCAAGATTATGATGTGGTGATGGTATATATTAGTGATCATGGAGAGAGCTTGGGTGAAAACAATATTTACTTGCATGGCCTACCCTATAAGTTTGCTCCAGATACCCAAAAACATGTGCCTGCGGTCATTTGGTCACCCAATAGCAATCATATCGATGCAGATAGCCTCTCTAGCATGGTAAATGCACCCGTGTCGCATGACTTTATCACACCGACATTGCTGACATTTTTTGGTATCACAACCGATGAAGTTAAAGCAGCACCGACCTTTTTTAAAATGAATAACTAGATCCGTTTTTATATTGCTTTATCGTTTTAGGTAATAGCCATCTTTTAGGTAGTCACTCTCATGTATAAGATACTCGTCATTGAAGACAACCCCGATATCGTGGCCAATATTTATGCTTTTTTTGAGCCCAAGGGTTTTGAGTTGGACAACGCGCACAATGGCTATAGCGGACTCACACTGGCGGCAAACAATCGTTATGACGTGATATTGCTGGATGTGATGCTACCCGGCATGGATGGCACTAAGCTATGCAAAAAACTCAGAGAGGAGTTGCATGATAAAACCCCTGTACTGATGCTCACGGCGCGCGATACGATTTCGGATAAAGTAGCAGGGTTTGATAGTGGCGCTGATGACTATCTGGTCAAACCCTTTTCATTGGTTGAGCTGGAGTGCCGTATTAAAGCACTCATACGTCGCACCGATGACGAGCACTTTATACACAGTATTGCTGTGGGTGCGCTATCGCTGAACAATAGTGAGCATACCATTATGCGCGAAGGCAACGCCCTCAAACTCACACCAACTGGGTTTAAAATACTACATATTCTAATGAATGCAGCACCTCGCGTCGTGAGTAAGACGGAAATCGAAGAAAAAGTATGGGGACAGGATATCCCTAGTAGTGATGCGCTACGCACCCATATGCATAGCGTGAGAGCACAGGTCGACAAACCATTCGATACGCCCATGATAATCACTGTGCCAGGTGTTGGTTACCAAGTGATAGATCCAAATAAATCAGAAAGCGCTATAGTATGACTGAAAGGATAGCACCTCATACGACTTGCTATCACTCACCATAACGACCGCCTACTTCTATTAAGTACCTCCATACTATGTTCAATATAGACTCGATAGCCAATAAGTTTCGACTGTCCTACTTCATCTTTGCTTTGTTACTATGCGGTGCTTTTGTCAGCATTTTTTTGTACGCAGAAAGCCGAATAGAGCAGGATTTGGTCAAGGCTCGTCTGTTGCAGCAGCTTGATCTCAGTCAAGAAAAGTACGGCGATCAGCCTATTTATACTGCCGATCCAGGCATCAAGATTTACCGCTACGACGCTGCCCCCGCCAATCTACAAGCGATCGCAACTGACACCGTAAAAGAGACAGCCGTCACTATCCATAAAGGGGAGAGTCAAACTCGTACCAACCTTCACCTGTTTGCGTATCAGCAAGGCGATCAAGCGTATATTTTGACCTACCTAGAAAACAATGAGATAGTGATGAAAAACTATCCTGTCTTGGCGATATTTGAGCATTTAGAAGACATATTTGCCGATACGCTCAGAGTCGCTGTGGTTTTGAGTTTATTGATTGCTGCGATCTTTTCTCAGTTGTCCGCCAAACAAATCATTAAGCCGCTACTCGACTTAAAACAAGCTGTCGAGACCGATCATAAAAACTTAACGGAGCTGACGCACTTGCCTTCTGAGGTTGGTGTGTTGGCACGAGCCATCGATGAAAAAAACCATAAACTAGAGCAATACCTCAAACGTGAGCAGCTGTTCACAGGTGATGTCAGTCATGAATTGCGTACACCTTTGACCATCATTATGGGTGCCTCCGAAGTGCTAGCATCACAGTTAGCAGCAGACAGCCATCTAAACGAATTTACCAATCGTATCAGTAATACGGCCAAAGAAACCTCTGAGATTATCACCGCCTTGCTATTGCTATCACGCGCGCCCGAAAAGTTAGATGCACCGCAAACATCCATCAATAGCATTGCGGTAGCCGAAGTGCAGCGACTGAATTATTTGCTGCGCTATAAGACCGTCACTTGTCAGGTCATCGCTGAGCAAGAATATAGCGCTTATGTGCGACCTGAGCTCCTAAAAATGGCATTGGGCAATTTGATAAAAAATGCATTTCAGTACACCGATGATGGTGAGGTAATCGTGACTATTGATGACCAAAAAATCACGGTAACGGATACAGGACTCGGCATACCTGAGGTAATGATGCCTTTATTATATGAGCGGTTTGAGCGATTAACGCATGACTATCAAGACGAGGGGACAGGCACAACATTGTCGCCAGAGCAGGATATCAATCACAAAGTTGAAGGCTCAGGTCTAGGGCTCAGTATCGTACAGCGCATCATGTCCCATATGGGCTGGCAGCTAACGCATCGAGCCAACTCATCAGGTGGCAGCACCTTTAGTATTTATTATAAGTAGCCCTTTATTATAAGTAGCCCTTTATTATAAATAGCTACCACGTTTTTCTCTATGTGGCTATTATCGTCATTTATCTCACTTGGTTTTGATCTCTTAACGCTTTCTTAATCTCGCGCGTCTTATACTCAAACGATATTGATTTGGTGTGACTGTCTGTTCAATCACCTAAAACCAATGTGGCTTGATATTCACAGACCATTGAGAATGCATATGAATCACATCACTCCTATGACGCTTATCAGTAAAAACGAGACAGCTGATCACAACCCAGAACAGCGCAGTCGCATCGAAACTGTTCATATTGAACAAACAGCTCTCAATGATGGGCTAGCACCTGATAGTTTTGCCAGTCATGCCAAAGGTAACACCGGTCTTTATCGCATTATAAAAGCTGCCAGTTATTCTCTAGACGGGTTTAGAGCTGCCTATAAATTTGAGGCCGCTTTTAGGCAAGTGGTTTGGCTCAATCTGGCACTGCTTGCGGCGGTCATCGTCATGCCTTTTGCGCTTGGTATAAAGATGATGCTTGTCGTCGCTTCTTTTTTATCCTTGATTGTCGAGCTGCTTAACACCGGTATCGAAGCCTGTGTCGACCATACCTCAACCGCCAAGCATCCTCTCGCAAAAATCGCTAAAGATGTCGGTTCTGCTGCGCAATTTTTGGCATTGGGTCTCTTGACCGTCTTATGGTTAATGGCGCTGTCTGTATTTTTATAATTGCCTATATTTTTACAGTTACTTGCCTTTTTATAGTGGCGCGCAGTGCATACGCACCTATAAGTATCACAACTAAGTATTACTACGTGCCAAGCCAATGTTAGATAAGGCATCTCTCAATGGTCACGCTAGTATTTATCACCACTTAATATACGTTATCAGGTGGCTCAATGACTTTAGAAAAACACTCAACGACTTGGGACTGGCTAAAATTACTGTGCGTGACCCTCATCGCCACATTGATTTTCGAGCACAGTCAGTTAGATATACGCATCAGCGCGCTTTTTTATAACAATGGACACTGGCTATTAGAAAAAGGCGCGCAGCCTTATGCCTTTATTTTTTATGATTTGCCCAAAGCATTGCTGATCCTACTGGCTGTATATTTGATAGTCGTTCTAATCGTTAAGTATAGACAACCTTTGCCTGATCTTGCCTCAAAGCAGCACAATAACATTGATCGATTTTTGATTCCTTTACCCGTTCGTGAGATTGGCTATCTACTGATTATATTGGCGATTGTCCCGACCACCATTGCCACGCTCAAAGGGGTCACTCATGTCAGCTGCCCAAATGACTTGGTTATGTTCAATGGTGACTTGCCTTACCTCAATCTTTGGCAAAACATCGTAGCAGCAACGCCAGCCAGATGCTTTCCAGCGGCGCATGCCAGCGCAGGATTTTCTTTATATGGCTTGGCCTTTTTACCGACGCTAAAAAAATACCGCTATCAGATATTGACAGCAGTCACGGTCTTAGGATGGACGATGGGACTATATAAAATGCTGTTTGGTGATCATTTCTTTAGTCATACTTTGGTCTCGATGCTGCTATCACTGACAATAGTGTGTGCGCTCGCTGCCTTTTTCTTTAAAGACTCGATAATGAAAAAAGCCAAAAGCGCCAGCATCAATAAAAGACATGCCAACAGCAACCTATCTAGCATTGAAACATCCAACACTTAAAATGGACTTGTTGGTATAAACGTAATCGACGACGATGGGTTTACCAAAATAGCACTACTAAGTATTTGAAAAATAATGTATAAATAATGAACAATGACCACCTATTATTAAGCAGAACTATGGATGGTGCTCGTTAATGAAATTCTATATATCGATAGCCCGCAAAGGAATGTAGCTATGCACCCCTCATGCATTGGACAAAAACTCCCGCATATCTACTCCTTGTCGATTATCCCATTACTGCTTGTCAGCACTATAGGTGACGGTCATGCCGCCAGTTATGCCATCAATCCTACCAGCACCCACATAAGATTTGTGATTGAACGCTTTAAAACCTCTACTACTGGTGGCTTTTATGATATCAAAGGTCAATTACAATACGACCCGAGCCTAAGGACAGGTGACATCTCACTAATCATACCGATAGACTCCCTCAATACCGGCAACTCCTCTTTTAATAACAGCCTGACGGGGCCTGATTTTTTTGATGCAAAAAATTTTCCCTCGGCGCGATTTAAGTCGACGAAATGGTATTTTAATCAAGATAAAAAGCCACAGGTAACGCGAGTAGATGGTCAGCTGACATTGCATGGTGAGACCCACCCTATTAGCCTAACTGCCACTAAGTTCAAATGTGGCACAAATCCCAGTCTCAAAAAAGACATTTGCGGTGGCAATTTCACCGCGACGATTGATCGTACCAAATGGAATATAAACAAATTTGTCTGGTTTGGATTGACCAAAAACCTTAACTTAAATATTAAAGTTGAAGCCGCCAGACAATAGCGATTTTAATATTGCAACACTGTTTTCTGATAGAGGCCAGTAGCGATTTGTAGAGTGCTCAAAAAGGGAATAGTAATGATTAATCAGCACCATAAGGATATTATGAAGCCACTTTTTATAGGCATGTCAGCATGGTCGTTTTCTTTGGCCATGACACTAACATTGGGGCTTAGCGCAACCTCTACGATAGCAATGGCAGATACGGTCAGTCTTCCAATAAACACTTTGCCCAGTCGAATAAGCCTACCCAATGTCAGTCCGGCCAATAGCGCGCTTGCCAACCGCGGCGCGTACGTGGCTCGCAGCGCTGACTGTATGGCTTGTCACCGCGAAGACTACAGTGGCGGCGTACCGATTGAGACACCTATCGGCAATATTTACTCGACCAATATCACCCCATCGACGCGCTATGGTATCGGCAGCTATACCGAGGCAAATTTTAAAAAAGCCTTACGCAAAGGCCGTGCCCCAAATCATCAGATATATCCTGCCATGCCCTATCCGTCTTATCATGGCATGACAGATGAGGACATCAGTGCCTTATTCGCCTATTTTCAGACAGTACCTATCGTAGACAAACCACCTGAAAAAACCACGCATCTGCCTTTCCCATTAAATATCAGGAGCCTCATGCTGGCATGGAATGTCATCAATGTGCCGTCTACCGAAAACCGCTCAGGCCTGACCCAAACCCAGCAGCGCGGTGAGTATCTGGTCAATAATCTAGAGCACTGCGGCACCTGTCATACTCCGCGTAACTTGACCCAAGGCCTCGATAAAGACCGCTACTTATCAGGTGCGCCTCTCGGCAAATGGTTTGCACCAAATATCACACCGGACAACGATACGGGTATCGGTCTCTGGAGCGAGATGGATATTGTAACCTACCTGCGTACAGGCATGCTTGATAAGCGTGCTTATGCGGGTGGACCAATGGCAGAAGCCGTGGCCCATAGCACACGCTATCTCACTGATGAAGATCTGAGTGCGATGGCATCTTATTTAAAAGTGGTCCCAGCCATCAAGACGGATGATTACCTAATACCAGTCAATGTGGCTCGCCTACCACAGCCAGTTAGCGACTCCATTACCTACGACTTGCTAGAGCAAAAAGACTATTTAGCTAAGGCAAAAGCCAATACGTCTCATGTCACTATTAGTCAAAACAGCAGAATGGAAAATAGTAATTCATCAAAATCTTTATATTTAGCTCATTGTGCCAGTTGTCATGGCGTCGATGGTTACGCTCAGCCAGATGCCCGCTATGCCTCTATTGTGGGTTTGAGTAGCATTCGCCGCGTAAAACCTGACGCGCTCATTGGCGTGATTGCATTTGGCGCAAAAGGCGCATTTAACACAGCACCAAAAATGCCCGGCTTCTCAAAAGACTTAAGCCACGCGCAGATTGCTAGCATCACCAACTATGTACGAGTGACGTTTGGCGGTCTGCCAAGCAGCAATGTCAGCGCAGCGGATGTGACCCGCGTGATAAAAGAAAAAAGCTAGCTATAAAACTAATTATAAAAAATGTGCCTTAATCTTTGCCTTTTATCATATTGCAAAGACCAGCACGATGAGGATAATCATATGAATGACCTGCTTCAATCCCCCACACGGCGACAACTGCTCTCAATGATCGGCAAGACGGCAGGCGCAACCGCGATGTATCAAGCGATGACCACGTTGGGGTTTGCCTCCGAGTCGAGCTTTCAGCAAGAAATGATGCTCAAAGGCGCACCAGCTGGTGCCAGCATCGTGATTTTGGGCGCAGGATTGAGCGGTCTTACTGCTGCTTACGAGCTACGTAAAGCGGGCTACAAAGTGACTGTACTCGAATATCAAAACCGTGGCGGTGGACGTAGCTGGACACTCAATAGTGGTGACAAATATACAGAGCTTGGCGGTGCGACGGTCACTTGTGACTTTAAAAAAGGCAATTACTTTAATGGCGGACCGTGGCGATTGCCCGTGCATCATTACGCGGTTTTTCACTACTGTAAAAAGTTTGGGGTGGCATTGCAGCCCTTTATCCAGACCAATGACCGCGCGTATCTGCATCGTACCAACCACTTCGATGGTGCGCCGCAGCGCCTAGGCGAAGTACAGAGCGATATTCGCGGTTATGTGTCAGAGCTATTATCCAAAGCCGTGAACAAAGGCAGTCTGGACAATACAGTTAACAAAGAAGACAAAGAAAAACTACTCGAAGGCCTCAAAGGCTGGGGCGTTCTAGATACCAACTATCGCTATGTCAAAAGCCCTGAAACTGGTAAGCATCGCGGCTATAGCGTATACCCTGGTGGTGGTCTGATGCCGGATGCCAAGCCATCAACACCCATACCGATGGATAAGTTATTAGACTCTGGCATGTGGTCTGACATCTATACCAACTACACCGTGCACGTGCATCAACCAGCAATGTTTCAGCCGGTTGGCGGTATGGGAAAGATCGGTGATGCTTTCACACGCGAGTGCCGCGATATGATCACATTCAATGCCAAAGTCACCAAAATCAATCAAGACGAGACGGGCGTCACCATTGGCTATGTCGATAGCAGTAGCCCTGATAGTGCTGCCAAAACCGTGCGCGCGGACTGGTGTATCTGTACGATTCCTCTGTCGATATTGACACAAATCGACATCAACGTTTCTGCTCCGATGAAACAAGCGATGGCAGCCGTCCCTTATGAGAGCTCTTATAAAGTGGGCTTGGAATTCAATCGGCGATTTTGGGAAGAGGACGAATGGATCTATGGCGGCATCAGCTATACCGACATGCCCATCTCGCAAATCTCCTACCCGTCACAAGACATGTTTACCACAGGCACAGGCGTGCTACTGGGTGCGTATGGGTTTGGGGAAGCTTCCTATAAATTTAACTCGTTGACACCTAAAGAACGTATCAGCGCGGCTCTCGCATATGGTAAAAGAATCCATCCGCAATATACCAAAGAGTTTCGCACTGGCACCTCAGTCGCATGGCACCGTATCCCTTGGTCGCTTGGCTGCTATGGTATTTGGAGCGAGTCCAGTCGTGAGCAGTATTACGAGACACTCTGCGAGATTGACCACCGGATTGTGTTAGCAGGTGAGCACTGCTCACATATTCCTGCGTGGCAAGAAGGCGCGATACTATCTGGCATGGATGCTGCCAAACGTTTGCATCAAAAGGCCAAAAAACTTGGATAGCCAGCTTTTGAATAATGAGCTTTGAGTAATGAGCTTTGAATAATAACTCTGCCGTTCAAGCAAGGATGATAATAATGAGAGTAAGGACATTAGGCATATCGCGGAAAACCGTAAACATCGTGACATCAAACCCAATTAAACCATTTAGCCCACTCAGTTCAGGCAAAGCGATAATGACGCTCGTTGTTGGTGGGTCGATAGCGTTAACAACGTTGTCAGGCTGCAGTCAATATAAGGCGGGGAACGCAGCCACTATAGCCAGCCCACGAACAGCGCCAATGGTATTCGACAATCAGGCCAGTCGCCATCAGGGTGCATGGGGCGGTGTCTATATGTCAAAACAAGCATTGGCGAAACCCACCAGCAACATCGTCGATGTAGACTCAATACCAAAAATGCTCGATGATGCTAGCATGCAGCAGTGGCTTACTAAGTTTGAAGGAAGCATACAAGGCAAGACGGGGTTCTTGACTACCAATGGTAAGAAGCTCTACGACGATTCTTGTGCAGGTTGTCATATGCAAAAAGGCGAAGGTGCACAAGGCGCAGGCTACTATCCACCGCTTGCTAACAACAGCAAGATGCAATCAAAGTATTATATTATTAGTGTCGTTATCAATGGCCTGCGCGGTATGCCCTCTTTTCATCGTATGATGAGCGACGAGCAAATAGCAGCCGTCACGCAATACGTGCATAGCGATTTAAATACCTTCACGGATATAGTGACTGCTGCTAATGTCGCACAGCTGCGTCATGAATTTCCACCCGGATCTGATCCTAGTGAATAAACAAGTTGCAACTCAAATTTATTTAGGCGGGACAGAATACGTGCCGACCACATGAGCCACCATATCATCACATCCTTCTGAATAGAGAGAGACCTCCCCAACTATCAGCGTACGCCCTACTTTCATTAAGGTGCATTTGGCGATAATACGCGCTTCTGCTGAGGGCTTACGCAAAAAATTGATGGTCAGACTCGTGGTGACGGTCAATGGAACAATGCCGATTTTTCCGAGGATAGCGACGTAGATAGCGACATCAGCAACGGCCATCATGACAGGTCCTGAGACGGTGCCACCGGGACGCAGCTCATCTATGCCAATATCGTGTGATAAGGTCGCGCCCTTTTCATTGACAGTCTCGACGATGCATTTGGTTTGTGGGAACTCGAGTGCCATAAAGGCGTTGATTTCTTCTTTGGTTGCAGACATAACACTTCCTTGTATGAATATTTTGCTTCCATGAATACCTATTGATATGAACAGATTGACAAAATTACTGACGATGTTTAGCAAAACTGAGCCATTTTAAGGCCATTACATGTATGAATGTGCTAATTGATGACACGCCCTAATACTGTGTTCACTTTATGACAGAGGATTGACTATATTAGTTAGGGTGCTACTGGTGTCCCTTCTGTACTAAACGCAAAGCCTTTATTGCTAAAATTACCAATCATAATGGCTTCAATCACTGGTTTGACAGTGTCATCCACACCCTCGACATCAATAATAAAATTGGCACCAGAGCCGCCACTATCGTCTTCTTTTTCAATGATATAATTCAACGTCGCCATTGGTGGTAGCTTGATCGGGCTATCGATGTATGATTTTACAAAATCGCCATTGGTATTGTAGTAGTCAATTTTATTGATATACAGGGGGTTTTTTAGGGTGGTATTGCGTATGCTAAGCGTGGCAGACAACAATACTTTTTGGTTCTCACTATCAGAATAAATATCGGAATAGATAGGCACATAAAAAGTCTGTTGATAGCCCAGTTTACTATGATCTGGTTTATCAGTCACCGCAAGCTCAGCTATCGGGTCTTGGTGCTTTTCTGAAAACATCACGTTCGGGTCTTGTGCTGATTTATCGCACCCTGATAACAATACTGTCATAGCGATTAGTAGAACAGATATGCGGTATTGACTCATAAACTTCCCCTGTATGTTATCTTCTTAGCGCTATTGCATACCGTTATTTGATTTTCACACCCACACTACGTAAGAACTGGTTGATGTGTTTGTTATATCCATAAATAACTAATACATCTTTGTCTCGCAATACTTGCTCAGGCATTGCCAAACCTTGAATACTAGGCTTACTCTGTGTGCGACCAAAGCTGTCTTCATAATACTCATAGCGCAATGTACTAAGCAATCGGATATTGAACTTTTGCTCTAACTGTAACTCATCAACGGTCTTACCAATCAAAACGTTTGGAATCTTAATCTCTACTATACTGAAGTTATCACTCAGCTCAAATGAATCAATAAAGTAGCGTAACGACAGGCGTTTGGCCCAGCGAGTGGCCGCTTCTTTTTCAGGATGAATAATGTCATCAACACCGATGGCTTGCAGAACTTTCTCATGCAGCGGATTGATACTGCGGCTGATCAAACGTTTCGCTTTTAGGGTCTTGAATAGCGCGGTTGCCATGACGTTTGCGCCTTGGTCTTCTCCAATGGCCACGATAACAATATCGGTATCAATGATGGGTAAGCCGCTGACGGTATACTCGTCTGTCGCGTCCATACATAGGGTGTGTGAGATGACTTCTTTATAAGCTTCGACCCTTTGCATACTGCTGTCAATCGCAATCACTTCATGACCTTGACTGGTCAACGCCGATCCTAGCGATGCCCCAAAGTTCCCCAATCCTACGATGATATATCTCATAATCTTAATGACCTTTTTTTAGTATTTTTTTGCTAGTGTCTGTTTATTAGCACTTATTTATTAATGCTTGTTTGTCAGTGTGTCTTTGCTCACTTTAAGAGGGTAACAGACTGTTTGCGACGAATCAGTTAATGGTAATCTCTTCAGTGGGATAACGATAGTTGCGTTGGCGCATGTTTTTGAGCAGCGCAATAAATATCGTGAGCATACTGACACGACCCACAAACATAATGACCGACACCACCACTTTACTAAAATCAGATAAGTCCGCCGTCAAGTTCACACTCAACCCCACCGTGCTGTAGGCTGAAAAACATTCAAACACTACTTTAATCAAATCAAGCTCTGGCTGGTCATAACTAATAAGTGTCACGCCCGTACCGATGACGAGTAACGACAACCACATAATAGAGAACGCGCGGCGGACGGAAATCTCAGCAATCTGCCGTTTGAACACCTCTATCTTGGTCTGCCCACGTGCCAGACTCAACGTGTTTAATAGCGCAATGGCAAAGGTACTGGTCTTGATACCACCGCCTGTCGAGTTTGGCGATGCACCAATCCACATCAGAAATATCGTCAGCATAATCGTTGGAAACGTGAGCTCTCCCATGTCAACGACATTAAATCCTGCTGTACGCGGCGTCGCTGCAGTAAAGAAGCCCGTCACTAGCTTACCAAAAAAACTGGTATGGTCAGCGAGCACATGATTGTATTCAAATATCATCACACCAATCAGTCCAATCAGCAACAACGCCCCTGTCGTGATCAAAGTAATACGGCTATTAATATTGAGTAACCAAGGTTGATAGATATAGCGTTGGTCATGGCGATAGATCAGCCGCTCAGCACGGTGGCGCAGATACCGCAGTACATTGACCACGATGGTAAAGCCCATGCCACCAAAGATAAATGTCATGGCGATAATCAACTGAAGCGGATAATTAAAGCGTAAGGAATCATCATACAAGCCTGCCGTAAATGTAGAAAACCCCGCATTACAAAAAGCAGAAATCGCATGAAAAACAGAAAAGAAGAGTTGCTCAGACCAATCCATATTGGGCATGTCATAAATACTGATATAGATCAGCGCTGCTGCCACCGCCTCGACCGCAAAGGTAACATACAAGATGGATTTGAGTGTCAATACCACATCACTCATACCATGCATATAGGACATCTCGCTGATACTTGCTTGCGTCTCGTAACTGACACCGCCCTTAAAAAAGTAGCTGAAATAGGTCACAAAGGTCAAAATACCTAGGCCACCGATTTGTATCAGCCCCATAATGATGACTTGCCCAAAAGTCGTAAAATAGGTCGCCGTATCTACGACGATTAGTCCCGTTACACAGACCGCACTGGTCGCAGTAAAAAGCGCATCAACAAAAGACAGCGGCTGCGTCGTCGCATTGGGCATCATCAATAGCAAGGCACCAACCAGCACGACGGCTAAAAAGCTTAGAATAAAGAATTGGGCAGGATGTAGAAAGGTACGATTGAGGTTGAAATTATGATCGGAGAGTTCGCGAATAAAGGTGACAAATACGGCGATCTTTATCGCGACAAAACCATCAACGGCAGCATCCAAGCCTGAGCGTACTAAGTCAGTGAAATGCGCGGTCAATAAAATGACAATCGCAATGCTGGTCAGCGCGTCAAAGACAGCCACTTTATTAAAGGTCAGCGGCTTTTTTGTATATATGTAGCGACCAACAGTCACCACAAGACCGATAAAAATAATCACCAAATAAAAAATATGGAATACTTGCTGTAGCCATGTCGGTAGCGTAAAACCACTATCCAACAAAGCAATAGCTACCCCAATGACACTAATGAGAATGGTAAAATTGTTCAGTAAGCGATAACGCGCGGCTGCATTCATAGCCTGAATCCATGACAACAATAACCACGATACTTATACTCCTTTTTTGTCGTATCCACAAAAAGTGATTTAAGTTAATCGTAACCAATTATTAGGCCCTAGCAAGTATTTATCATCTAGACACCAACCCTCAAAACAGGATAAAAGATACTCGCAAGGATATAGAGATATCAATGGCACGGTACCTAATAACGGCTCTATTAGCACGGTTATTTTTTGAGTGCTGTCATTTTTACACCGCCCCATGTCACCAACGACACGCCAATAGCAATTAAAGTCGCACCTAAAAATAAACCCTCTGGTGGACTCTCCCCTTGCAAAAAAATAGCGACGGGTACGCCCACGATGGCCCCTACCGCACCTAACAAACTTAGTAACACGGGCCCACCTGTCTTTTGCAATAAAAATAACAGTAAAAACTGTCCAGCAAATACGCATGCTTGTATAGCTATCATGCTTAGCGGTAGCCAATTCTCTAAAGGTACAGCAATAGAGAAATCTGACATCATACTAAATAACCCTAGCAGCAACGCTGCCGCCATCAACATACCTGGAGCGAGTGCGCCAGAAGACGCATTATCAGGCCAGCGTAACGTCCGATATATATTGCCCATAGCGAGTAGCACTGGACCACAAAGCGCGATTAAAATCCAAAATACACTAGAATCTGGCGCAGAGAATTTATGCACGGCTAATGCTCCTGCCCCGATGAGTGCTGCGATGACCCCAAGCGCACGAACAATATAAAATTGCTCTATACGTAGTATCAGCGCGCCAAGATAAGTTAGCAGTGGCGGTAATGAAAGGATTAAGGCGACAAAACCTGCGCCCACATGAGGAATGGCAGAGAATAATAATAAGTTGGCGGCCGCGACACTGACAAGCGCCGCAACAAAATAATACTCTAAGCTACGAGCATTAAGAGGAGGGAGTTCTTTTCTGATGAGCGCTACTAGTAATAAAATAACAGCAGCACCAGTAATCGACCAAAACAAAAATCCTAATGGGGTGAGACCGACATCGATAGCGTACTTTGCCACATTGGTCGAGATACCAGTGAGTGCCCCACCAGTCAACAAGCAAGCAAAAGGAATCAGCCATGTGTTTCGGTTGCGAGATATTTGCTGTTCCGCAGACTCACTCATCAACGATCCTATAAGCTTTGTACCGCTTTGCTTGCCGCGTCAATAGCCCCAGCGACATAGCCAGAAAACGGCACTGACCACTCACTACCGCAACCTGTTAGACAGTCCTGCCACTCGCCTGTCTTTGGTTTTGATGGCGGGGCTACAGCATGCTGCCCTGAGCCACTCGCATCGGCAGCTGTCGCGGTAAATACATCTTGAGACCAGTCTTTGATATATTCAGCCTTTGGTTTGTCTGCTTGCACACCAAATAGGCGTACCATCTGCGCGCGGCAATGTGATTTCAACTCCATCTCTGAAACGCTTTGACGCACATTAACGGGAACACCAAAGAAACCAAACACCGCGCCTTCGCCCTTTTCTGACGAGGCATCATGAATCTCAGTAAGCGGCCCTATCACACTTCGTGCTGCACCCGAGAGACCATTATCTCGCCAAAAGGGCGAATCATAGACTGCCACATACTTGGCATGTGGTGCCATCCAAGTGTCGGTCTCTTGCCACTCTATCGCTAAATCTTGCGGTAAAGCAGGTTCAAATACGATATTACTAACCGCCAACCGCGGTGGTAGCGCAAGTAATACATGCTGCGCTTGATAAGTGATTATTTGACCAGCGTTGATATGTTCAGAGCCATATTCGCTGTCTATTTTAATATGCTGACCAGCCTTGGTTAAGCGCCTTACTGTCTGTCCCGTTACGATACGCTTGGCATCCAAGCGAGCGTATAAAGCATCAGTTAGCGCCGTCATTCCACCCACGAGGCGCATAGATGGTGGCGAACTCTGATAACCTTGCGCACGAATAGGCAACTCATTGGCACCACGTTCAACCATCATATCACCCTCTTCGAACTGAGCGAAACGTGGTAAACCTAATGCTTCGATAAGACTGCTCAACTGCGGCTGATACTCTGGCCAAAACCACGACGGCCCTAAATCAAAGCCATCGTTTGATTTATCATGATCGACACTTTGACCGCTAACATTCTGACCCACTGATGATTTGGCAACAGTGATACGCCCACCCAATCTATCACGAGCCTCTATCAGTATATAGTCGATGCCTTTTTGGTCTAATAAAAACGCAGCATATAGCCCACTCAAACCACCGCCGATAATCGCAATAGGTACTTCTTGCATATCAAATTTGTCCTATCTCATTAAGTACATTTAATCAGGACTACTCGATCAAAATTGTTCGAGCAAAACTACTCAGCCAACAACTTAGTCAGCATCTCATCTATCTCAACTTTAAACTCTTTATCTTCAATCTTATTTGCCGTGATTTTGGCGTTTTGTAGACTTTGAATAGCCGCTTCTTTGTTACCTGTCTCAAGCTGTAATACCGCCATAGAAAAAGCAATCGACGACAGATGATCTTTTGAATTGATCGCCGTGGCTTTGGCTAGTGCTTTGTCATAAATGACCAGTGCTTCGTCCAAATCTTCTGTAAAGTCAGCAAGCGTTTCCCACTGCTCTGGATGATCTTTGTCTGTGTTTTCGTTATCCGTACAGATGGCTTTTAGCTCAGCATAAAACGCATCAAATTTTTCTTGATTACCGATACGGTCAGCCTCTAGTAACTCTTCTGCCAATTTATAAATAGATTTATATATTTTGGTATTAATCATTGCTTACAACCTTTTATTGACTTGGGGTATAGATTATTTGGTTAGGATTATAACGTAATTCTAGGGCGTGTCCTCATTTTAAAAATGGTGATAAAAATGAGATAAATTGCCGTCAAACAAGGAAAATAGCGTAGATAATATCGGGATATTAACCAGCTATTTAACGATGTTTGGCAAAATTTAGCCATTTTTAGCCCGTTTAGATATGCTCAATTGAATTGAGGACACGCCCTAGCGGCTCAGATGATGCTACAGAAAAGGACACGATATTTATATGGCTGTTATTAAGATTACTATTAAGATTGCTATGAACCTTATTAGGGTTGCTATTGAGGCTACAACTCTCGCCAGTGCAACCAAAGCCGCGTATCTAGCTCAAACTGGTGATATTCAGGCTCCATATGGCAGCATAATTGATAAAACGCTTTGTTATGCTCATGCTCTTTAAAATGCGCCAATTCATGCACGACAATCATGCGTAAAAACTCAGGTGGCGCTTCTTGAAACAAGCTCGCTACCGTAATGCTGTTGTGCGATTTCAGCTTACTGCCTTGTATGCGAGACTGGGTGGTATGAATACCTAGCGCATGTTTGAGAACTTTTAACTTGCTGCTATAGCTGACATTCGATAGCTGTCCCACTTTGCGCATATACTGGTTTTTAATATCATTGATATACTGATAAAGAGCCTTATCACTTTTTATTTGGTGCTGAGTGGGATACTTTTTTTCTAGATAGGCGCCCAAGTTACCATCGCTAATGAGTAGCGCGGCTTGGGTTTGAACTTGCTCAGAATAATGAGCGATGTATTTTAATTTGGTCACGAACCTATCCTTTACTGATGCGTTACCACGTATCGACGCGGTCTAAATGAATTTTACCTTATATTGGTGCGCTTTATTAGAGCGTGTCATCATTTAGGTTGTGAGGCATAAACAAACCCCATAAGCTGAATTCAACTTATGGGGTTATTTCTTACAATATTTTTACTTAAATATTCAGAACGTGTTTGTAAACCAATTAACGCTCTAAATGTAGATACTGCAAATGGCGCTCGTACTGATTTAAGATATCGACCAATACTTGCTCTTTGGAATAGCCAACCAAGTCATACTCTTGCGAGCCTTCGCTCAAGAACACTTCTGCACGATAATAATACTCTGCATTCTTAGTTGAGGTGCTCAATGTAAAGTTAGGACGCTCCGCTTTAATCAAGTTAACTTCATAAATAAAGTCATCTTCATCGCCATGTCCAACTCGCAATTTTAGACCATCTATTTGACCACTACTCTCATCCATACCTTCATCTATATCTTGTCCGATATGTGCAGGGTTACGGATATCCAAAGACGTTTTTAGACCGCCTGCGGCAAACTCTTTTTCAACTTCCGTCATGGCAGGTCTGACCACATTTTGTAAAAACTGTTCCACTTGTGCATGTTTAGGGAAACTGACAATACGTTGCAAGCGTGCTTTCCAGCTCTTACCACTATCTAGCACGTTAGCTGTACCAATCGTACTGGCCTTACGTTTATTGCCTTCTTCTTTTAATGACCTCCACATCGCCACCATATAGAGCACAAGGATGACAGAGAATGGCAAACCTGCAATGACAGAGACGGACTGTAGTGAAGAAAAACCACCTGCAAACAATAATCCTAAGGTAATAAGACCAGTGGCTGCTGCCCAAAACAGACGTAACCAAACAGGAGCATCGGTATCATTGGTCATGCCACGTGAGCTCAAGTTCGCTAGTACTAACGCGCCTGAATCAGCTGAGGTCACAAAAAAGATAAGGCCAATAATCACACCAGCGAATGATAAAATATCGCTGTAAGGAAAATACTCAAACAACGCAAACATACCCATTGCAGCATCATTGACCGCGATTTCGCCAAGCTCTGTTGCGCCATTGGCAACCAAATCTATCGCTGAATTACCAAAGATAGAGAACCATGCAAAAATAAACCCAAGCGGAATGAACATCACGCCAAATACAAACTCGCGTAACGTACGGCCACGGCTAATACGCGCGATAAACAGACCGACAAATGGTGCCCAAGCAACCCACCATGCCCAGAAAAATATCGTCCACCAAGATTTCCACTCGGCACCAGCAGCACCGTCATAAGCATAAACGTCAAAGGTTTTATAAATGATGGTTTGGAAATATTGACCGATATTTTGAGTAAAGGTATTAAGCAGATAAACCGTATTGCCCATCACCAATATGGCAATTAGTAGCAATATCGACGATAGCATATTAAATTCAGACAGACGACGTACGCCTTTTTCGACACCCGTCATCGCAGAGACAGCTGCCGCGGCAACAACACCAATGATGATGATCGTTTGAACTGTTTTGCTAGACTCAATACCGAACACATGGGTCAAGCCAGCATTGGCCTGCAATACCCCAATACCTAAACTGGTGGCGATACCCATGAGTGTACAAACAACACCAAAGGTATCAATACCATCACCAAGCCAGCCTTTGATTAAGCGTTCACCAAAGATAGGTGTCAACGGCGAACGTAGCGCCAATGGCATGTTTTTACGATAAGCAAAGTATGCCAATGCCATACCGATTAGGGCATAAATACCCCAACCATGCAGACCCCAATGCAAAAAGGTCTGCGCGAGTGCCTCACGCATAGCCTCCGCACTGGCAGGTTCTAAACCAGTATGCGGTGTCAAATAATGCATCAAAGGCTCAGAGGCACCAAAGAACAGTAAGTCAATACCGATACCAGCGGAAAACAGCATCGCCGCCCATGCTAGGAAAGGAAACTGTGCTTTTTCGTGATCTTGCCCAAGCTTGATATCACCATACTTAGAAAAACCGACAAACAAAGCAAAGATACTATAAGCGGCAACCACCAGCATGTAGTACCAGCCAAATTTATCTGATACCCAAGTCATGCTTGAGCCTAACAATGTCTCACTATAAGTTGGAAACGCAATCGTCCAAATTATCAATAAAATAGAAATAATAGCTGAGCCTAAAAAAACCGTCTTATTTAGAGTCAGGGGTTTTGTCGCATCCTTTGATGGCGAGCTGTACATAAAAGACCTCAATAGGTAAATTAAACAGGGTCTGATATTGCTTTGTCCGTCATAACTTTATGACTTATAGTTACCTAAGTAGTCACCCAAAGTATATATAACCGCATGACGCACAAAGTAGTACCAATAAATAAAGATTTGCTGCTCAAGTAATGACCATTTCAGTAATTACTACTTCAATAATTAGCACTTAAGCAACAAGGTAAGTCATTAAGAAATCAATCTTAATGGTATTCATTTTCTAAAACATGAGCGGGGATAAAAAAGACCTTTATAAAAAGGCCTTCTTATTAATATTTAATTTAAACAGAACCATAAGCACGCATTGGCTCAGCTCTCAATGGTGCACCATTGGCGACATAATAGTCTACCGTAGAGCGTGGTAGCTGTACGCCGCGCATCTTATCAACGATTTTCTCTGCCAACATAATCGTGGTTGCGTTGAGATTGCCACTGATGATATTTGGCATGATAGAGGCATCAACGACTCGCAGACCATCGATACCGTGTACCAAACCTTCGCCATTGACGACCGAATCATTGTCTTCACCCATCGCACAAGTACAAGATGGATGATAAGCCGTCTCGCTATGATTACGGACATACTCATCCAACTGCGCGTCGGTCACTAGA
The DNA here is from genome assembly GCF_015864565.1 of Psychrobacter sp. SWN149. NCBI lineage: Bacteria > Pseudomonadati > Pseudomonadota > Gammaproteobacteria > Moraxellales > Moraxellaceae > Psychrobacter > Psychrobacter sp. SWN149. Next base: position 40,760 of record NZ_JADYWX010000003.1, read on the forward strand.
TCATCGGTTGGTGCGATCGAGCGACCACGATAAGGGTCAAGCGCTGGCTGATGCATGATTTCGCGCGTTGTACGCATGGCAGCACGGAACTCCTGCCAATCTTGATCATGAGACATATAGTTAAACAAGATACTCGGATGAGCACTTGGATCTTTTGAAGTCAGTTTGACACGGCCTCGACTGGGCGAGCGTAATGAGCCCACGTGCGCTTGGAAGCTATGCGATTTAACCGCGCTGCGACCATCGTAACGTACTGCTAATGGCAAGAAGTGATACTGAATATTCGGATGGGTAAACTTCTCATCGGTACGAATAAAACCGCCACCTTCGAACTGATTTGACGCGCCAAGACCCGTACCATTGAATAACCACTCAGCACCGATGGCTGGTTTGTTCCACCATTTATTGGCAGGGGCAATCGACACTGGCAGCTTACATTCATACTGCATATACAGCTCTAAATGATCTTGCAGATTATTACCAACACCTGGCAAATCCAGAATCTCATTGACACCTAAATCTTTTAGCCATTGACCAGGGCCAATACCAGAGCGCTGCAATAATTGTGGTGAAGCAATCGCACCAGAGGAGACAATGACTTCACGAGAGGCATGAAAGTTCTTGGTTTGACCTTGATGCTCGACTTTGACACCGATAGCACGCTTACCATCAAACAAGATTACATCAGTCAATGCACCCGTCAAAATCGTGATATTGCTGCGCGGCTTAGCACGGTCAAGATAACCACGAGCCGTTGAAGCGCGGCGACCATTAGGCGTCACGAAACGGTCCATTGGCCCAAAGCCTTCTTGCTGATAACCGTTTAAATCGTCGGTACTTGGATAGCCAGCTTGCACACCTGCTTCAATCATCGCTTGAAACAGTGGATTGACCCCTGGTTTTGAAGTGGTCATCTCAACAGGGCCACCCACACCATGATAGTCGTTTTCGCCCGCATCACGGTTTTCTAATTTTTTAAAATACGGCAGGCAGTCAGAATACGTCCAATCTGACAAGCCTTTTAGCTGAGACCAGTCATCAAAATCTAGTGCATTACCACGGATATAGCACATGCCGTTAATCAATGACGAGCCGCCAAGCCCTTTACCGCGACCACAGTCCATGACACGATTATTCATGTTCGGTTCAGGATCTGTTTTGTAGCCCCAGTTGTAAGTTGTTCCTTGTAGCGGCATGGCAAGCGCGGCTGGCATCTGCGTGCGAAAATCCAAACGGTGATCTGGACGACCAGCTTCTAACAGTAGCACTTTAATATTGGCATCTTCGGTCAAACGCGTGGCCAGTACATTGCCCGCTGAGCCTGCGCCAACGATGATATAGTCATACTCAGGTGTGGTTGATGTCATAACATACTCCATAATATTGAAAAATAAATCATTTACTATCAGTAAAGTCGAACAAAAAACAAATTAGCTCTACTGAACTACTTTACTGATTAAAAAACTGATCAAAAACTTTCTCAATAAGATTGATTAAAAGACTGATTCAAACGCGCCCAACTCTACTTGGATAGATTTGGTCTGAGTATAATGATCAAGCGCTTCAATACCGTTTTCGCGGCCAATACCAGAGTGTTTATAACCGCCGACTGGCATCTGTGCTGCCGACTCGCCCCACGTATTTAACCAGCAGATACCCGCTTCAATTTGAGCAATGACTCGATGTGCTCGGGTCAAGTCAGCAGTCACGACCCCAGCTGCCAAACCATACTCGGTATCATTGGCGCGGCGAATAACTTCTTCTTCAGTCTCATAAGTCAATATGGACATCACTGGGCCAAATATCTCCTCACGTACGATAGTCATGTCATCGGTGCAATCAGTGAATACCGTCGGGGCAACGAATGCGCCATTTGCCAATTCGCCTGTTGTCACACGGTCACCACCTGTTAGCAAGCGTGCACCACTGGCTTTACCTTGCTCGATATAGCCAAGTACTCTTTCCATATGCGGGAAGCTAACTAGTGGGCCCATGTTGATGTTTTCATCCATTGGATCACCCAGCTTAATACGATTGGCACGCGTCAAAATTGCTTGCTCAAACTTAGCTTGCATGGCTTTAGGAATGAACACGCGCGTACCATTGGTACATACCTGACCACTGCTATAGAAGTTCGCCATCATCGCGATGTCCGCCGCCGTATCGATGTCCGCATCATCAAAGATAATCAATGGTGACTTACCACCCAGCTCTAATGTCACGTCTTTAAGAGACGATGATGCCGCGCTCGACATGACTTTTTTACCTGTCGGCACGCCACCGGTAAACGAGACTTTGGCGATATCAGGATGCTGAGTTAAGGCCTCTCCCACTTCATAATTCCCTTGCACAACGTTGAATACGCCATCTGGCAAGCCTGCCTCTGTCAAAATTTCTGCCAGTTTCAATGCAGTTAACGGTGTCACTTCTGACGGCTTAAAGATCATCGCGTTACCAGCAGCCAATGCTGGTGCAGCCTTCCACATCGCGATTTGAATTGGATAGTTCCATGCACCAATACCTGCGACTACGCCAAGTGGCTCACGGCGAGTATAGACAAAGCTGGTATCACGCAATGGAATCTGACGACCCTCAATCATTGGTGCAAGACCCGCATAGTACTCAACCACATCAGCGCCCGTGACAATATCAACATATTTTGTCTCAGAGTACGCTTTGCCAGTGTCTTTCGTTTCGAGCAATGCCAGTACATCATTACGCTCGCGTAGTATCTCGACTGCTTTTGATAGGATTCGACCGCGCTCAACCGCTGTCATCGCTGCCCAAACTTTTTGACCTTTATGTGCCGCTTTTACCGCCTCATCTATCTGCTCACTACTGGTTTGCTGAATGGTCGCTAGCACTTCACCTGTCGCTGGGTTGATGTCTTCAAAAGTAGATGATGAGTCATCAACTGCCAAATAACGGCCATTGATGTAAGCGGTTTGGATTTGCTCTAAATCGATGATACTTTTGATGTCGTTTGAAATGGTCATAAATGTCCTTTGAGACGATTGGCAAAAGCTTTATAAAAAATTAATACCAAAGAACGTCGTCATTGTTTAAGTTTTAAAAATCTAACTAGTGTCTGTTGTGAACTGTTTGTTTAGTAAATCATGAAGCTCTATTCGTTCTCACGTTGCGTCATCTTCACTAACCGCTCACGTAAAGATTTTTTGTCCGAGATATTGATACCTGAAAAGTCAGAGAGCCAAATACCATCAGCGACCAAACGGACCATACATAACGTTTCAGTATTGTCAGTGGCTTCGTGCTTTTGTAATTGCTCGTTTGCCCACTTAGCCCAAAGCTCGCGCAGCTCACGATCACCTAGCATCAGCACATATAGTGTCGCTTGACTGTCAAACTCTGCCTGCCCTTTTTCGCCTAGGCTGATGGTGGCATCGATATAAGCACGGGTGAACGAGCCGTAACTGACAGGGTCTTTTGCCATCGCGTGATGGACTTCTGACTCAAACTTGGCCATCGCATCATGAAACACCTCTAAAACCAATGCATTTTTGGTCGCGAAATGATGCATGACACCGCCCTTGGTCACGCCAACAGCATCGGCAACGGATTGAAAGGTCACCTTGGATAAGCCCTGCTCTAATGTGATGCGTGCTGCCTGATCGAGGAGTGAGCGACGGACAAACTCCGGCTGCTTTTTACGTTTATAGGCGTTTTCTGATTTCATTTTTGTCTCAACATCCATTTTTATCTCTCTATCAGTGCACCACAGAATTAGAAAGTAAGTTCATCACCACGACACCGCCGACAATCATAGCAATACCTACCATGGCTGCCGTATCAAGGCTTTGCCTAAAAAATACTAAGCCTACCAGTGATGTCAGCACAATTCCTAACCCGCCCCACAGCGCGTAGGCAATCCCAAGCGGTATGGTCTTTAGCGTTTGGGCCAATAAATAAAATGAGATAACATATAGCCCACCCATCATTAAGGTCGGTACTGGTCGCGTAAACTGCTCTGACTTTACTAAGAAAGTCGTTCCTATGACCTCACAAATAATAGCGATTGCGAGATAACTATAGGCAATAGCGGTAGGGCTCATATTTAAAACACCTATCTTGGATTCAGCATACTTTTTAGACTCAGTGTCAGTCTTGGTTGAGTATCAGTCTTAATCAGACATAACCAAGCAGCAATCACATAAAAGATACCGTATGGTCGGTATTTTACAAAAATAATCCAGCAATGTGAAGCACTGTTGTCCAGTTTATTGTTTCAGACTGTGTAGAGACCAGGTCTGTGCACAAAATAGACATTCTATGTGGTTAGATTATTCTTAGAGAAAGATTGGTCATTAAGTTAGCTATCTGCTCTCTGGTTTTCTCTAATAAATGACGTCGTTTGCAAATGCCTTGAACCATTTATATATAGTAGCGTCTAGGGTTCGCCGTTATTTAGATCCAAATAGCCCATCTAATAAGGGATAGAGGCTTATTATTACGATATTTCGATAATATTTATGATTAATCGCATAATAAGGTTGACAGCCTCTAGTGACTTGGCTAAAATGTGCCCCACATAACGCAAACAAGCCAAGTAATTGCTCTTGTATAAAGCGTAAATAACTTGCTGTTATGACCATCTATTCTCCAATAGCTCAGTTGGTAGAGCAACGGACTGTTAATCCGTGTGTCCCTGGTTCGAGCCCAGGTTGGAGAGCCATATACTAAAAACCTTCATCACTCTCTGATGGAGGTTTTTTTATTGTTGTCTCTTTTATATTTACTGTCAATAATATTAATATAGCTGCGGTGTTCTTTTGAACATTTTTGTTGTATGGTAAGGATAGTCATGACTAGGTTCGTTTGTGTCTGAGTGCTTTGCTCCTACTCACTAAAAGTAATGGTTTATTATGATACCTGTACGTATAAAAAATAGATTTTCTGATCATCCGCAAAAAATCATGCGCCCGATCAGCATCCGTCTGTCTGAAGAAATGATCTCGCTACTAGGGACGACGTCATCAGACTTAGGTTTTAAACGCATTCAGGGTCTGATTCGTCTGTATATTCGTCAGGGTTTGGATCGCGATCATCAGGATTATACGCTCGCACATGATGAAGTCTTCATCGAGACGCTACGCAAACGCGGTGTCAGCCAGCACATCATTGATGAAGCCATTGTAGTGACACACAATAATAATATCACTCATCCATTATCTGAGTTACAAGACAACGATTAGTAGCATGACAACATATTATGCTCAAAAAGAGACCAGATTTGCTTATGCAAACTTGGTCTTTTTTTTATGGCGGTTATAAAGACCAAAACACCAACGATACGCTTTAAAATCTCTCCCCCTTGTTCATTGTCCTTGTATATTCCAAAGCACTGATGCTTTTTGGCACGATACTACGTTCGCTACCCTAGGGCGTGTCTTCAATTCACTCGATAGTCATCTCAATGGGCTAAAAATGGTTAAATCTTGCCAAACATCGTCAAATAGCTGGTTAATATCCCAATATTATCTGCGCTATTTTCCTTGTTTGACGGCAATTTATCTCATTTTTATCACCATTTTTGAAATGAAGACACGCCCTAGTTAGCCATAATTAAACACAACCTATCTTTAAACACGGTATATTAAGTAAATAGTCGCGACTATTTGCGAGAGTTGATCCTAATAAAGATCTACAAGGAGGGTTACGATAATGGGTGTACGTCAATATTTAAACAAAGCGCTTTGGTCAGCGATCATGATAGCGATGCTAACCGCTGCATCTGGCTGCTCCTCACCGCAAGCGGATCCAAATAAACAAACCATACCGACTGATTCCGATCAATGGCAAGAACAGCTGAAACCAACTTTTGAGCAACTGCCCAAATCAGATCAGCAATTGCTCAGTCGATATATGCTCCGAATGAAACTCAGTGAGGCCTACGAATCAGGAGCAATGCCGCGTACCACCATTGAACAGGCGCTTATACAGCAGCGTGAATATGAACGTTTGCATCCAAACAATCCAACAGGCAAAAAAAGCCTTATTGTCACCAGTCAGGCAGCAGCGACCGCACAGACTTATCCTGTTGCCTTGTTGCCTGTCAAAACCAGTGATAGCGACAGTCTCAATCAAGTCAAGATGCAGTTCATGCTATCCAATCACGGCGACGTTGCGATACAGAGCTTTAAAGGTACGCTGACCATGCAAGATGCCAAACTTGCACAAGGCAAAAACTTCAATGTTCCATTGACGCAATTTGAGCCATTGGTTGAACCAGAGCAATCTGGCAAAATCATCATCGAGAGTAGCATCGAAGACATCAATGTCATGCGAGCGATTAGAAACACCAAAGACATGACCATTGAGATTAGTAAGGGCACGCTTGTCTTAGCTGATGGGCAGGAAATTGTGTTTGATCAATCGATGGTGAAATAGTCAGCCTTATCACTATTGCGTGATGGATATTTCAGTTTAAGCAGGCCATAAAAAAATCCCCAATCAATTAAGATTGGGGATTTTTCGAATTTGGAGGAGACGGAGAGATTCGAACTCTCGAAGGGCTACAAACCCTTGTCGGTTTTCAAGACCGGTGCATTCAACCACTCTGCCACGTCTCCATTGGTGGACTATTATAGCGATATAAAATAAAAATGCAACAAAAAAAGCCGCAATCATTAATAATGATTGCGGCTTTCGAATTTGGAGGAGACGGAGAGATTCGAACTCTCGAAGGGCTACAAACCCTTGTCGGTTTTCAAGACCGGTGCATTCAACCACTCTGCCACGTCTCCATTGGTGGACTATTATAGCGATATAAAATNCGTCTCCATTGGTGGACTATTATAGCGATATAACATGATAATGCAAGCAATTAATGGAACGAATTTAAATTATTTTGATGCTATCGCTGATTCAGTTTTAAAGAGAGTCAAGACAACTGCGTGCATATGTCTATGTGATACTTCAAGCGAGGTTGACGCTGTCACGCTTTTATAAAGGATTGGCTATAGGCTTTTATTAGAAGCCAGATGCAAGCACATATCTAGCAGTCTATTGGCATAACCCCATTCATTGTCATACCATGCAAAAACCTTGTACTGGCTACCCACTTGCATGAGCTGCTGACCATCAATGATCAAAGACTCGGTCTGATGAATAAAATCACTGGATACCAGTGGCTCATCGGTATAAGCCATGATGTCACGCAAATGTGCCTGACTGGCAGATTTGAGTGCCTCGCGGACTGCCTCAACCGTGACATCAGGCGTATCAAAAACAAAAGTGACATCAATAGCTGCTACATCAATGGTAGGCACTCGTATCGAATGGCCGTTTATCTTACCTACCATGGCCGGTAGCACACGCTCTGTCGCCGCGATACTGCTAGAGGTGGTTGGGATAATGTTATAGCCAGACGCTCGCGCCCGTCTTGGATCACGGTGCGCCTGATCCAGTACCGTCTGGTCAGCGGTAACCGCATGAATCTCTGTCATCATGGCAGATGTCACACCAAACGCTTTATCAAGTGTGTCAATCAGTGGCACCAATGCCTGCGTGGTGCACGAAACACTCGATATAATCGGCAGCTCACGCGTTAACTCGTCCGTATTAACACCCATCACGATACAAGCATCCACATCATCAAAAGGCGCTGCACCAATAATTACTTGCTGTGCACCTGCATTAATATGCTGTTGCGCTTGCTCATAAGAGCGAAAATGCCCCGTACACTCTAGCACGACGTCAACACCGAGTTCCTGCCATGGGAGATTTTTTGGATCAGGCTCTGACAGCATGTTAATGCAGTACGTTAGATTATTTTTAGTCAGGCAGAGCTGGGTTTTTCTAGCATCAGCATCGATACCACTCACCACCATCTCAGCACTAACGCCCAATCGACTTAAGCGACCATGCGTACTATCAAACTTTAATAGATGCAGTAGGATATCGGCTTCCGCTAAATCATTAATCGCTACCACATGAATCGCACGGCCTAGCACTTCAAATCGCTCTAACAAAGCGCGCAGTACATTGCGTCCTATACGTCCAAAACCATTGATAGCAACTCTCAGTGGCTGTGTGTGCTCGCCAGTCGTATGAAATGCTGCGACTGGGTCAGACGTTAATTGATAAGTGGCGCTAGAAAAATCAGGCATAACAAATTATCGCTATAAAAGGACATATAAAATTGAGCGCGATACGTGCAGCACGCTCTGGCTTGTATCAGATGTTTTTAATGGTAAGTGACATGCTGATACGCTATAAAAAACTAAGGTGTGATAAAAATCAGTGCCAAGCGAATGGTGTTGTAGTCGATACTTTGTTTGAGATGATCAAATATCGGACGTAGCTTAATACTACCGTCATCATTAAAATCATTTGGGTTATTGGCAACTTTAATCGCTACGTAAGCATTACCCACCGCCGTCATCACGTCATCATCTGGGCGCAAGTGATCACAAGCCAAACTTGGGTCTTGGGACTTTAGCTCGCCAATGTGACGCATGATAGTGGATTGTGACAGTTGACGGGCTTCCGAAATTTCTGCAATGGACAGACTCTCTTCTAATAATATTCTGGTCGCTAGTAATGTACTGTCTGATTTATCAGAGACTTGATTGCCGAGTTTTTGTTTTTTATTTAGCTGCGACTGTTGTTGCTCGCGGCGCTTTTTCTGTAAATTGGCATAAGCATCAATGACTGACTTGCTGAGCGTACCACCAGATTTTAGAACGAATTTCTCATGTGCCTGAGTCATACTCTCTTCATCGAGCATCGCATAATTGGCATCCGCTTCCTCAGACAGCGCTAAAAACCGCTTGTCTGCGCCGCGCGCTAGTGGATCGAGCTGCAAGCTCATGTCGTTCATACCCAGCAGCTGCAAACCCGCTAGCGACTTAAGCCTTGATAATGCCACATAGCCTTGCCCAAGCTCAAAAGTACGCGACAAATCAATTTCAGCGGCATCCAGTGTCATGCCTTGCGACTTATGAATGGTAATCGCCCATGCCAGACAAAGCGGCACTTGCTCATAACTGGCTAGCACCTCACCAGTCTCGTCTTCGATGATCCACTCTTCAGGCTCAGCAATGACTTCACGTCCTGAATTAAGCCTGACCACTGGCATTTTTTGGGTCGTAGGTTTCTTTACTTTTGGTTTTTCTTTTTTAGCAGCGCTTTTTTTGTTTTTAGTGCTGTCTTTAGCCTCAGCGCCTTTATCATCAGCACCATCATTGGCACTGCTATCCTCTTCTATTAATTCATCGCTACTGTCTTTGCTATCATCAACCTTAACCGCTGCAAAACCAATCAGCTCACCCATCGTACCGTTAGAGACGCCAAGCTCGGTGTTATTTTTGATAAACATGACCTTAGCACCCACTTTGAGAATCAGCTCATCTTGGGTCCGTACGGTTTTTTTGAGCGTCTCAACCAGTTTACTGTCACCGACAGAGGTGGCCTCAAATCGCATCATCTCACCGTCTAGCGCTGCCAGCTCTTTATCATTGATTTTATTGACGTTGAGATTATGGGTATAAAGGCGTGTGCGTTTTATATCGACGCTTTGATCATAGGTGGCTTCTAACGCGGCAATCGATTCAAAGGTCACTTCCTGACGGCGGATTTGGTTGAGAATATCGTCCAAATCTAGCCCACCATTGGCCGCATCACTCACCTGACGATGCTGTTCCGATAAATAGCAGATGTGAAATTTGGCATCGAGCCATGCCTCAGACATAAAGGCAAATTTTTCACGGTTACTCTCACCCTTACTACCAATGGGCGGTAACTGAAAAAAGTCTCCTGCGACCACTACTTGTATACCGCCAAACGCTTTGTCATTTTTGCGCACATGCTTGAGCACTTGGCTGACCAAATTAATCTGCTTGGCATGTAGCATCGATATCTCATCAATGACGAGTACTGCGGTATCTTTTAATCTATCGGCCAAAAACTGCTTGCGTGATAAGGTGGTCAAATCACGATCTGTCAACTCATCTTTGATGCCGATACCCGACCAACTATGAATAGTGGTACCACTCATATGGGTGGCGGCGATACCTGTACTGGCTGTCACAGCAACTGGTACACGGCGGGCGCGCAGATAATCGATGTACTGATTGAGAGTGTAAGTCTTGCCTGACCCTGCGGAGCCTGTCAAAAAGACGTTTTGACCTGTTTTTAAGATATCAAGAGCAGAAGATTGACGCATAAATCCAAACCAACCAATAGTATAAAAAGAAAGCTGCGATGACAGAGTCGATAGTCGAGGCAAGCCAAAATAGAGGGTGACAATTATAACAGCTGCATTCGCTTTGCGGACCATTTTAACCGTTACAGATCATATAACTTAAAGTTATGTGATACAAAGTATATCATTATAAAAAGTCATTATCGTTCTGCACCAAAGCTCAGTACGATAGGATGATTACTTGGTCAGGAAGGCCGACTATTTTAAGGGGCTACATCTATATAGCCTTATTTTAGATAGTCATCATACACAACAAGGAGTGGTTAATGTTATACGCTTATCCCAATACTGAAAACAGTCCCGTCCAATTCCGCGAAAAATACGACAACTTTATCAATGGTGAGTGGACGCCGCCCATCGATGGCGAGTACTTTGACAACTCAAGTCCTATCGATGGTAAAGTTTTCTGTCAGATCGCGCGTTCAAAAGAAGCAGATGTAGAAGCGGCATTAGATGCAGCTCATGCGGCAAAAGATGCATGGGGCAAAACGAGCGTCACTGAACGCTCTAATATATTGCTTAAACTTGCCGACGGTATCGAAGCCAACTTAGAGGCCATCGCGATTGCTGAGTCCTATGAGAATGGCAAACCCGTTCGTGAAACCCTCGCCGCTGACATTCCAATTGCCATCGACCATTTGCGTTATTTTGCTGGTGTGATTCGCGCGCAAGAAGGCGGTATCAGCCAAATTGATGAAGACACTGTCGCCTATCATTTTCATGAGCCACTAGGCGTCGTTGGTCAGATCATTCCTTGGAACTTCCCTATCCTCATGGCGATTTGGAAAATTGCCCCTGCCCTTGCTGCGGGTAACTGTGTGGTACTAAAACCTGCTGAGCAAACCCCTGCCTCTGTTTTGTATATGCTAGAAGTGATAGGCGCAGCTGACATTCTTCCCAAAGGCGTCCTAAACGTCGTCAATGGTTTCGGTGTTGAAGCAGGCAAACCAATCGCGTCCAATCCACGTATTGATAAAGTGTCCTTTACTGGTGAGACCACCACTGGTCGCTTAATCATGCAATACGCCAGTGAAAACATCATTCCAGTCACGTTAGAGCTGGGCGGTAAGAGCCCGAACATCTTTTTTGCTGATGTGATGGATGAAGACGATGACTTCTTAGACAAAGCCGTTGAAGGCTTGGTGATGTTTGCACTCAACCAAGGTGAGGTTTGTACTTGCCCATCGCGTGCCCTCGTACATGAAAGCATCTATGATGAATTTATGAAGCGCTGTATCGCTCGCGTCAAAGCCATCAAAATGGGTAATCCGCTCGATACTGATACTATGATTGGGGCACAAGCCAGCTCAGATCAGCTAGAGAAAATCCTATCTTATCTCGATATCGGTAAAAAAGAAGGCGCTAAAGTCTTGGTCGGTGGAGAGCTTGCCAAACATGATGGCGACATGGCAAACGGTTATTATGTACAGCCAACTATTTTTGAGGGCACCAACGACATGCGCGTGTTCCAAGAAGAGATTTTTGGCCCTGTGCTTGCTGTCACTACCTTTAAAAACGATGAAGAAGCGATGACTCTCGCCAATGATACGTTATATGGTCTGGGTGCTGGGGTGTGGACACGTAATGGTACTCGTGCCTATCGTTTCGGTCGTGGCATCAAAGCTGGCCGAGTATGGACGAACTGCTATCACCTCTACCCTGCGCATTCGGCGTTTGGCGGTTATAAGCAGTCTGGTATTGGCCGCGAGAACCATCTGATGATGCTAGATCATTATCAGCAAACCAAAAACATGCTGGTATCGTATAGTCCTAAAGCGATGGGTTTCTTCTAATCGTATTTTTGACGATACGTAAAAAGGCACTGTAAAAGAATATGCAATCTGTCGCAAGGTAGATTGCATTTTTACTTTGGCAAGCCACTTAACCGCCATTTTTTATCTTTTTTAGAGAATGGCAACGTAAGGAGTTAATGATGAAAGTGACAACGACAGAGGCCTGTAAGGCACTGATTGAGCTTTTGAAATCCAAGCATGGTGATCTGATGTTTCATCAATCAGGTGGCTGCTGCGATGGTAGCTCACCCATGTGCTATCCACTAGGTGAATTCAAAGTGGGTGGTCAAGATGTGTTAATCGGTGAGATTGCTGGTTGTCCATTTTATATGGGCAAAGCTCAGCACCAATTATGGCAAAATACGGATTTGACCATTGATGTGGTTGATGGGCGCGGCGCCAGTTTTTCGCTAGAAATACCAGAAGGTAAACGCTTTATCGTACGCTCAGAAATCTGCTCAATATAAATGACATTATCAAGTAGACCGTATATTTAGCGCCTTAAGATTGTCAAAACCAAGCCAATCATGCTCTAACTATTTGCCAAACTTTATTTGAATAAATTATCTCGTGATCAACAGAGCTCTAAGTGGTTAATACCGCTTAGTCATTTTTATTTTATTATTCCAATGAAATAATGGATATTGTAAAAGATAGCTTACTTTGAAAAGCTCGTTTTGATTAGCATGGATGCTATAAGGAATATAAAATGGAAATTGACATAACATTTGATTACGTCATCGTGGGCGGCGGTTCTGCAGGCTGTGTACTTGCTAGCCGACTCACCGAAAACCCAGATATCAGTGTCTGCTTATTAGAATATGGCGGCGATGGTAAAGACCTTGCAGTGCGTGTGCCTGCTGCTCTGATTCTGCTAGTCCCCGGCAAACCACTCAAACTCAATAATTGGTGCTTCCATACCACCCCTCAAACTCATCTAAATAACCGACGTGGTTTTCAGCCACGTGGACAATGCTTGGGTGGCTCGTCTGCTATCAATGCCATGATTTATACGCGTGGCAGTAAGCTGGATTATGAGCGCTGGGTAGAGCAAGGCTGTGCTGGATGGGGATTTGATGATGTGCTTCCCTACTTTATAAAGGCTGAAAACAATATTCACGGTAGTGACGAGCTACATGGTGATAGTGGACCGCTGCATGTCAGCGATTTACTCAGTCCACGGGACATCTCAAAAGCCTTCGTAGAAGCTGCTGTTCTCAATGGTCTGGATCACAACACAGATTTTAATAGCGAAAAGCAAGACGGCACAGGATTGTATCAAGTTACGCACTTCCATGGCGAAAAACAAGGCCAACGCTGCTCTGCCGCTGCCGCTTATCTACACCCAGTACAAAGCCGCCCGAACCTAACCGTTATTACCCACGCGCAAGCCAACCGTGTCATCATTGAAGACAAACAGGCCACTGGCGTGATCTATGAAAAAGACGGTGTCGAGCATACGGTCATGGCAAACCATGAAGTCATCTTGTCAGGTGGCGCATTTGGCTCACCCAAAGTATTAATGCTATCAGGTATCGGCCCCGCCGAGCACTTGCAGGCGCATGGTATTGACGTAGTAGTAGATGCCCCTGATGTCGGTGGCAATCTACAAGATCACTTAGACGTGGTCTTTGACTACGAGGTTAACACTACTGATGTCATCGGCATTGGTATGGCCTCGATTTCAACCTTGACCAAAAGCATTCGCCAGTGGAAAAAAGACGGCACGGGATTACTGTCGAGCAATTATGCCGAAGCCGGTGCATTCTTCAGCGTCGGTGATGACCCACAAGAGTGGCCAAACACCCAATTGCATTTTGTCATATCTCGCGTAATCGAACACGGTCGTGACCTCAGACGCGGCTATGCCGTCTCTTGCCACAGCTGCTATCTACGTCCTGAGAGCCGCGGTACGGTCAGGCTTTACTCTGCCAATCCATCTGATGCTGTACTGATTGACCCAAACTATCTATCACATCCAAAAGACGTGGAGTATATGGTGGCGGGTGCCGAACGTACTCGTGCCATCATGCAAGAGTCGCCAATAGCCGAATATATCACCGAAGACTACCCTGCCCCTTATATCGAAAAAGACGGCATGCTCGGCTATATCCGTAACAAGTCAGACACCATCTATCATCCTGTAGGTACCTGCCGAATGGGCTCAGACGAACGCTCTGTAGTCGATTTAGAATTGAAAGTGCGCGGCGTGAGTGGATTGCGAGTCATCGATGCGTCAATCATGCCAACATTGATTAGCGCCAATACCAATGCACCGACGATTATGATAGCCGAAAAATTGGCAGATATGATTAAAGAAAATCATGCTTCTGTCGCATGAGCATTAGTTTAGTAATTTTTCTGTACTCATGTAATAAAACATAGGTGACTTAGCACCATGTGTTTTGGAGCTATAGATAAAATCTCAGCATATATCAACGAATTAACTTACGTTAAGCAAAACTAATATATTCAGTCGTAAATGTTTCAATATGGCATACTTTTTATAAAATTAGCTTACAGATGTCTTGCTTTATCGCTATTTAACAAGGTATATTTGAACGGCTTATTTATATTGATGTTATTTATCACTCTAGATTGAAGCTCATATGACCAAAAGCACAATATGACTTTACTATCGAGAGCCTTATATAAATAACTAATTTGCAGAGAAACAAAAGCTCGCCAGCCATACTCGTGAATTGGATATATAACCCTCACTATATTGGCAACTACTTATCATTACATGGAACGTAATCATGCAAAAATCATTCTTCAAACTTACGATGTTAGCGACGCTCATATTAGGTGTTAGTGCCTGTGGTGGCGACAATAAAACCACTGACGACTCTGCTGCCAGCTCAGATGCCAAAGCGGCCAAAACGCTGCTTTATTGTTCAGAAGGCAGTCCTGCTGGTTTTGATCCAGCACAGTATACGTCAGGGACTGATTTTGATGCGAGCGCCTTCCCTATCTATAATGGCTTGGTAGAGTTCAAAAGAGCCGGTACCGAAATCCAGCCAGGGTTGGCTGAGAGCTGGGATGTCAGCGAAGATGGCAAAACCTATACCTTTAATCTACGTAAAGGGGTCAAATTCGGTAAGACTGATTACTTTACTCCGACTCGCGATTTTAATGCGGACGACATCCTCTTTACGCTAGAGCGTATCACCAACCCAGAGTTTGAGTTTAATAAAGCCTATCCTGCTGAATTCCCGTATTCTGTGGGCATGGGACTGCCAGACATCATCTCTAACATCGAAAAAGTGGATGACTATACGGTAAAAGTTACGCTAAGCGAGACCAACGCCCCATTTCTACAAAACCTAGCGATGCCTTTTGCTTATATCGACTCTGCTGAATATGCCAACAAATTGATGGCGGATGGTAATGCCGCTGATATTAATACCAAGCCAGTAGGTACCGGACCTTTCGTCTTTACCTCTTATCAAAAAGACGCACAGATTCGTTATACCAAAAACCCAGACTATTGGAACAAAGACGACATCCATATCGATAACTTGGTGTTTGTCATCACAAAAGATTCAGCCGTTCGCGCGCAAAAAGTTCAAGCTGGCGAATGTCATGTCTCTGCCTATCCAAAGCCTGCTGAGATTGAAGCGGTCAAAAAATCTGGTAAGGCAACGGTACTTGATCAACCCGGCTTTAACGTCGGCTACGTCGGCTATAACGTCGAAAAACCTAAATTGAGCGATCTTAAAGTTCGTCAAGCATTGGACATGGCCATTAATAAAGATGCCATCATCAATGCGGTTTATCAGAGCGAAGGGTTAAAAGCCACCAATCCAATGCCGCCAACGCAGTGGGGTTACGACGAATCGCTTAAAGATGCGCCTTATGATGTCGAAAAAGCAAAAGCCCTGATCAAAGAAGCGGGCGCGGACAACCTTGCCATCGACTTATGGTATATGCCAGTGCAACGACCGTACAACCCTAATGCCAAGCTCATGGCTGAAATGCTGCAAGCAGATTGGGCCAAAATTGGCATCAATACCAAGCTTGTGACTTATGAATGGGGTGAGTACCTAAAACGCGCCGCGAAAGGCGAGCCTGATGTGATTCTAGCGGGTTGGACAGGTGACAATGGAGATCCTGACAACTGGCTTGGTTCGCTACTATCATGTGACGCAGTCGGTGGTAACAACTACTCGCGCTGGTGTAATAAAGACTTTGACAGCTTAGTCACCAATGCCCGTCAGATTAACAATCAAGATGAGCGCGTGAGCGAATATGTACAAGCGCAGCAGATATTCAAAGAGCAGTTGCCTTGGACAACGATGGCGCATTCGGTTGTGACAGTATTCACGGCACCTAGTGTGGTCGATTACAAAATCAGTCCGCTTGGCTCAATACGTTTCGATGGTGTGAAGGTCGAATAATCCTCACTGATTAGATCCGATACGACATACATAATGGTTTAATTTATATTCGGCTGGGTCAGACTTCCTGCACCAGCCGTATTCATCTGCATTAAACGCATTGTCACGGACACCCTCATCATTGCACCCTCTCTTATCATTGAATCACAACTATTGAGCAGCCCATGCTACTTTATATTCTGCGTCGAATCGCTATTCTCATTCCTGTCTACCTTGGCTTGACCCTATCGACCTTCACTCTGATTCGTCTCGTGCCTGGAGATGCGGTCGAGATCATGATGGGCGAACGTATGGTCGATCCAGAACTACATGCTCGCGCATTAGAAAGACTTGGTTTAGACAAACCGCTTGTCGCCCAATATTGGGATTATCTGACTGGTATATTGACCGGTGATTTTGGCGAGTCTTTTCGTACTCGCACCCCAGTATTACAAGATTTCTTTGCCCATTTTGTACCCACCCTAGAGCTGGCACTATGCGCCATTGTGATTGCTAGTATCATTGGCGTGAGCTTAGGCATCTTTGCCGCGCTGCGACGGGGCACTTGGATTGATTACACCCTCATGTCAGGTGCGCTGGCAGGTTATTCCATGCCTATCTATTTATTAGGGCCCATCCTCACAGGAATATTTGCTCACTATTTAGGCCTGTTGCCTGTCGCTGGGGTGATCTCTGTCGCGCAGTTCTTAGATGTGCAACCATTATATGGCTCATGGCTACTCGGCTCTCTCACATCAGGCGAACCTGGTGCATTCTGGAACGTGGTCAAACACTTTATCTTGCCCTCTATTGCCTTATCGACTATTCCGCTTGCCATGATTGCACGGATGACGCGCTCAGCAATGCTAGAAGTACTGGATGAAGATTATGTGCGTACAGCCCGTGCCAAAGGCTTATCACCACACCGCGTGATTATGGTGCACGTGATGCGTAATGCTTTGATCACTGTAGTTACCGTGGTTGGCTTACAGATGGCGACCTTGCTCGCTGGTGCGATTATCACCGAGACCATCTTTAGTTGGCCAGGTGTTGGTAATTGGCTACTCGATGGGTTTTTCACTCGTGATTATCCGATTGTACAAAACGGTATTTTATTGGTCGCCACTGCCCTGATTTTAGTTAGTTTATTTATTGATATTTTGTATGGTCTGATCAATCCACGTATTCGACATACTTCTTAATCTAACGTTGATAAATACTCATATTATAAATAGTGACGAATAGCGATTGCATGATTCTGAGTGACTTTTTAGCACATTTTAAATGATTGCTAGAAATGCGACTCTACATATTTGCAACGCGTTCGCCACTGTAGGAAATGCTCATGAAGCCTTCTGTTGTTCCCTCTGATCTTAAGCTGGCGGCTCTCACGCCGCCCTCGTCTTGGCAGCTATTTTTATCGACGTTCTGCCGTAACAAAGGCGCGGTACTTGGTTTTATTGTACTGGCACTGATGGTGCTTGTGGCCATACTTGCGCCCGCTATTGCCCCTCACGATCCTTATGAGTTATTCACCGGTCAAGAGCAATTACCCCCTGCCTTTTTGGATGGTGGTAATACGATGTTTTGGCTAGGCACGGATGATGCTGGACGGGATACCTTGTCTCGAGTGATGTATGGCGCGCGTTATTCGTTGTTTATTGGTCTAAGCGCCACCACTTTGGCGATGATCGTTGGTATTTCACTAGGACTTAGTGCTGCATTTTGGCCAAAGGTCTGGGGCAAAGCGGTCATGCTGGTCAATGACATCTTGATGTCTTACCCGAGCTTACTATTGGCCATCATCATTGCCGCCATCTTAGGGCCTTCTATGACCAATACGATTATTACCATCGCTTTGGTCTGTACGCCGCCTTTTATTCGTTTGACTCGTGCTACGGCAATGGTAGAGCTACAACGTGAATACTTTATTGCCTCACAAGTAATGGGGGCTGGCGTACTGCGTTTATTATTCATCACCATTTTGCCCAACTGTATGGCACCGCTTATCGTACAGGCAACAATGATTTTCTCTTCTGCTATTTTGGAAGCAGGTGCAATTGGTTTCTTAGGCTTTGGCGTACAGCCACCTGATGCTGAATGGGGTGCGATGCTAGGTACGGCACGCCAATATATTCAGAGTAATGTTTGGCTCGCTATTTGGCCGGGTGTCGCTATTTTCTTAGCTGCCCTGTCGATTAACTTGACTGGTGATGGCTTACGCGATGCACTAGATCCCAAATTAAAGCAGGTGACCTAAGATGACTGAACCATTAATTAAAACCCCTATCAACCATACTTCTATGAATGGCGCATCAAAAAAAGAATCACCCTTACTATTAGATATTGAAAATCTTTCGGTTACTTTCGGTCAAGGGATACGCGCCTTTCGTGCAGTCGATGATGTGTCGTTAAAGATTACACAAGGTGAGGTCATCGCCGTCGTCGGTGAATCTGGCTCCGGTAAATCCGTCACTATGATGGCGCTAATGGGACTGTTGCCACCCTCTGCGACCGTGCGCGCACAGCGAGTGGTGTTTGACAATAAAGACATGCTTAGCATGCCAGCCAAAGAAAAGCGCGGCATCATTGGTAAAGACATCTCTATGATTTTTCAAAATGCGATGTCTTGCCTAAATCCAAGTTTCACCGTTGAGATGCAACTGGGCGAAGTACTACGCAAGCATCTTGGTTTGCGAGGCGCAGCAGTACAGACGCGCATATTAGAGCTGCTAGAGTTGGTTGAGATGCCCGATGCCAAGAATCGTCTCAAGGTATATCCGCATCAACTATCAGGTGGTATGAGCCAACGGGTTATGATTGCGATGGCGATTGCTTGTGAGCCAAAACTACTGATCGCTGATGAACCGACTACGGCTCTGGATGTCACCGTACAAGCGCAAATCATGGACTTGCTGAGCCGATTGCAACGCGAAAAGCAAATGGCGATGGTATTGATCACTCATGACTTGGGACTGGTCGCACAGAACTCACGTGATGTCGCGGTCATGTATGCCGGACAAGTGGTTGAAACCAGTACTGTGCCAGAGATTTTTCAACATCCTGCTCACCCTTATACTGAGGCGTTGCTACAAGCCATCCCAGAGCTCGCTATCGGTCAAGACCGTCTAAACAGCTTGCCCGGGGTCGTACCAAGTCAATATGATCGTCCAAGTGGTTGCCTATTGTCTCCGCGTTGTCCGTATAAGGAGCCCGCTTGCGAAGTTCCGCCACCTATTTTAGATACGCCCAATGGCAAGGTGCGTTGTATTGATTCTAATATTACTTCTCGCCCCTCTCACGCTGCTACTTTGGAGTCCCAAGTATGAGTAACAAAGTGGTCTTAAAAGCAGACAACCTACACAAGCACTACCCAGTATCACAAGGTCTGGGCAAAGCAAAAGCATACGTGAAAGCGCTCAATGGTATCTCGTTCGAGCTTGAAGCTGGGAAGACATTGGCAGTCGTTGGTGAGTCAGGCTGCGGTAAATCAACCCTTGCCCGCCAGCTGACGCTGATCGAAGCGCCTACACATGGTGAGCTATTTATCAATGATGAAGGCACCACTGGCTATAGTAGAAAGGCGCTCAAAGATTTACGTACCGAAATTCAAATGGTCTTCCAAAACCCTTATGGCAGCTTGAACCCGCGCCATACTATCGGCTATCAGTTGACTGAGCCATTGGATATTCATACCAAATTGTCTAAAGAAGAAAAGCGTGACAAAATCAACGAGATGATGAAAAATGTTGGTCTACGTCCCGAACATGCTGGTCGTTATCCGCATATGTTTTCGGGTGGTCAGCGCCAACGTATTGCCCTCGCCCGCGCCATGATGCTCAATCCTAAAATCGTCGTCGCTGATGAACCGACTTCCGCACTCGATGTATCCATTCAGGCGCAAGTACTAAATCTATTTATGGATTTGCAGGATGAATATCGTACCGCTTACGTTTTTATCTCGCATAACCTATCGGTCGTGCGCCACGTCGCTGATGATGTGATGGTCATGTATTTAGGTCAGGCCGTCGAGCACGGGCCGAAAGAAGCGATTTATAATGCGCCAAAACATCCATATACCATCGCCCTATTGGCTGCTGCACCAACGGTAAATGGCCATAAAAATGATTTGACGCTACAAGGTGAGCTACCAAGTCCGCTCAACCCACCAAGTGGCTGCGCCCTACACAAACGCTGCCCATATGCCAAGCAGCAATGCAGCGAGATAGAGCCACAACTGCGCGAATGGGACGGTCGATTGGTCGCTTGTTTACGCTTGGAAGAAATATATGGATAATGTGACTAACGGTTAAGCTATATTTACTACACCTCGGCACTTAGGAAATTGACTACAACCGTAAAAGGCCTGACCTTGATTCAGGCCTTTTTTTGCAATGCGTTCAACCATTTCACTGTTACATTTCGGGCAAGTTGGCGCTTGGACCAAATTAGCAGTATGGTTTGTCGCCTCAAATATTGCAGGTGCTTCCACCTGTGGCTCAGGCTCTATAACCTCAAACGGCGTAAAAAACACTTTATCAGCAACATCATGCGATATACTGACATGTGGTGTGTTTGTCTGCTGAGTATTCAGACTGTCAATAGGTAAATCACTAGATTCAATCTCAGTCTGACCAGACCATTGCAGCACTTCTCGGCTTTTCAGCGTAGCTCTTTTCGCGGGCTCTTTTGCTATCGACTCTGCTGCAAGTTTATTTGCCATTTTAGCAACTGGTTTATCAGTAGCGTTACCGCTAGGCTGTTTGCTTGAGGGGCTATGCTTGTCTTTTAGATAGGCTTTATGCTCTCGATTGGTGCGCCAAGACTTACTAAATCTGTTGCTATTAATCTGCTCAACGATGGACTTAACCTCGTCTTCAGTCAGTATTTCATCCTGCTTTTTCTTCACATAAGACACCATACCACCTGTCAATACGTGTTCGGGTAACTCATCACGGGTTTTCAGCTCGCACTCACCGATGAAAGCAATCATAGAATGGAAGTAGTTCAGCTCCAATCCTAATAAATCTGCGAGCGTTTTGATATGTAGATAATTTTGGCGCAGTGGGTTCTGGAATTTGAATTTACTTCCATTTGGGAATGATTGCGTCCATTGTCTTTGTGTCTCGCTACCGTATATCCAGCCTTTATAGTTTTTGGTCTCAATCACAAAGATGCCGTATACAGAGACGATGATATGATCGATTTGGGTACTGCCGCCATTGTCTCTTGGCAAGGTAATACCGTTTAATCGGTGATAGACGTTTTTTTCTAGTTTTAACCACATGGCGACGTTGATGACAGTTTCGCCTAGGACACCTTTGAAGGTGGATTTTAGGGACATAATAGCGATCTTTAGAATGGTTATAGAATGTACTAGGCGTACTAATGAGACTCTTTAAATTTAATTAATTAGCACTCTCTTACGACGCTTTAAAGACTTAGAATAATTAGAAGAACATGATCTGATATGTTTATAAAAACTCTTATAAACCCGATCATACTCTTCATCAAACTGTTTAAGTACCTCTAAAGTACTATCGCTAGGATTGGTTTCATATTCATGCTGTGCATTTATCAGGTTTCCACCTGCAATTAAAAACAACTCATATTTTTTCTCAAGCTCTGGAAAATATAAAGCTATCAATATCTCTATCTTGCCACCTTCTCTGTAAAATTCATCCACAGCTAAAGCTTCATCGCCATTGATTGAAAAACTTTTGGATTGAATTTCCTGAATAATGGCTGCAAAATCAACCAGTCTAAAAGCCACTTCCTCAAACTTTATTCTCAAAAAGGCTTCATACTCCCTTTTGCGTTTAGATTTCTGAGTAATGAGAATACCGCATAGTCCAAATATTCCGATTATGCAGGCTGCTATCAAGCCTTCGCTTAGTCCAATCTGTTTTAGCCATGTGATAATTGTTGCCAGCTCGATACTATCCATCTAATTTTTCCAGTTCTGTAGTCATATAATTTATTTTTATATGAGAGCTGCACAAGACGTAAAATGTGACTTTGTGAGCTATCAATCTATTCTAATTTACCACTAAATCATTATGTTGAGGCACAGAATTTAGTACTGATTGCATCAGTTATTTTACCAATAACCATATTGATGAAAGCAGACCAAAAGAAAAACCAAAGATTAAACCATAAAAAGAGCCACCAGATTTCTCCGGCAACTCTTTTTTTAAACGCTAACTAAGTTAGGTTTATTACACTAAACTATTTACCGCTTCAACCACAGCATCAGTCGTAATACCAAACTCTTTGTATAACTGATCTGCAGGGGCAGATTCACCATAAGTGGTCATACCGATGACTTTGCCATCTAGACCAACAAACTTATACCAGTAATCCACATGCGCCGCTTCTACAGCGACGCGGGCACGGATATTGGCAGGCAATACCGCTTCACGATAGCTAGCATCTTGCTCTACGAAAATCTCAGCACATGGCATAGAGACCACACGGACGCCAACACCATTTGCGCTCAATGTCTCATACGCTTCCATCGCAAGGCCAACTTCTGAACCAGTAGCGATGATGATGGCTTGTAGCTCGCCCTGCTCTTTCGCTAGTACATAACCACCTTTAGTGATGTTCACTACTTGCTCGCTATCACGTGCTTGATGTGGCAAGCTCTGACGGCTAAAGATCAATGCTGATGGGTTGTTTTCAGATTTGATTGCTTCTACCCAAGCACTTGCAGACTCAGTCGCATCACACGGACGCCATGTGCGTAGATTTGGCGTGGTACGTAGGCTAGTCAACTGCTCAACTGGCTGATGCGTTGGGCCATCTTCACCCAGACCGATAGAGTCATGCGTATAGACATGGATGACGCGCTGCTTCATGAGTGCGCCCATGCGTACCGCGTTACGAGCATATTCCATAAACATTAGGAACGTCGCTACGTAAGGGATAAAGCCGCCATGCAATGCGATGCCATTGGCAATCGCAGTCATGCCGAACTCACGTACACCATAATAGATATAGTTGCCGTCAGCGTCTTTTTCGATACCTTTAGCGCCTTTGAATAGCGTAAGGTTCGAGCCAGCTAAATCCGCTGAACCACCTAGCAATTCTGGTAATAATGGCTGTAAGGTATTGATAGCGTTTTGACTGGCTTTACGGCTAGCAACATCGCCGCCCGCTTCTTGCGTTTGCTGAATATAATCTTGTGCTTGGCTATCAAAATCAGCAGGCAAATCACCATTTAAACGGCGTAACAACTCAGACGCCAGTTCAGGATAGGCTTTCTTATAAGCGTCAAAGTCCGCTTCCCAGTTCTTTTGCTGTACATCGCCTTTGGCTTTAGCATCCCACGCTTCATAGATTTTGTCATCTAATTCAAATGGGGCGTGCTTCCAAGACAGCGCATCACGAGTCAAGGCGATTTCGTCATCACCTAGTGGTGCACCATGACTGGCTGCTAGACCCTGCTTGTTCGGGCTACCAGCACCAATTGTAGTTTTGCAAATCAGAAGACTTGGTTTAGCAGTCTCTTTAAGCGCCTGTTCAGTTGCCTGAGTAATCGCATCGGCATCATGACCATCTACTTTGATAACTTGCCAGCCGTAAGACTCAAAACGCCCTTGCGTATCATCTGTGAACCAACCTTCAACATTACCATCGATAGAGATACCGTTGTCATCATAGAAGAATACTAGTTTGCCAAGACCTAACGTGCCAGCCAATGAACAAACTTCATGACTGATACCTTCCATCAAGCAACCATCGCCTAAGAATGCGTAGGTGTTGTGGTCAACGATGTTATGGCCGTCACGATTGAACTGTGCGGCTAAGGTTTTTTCAGCGATAGCAAAACCGACTGCGTTAGCAATACCTTGACCTAGTGGACCAGTAGTTGTCTCGACACCTGGTGTATAGCCAAGCTCAGGATGACCTGGCGTTTTTGAATGCAGTTGGCGGAAACCTTTTAGGTCATCAACGCTGACGTCATAACCAGATAAATGCAGCAATGAGTAAATAAGCATTGAGCCATGGCCATTCGATAATACAAAGCGATCACGGTTGTGCCACTGTGGATCGGTTGGGTTGTGCTTCAAAAACTTGCGCCACAGAACTTCAGCAATATCAGCCATGCCCATCGGAGCACCTGGATGTCCAGAGTTGGCTTTTTGTACCGCGTCAAACGACAGTACACGAATGGCATTGGCTAATTTACGTTCGCTAATTGGAGCTGGCATAGAGTGTCCTAATATTCAAATGAGGGGTATGGCTGATAAGAGGAGAGTTTACTCAAAGGGTAATAAAATAAGGACGCAAAATGCGCCCTTACCGTGTTGGCTATAAAATCAAAGTGCAATATTAACATATTTGATGCAAGTCACGCCAAAAAATGGCATGGCTTAGCGATGAGTATTTCACAGTAACTTATATCAATTTTATCAAAATACCCATAGTAATACGTTGTAAATCATTACAGCAAAATAACCATTTAAACTGAAATAGTCTCAGCACCGCCCATAAACGGACGCAATACTTCTGGAATCGTGATGCTACCATCTGCGTTTTGATGGTTTTCCATGACTGCCAATAGTGTACGACCAACTGCCAAACCTGAACCATTCAGCGTGTGTACTAGGCTGGTTTGCTTGCCATCTTTGACACGTGTTCCCATGCGGCGCGCTTGGAAATCACCGCAGTTAGAGCAGCTTGAGATTTCACGGTAAGTATCTTGGCTCGGTAACCATACTTCGATGTCATAAGTCTTTTGTGCGGCAAAGCCCATATCACCCGTACATAACTGAACGGTGCGGTATGGCAGATTAAGCTGCTGCAAGATATATTCGGCCTGTCCAGTCATTGCCTCTAGCAATTCGTCAGACTGCTCAGCCGTGGCAATATTGACCATCTCAACTTTTTCAAACTGATGCTGACGGATCAGGCCACGAGTATCACGGCCATGTGAGCCAGCTTCACTACGGAAACAAGGCGTATGCGCGGTGAATTTCAATGGTAGCTCTTTGATATCCAAACGCTCGCCACGTACCAAGTTGGTCATTGGCACTTCAGCAGTAGGAATGAGATAAAAGTCCATGTCCTCATTGTTTGTGTGATTTTTTAGCTTAAACAAATCATCTTCAAACTTTGGCAGCTGCCCTGTACCTTTGAGGCTGTCTGAATTCACAATATAAGGCACATAGGTCTCAAGGTAGCCGTACTTCATTGTATGCGTATTCAGCATAAATTGAATCAGTGCGCGATGCATCTGAGCCAACTGTCCTTTTAGCACGTTAAAGCGACTACCAGTCAGCTTGGTCGCAGCTTCAAAGTCTAGCATACCAAGTGTCTCGCCAATATAAGTGTGATCTTGAATCTCAAAATCAAACGTACGCGGCGTGCCCCACTTGCGCACTTCTACATTATCATCTTCTGAGGTACCCACTGGCACATCGGCTGCTGGAATATTAGGGATTTGCATGCCAGCTTTTGTGATGCGTTCTTGCAAAGTGCGCAATTCATCTTCAGCCGCTTTAATCTCGCCGCTGACACTTTGCATCTCAGCCAATAGCTCACTGGCGTCTTCGCCTGATTTTTTTAGCGCGCCTACTTGCTTAGCACCCGCATTACGGCGCGACTGTAACTCTTCAGTTGTGATCTGCAAAGATTTACGCTCTGACTCAACCGTTTGCCAAAAATCCATGTCAAGTGCATAACCACGAGTGGCCAGTTGCTGTTGTAAGTCGATTAAATCGCCGCGTAAGAGTTTTGCATCAATCATAATAGTTGCCTGTAACACTAAAGGTGAGTAAAAGGGTTAAAAAATATTATTAATAATTACCTAGCGCATGCACCGCTATGTTTTGCATCAATATGTCTGGTAGCCGCTATAATACCAAGACGCAGCAGATTTGGCCATGTTTTGACCTCTGCTGATTGCATTTTCATTGATGACTTTCATTGTCTGTCGTCCATTATATTGGCCTCAAATGCCTATCTGGACGCTTAGCTCGCGCCCACAAGCCTCGCCCCTCTTTATTAAAATCATTAATATCGCCTCTATCAGTGCACAGAACGGCTTATATGTTTCATTTAGGGATACTTTTCGGTAAGATAAGCGCATACCTTTTTTTACTTTCAGCCAAGTAAAGCATTGCCGCTCCGCTTTGGCGATTTAAATCCAACACTTTTAATCTAAGTATTTGAGAAACCTTTATGGCCCTGTACCCTTATACGCTCCAACCTGTCGCCTTAAACATAACTGAGGCTGAATTTCATCAAGCACAGTATGAATTGTTTGCCAGTGCCAGCCCCTCTTTTGGTCTATCAAGCTTTAAGAATAAAGAATGGATCATCATGGCAGTGGTTGTGGTACTTGCTATTGCAGGACTTATCTTTGTGACAGGCTACTCAACCATCATCTTTTGGTTGATGCTCGCTGGTGTGGTGATTTATCTATTGGCTCGTACTTTAGGTTTTAAGTGGTACGTAAAAAGAGAATTCGAAAAACAAGTGGCTGATCAAGAAATGCCAGATGAGATGCGCCAAATGAAGCTCGGCGTACAAAAACATGGCCTCGTCATGGCGATGCCAAGCAATCAGCCTGATATGATGAAAAACTCGCAAATGCGCGGTATGCAAATGCGAGCTGGTAGCATGCAGCAAGCCGTTATTCCATGGACTGCTATCAAAAGCTGGGATGAGACTGACGACTATATTTTTATGATGTTTGAGCTAAAGGGTCAACAAGGCAGTCAAATCGTGCCTAAACGTCTGAAAGCACAGAAATTCCCGATCGATACAGTACGTCAGCATTTACTAGAAGTGATTCCTTCTAAAGGTCTGAACCCTGAAAACTTGCAGCCACCAGCATAATAGAGGTAAGCATTTCTCTATCATCGATAGTAATGGTAGAGAAAGCTAATTATAGTTTTATAAAACCAATCATAAAATTGTATTTATTAAAATTAACTTATTAATAATAGTTTGCTATTATTATAAGCATCAAAAGAAGAAAGACAGCTGATACCAATAGGGTCACAATTAGAAGATGTGAATTATGACTTCGATTTATTTACAGCTACGACGCTTCTTTATTCAATCTCGCATAATAACACTCACACTATAAGGACAATACTATGAGTAATACTAATAACGCTACTAACCAGATCGGTCTAGAAAAAGCAGACATGAGCGAAGTCATCGCACAATTGAATAATCTATTATCAACGTATCACGTGTTCTATTTAAATGTACGTGGCTACCATTGGAACGTAAAAGGTGAGCACTTTTTTACTTTGCATCCAAAATTTGAAGAGCTATATACGTCACTACAACTACAAATCGACGAAATTGCTGAACGTATCTTGACTTTGGGTGGTACGCCGCTTCACGCTTATAGTGATTTCACTCAGCACACGAGCATCAGTGAAGACAAAAACGTCAAAGACGGCACAAGCTGTGTCAAAGGCGTGGTCACTGGGTTGCAATCATTAATTACAGAGCAGCGTCAAGTATCATCGCTCGCTGCAGAAAGCGAAGATCAAGGATCAGCCGACTTGGTAGATGCCTATGTACAAGAACAAGAAAAACTAGTGTGGATGTATAACGCATTTTTAGGTTAATACCAGTTAAATCTATCTAAGCCAGTAAATCTAAGTAACTACTAAAATCTAGATCATAAAAAAGCACCCAACTGGGTGCTTTTTTATGATCAGTATCTTATAGACCTCTGATCTACTTTTGCATCCATTGGCGCATTTTTTCACGTTCAGCAGGGGTTGCTTGTAGCCAAATCTGCATAAAGGTATCTAACGTATTGGTAGAGGCATTCACACTCGTAACCTGCTTGATAGGTGCTGCTGATGCCATGTTGGTATTACTTGAGGCAGTAGTTGCTGGCTGACCTATAGCGGCAATCGCACGTTGGTTTTGTAGTTCTGCATCACCTGCACCGCCGAATACGCCGCCCAATGCTTTACCCAACCCTGAAAACAAGCCACTCTGGTTGCCAGCCATACCTTGCTGACTAGCAATGACGGTATTGTTTTGCTGTACGGCGAGCGTTGGCTGTTTAGCATAGTCTCTAGCAGTCTCATAATCTTCTGGCTGATCGGGCATCGTCAAACGATAGGTTTGATTGTCAGCCAATTGTGCCGTCACACTGACATTACCTGAACGCAAATAGTCATGCTCATCACGAGCCAAGTTGTACAAGCGGTCATATTTAGCAGTGATAGCGTGTTGACCCGGCTCGAGAGTGAAAGTCTTTGTCAATGGCTGAAAAGCGCTCTGTTGAACCTCCTGCCCATTGATAGCGGTTACTTTAATATGATCATCGACCAATAACGTCACTGCGGCTTGTGACATCATAGAGACCGAAGTAGCACCGACCAACAATGATCCAATGGTCAATTTTTTTAACAAAGAAGCATTCGATTTCATAAATTATTCCGTTAATAGTAAAAGCATATTGGATGAAAGGATTCGTGTTCTTGCTAATAGATTCCTAATATCGTTGACTCAACTCAACACAGAAACAGCTAGCGCGACAGATTAAAAATCAAGTGGCATCGTATGTTGGTCTTGAATAGCCGAATCGCTATCCACTTGTGTCTCTTGAGCGATGTCAGCAAGCTCTGCTGCCAATGTTTGTTCGTCAATGGTACGTAGCGCATCGCTAATCACTGCTTTAGATATATTGCTACGTCCAAGGTTAGAGAACATCGGCTGGATATAATTGAGCACTTCCATCATTGCACCGATACGGTGAGGGCCTTCTGTCAGCAAATGATTGAGGATTCGATCATCAAACTGCCAACCGCGACGACGTAAGATAGACTGTAATAATGCCTGACGATCTGCTAAATCGTGACCTGTAGGTACTTTAAAAGTGGGCGCTTGTGCCAAACGGGTTAATAAATCCCTCAGCTGAAAAGGCAAATCATCGGCGGGTTTATTGGCGGCAAACAACAGTTGACGCTGCCCTTCACGGCTACGATTGATCAGATGGAACAATGCTTCTTGCCATTGGCTGCTTTGCTCAAGCACCTCTAAATCGTCAATCGCGATGAGATCAAAATTCTCTAAAGACGATAGTACATGCACATCGGTTTGGATCAGCTCATTAAGGGACAAACAAATCGCAGATTTGTCCATCTCAATAAACGATTCACAGATAGCAGACAGCAGATGGGACTTACCCGTCGCAGGACTACCGAACAGGTATAGCTGACCAATCAGGCCGACATGAAGTTGCCGCACTGCATCAATAATCGACATCCAACCGGGACCTGCAAAGTCGCTGAGACTTGCATCATGTTTAATGTCTAGGTTGAGACTTAGCTGTGCTTCTGCCATGAATCATCAACTCGTTTTGCGTATTGCAATAAAAATAAAAAGATAAAAGTAAAATAAATCAATATGAGCTAGCGTCGGTATTACTGGGCATAAAATCTATTGCAACTTAAGGGCATGTCATCATTTAGATTCTGAAGCTTAAAATGAGGGACATGGCAGCCATATTTTTTTTAAAACCTGCATGAGCAAAGATGTCACTAGGATACGTAAAAATATCACAGTAATAGCGCATACCATTGATACTGCGCCTATATATAACATATTTACAAAATGACTGACAAGTCTTTTACCTACTAAGCCTTGTCAATCGTTACTCCCTCACCGCATTATTCCTATCTGCACTCTATCTATCTGGGTATGTTGGGCGTTAGCGCATTTATTTATTTTCAAACAGTAACAACTGCTTACGACCTTTATAAAAGTCAGTCGTACGATAGTACGCATATGCATGGCGAAACAATACATTCAGCACAGCGGACACCGGCAGCGCGATCAACATTCCTACGAAACCCAATAAACTGGCCCCTGCCAATACGGCAAATATCACCCATAGCGGTGATAGGCCAATCTTATCACCAAGTAGTAATGGCTGCAGAATATAACCTTCTGCGGCTTGCCCTACTAAAAACGCACCAACAATCAAGGACAGGTAGGTCCAATCCAATCCAAATTGAAATAAGCAGGCAATGATCGCCGCAATGAACCCAATACCGAAACCTAAATAAGGGACAAAGCTGGCAATGCCCGCTACCATACCAATGATCAGACCAAGCTCTAACCCAATGAGCTGCAGCTGTATCGCATAGATAGCACCCAGTAACACCATCACCAAAAACTGACCTTTGATAAACGCCATCAAGGCCAAATCACACTCTTTGACTATTTCAATGACTTGTTGGCAGTAAGCAGTGGGTATTGCCATCTTCCATGTCTTCAAACGCTGATCCCAATTAAATAAGAAATAAAAGGTCAGAATAGGCACTAATACAATGAGACCTGCGTTATTTATGAAATTCATACTAGAAGTCAGTATTTGGCTCATCATAGTGCTAGCATCAGCAAACTCATAATTCGTCTGCATATAGTCAACGAGTGTTTCTGAAAAGGCTTTGGATTCTAATTCAGGCAGTCGAATACGGGTATTGTTGACCAGCCAATCACGCACCACTTGGTTGTACCAATTAAATATCTTGGGCAAATAATCCCAAGCGGCTTGTAGCTGATGCCACAATGTTGGTACCAACCACCAGAGTAATAACGCCATTCCCAAGGTAATGGTGGCATAAACAATGATAATCGCCATCCAACGCTTGATATATTTTGACAGTCGCTTTACCAACGGGTTGAATAGATAAGCCAGCATGAACGCCACGACAAATGGCACGATAACAGGCAGCATCAAATATAGTAAAACCAGAGCCACAACTAAGGCAACGACAATAAATAAACGCCGGAAAAAGATATCTATTGGTTGTTTGATCATGACAAGTAGTCCTAGATTAAGCTGATTTAGAAAAATACCGCGGTGAAATTAATACAAGATAAAAAATCTGCCACACAATAAAGCACAATCGTCATCAGTGATTCATTAAATGCGTCGCTCTCTAAAATGTATCCATTGCTCTTCTTGGTAGATAATCTGCTTTATTAAATTAACACTTAGCGAATAAGAATATTTAAACAACTATATTAGGCAACATTTAACGATAAATTTAGCGTTTCATTATCGCAGAGTACGGCAAAAAATCCGTCATTTTTTGTTTCTAAGCAACTTATTTGCCACTTAAGGCAAGTCTTCACTAAATATCAGCCAAATATTCGTAAGTTGCTTTGCGAGTAGGGTCTGTTTTTGGGTATAATGCGCCCACTATGTGCGCAATTAACACAACCGACCAGCTTTTCTACTGATAGACCTTCATTCCCTATAAAATTTGTGAGATGACCATGAGTAACAAGCCTTCTTTAAGCTACAAAGATGCCGGCGTTGATATCGATGCAGGCGATGCTTTGGTTCAGCGAATCAAGTCCGTGGCAAAAGCCACTACTCGTCCTGAAGTCGTGGGTGGACTGGGCGGTTTCGGTGCACTATGCCGTATCCCAACAGGTTATACATCTCCATTATTGGTTTCGGGCACTGATGGCGTGGGCACCAAGCTTAAATTGGCCTTACAGCTCAATCGTCATGACACGATCGGCATCGACTTGGTTGCCATGTGCGTCAACGATTTGTTGGTTTGCGGTGCAGAGCCATTATTTTTCTTAGATTACTATGCAACGGGTAAGCTCGATGTCGATGTAGCAGCGACTGTCGTGACAGGTATTGGCGATGGCTGTAAGCTCGCTAACTGTGCCCTTATTGGCGGCGAAACCGCTGAAATGCCAGGCATGTATCAAGACGACGACTATGACCTAGCTGGATTTTGTGTCGGCGTGGTTGAAGAAGCAGAAGTGGTTACTGGTGAAAATGTTGCAGAAGGTGATGTATTGATCGCACTGGCTTCTAGTGGCGCACACTCTAACGGTTACTCATTGGTACGTAAGGTCATCGAGGTCAGCGGTATTGATGTGACGACTAGCGATGAACAGCTAGACGGTCAGCCTATCCAAGACGCACTAATGGCTCCTACTCGCATCTATGTTAAAGCCATTAAAGCGCTACAAGACACCCTTGGTAGTTCAGCCCTGCACGCCATGTCGCATATCACTGGTGGCGGCTTAACAGATAACTTACCTCGCGTACTACCTGAAACGCTAGCAGCAAGCATTGATACAGCCAGCTGGCAGTTCTCAGAGCTATTCACTTGGCTACAAACCCAAGGTAACATCGAACAAAGCGAGATGTACCGCACCTTTAACTGCGGCGTCGGTTTTGTCATCGTCGTGCCTAAAGACAAAGCTGAAGCAGCCATCAACATATTGAATGACGCTGGCGAAAAAGCATGGAACTTGGGTGAGATGGTCACACGCGAAGCGGATGCAGTGGTGTACCGTTAATGGTATCTGATACGTCAAACCAACCTATCAAACCATTACGTATCGCCGTTCTGGTATCCGGTAGTGGTAGTAATCTACAAGTATTGATCGATGCCATGCAAGCTGGCGCACTACCGATTGATATAGTAGGTGTCATCAGCAATCGTGATGACGCTTATGCCATCACTCGTGCCAATGATGCTGCTATTCCAGTCGCAGTACTATCACACGTTGCTAACGGCAAACGTATGGGCATCAAAACTTTTGAAGCTCATGCCAGCGAGCAACTGACAGCATGGCAACCTGATCTGATTGTGTTGGCCGGTTTTATGCGTGTACTAAGTGGCGCATTTATCGACAATGCGCCAGCACCGATGATTAACTTGCACCCTTCTCTATTGCCTGTTTACAAGGGGCTTGATACCCATCAGCGAGCGATACAAGCAGGAGAGCGTCACCATGGCTGTAGTATTCACGTCGTCACTGCTGAGCTCGATGCGGGTGCTGTTTTGACTCAAGCGCTGTTAGAGATCAATCAAACAGAGACGGCTGATAGCTTACAAGTACGTGTGCAAAAACTTGAGCATAAATTGCTGCCTTGGACAATTTTGCTATTAGCAAATAAAGTATTGTCACTGGATACTAGTAATGAAGTCAGCAATGAAACCTGCAACGAAATTAAGACAAGTTACTTGCCAGCTTTGCCATTACAGCTGTTTATAAACACTTAGAAGTTTCAGCTTATCAAATTGCCTGTTTTACCGTTCTATTTAATGCAATAAAAAGCCCAGTCAACTCATAACGAGTGACTGGGTTTTTTTTTCAATGGTCATCTAATGACGACCATATTAATATCTAACAGCAATATCAACCGCCATTAAAAGACATGCACGGCCTTGATGTTTACAAACTCTTTGATACCAAAACCGCCATGCTCACGGCCATAACCTGAGTTTTTGACGCCGCCAAATGGCAATGCAGGATTGGCTAGACCATAACCATTGATATAGACCATACCAGTATCAAACTCTTCACGTGCTAGACGTACCGCTTTGTCTGTATCTTTTGAGAAGATTGCACCGCCTAAACCATAGCGACTGTCGTTAGCGATATGTAAAGCATCGTCTTGGTCTTTTGCACGAATGAGCGAAGCCACAGGACCAAATAACTCATCATCATAGGCAGGTTGACCTTTCTCAACGTTCTCTAAAATAGTAGCTGGATAAAAGCTGCCTTTACTATCAGGAATTTTACCACCGACCGCGATTGTTGCGCCTTTGGCCACGCTTTGCTCTACTTGCTCGTGTAACTGTTCTTGTAGATCTTTGCGAGCCAATGGACCGATATCTGAGCTGTCATCCATAGGATCACCAGATTTCGTACCTGCAAACTTCTCAACGATACGCTTGCGGAATTCATCATATACACTATCGACTACAATGAAGCGTTTTGCGGCAACACAAGTTTCACCATTGTTGATTAGGCGTGCTTGTGCACAAGTCTCTACTGCTATGTCTAAGTCAGCATCTTCTAATACGATAAAAGCATCATTTGAGCCAAGCTCTAATACTGCTTTTTTGATGGCTTTTGCCGCTTGTTGACCGACGATGACACCTGCTTTATCGCTACCTGTGAGCGTTACACCGCGTACTTTATCGTTGTTGATTAAATCTTCTGACTGGTCGTGACCGATGATAATGGTACGGAAAAGATCATTTGGTAGTTCAGACTCATGCAATATTTTTTCAATCAATAGACCAGAGCCTGTCACGTTAGATGCGTGTTTTAGCAAAACACTGTTACCTGCCATCAAGTTGGCGATGGTGTAGCGGAATACCTGATACGCTGGGAAGTTCCAAGGCTGCATACCATAGATAATGCCGATAGGCTGATAGCTAACCAATCCTTTTCTCATGCCTTCGATATCACGTACATCGTCAGCCAGTGCTTCGATACCGTTTTCGGCCGTATAGTCACAGATTGCTTTACACAGATCAATCTCTTGCAGGCTTTGGCTATATAACTTACCACGCTCTTCAGTCATCAGCTTAGCCAGCTCTTCCTTATGCTCAATCAGTTTATCACCGATAGATTTAATGGCTCGGCCACGCTCTTCGTGGCTCACAGTGCGCCATGCCAAAAAGGCCTCATGTGAGGCATCAACGATCTTATTAACTTCTTCTACGCTCATGTAATCGTAATGTTTAATCTCTTCACCCGTGGTTGGGTTGATAGTAGTGATATCTGACATGTTATTGTCCTTGTTATTTGATTTTATATATATTTAATATTGTTGTTTGTATCGTTAATATCATAATGCTTTTATTAAATTATAAGCTTCCATCGAATAACCTTTTGTACGGTTCAATATTTCGATGGGCCATTGTTTAACTGCGATTATCATAACAAGATATTTTACTCAGAGTTTTACAATATATTGTGAAGTGTGTTGAAGATGTTAAGAGTGTGACTGTTTGATTAAGTATGTCTAAATATTAGATCATGCCCTTAGTCTGATAATTAAATGTTAGTTAGGATGAAAACTGCTAACCATTTGCCAAAGTTCACCACCTATAGGACGTTTTAATAAACCAAAAAAAACCAACGCTTAGGTTGGCTTTTCTAGTTAAGAATGACTAGAAGTGGCTAATATAGTACATCATGGATACAGTAGCCCATAAATAATCATAGGGGCTTTATGACATTTTTATCAGATCAAAACAAATGATTAATCACAGGTATCTCTTGCGGTGGGTTCTCTTCTTCGTCAACGATTTGACGAGCCACATGCATGATCAGTTGGCGCAACCAACGATGGGCTGGATGATGTTGCAATAACGGGGACCACGCCATTGTCAGCTCAAATTCAGGAATAAAGAATGGGGGCTCTTCCATCCTAATACTGTCGTTATTGGCCTGCATTCTTGCCACACGGGTTGGCAGCGTTGCTACCAAATCCTTGTTGGCAGCAAGCATGGCTGGCATCTGATAATGACGAGTAAAGACACTGATTTGACGTTTTTGTCCTAAGCGCTGCAATGCCTGATCGATAGATCCTAGCCCACCTGACTTTTCTGGATTGACCCCAAAGCCCACGCCCATACCAGTTTTTGATACCCAAACATGCTGCGCTTTCAGATAGTTTTTTAAATTAAACCGATTGGCGTAAGGGCTGTCAGAGGATAGCAAACACGTAAAGGTATCACGCCATACCAGCACCTGATGAAAGCTCTGTGGTATCTCATTAAAGCGGTTAATTGCCAGATCAACGCGCCCCTGCTCCATATCACGGTAGGAGACGTCTGATGGCGTCAAAAAATCCAAAATAACATTGGGTGCCTCAGAACGCAATGCTTTCACTAGTTTAGGCACTAGGGTCGCTTCTGCATAGTCTGAGGTCATGATACGAAATACACGCGAGGTGCTATAAGGTCTAAATTCAGTGCGCGGCTCTAGCACTTGCGTCAAATCAGCCAATATCTCACGAATACGCGGCTGCAACTCAAGCGCACGCTCTGTCGGCGTCATGCCTTCAGACGAGCGAACCAACAGAGGGTCATTAAACAACTTGCGCAGACGGCGCAAAATATTGCTCATAGCAGGTTGGGTGATACCAAGCTGCTCAGCTGCACGAGTGACGTTTTTTTCCCGTAACAACACATCTAAATGGACTAATAGATTTAAATCAACCCGCTGCAAATTCATATGTAATTCTCTTGGACTTTAAGTAAATACCTCGACAAGCTTGGTATTTTCTGTGTTGTTATGACGAGTGACGACCAATAACAGCCTATTTTCACTAATTTCTGTCTAACTTATTCGAACATATACTAAGTATAACTCATCTTAGTCGATGTAAGGTACTGTTATATATAGTTTATAACCTATGGAAATACCAAAGATAACTATCATAAATTAGATAAATCTTGGTAAGGCAGTTATAGTAAATCCCATAAAGAGATTGTAACGCAGACGATAAATATGAGTTTTATAAGCGGATCATATTCAGCTTAACAGTAGGATTTGGTCGCAGACTAGGATGTATTATCAGCAATGAAATACTGCTAGCTGGCATCGTCATTGTAACATCTCTTACGGTCAATTATGACACCACTATTTACTAAATGCTAAAGCGCTTTAAAGACACATAAGTGAGATAATTTAACAGTTATTTATCAACTCCCAAGTTCAGTAATATTGTTGTATTCGTCACAAAGTTTGTTTAGGGTAAAGAAGACATAGATTGGTTATGTACTCTCATATTTACGCTATATAAGATACCGACAGTGCCAATATCAAATATGAACAGACGATTTTTAGTCTAATAAAATGCTTTAGCAAAATAAAATTATTATCTCAACATTCAATTTATTTTTACACCCCACCAAGGAGACTATAGATGTCAACTGCATATAAATCAGCGATCGATCTAGTACGTGAATTAAAGCAAAAACACGGCAACTGGCAGAATATCAGTGAAGTCGACGCGGCACGTATGATGTCTCAAAACCGTTTCAAAACTGGTTTAGATATTGCAAAATATACAGCAAAAATCATGCGTCAAGATATGGAAGACTATGATAACGATACGTCTCAGTACACACAGTCTCTAGGTGCTTGGCATGGTTTTGTTGCACAGCAAACCATGTATGCTAAGAAAAAATATTTTGGCACTACCGCTAAAACGTACATCTATCTATCAGGTTGGATGGTTGCAGCATTGCGCTCTGAGTTTGGTCCTCTACCTGACCAATCAATGCATGAGAAAACATCAGTACCTAAGCTAATCGAAGAAATCTACACGTTCTTGCGTCAAGCAGATGCTAAAGTATTGAACGACTACTTCCGTGAGCTAAACGCTGCTGAAGAAGCGGGTCAAGACACGACTGAAATCCAAGCTAAAATCGAAAACTTTGATTCGCATGTTGTGCCAATCATTGCTGATATCGATGCAGGTTTCGGTAACGAAGAAGCCACTTACCTATTGACTAAGCAAATGATTGAAGCCGGTGCTTGTGCTATTCAGGTTGAAAACCAAGTATCTGATGCTAAGCAATGTGGTCACCAAGCAGGTAAAGTCACTGTACCGCATGAAGACTTCATCTCTAAGCTAAACGCCATCCGTTATGCATTCCTAGAGCTTGGTGTTGAAGACGGCATCATCGTTGCTCGTACTGACTCTGAAGGCGCATCATTAACTCAGAAAATCCCAGTATCAAATGAGCCAGGCGATTTAGCTTCTAAATACATCGACTTCATCGAAATGGAAGAAGTTACTTTAGAAAATGCCAACGAAAACGACAGCTTACTTAAGCACAACGGCAAACTAGTACGCCCTGTTCGCTTGCAAAACGGTCTATATCAATTCCGTGAAGAGACCAACATCGACCGCGTTGTACTCGACTGTGTAACGGCTCTAGAAAACGGTGCAGATCTACTATGGATTGAAACACCAACGCCAAACGTTGAACACATCAAAATGATGGTTGACCGTATTAAAGAGCAGCAGCCAAAAGCGAAGCTTGTATACAACAACAGCCCATCATTCAACTGGACGCTTAACTTCCGTAAGCAAGTTATCGCACAGTGGGAAACTGAAGGCAAAGATATCTCTGCATACAATAAAGATGATTTGATGAGTGCTGATTATGATGGTACTGATTTGGACAAAGCAGCTGATGAAGCGGCTAAAAACTTCCAAAAAGATGCCTCACGTGAAGCAGGTGTATTCCATCATCTAATCACGCTACCTACTTATCACACGACGGCGCTTAGCGTACATGAGCTTGCTAAAGGCTACTTCGGTGAAGAAGGCATGCTTGCTTATGCAGCTGGTGTACAACGTAAAGAAATCCGCGAAGGCATCGCTTGTGTTAAGCACCAAGCAATGGCTGGTTCTGACCTTGGCGATGATCACAAAGAGATTTTCTCTGGTGACAACGCTCTGAAAGCTGGTGGTGGTAAAAACACCATGGATCAGTTCAAATAGACTCCTATTAAATGATTGATTCGTTATAAATAACGACATCATTATTACCAAAAGCCGCCCTACATCATGTAGGGCGGCTTTTTTATTGCAGTTTAAATAATCAGAGAATGGTAGACTAATAATGGTTAATCACAATCATTGATCAGAGCCATCAGTCAGAATTATTAGGAGCTAATATGCAAGAGATAGAGCTGAAGTTTTTGGTACCAGAGTCGCGATTAAAGGGTTTGATGCGTCAAGCAAAAGTCAAATCTTCACAAGTGACCCAACTGGCTGCACACTATTACGATACGCCTGACCAGCAGCTGGCACAGGCCGGTATCGGTCTGCGGATTCGCAAAGAAGGCGAGACGTGGGTGCAGACGATAAAAGCGGGTGGCGATGGTTTGGCTGCGCGCTTAGAGCATAATGCGGTATTAGATAATGAGCAAGTACAGGACATGCTCGATAATAACGAGCTGATGCCTGATCTTACTATTTATAAAGATACTTCTATAGCCACTGCCCTAGCTGATTTTAAGCTCAAAAAACTGGCCAAGCAGTTGACCCGACTGTATGTGACTGATGTACAGCGTACCACTCGGTCGCTTATAGAAGATGATAATGACGATCCCAATAACTGTCTTGAGGTAGCTTACGATTATGGAGAGATTATTCACGGTACAGACGATTCTCAACGAGAAGCTATCCAAGAGATAGAGTTTGAGCTGGTCTCAGGAGACTTGGACTTTTTATTTTTGACAGCCAAGACATGGTGCAAACGCTATAAACTTTGCTTATCTACTGTGACCAAGGCCGAGCGCGGCGGCCTACTGATCAATGGACGAGACCACAGTCCAGCCGTCAGTGCTAACCTCAGTCAACTACAAGTAAGTAAAGACAGTAGCATGCCAGCCTTTGTACGAGCAGCGGTACATAACTGCCTACTACAGATACTACCGAATAGCAGCGCTATCGTTGCTGGAAGCACAGAGGTCGAGCATGTGTTGCAGTTGCATACTGGTATTAAGCGCTTGCTGGCGGCTTTAAAAGCATTCGCAGATTTTTCTGATGAGATTAATCCGGACTGGCTACCGATACTGCAACAGACAGCTGTGTTGCTTGATGACTATCGTCAGCTTGCTCATGTGGTCTCACACGTTGAGCCACTGCTGCAAACCTATGGCGCTCCTACTGTTGACTGGGCCACAGATATTGATGCTATCAAAGTCACTCCCATCGATGCCGTACGAGCCAACGACTTTCAGCTTACTCTGCTAGAGCTGATTGCCTTTGCCATGAGCGATCCTAGTATCGAACCTAAAGCCGATCATCTAGCCCACGATAAGCTAGAGAAAATCCTCTCTAAAGAGTACGAAAAGTGTTTTGAGAGTGATAATGAACCTGATGAAAGCAGTGACGCTGAGCTTGATAGTGACGATATAACCGATGATGACAACCAAGCCGAATATAGGTTAAGTAATCATCTAACAGATTTACTTTATATCAGTGAGTTCTCAGCATCCTTATTACGTAAGAAAAAAACTAAGAAGAAGACCACACGCTGGCTAAAACGCCTGAAAAAAGCACAAATAGCACTGGAGCAACACAGTGCTGACAGTAGATATCAGCAATGCTATGAGTTAAAGTCAGCGACAGATGCTCATGCGCTATATGGTGCTGGTTGGTTCACAGCCACACTGGAGCATGACTACGATCCGACTGCAAAACACTTGGCCAAATTCAGAGACAGCTCAATATTTTGGTGATGTTTATTAACAGCTGCTTTTAATGGTTTGTTTATTCAGCCACGATAGTCACTGGCATGCCTGCTTTTACTTGCTCGTATAGCGCCACGATATCTTCGTTGCGCATACGTATACAGCCATGTGAGAGCGGCATACCCATCGGTTCTGTGTCTGGCGTACCATGAATATAGATATAACGCTGATACGTATCACAGCCGCCTTGCTCATTACATCCTTTATTTGAGCCATCTTCAAGGCCACTCAGCCAAAGGATACGGCTCAATATCCAATCACGCTTAGGATGTAACGCGCCAAGATCTGCATCATAAATCTCACCTGTAGGCACACGACCGATGAACACTGCATTCATCGGCTCACTGCCGCCTATTTTTTCTGCGATGGTATGCATGCCTAGCGGCGTACAGCCACTGTCTTGTAAGCTCCCTATCCCGTTTTTGGCCGTAGATACCGTATATCGACCAACCTCGGTCTGTTGTTGATAGATTGTTAGTGTTTGCTCAGCGATATTAATCACCAGCTCTGTATCATGAGTCTTCTTATTTGTCATATAGGTGTCCAGTTATCAGGTATTTATTCAAGTATTTATAAGGTCACTATCAAAGTCATCCATAAAATGATTGGAAATTTCTATTATTAAGGGATTGTATCAAGGCATTTGGCACCGTAATATAGGGGCACACTTTTTGATGCTAGCAGATTATGACGACTATTTCACCGACACGTGTGTCGATGTATGACTTTCTATATCATGATACTCAGCCTATGCTGTCTCTTTTGGCTGATGCCGCGCAATTATCATTACCGCAAGCACGCTTAGCAATGGATGCCAGTCTACAGGCGATTGTGAGCGCACTGCTTGCCTACCAGCAGCGCCATCAGGGGCAAGCCATTAGCAAAAAGCTGTTTGGCCGTAGTGCTGTCAAGGAGCTACGACAGTACAATTCCATGAACTTTGCGACCATTAGTGCGACGCTATATCATCGTCATGATGCGGCTGATGCCATATTCAATGACAGTGCCCGTGTTATCAAAGCGAGCGATCATATCGCCGCCCAAATGAGTACCACGACACAGCAAGTTCAAATATTACTGACCTCTTTATGCGTGATTGTGCTTCGTGAATTGGCTATTTTGGCAGAATATAGCCAATTAGATAGCGATGAGATCAATAAGTGGTTTGCCCTGCAGCCACAGTTTTTATCAGCAGCACGTTTTAGTACAGATTCTGCCTTGTCTACTGAGGCAGAAAAGGAGAACAGCGATGGCATTAACGATACGACTGCCGAACCAGTATCCGAGCATTCGGACATTGAGTCAGAAGATACCACAGAGCGCAGGCTACTAGATACTGAGCAGCTCTCAAGCACGCCGCCCATTTTTGATACTCACTGGTACGAGCTGACTGGGTTTAAACCTGAGAATTATGAACCTACGCAAGACATGCAATTGGCAACGGGCAACTATCTAAAAGCCATTGGCCGCTCACCTGATAACTTGCCGCAAGGTCGTCATAATGACATGCTGGTCTTTGCAGAGATGCCTGCTATTGCATTGCCACATCAACGCTGGTTATTACAGCTGGCAAAAATCTCTGATATCTATCTTAGCCGTAACCGTCTACGCATCAACTCTGAACCTACCAATCCACCCAAACCACCACTCGTAAGCTTGGGGTTAATCGGTGGTAATAGTGACAATACGCCAGCAACAACCAGTGAAAAACCCATTGAATATGAGGCATCCACGCCCCTTTGGAAAAACCCTGTAATTCTCATCATCATATTGGTCGTTGGGGTGCTGGGCGCGCTTGCTACCTTTAAGTATCAATCACAACAACTTGATAACGCCCTCATTGCAAACCAAGAGAGTTTCGATAAAGACACCATTGAGGATCGTCAACAACAAGATGTGGCTATCGTCAGAGTAGATGATACTGATACCAAAGTAGAATAAACAAAGTAGACCTATTCGCGCGCGACATGGTGATTTTTAGCGAAATTATTTTGACAATTCTCTATCAGCCATAAAAAAAGAGGCGCTATGAATATAGCGCCTCTTTTTTTTGCATACAATCTAAGTTTTATTTAGCGATGATTCGCTTAAATGATTACTTAGACAAATCGCGCCCACGGCTGGCTTCGATAGCCAAACGTAGACCATTTAGACGGATAAAGCCTTCAGCATCTTTTTGATCATAAGCGCCTGCATCATCTTCGAAAGTCGCGATTTTTTCATCAAACAATGAATCATCTGATTTACGGCCCACAACGCTTACGCTGCCTTTGTACAGTTTTAAACGTACCGTACCGTTGACATATTCTTGTGACTTGTCAATTAAAGCCTGTAGCATCATACGCTCAGGGCTGAACCAATAACCGTTATAAATGATTTTTGCGTAGCGTGGCATCAGCTCATCTTTTAGATGTGCCGCTTCACGGTCAAGCGTTAACGACTCAATACCGCGATGCGCTTTTAGCATAATCGTACCCGCTGGTGTCTCGTAGCAGCCACGTGACTTCATACCGACGTAACGGTTTTCAACGATATCCAAACGACCGATACCGTGCTTGCCACCAATCTCATTCAGCTTAATCATAAGCTCAAAAGGCTTAAGCACCTCACCATCAATAGCAACGATGTCGCCTTTTTCGTATTCTAGCTCTAGGTACTGTGCTTCGTCAGGAGCTTGTTCTGGGCTGACTGACCAGCGCCACATGTCG
Source organism: Psychrobacter sp. SWN149 (assembly GCF_015864565.1). Taxonomy (NCBI): domain Bacteria; kingdom Pseudomonadati; phylum Pseudomonadota; class Gammaproteobacteria; order Moraxellales; family Moraxellaceae; genus Psychrobacter; species Psychrobacter sp. SWN149. Next base: position 83,919 of record NZ_JADYWX010000003.1, read on the forward strand.
TCTTCGGCTTCAGCATACGGGTCTTCTAAAACGCCACCTTCATAAGAGATATGCAGTAGATTGGCATCCATTGAGTACGGCGATTTTTTCTTATTGCCCGCATAATCAATGGCAATGTCATGCTCTTCGGCATATTTCATCAAGCTTTCACGGCTTGATAGATCCCACTCACGCCAAGGCGCAATGGTCACTACGTCTGGTGACAAAGCAACCGCACCCAGCTCAAAACGAACTTGGTCATTGCCTTTACCAGTCGCACCATGACTGATGGCATCGGCGTTGTGTTCTTTTGCAATCTCAACCAAACGCTTGGCAATCAATGGGCGGGCGATAGAAGTACCAAGTAAGTACTCACCTTCATAGATAGCATTGGCACGGAACATAGGGAAGACATAATCACGAGCGAACTCTTCGCGCAAATCTTCGATATGGATATGCTTGATACCCATGGCCTGCGCTTTGGCTCGTGCTGGCTCAACTTCTTCGCCTTGACCGATGTCAGCAGTAAAGGTAATCACTTCAGCATCATAAGTCTCTTTGAGCCATTTAGCGATGATTGAGGTATCAAGACCACCTGAATATGCCAATACGATTTTATTGATGTTTTTTGGATCAAGTTGAGCCATGAATAACTCCTATTATGAGAATGTAGTATAAAAAAAAGCGCTAAAATCAAATCGAAAGCCAGTTACTTGCTCAGTGTACATCATATTTACTATAGGCAAAAGTCTAACTGCCATAAGGCTTGAGGTTTTGCTATAAATTCTGAACGAAATTATTTTGTGTCACTGTCATTTAGCCTGCAACTTATAACCCTATAATATCAGTATTGATAACAATGTAAGCAGTGATGCCTATGAACATGATGAGAGATATCGTGTCCCATCAATTATGTACAGATATTTAGCGACATATTTAGTCAGATGGGCAAATCTGTTATGATGGTCACATAACACCATCCCCTTTTGTTTCCTTTATTTGACGATATAGAGCGCTTTGACACTATGACTGATTCGATTAGAGAATTGATTATCCTTCAGCCAGATGATTGGCACATTCACCTGCGCGATGATCAAGCTTTGAGTACGACCGTACCGCATGCAGCAAGCAGCTTTAACCGTGTTATTTGCATGCCAAACCTTGTTCCACCAGTCAAGAACGTTGATGACGCTCTTGCCTATCGCACCCGTATTATGGCGCATTTATCAGACAGCGATTTGAGCCTTGAGCGCAAGTCAGCCTTTGATCCACGTATGACTTTATACTTGACCGATCAGACCACTGCCAAAGATATCGAAATGGCGGCACTGTCAGGTCTTGTGCAAGCCGTCAAGCTATATCCTGCTGGCGCGACCACCAACTCGGCAGATGGCGTCACCAATATCAACGCCTGTGTCGATGTATTTGAAGCATTAGAAAAGCATAATCTACCACTGCTGATACATGGTGAAGTGACGCAAGACCACATAGATATCTTTGATCGCGAAAAACGTTTTTTAGACGAAGTACTCGCACAAATTATCGTCAAATTCCCTACCCTAAAAATAGTTGTAGAACACATCACCACCAGTGACGCTGCAGACTTTGTATTGGCTCAGGGCAACCACGTGGCTGCCACCATCACGCCGCAGCATTTGATGTTTAACCGCAATCATCTGCTGGTTGGTGGTATCAAGCCGCACTTTTATTGCTTACCTATCTTAAAGCGTGAAAGCCATCAAAAAGTACTATTAGATGTGGCGACCAGCGGCAATCCGAAGTTCTTCTTAGGTACTGACTCTGCTCCGCACGCGACGGATAAAAAAGAAGCGGCGTGTGGTTGTGCCGGTTGTTATAGCGCTGCTACTGCCTTGCCATTATATGCAACAGCCTTTGATAGTGTGGGCAAGATAGACAAGCTAGAGGGTTTTGCCAGCCGTTTTGGTGCCCAGTTCTATGGCTTGCCAGTCAATGAAAGTACCATCACTCTCATCAATACTCCTATGCAAGTGCCGACTGACTATCCTTATTTCGATGGTGCATCACTGACGCCACTAATGGCAGGCGAGATGTTACCTTGGTCCCTTAAAGCGTAGCATCCATTCAGTAACCCTCAACATTATCCTGTGATGGCAGCCTGTCCTTTTTAACAAGTGGCATGGCTGTCAGCATAGGATGCTTATTTGCCATTTAATATGCCAGCACGACTGATAAAAGCGATTGAACTTGATATGACCCATCAAAACACAGCAACATTGCCTGAAAAAGCCGCATTGAACCACACAGAAACAGCCCACGACGTCGTAACGAATACTGCTACTGAAAGCGATGCGGTAGGAGAACAAGCACCTATGCGCTTAAAAGAGCGTTTTCGTAAATTTCTGCCAGTCGTCGTTGATGTCGAAACAGCAGGGTTTAACGCACAGACAGATGCGCTACTAGAGATTGCTTGTATTCCTGTACTACTTGATGAGCATGGTGTGTTTTATCCCGGTGAGGCATTCAATGCTCATGTTGAACCTTTTGAAGGCGCAAACCTAGAACCAAGTGCGCTAGCCTTTACCGGCATCGACCCCAACAATCCGATGCGAAAAGCCATTGCCGAAGACGAAAAGACCGCACTGCGCCGTATTTTTAAGGGGTTAAAAGAAGTACGACGTGAGGAGGACTGCCGTCAATGCGTCCTAATTGGGCATAACGCCCATTTTGACTTGGCATTTTTGAATGCCGCAGTAGTACGAACCAATAGTAAGAGCCACAATCCTTTTCACAATTTTTCGGTGTTTGATACCGTGACACTCTCGGCGCTAGCATTTGGCCAGACGGTGCTCGCACGCGCTTGTAAAGCTGCAGGACTGGATTTTGATGGTAAAAATGCTCACTCAGCACTGTATGACACCCAAAAGACGGCTGAGCTGTTCTGTTATATTCTCAATCACTATCCTATGCTGGCCAATGCCATGCACGCTGAAGACGATAAAGAAGCATTGGATGATGATGTCGATCGTAAATAAATCACATATCCTATGTTGCCAATGATACGTAATAGTGCTATTTGTAATACTTGATGACTTTGACATCTTGATCTAACAATCAATAAGGATATGATTGGTATTATGACTAGTAAATGGCATTATTTTATCAGACTCTAGGTGTTATGCATTCAGCTGACTTGAGCAAACACCCTAATGGTAGAGTATCCTTTTGGTCCACGCAGTTATATTCTACAGATGATTTAAGTTGCTCACCCTGCCTTGGTAGCCAACACTATCAAGACGTCATAGGAGGGACTTTGTTATGGATCCACAACTTAAGTTATGGGGAACCATCATCGGCTATATGCTGCTTGCTTTGACCATTAGCGCGTGTACTTCTCTGTGGATTCGATATCATTTAAAGCGAAATGACTTGCATCCTCGCCGCGCCATCAAAAAAAGATATTTAATTTTAAAAAGACGTAGAAAAAGGCTTGACAGAAAACGCAGAGGCTATTAGAATACGCACCACTTCAGCATAAAGGTGAAAGCAGCTGAAGCGTTAGAACTAGTCCCCATCGTCTAGAGGCCTAGGACACTGCCCTTTCACGGCGGTAACGGGGGTTCGAATCCCCCTGGGGACGCCACTATTTGGCGTCACTTATTAGCACTCTTGCTTAGCATGAGATTAGACTGATAATTGCACCACCCAAAACCCAATCATAATATATTATGATTGGGTTTTTTTATGTCTGTTCTGAAATCATAATGATAGCGTGTGTTTGCGCTATTTATATTGTTTACTCCACAAAAAGGCCAGCAATAAATGCTGACTTTTTAACATGCTATCTGTACTTTTAGCAGCTTATCATCGTATTTATATTATTTTTGTGGAAATCATTGATTGGTTACAGCATCAGCCATAATAACGTCGCTGCTATCATCAACCCTAGTACAGTTTGAATCAAAAAGAACGCTTGATGCTGACCCACCACTTTACTTAGAGTGACGCCTAGCGTGCTATATTCGACAGGTGGCGTATCAGTGTGTCCTGCTTTGTTTTGCGCTTCATAATAGTTTTGCAAAATGTCTAAAAACTGCTGCCATTCATTGGCTTCCCAAGCATATGGCTTAAATGGCATTAGCTTTTTGAGTTCAGAATCTTTGTTCATCCAGCGCTCAAGCGTAATAGAACGTAACGACCAACTGGCAAAACGGCGCTCCGTAATTTCTGAAAAATCTAGAATCTTCAATTCTTTGTGTCGCTCATCGACCAGCAATCTATTTTTAAGATTGGTTAACGCTTGTTCTGATCCTTCCACACACTGTAAGAAGTATCCATTGCCGTAACAAAGAATACCTGTAATATCATCGGCTCGGTTACGCTCAAGTGCACCTTCTGAGATATCATTCAGGGTACTAGGGCTTGACAGACCAGTTGAAGTAATTCGGCTTATATATACAAGCTGATACATACTTGTTGTCACTGGATTTGTTGAACCATTGATTGTTGACAATCAGTCTCTCCCATTGTCGATAAACATTGCTAAAACAATCATACTCACTTCAGAAAAAACATAAAGACGAGGCAACCTTAGATAACTAGCTAGCCTGATATATTATTGATTTTATAAGTTTTTATATTAATTGTATTAAGTTAGTTACATCATAGGTTAGTTTCGTCATCAAAGCAACCTATTCTTGGTCAGCGGCTTTGTGCACTGATGAAAGGCTTTTATTCGTCAATTTACTGACAATGAACGTGTCTACGCTTTCATAAATAGGTACTGATGGTCATTTAGCTATTTGTAGACAAGACATAGATGGATGGTAATGCTCTTGCATCAGTAATACATTGCAATGTCTTGCTCACAAATGCTTGAAAGCATATTTTAGGAGCAGTATGACAGGACAAGTATATACGATATCGATTATAGGACGAATCGAGTATAAGAGAGAGTATTACAAATTATGGAAAGGGCTCAGGATTGAATAGTGAGGATAGCGGCTAATAAATCAGCATCATCAGGATAAGTAAGCTTAATATTTTGGCGGCTGCCAGTCACCAGTTTTATTGGTAGCTTTAAGTGTTCAAACGCACTGGCTTCATCTGTAATAGTGAGTTGGTGCTTGGACACATGCTCTAGCACTTTTTTTAGCTGAGCTAGGCGAAATACTTGCGGGGTTTGTGCTTGCCATAGCGTGCTACGATCAATCGTAGTCTCAGCATAATAGTAGACACTACCCTTCTCTATAGACTGCGTGTATGCTGTCTTTAGCGTGTCAGCCACCGGGGTTGCTAGGATAGCACCATAAGGCTCTAGCATCGCGGCTCTAATGACATTGTCGATATCACGGCTAGGTACAACAGGACGCGCCGCATCGTGAATCAGCACTAGATCTGAATCATCCGCACCTGACTGAATAATGGCCTCAACACCTGCCTGTACTGACTGCCAACGCTCTGCTCCGCCAATGGCACAATGGATAGGCATTGAAAAATTCAGCGTTTGCACGGTGTTGTCATCTGCTGCCACCACCAGTAGACATTTATCAATATAGGCGCTAGTGCCCAGTCTTGCCACGCTATGCTGTAGTAGCGTTTGGCCTTGTAGCATCGTATACTGCTTGGCAATAGACGCACCAAAACGGCTGCCGCGACCAGCTGCCACAATCATTGCGTGTAAAGTAGGGGTTGTATTCATAATGTCGTATTCATGGTTGAACCCATGATGGTGTGGTTAAATATGGGGATGAAAGTGAGAAAAAATAGATATGCTAGATAGTTTTGAGATAGGTAATCGTAAGTGATACCTGTCATCAAAATTACTGACTACTGTGTGTCGTTGGGGCAGTAGATACTTGGACGAAAGTTTCGTTTGGCTTGATCAAACCTAAGTCTAGACGGGCATGCTCTTCTACCGCTTCTAGTCCATTTTTCAAGTCTTGGACGTCTGTACGTAGTAAGTTGTTTGCGGCCACTTGATTGTCATTCAAATGTTGTTGCTCTTCAATTTGAGTCGTCAATTTATGATGCTCAAACCGTCCATTTTCACCCAACCAGTACTGATATTGCAACCCTAAGAGCACGGCAACGGCTAAAGCAAGTAGTATAAATTGGCTAAAATATTTCATAAGAGGACAACGCCAAACAACATAGAAAATGAGATAAGAGTCTAAGCTAGTTAGGCACTAGATAAACGTTTATCTAGTGCCTGGCTTTGATTGTGATTACGATTGTGACTTGAGGATTTTCAACGTACTTTATACATTGAAAATCCTACGAGCCTATTAGCCACGTAAGCCAATAAACTCTTGGCGGCCACGGTAGCTTGCACGTACTTGCTGTTCGATACGTAGCAACTGGTTATATTTGGCAACACGATCTGAGCGGCATAACGAGCCTGTTTTAATCTGGCCTGCTGCTGTGCCCACTGCCAAATCTGCAATGGTGCTGTCTTCCGTTTCACCTGAACGATGCGAGATGATGGTTGCATAACCATTTTTCTTCGCCATATAGATCGCATCTAAGGTTTCTGACAAGGTGCCAATTTGATTGAACTTAATCAAAATCGCATTGGCAATATGCTTATCAATGCCTTCTTGCAAGATAGCAGGGTTGGTCACAAACAGATCATCACCAACCAACTGGACAGTATCACCAATCTGCTCGGTCAGATATTTCCAACCATCCCAATCCGACTCATCAAGACCATCTTCGATAGAGATAATAGGATACTGACGTGCCAGCCCCACTAAGTAGTCTGAAAATCCTTGGCTATCAAAAGACTTATTGCCTTCGCCTGCCAAAATGTATTGGCCGTCTTTATAAAACTCACTAGCCGCACAATCGAGTGCAAGATGAATGTCTTCGCCAGCTTTATAGCCGACTTGCTCAATCGCTTGCATGATAACCGTGATGGCTTCTTCGTTGCTACGTAGGTTTGGTGCAAAACCACCTTCATCACCAACGGCTGTGTTTAGACCTTGTGATTTCAATACAGATTTTAAACTGTGGAAAATCTCGGTACCCGCACGTAGTGCTTCTGAGAAGCTAGTGAAACCGACTGGCTCAATCATGAACTCTTGGATATCAACGGTATTGTCCGCATGCTCGCCGCCGTTCAAGATATTCATCATCGGCACAGGCATGGTCAACGACGTCTGATTACGCAAGTTAGCAATATACTGATGCAATGGCAGATTCTGTGATTTAGCAGCCGCTTTAGCGGTAGCCAGTGACACGGCTAGCATGGCGTTAGCACCAAGGCTTCCTTTGTTTTCGGTACCATCTAGCGCAATCATCGCGTCATCAATGCCTTGCTGCTCAGTCACGTCTCTATCCATCAAGGCGCTACGAATCTGACTATTGACATTAGAGACGGCTTTTTTGACGCCTTTACCCATATAGCGAGCTTTGTCGCCATCACGTAGCTCAAGCGCTTCACGTGAGCCTGTTGATGCGCCACTTGGTGCAGCAGCACGTCCGATAGTGCCATCAGCTAAGATAACATCGGCTTCGATGGTTGGATTGCCGCGCGAGTCTAAAATTTCACGAGCGCGAATGTCTTTAATTGCGGTGACGTTGTTGGTTTCTTCAGCGTACATAATGTCTGTTAATTCCTTTGGTCATGCCAAGTTTGTGAGATGGATAACGGCAGCTAGCATACAAAAAAGATAGAGCAAAATATCATATAGCACCTGACCTTAAAACCCCTGCAAACCTTTCTATCATATGACGATGCTTACATAGTGATTAAAGGTTTATTAGGCTGGTCAATGACTGGCTATAGTGTGTGGCATCATAGCATATATTTTATCAAACTTCCCTTATCTTACACTGACTTGCAGTCATAAAGACAATCATAGCTAGGGATATAAACAAGGGATATACACGAAAGATGCCTCGTTTAGGTTTATCGAATAACATGGCAGACGAGATATCTATACTTTGACCAAAGGCTCGCTATCAATAGGCGAGGTCGAGACTGTATTTTTCAGCTCAACCTTTGTCTTAAACCGTGTTAATCGTAGGGCATTCATCAAGACTGAAATAGAACTGAGTGCCATAGCAGCAGCGGCAATCATAGGATTCAAAAAACCAAACGCAGCAAGTGGAATACCAATACAGTTGTAGATAAAAGCAAAGAATAGGTTTTGCTTGATATTTCGTAGCGTGGCTTGAGCAATTTTTTGCGCAGCATCGATGTGCATAAGCGATTCGCCCATCAAACGGGCCGAAGCACTATGCTGTGCGACGTCTGTCGCTTCAAACATGGCAAAGCTCGCATCCGCAGTGGCCATCGCTGGCGCATCATTCACGCCATCTCCTGCCATCGCTACTTTGTGACCAGCCGTTTGCAATAAGGCTATTTGACTCGCCTTATCACGCGGACTCATCTTGCCATAGGCTTTGTCTATCCCTAGCTGCCCTGCCACATGGTTGACCACTGACTGCTTATCACCACTCATCAAGATCACATTAATTCCAGCATCTTGTAGCGCGGTAATAGCCTGAGGGGTGTCAGGCTTTAGATCGTCCGCTAAAGCAAAAGCCCCTAGTGGTTCATCGTTGATACTAATCGCAACGGTACTGGCAATTTGCCATGCTTTTGGCATAAATTTTGGTAATACTAGGTTTGCAAATTCTGCCGTACCCACTTTAATCAGTCCAAGCCCTTCTATTTTTGCTTGTATACCTGCACCCTTGATAACACTGATATCGCTCACGTCAAATAGAGACAACTGGCGATCTTGGGCAGTGTTGACCAAAGCAGTGGCTAGTGGATGACTGGCGTGCGCCTCGACACTGGCCGCAATCTGTAATACATCATCTACGGCAAGTGATTTATCCACCATGACATGATCGACGATGGTCGGCTTACCAAGGGTTAATGTTCCGGTTTTGTCGAGTACCACCGTATCAATGTTTCCTGCGGCCTCTAAACTTTGGGCATCCTTAAACCAAACGCCATGACGTGCGGCGACACCCATGCCAGCCATAATAGCTGCTGGCGTTGCCAGTCCAAGGGCGCAAGGACAGGCAATGACCAATACCGATACCGCATGCATTAAGGCGATATCAACCATGCCAGTTAGCCACCATGTCAAACCAAAAGTAACCAAAGCAATGACAACCACAATCGGAACAAATACAGCGGTAACCCTATCAGCGAGACGCGCCAGATTGGCTTTTGATCCTTGCGCATCACTCAGCGCTTGTACCATATCACCAAGCTTTGTATCACTACCTTTGGCACTGACACGGTAGAGTAGACTGCCGTTCTCTACCAATGCCCCTGCCAGTAGCTCATCGCCCTGCTCTTTTTTGAGTGGGACTGACTCCCCCGTCAAATGACTCTCCACACACCAACCACTGCCACCGATAACCATACCATCAGTGGCTACTCGGCTACCTTGCTTAGCACGCAAAATATCACCGACTTGCACATCAGACAGTGCAACATTATGAAAATCGCCATTTAGCTGCTGCTGCTCGACTTGATCAGGCGTCAATGACAGTAATAAATCAATACTGTTTAGGCTATGTTTCTTGGTACGTTCTTCAAGATACTTACCCGTACGCACAAAAGCAATAACCATCACCCCTGCTTCAAAATACACGGCTGGGCTGTTACTAGTATCGTGTCCGCCCACGTGACCGCTTTGCAACAGACTGTTTAACGTTCCATCACCATGCGTGAGCCACAGATAGGTCGAGTAGGCCCATATTGTTAGGGTACCAATGACGACCAGTACGTCCATATTGGCAAGCCCACCTTTGATAGAGGCCCACGCGCTTTTATAGAAGGGTAGCGCTAATCCAAACTGTACAATCGTGGCTAAAACAAACTGAATCCAGATGGGTGGCATCCACGCCATACCAAAACCTGTCAGCATGCCTGCCATACCAACCAAGAAAGGTACCAAACATAGCCATAGGCCAATCAAGCGCCATGGGTATTGGGTAGCCGTGTCTTCATTTGCCTGTACGAATAAGCGATCCGCTGCCTGTAGATTAGCGACAAACCCCGTTTTGTTTACCCATTCCGTGACTTGCTCTGGCGTCGTCTGCGCTGGATCATAATCCACATTGGCGGTCTCACCAGCAAAGTTTACGCTCACCTCATATACTGCAGGTTTTTTATTAAGTACCTTCTCGATTCGTGAGGCGCAAGCCTGACAACTCATACCGTCAATGGCGAGTTGCAGGTGTGCACGCTGCGGCGTAAGCGGTGTATTAGACTCAATATCTGTGTCAACAAGGTAAGAATCGTCATTTTTGGTATGGGTAGCATTGTTCATAAATAAAACTCGGTATGGCAGGGTCTGGTTAGGGTCTGTTGAAAACGTCAATCATGAAAAAGACCAGCCTAGATAGCTGGTCTTTTTCAGTGGAAAACCATACTTATGATTGGACAACAGTCGCATCAAAACCAGCATCCTCGATAGCAGAGACAATTGCCTCAATATCGGTTTTGCTATCATCAAAGGTTACCGTTGCCTGATTGTCTATCAGCTCGATACTAATATCATCTAAGCCGTCGATATCGGCCGTTGCGCTATACACGCTGGCAATGCAGCCACCGCAAGTCATACCGTCGATTTTAATAAGCTGTGTTTGATTGGCCATATTAGGCTCCTTATATTTATGTGTTAACGGTTTGGCTCATTTAAATGATTACTCATCCAAATGAGCCTACGATCTAATCGTCATGGTGCAGGTTTTTCGGTGAATCAATCGGAAATGGCTGAGTCACATAATCCACCATGCTAATCGCTGCGGTTAAAGCATGGATACTAGTATCTGTATCCTCATAACTCACCGTGGCGATGTCATGAATAGGATCGAGATCTATCGCCGTCACGCCTGAAATGTTTTTCAGAGCAGTCATGACGCTATCTAGACCTTCCTCGTCATCGATATTTTCGATACTGACTTGAGCGATTTGAATAGCCATTATTAAAACCTCCAATCAATTTTAGTCTCAATGAGTGTCTAATACCTCAAAACCTTTGACCAAGTCATCAAGCTGCTTAAGCTGATGCAAGAATGGCTCTAGTTGGCTCATACGCAGCGCACAAGGCCCATCACACTTGGCGGTTTCTGGACTTGGATGCGCCTCTAAAAACAATCCTGCAATCCCTGTTGCCATGCCAGCACGTGCCAGCGTGGTGATCTGCTCACGGCGACCACCAGCACTATCACTACGGCCACCTGGCTGTTGTAAGCTATGCGTCACATCAAAAAATACAGGGATATCCATTTGCTTCATGGTGTCAAACCCCAGCATATCAACGACCAAGTTATTATAACCAAAGGCACTACCACGCTCACACAATATCAGCTTGTCATTGCCGCCCTCTAAGCATTTATTGACGATATGACGCATCTCATGAGGGGCCAAGAACTGTGCTTTTTTAATATTAATAATCGCGTCCGTTTTGGCCATTGCATGCACCAAATCCGTCTGACGTGACAAAAACGCAGGCAATTGAATAATATCGGCCACTTCAGCGACTGGTGCTGCCTGATGCGGCTCATGTACATCCGTAATAATTGGTACTTGGAATTTTTCTTTGATTTGACCCAACCAATCAATGCCTTTCTCTAACCCCGGGCCTCGATAAGAGTGCAAGCTTGAACGATTGGCTTTATCAAAACTGGCTTTAAACACATAGTCGATACCCAAACGTTGGCAAATATCTACGTATTGCTCAGCAATCTCAAAAGCTAACTCTTTTGACTCTAAAACATTCATGCCACCAAATAATACAAAGGGTTGGTCATTGCCGATATTGATGGTTTTATTATCTGGTGTGTTAAGCGCGATGTGTGATTGTGCGGTCAGTAAATTTTCCATTAAACCATTATCCTCTATTTTGTTATGAATATCTTTGTCCCATATTGTAACCGATAGACCGATTAAAAAAAGTGTGCAAGCGTAATTAGATATCAATAGTAAACGTGTATATTAAAGAATAGTTGCCATTATTTAACACTAAGCAAAAAAAGACCGATCCGAAGATCAGTCTTTTTTGATAGTCATAATGCTTGCGCATTACATCTGAGCGATTATTTAGTTTGGCTGTTATCTTTCGCCGCTTTTACAAAGCTGTTAAACAATGGATGACCACCGCGTGGCGAGCTGGTAAATTCAGGATGGAACTGCACTGCCACAAACCATGGATGCTCAGAAATCTCAACCGACTCTACCAAATGCTGCTTGGCAGAATAACCAGAGATGGTCATCCCTGCTTGCTCTAACGGCTCGATATAGCGGTTATTCATCTCATAGCGATGGCGATGACGCTCAGTGATATTGTTTGCGCCATAGATTTGGCTAAGCTTGCTGCCAGACACTAGCTCAGCTTGCTGTGCGCCTAAACGCATGGTGCCACCAAGATCTGAATCATCACTGCGAATCTGTAGCTCACCGCGCTCATCTAACCACTCGGTGATAAGACCAATGATAGGCTCGGCCGTTTTGCGATCGAATTCAGAAGAGTTGGCATTAATGTTCAGTACATTACGGGCATACTCGATCACAGCCAACTGCATACCGAGACAAATGCCCAAATATGGCACGTTGTTTTCACGAGCATAAGTAATGGCTTTGATCTTACCCATCGTGCCGCGTTCGCCAAAACCACCTGGCACTAATACCGCATTGGCATTGTTTAACTGTGCCAATAAGCTATCATCACTCTCTAGACGCTCCGCATCGATATAATCAATCTTGACGTCTACCTTGTGAGTGATACCAGCATGTAGTAATGCTTCATTGATTGACTTATAAGCATCTGGCAACTCAACGTATTTGCCGACCATCGCAACAGTAACTGTTCCTTCCGGATTCAACTGTGCTTCAACCACTTTGTCCCAATCGCTCAAGTCCGCTTCTGGCACATCAAGACCGAAACGCTCACAGACGAGATCATCAAGATCTTGCTCGTGTAGCGTACGCGGTATTTGGTAGATACTTTGTGCATCTTCACACATGATGACCGCGCGCTCTTCGACATTGGTGAATAGCGCAATCTTACGACGGTTGTCTTGTGAGATATGATGATCAGAGCGACAGATTAAGATATCAGGCTGCAAACCAATAGAGCGCAGCTCTTTTACCGAATGCTGTGTTGGCTTGGTTTTGGTCTCACCAGCACTGGCAATATAAGGCACTAAAGTAAGATGCATGAGCATGGCTCTATTGCGGCCAAGCTCTACTTGCATCTGACGTACGGCTTCCATGAATGGCAGTGACTCGATGTCACCAACCGTACCGCCAATTTCGATAATGGCAATATCATAGCCCTCACCACTGGCAAGAATTTTGCTTTTGATCTCATCCGTAATATGCGGAATAACCTGTACCGTACCGCCCAGATACTCACCGCGGCGTTCTTTATTAAGAACGTTCTGATAGATACGACCACTGGTAAAGTTATTACTTTTACTCATTTTTGAGTGGCGTAAAAAGCGCTCGTAATAACCCAAATCCAAATCGGTCTCTGCGCCATCTTCGGTGACGAACACTTCACCGTGCTGAAACGGGCTCATCGTACCTGGATCAACGTTGATATACGGATCCATTTTGGTCATCGTGACGGTCACGCCACGTGCTTCTAAGACCGCTGCAAGAGACGCTGCGGTGATACCTTTTCCTAGTGAGGACACTACCCCACCGGTCACGAATATAAACTTGGTCATAGTACTCTGTCGGTAATTGGTAAAGAAGGATTTTACTAAAAATACGCCATAAAATATAGGGCAAAAATGCAAACTAGCTGAAACTCTTATTTTTTCGTGCCAGTGATAAACATTTTTTTAGTATTAAAATGCTACATAACAAAAAACTCACCCCGAAGGGTGAGTTTTTTTAGAATCAAATGCTAGTTGTTACTAGAATAAGTATTCTAGACCAGTACCAACTACCACTACATCAGCATCGCCTCTGGTACCCATGTATGGAACATTATCAGCACTGTTTACGCCAGCATAGGCATGAGCAATTATGTTGTCTTTATACATGTATTTACCACCAACAACGATTTGATCTGAATCAGCGTTATCATCACCATCTAGATTGGTAGTATTGTTGTACTGTGCATATACAGCAGCTGGATAAGCAAAGTTGTTTAGACCCATTTGAGCGCTAATTACTAGACCTTTCTCTTTTTCAGAGCCGTAATCATAATCGCCTACTTGATATAGCGCGCCTAGAGTAACAGGAGCTGCCATGTACTTACCTAGATCAACAGTCGCTGTACCACGGATGATATCACCATTGATGTTTTGGTCTTTGTCGTATGCAACACCAGCAGTGAAGCCAGTACCTTGATCAAACAACATTGCTACACCGAAGCCTGCATTGTCATTGTTATTTGCATCATCAGAGCTATACATTGCAGACAGTTGTAATGGTAGACCGTCGTATTTTGGTGCAGTCCAAATGATTGAACTTGCAATACGGTTACTATCTGCCATGTTTAGCGCTGCAACTACTTCGCCTTCATTTTTGTTTTGACCTAGGTTATCCCAGTAACCTTGGTTAACAACAACGTTGTCAATACGAGCTAGGCTTGATTGGTTTTTACCAACACGGAACTCACCGAACTGCTTGTTATTAATACCAAGATACGTATCACGGTTACTGAAAGTAGCGTTATCACCATCAAGACTAGTGCCATACTCTAAACGATAGATAACATCAGTATTAGCAGTCATCGCCTCAGAACCTTTGAAGCCGATACGTGAAGCATGAGAGTTAATCTCTACTGTATCTTCATCATACATGTTACCAGTAGGGCCATCAAACTCAGCATTAACATAGTCAGCCGCTAAAAAAGCTTTACCATAGATAGTAGGTGCTGCTTGTGCTGCAGATACAGATAGGGCTGCGATTGCTGTAACTAAAAGTAGTTTTTTCATGGGGTATCTCCACTTTACAATTGTAGTAATGAGCAAGCTATTATTAGCTGGCGCCCATAATGGTATCGTCACAAATCCTCAAAGATATAATGTGTAACTGGCTACCGAGATTAGTCAGAAACAAGTGTGGCGAATATTTATTACAGTAAGATGAAAAACAATAATTTACATAACTGGGATTAATATCGTAACTGCCATGTAATCTGTCGTCTTTACCAATCCATTGCGTAACATCCGTTACCAAACTCATACTTCGAGTACAAGCATAACAACTTTGACATAATTTGCAACATGTTTTTTTGCTTTTTCGATACATCCATTATCGAATAACTAACATTCAATTATATTTGAGCAATCACTAAAAAAACTTCTATGGACTCAATAAGATACAGAAAACATTGATTAATATCGTTACTGACAATCTTAAATAGCAGTAACGAATATCCAGTAATTAACCAAAAAAAGCGCTATTTATATAGAAATAAATAGCGCTCATAAAATATTGATGGTCTTATTTTTATTACATATGACAGTCACAAACGAGCAAGATAGGATAATATATCATCTTGCTCACTTGCTTAAGTCTGCCTAAAAGATGATACTCAATCTATCATTTTAAGCGTTTTTCTTTAGATCTAAGCGCGCTTGATGTAACAATGGCTCAGTGTAACCGCTAGGCTGTTCGCGACCTTTAAAGACCAAATCGCAGGCTGCTTTAAACGCATAAGAGCCGTCTAAGTCATCTGACATCGGTTGATACTCATCATCGCCTGCATTTTGCTCATCAACGACCTTTGCCATACGTTTCATCGTATCCATCACTTGCTGCTCGCTCACCACGCTGTGGTGCAACCAGTTGGCGATATGCTGGCTAGAGATGCGTAGCGTTGCACGATCCTCCATGAGACCGACGTCGTCGATATCAGGCACTTTAGAGCAACCAACACCTTGGTTCACCCAGCGCACGACGTAACCCAAGATACCCTGTGCATTATTGTCAAGCTCTTGCTGTTTTTCCTCATCCGTCCAGTTGGTGTTTTTTGCCAATGGAATGGTCAAAATATCATCTAGGCTTGCGCGCTGGCGTGATTTTAAATTGTCCTGAACGTCAGCCACATTGACTTGATGATAGTGTATGCTATGCAGCGTTGCCCCTGTTGGTGAAGGTACCCATGCGGTACTGGCACCTGACTTCGGATGCGCCGCTTTGGTGTCCATCATCTCTTTCATCTCGTCCGGCTTTGCCCACATGCCTTTGCCGATTTGGGCGCGGCCTTGCAGACCTGTCTCTAAACCGATATCGACGTTCCACTGCTCGTAAGCGGGCTGCCATGCTTGCGATTTCATCTCACCCTTTAGCACGAACGGGCCTGCATTCATGCTGGTATGCATCTCATCACCAGTACGATCCAAAAAGCCGGTGTTAATAAAGATAACGCGCTCTTTTGCTTGGCGAATCGCCTCTTTTAGGTTGACCGTCATGCGGCGCTCTTCGTCCATGATGCCGATTTTGAGTGCGTTGCGTTCTAGACCTAGCAGATCTTCTGAAGCATTGAACAAATCATTGGCAATTTTGACTTCTTCAGGGCCATGCATTTTTGGCTTCACGATATACATTGAGCCTTTACGTGAGTTCGATAGCTCGTTTTTACCTTTGAGATCATTAAGCGTCAATAGCGGCGTAATCAGACCATCCATTAAGCCTTCAAATATTGGCTCTTGACCATGACCCAAATCCACCAAAATTGCTGGGTTTTGCATCAAGTGACCAACGTTACGAATGAGTAGTAACGAGCGGCCAGGTAAAATCAGCTTGCCGCCATCTGGCGTGGTGTATTCGCGGTCTGGATTTTGTTTACGAGTACGCGTTTTGCCACCTTTTTCAAAGGTTTCTTGTAGATCGCTGTTCATCAAGCCAAGCCAGTTACGATAGACTTCTACTTTTTCTTCTGCATCTACCGCAGCCACTGAGTCTTCACAATCTTGAATCGCTGTCATGGCTGATTCAAGCAAGACGTCTTTGATATGGGCTGGATCGTCTTTGCCTACCGGATGGTCGCTATCGATTTGAATCTCAGCATGTAAGCCGTTATTCTTTAGTAGTACGCCCGTAGGATGCTCAGCGTCTCCAACGAAACCGACAAACTTGCTATTGTCTTTTAGCGCGGTGCTGCTATCGCCTTGTACGATCTCAAGCTTGCCATCGACCACTTTAAAGCCAGTCACATCATTGTATGACCCTGATGCTAGTGCAAAATGCTCATCCAAAAACGCTTTGGCATATGCCACAACCGCAGCACCGCGAGTCGGATTATAGCCACCTGTCGCCTCTTGACCATTGTCATTACTGATGACATCGGTGCCATATAAGGCATCGTATAAGCTACCCCAACGGGCATTGGTCGCGTTCAGTGCATAGCGAGCATTACGTACCGGTACAACCAACTGCGGTCCTGCAATCAGAGCCACCTCGTCATCTACGTTTTCGGTAGTGACCGTAAAGTCCTCGCCTTCTGGTAACAGATAGCCAATTTCTTGCAAAAATGCCTTATAGGCTGGGTAATCGATAGTGCCTTCTTTTGCAGGGTTATCCAAATGCCACTGATCAATTTGTGCTTGAATGGTGTCACGAGTCGCAAGCAGTGCTTTATTACGCGGCGTAAATTCTTTAATGACCTTCTCAAAACCTGACCAATATTTGTCTGAATCAAAACCGACCTTTGGTAGCACTTCATTTTCAATAAAGTCATATAACTGCTGGTCGATGGCAAGGATGCCTTTTTGAATGCGATTGGCGTTAGAAGACTGGCCCATGTTGTGATCCTTATCTATTCGTGAAGTGTCGTAGTGTTCAACTGCTACCATAGCGAAGTTATAATAGTAACGTATACACTATTTGACGGCTATTTTTATGGTATCTGTTCAATTTTATGGTGTCTAATCAGCATAGTAGCAATAACTTTAACAGCCTTTATATAAGGCATTTTTATACATCTTATATTTTGATAGCCTATTGGCAATTGATATACTCTCTGCTATCAGACAGTGGTTATCGACTGCTCAATAATGCTTACTCATAAGACAGATGCCCTAGAGCGTAAAATATTATCCTACTATCAAATAATAAAATAAACAAGGAATCGCCATTTATTAAGTAAATGTTGGGGTTGTATAATAATGATACTGTATAGCTCGTAAGCGCTAGGCGCTATAACCACCATTTGGCATATGATCGAGCAAACTTCACGCCCACTTGTTAGGCCGATACAGCCAACTAGAAACAAAAGCCATCTATTGAACACATAGGTCGATGACGCGCATACCTAAGCCCTATCAACTGCCTTTGTCATATGATTATATAAGTAATATAATCCTCCAAACGATGATAAAACCTTCATTCATAAACAAAGCCCCTTTAAACTATGACTATAAATCAGCAAGATTCTTCCCTCATGCAATCATCAATAGACACTATCCATTCTGACGATACGACAGAAGACAGCATCGATATCACGCATCTACGCACGCCTATCAAAGTCGATTTATCCCCTGTTTATAATTTCTTAGGTGCTAGAACCACACAAGCATGGGTAGATGCTGCGATGGAAAACCTGCCGATGATTATTCAAGACCATGCCAACTGCGAAAAAAAGGCCGCTGGTACTGCCATGAACTTGATGTTTCGTTATGAGTTTTCTTATGATTTGCAGCGTAAGTTGGCGCAGCTCGTACGTGAGGAGATGCTGCACTATGAGCAAGTGCTAGGTATCATGAATGAGCGCGGGCAAGACTGGGCATATCTAGGTGCTGGTCGCTACGCCAAAGGCATGCTAAAACACAAGCGTACTTATGAGCCTGCAGCGATGGTCGACGTATTGATTATTGGGGCATTTATTGAAGCGCGTTCTTGCGAGCGCTTTGCTGCATTGGCCGAGGTCATCAATGATGAGCGTCTGGCAAAATACTACCGCTACCTGCTCAAATCAGAGAGCCGTCATTTCGAGGATTATCTCGCGCTGGCTCAATCATTATCGGACGAGAATATTGATGAACGAGTTGCGTTCTTCAAAGACGTAGAGGCTGATTTGATAAGCAGTCCTGACACTGAGTTACGCTTTCATAGCGGCACACCTGCCTAAAAAAGCTTTCTATATCTTGTATATAACTACTTTTTATAGCTGTTTTAGCTATGAGAAGTAGAGAAAAAAATAGTAAAGACAACAAAAAGGCACTGCGTTTGATAGGAGTATAGAACCTCTATCAAACGCAGTACCTTTTTGTTGATAACTATATATAATCGCTATCAACATATTTAAAACCCTACTTATCATCTTCCATTAAAGTACTGTCATACTGCTTGTGGTCTTTTGCAATATTATGCGGATCGTGGTCATCAGTGGCTGTTTCTGCCGCTGCTGGATTTACTTTTTGCAAGGCATCATCAGGTACAATGCCATGATTGTCGTTCGAATCTTTTAGTTTGTAATCAGTGCTGTCATCTTTGTCTTGTTGCGTCTTCATTGGCATTCCTTGCTGTCTGGTCGAACTTTATTTTCATTGTCGTTAATAACTGACATGATTGATTATCAATGAGTTGCTCTACTGTCTACTATTAAGAATTTTGTTAGTCTTTTAGGTCGGTATTCAGTGTACGACTTTGTGCATTATCAACAGTAGCATAACGATTTAGATCATTAATTTCGTTACTTTTAGGCGATACGTTGCCAACTGTCTCTTCATTGATATTATCATCAAAACCGTTACCTGGCTGGTCACGGCGGTCAGGCTGGCGAGCAGGGTCATCATTCTTATTCACATGCTCTGAACCTACGATGCCAGCTTCAAATGTCTCCGTGCCTTTATTGGTAGTGGTATATTTTTCTGCGCTCTCATTATCTGCATTTTCATACGGCTTCATAACAGTACCCTTATATTTTTTTTGTCGATTAAGGCATGTTGAACATTCAAATGTGGTGCTGGCAGTGACTATTTTTTAGACAATATGCAGTGAAATTTTTGAAGCCTAGTCATTCTAGGTTAAACAATTTCGCCATAGATTGGCAAAAAATAGTACTGCCCTGAAAGGCTGATGCTAAAATCACCCAAAACGTTGTTACAAACCTAGCTAAGGTCTCGACATTATCGTCGGTTTGCGCCTAGTTTGGTGCAATTTTAACAATCAGCAGCCCTAATATTTGAATGTTCAACACGCCCTAACATCTGTTAGTTATTTTTTTGACTTAGATCGTAAGCGTTCAATTCACTGACATCTTTACCGCCAGCAGGGAGGTTCTCTTGTTTACGTGGATCGGCATAGACTTCATCAGTCTCTTGTGATTCCTGTTCAGGGCCATCTATTTCCGGCTTATGCTTACGCCCCGCGTAGCTGCCTTCCGGATTTTCTGTCACAACAGCTGCTGGATCGTCCACCATCACTTTTTCTTCAGTGTCTGTCTGTTCGTTAATAGTCATAGCGTCTCCTTCGCATTATTATTAGTTGTACGCGTTTGGTTAGGTATTTTAACTCTACGTTTTTGTTATGTCGTTCGAATGCTTATTTATCTGTGCGTAGCTCATCGTTAATAAAAGAGGTCTGCTCAGCATCACTAAGCTGCTCAGGGGCATCAACGTCTTTATTCTCTTTCAGATTTTTTTCGACTTCTTGGCCATTTACTTGTTCAGCGGCTTTCTTGATATCTGACGTGTCGTTATTAGTGGTACTCATGATCTCATTCCTAGTTTTATAATTGGTTTTGTCAGTCTTGCTGCGTTAGCTGATTCGTATTGACCAACGCTAGTAGTGACATCAATTATAAGTAGGATATTGCGTCATGTACCAGTGTGCTGCCGTATCAATGTGTGAATATATGTGAGGTTACAAGACAGTTTGTAACTTTTGCAATTTGTTAGCACAAAAAAACCAAGCACCAGTATTCACCAGTGCTTGGTTAGATAGTCAATCGTTCGCTAAAAACACTGATGCAGGTTAGCTAGACTCTTCAACACGATTAATCGTTTTTAATAAATACTCTTGGGCAACATGTGACTCCTCGCCTGCTGCTGGCTGTAACTGCTGCCAAACGCCCGTACCATCGAGTGCCCACGCTTGCGTATTGTCTTTCAGGTAATTGAGCAACCCATCTTGGTAAATCTGTTTAAACAGTTTTTTGTTTTCAATTGGGAAGGCCACTTCTACTCGGTGGAATAAGTTACGATCCATCCAGTCGGCACTACCACAATACAGACGCTCATCGCCACCATTGTAGAAATAATAGATGCGCGTATGCTCTAAGAAGCGCCCGATGACAGAACGTACCGTGATGTTTTCCGACAGGCCTTTTACTTGCGGACGTAAGCAACACATAGAGCGTAGTATCAGCTCAATGGTGACGCCTGCTTGCGAGGCATCATATAACTTATCAATCAGGCGACGCTCAGTGAGTGCGTTGGCTTTAATAATAATATGAGCGCGCTTGCCTGCTTTGGCATGAGCGATTTCATCATCGATAAAGCTCATCAACTTCTCGTGCAGTGTAAACGGCGCATGTAGCAGTTTTTTGAGGTTGGCAGGCTTACCCATGCCCGTCAGCTCTTGGAAAATCTTATGAACGTCTTCTGAGATGTCAGGATCTGCACTAAACAAACCATAATCAGTATAGACCTTGGCATTGGCCGCATGATAGTTACCTGTGCCCAGATGCACGTAACGATGGATTCGGTCGTCCTCGCGGCGCACGATCAACATAAGCTTGGCATGAGTTTTATAACCCACGATACCATAAACCACGACCGCACCAGCCTCTTGTAAATAGTTGGCAACAGCGATATTGGACGCCTCATCGAAACGCGCACGCAGCTCGATAACCGCCGTGACTTCTTTGCCATTGCGGGCAGCAGCAGCCAGTGCCTTGACGATTTCTGAATTGGTACCTGAGCGATATAACGTCTGTTTGATTGCCAAGACTTTAGGATCGCTGGCAGCCTGCCATAGTAAATTAATAATGGGCGAAAATGAATGAAAAGGATGATGAACCAGCACGTCGCTTTTGCGCATGGCAGCAAACATACTGGTCGACTTGTCTGATTTGTCCATTTCTCGGCGAAATGCTTTTGGCAAGATATGTGTAAATGGCTGATAGCGCAGCTTTGGAATATTAAAATCAAACAACAGGCGCGTCAGATTGACAGGACCATTGACACGGTACAACTGATTGGCATGCAGCTCAAACTCATTGAGCAAGTAGTCACTGATGTGCGCAGGGCAATTGGTAGTGACCTCTAGACGTACTTTGTCACCGAAGCGGCGGTTTTCAAGCTCGCCCTCTAATGCCTTGGCAATGTCCTCAACATCATCTGCCAAATCCAAATCGGCATTACGCGTCAGCCTAAATTGGTGACAACCCGTTACACTCATGCCAGGAAACAACTCACCGATGTGCTCATGAATGATCGCAGATAGCATGACATGATGCTCTTTGCCACCCGTCAACTCATCTGGCAGGCGGATCACGCGCGGCAGACTACGAGGCGCAGGGACAATCGCCAAATTAATATCACGTCCAAAGGCATCTTTGCCCTCCAACGTGGCGATGAAGTTTAGGCTCTTATTGACCAGTCTAGGAAACGGATGCGCCGGATCGATACTGATCGGTGTCAATACTGGCAATACTTGCTCGGTAAAATAACGCTTCATCCATGCAGACTGCTTCGCGTTGAGCTCTTCGCGTTTTAGGTAGCGAATATCTTCAAGTGCAAGGGCCGGCAGAATATCTTCATTCAAAATACGATACTGCTCACTGATCGCCTCATGAGTGATGGCAGATATCTCGTTCAACACTTCGCTAGGGCGCATACCATGAGCACTAGTGGAGACATCAGCGATATTGAGCTTTTGCATGATACCCGCAACACGAATCTCAAAAAACTCATCGAGGTTGGATGAAAAAATAATCAGGAAAAACAAACGCTCTAACAGTGGATGGCGAGGACTGGCTGCTTGCGCTAAGACACGAAGGTGAAACTGCAATAAAGACAAATCGCGATTGATATAGCTATTAGCCGAGTAATTGCCATCTTCTGAGCGTTGCCAGTCGATTTCGGCCAAATTAACCTGATGACTGTCGATTCGAATGTCGATTGGGCTGTCTGTATTACTGTCAGCATCTATAAGGATGTTAGCCCTGTCATCAACACTATTCATATCAATCATCTCATTAGTATCGTCATTATTATTCTGATTGTTAGTCATCTCTATCACCTCACTACTCCTTTTGCGTTATCGATACACCATCATCTTATATTTCATCATCTATCTAAACGGGTATGGCATAGCAGGACGCCCTAAGACGCTTGCGGCAATACCGCGTTTTTCATGCGTTTTTTGATAATGCGCTGCTTGTTACGTAGGGCTTTGTCGCCTTGATTGTCTTGGTAGTACTTGGGATTGGTCAGCATCGCAATCAGTAGTGCTGACTCATCTCGATTCAGATTGGCCGCAGACTTGTCAAAATAGTGGTGCGCCGCTGCATCGATCCCATAGATACCGTTACCAAACTCGGCCACATTGAGATAAGCGGTCATGATGCGCTGCTTGTCCCACAGCGTCTCAATCATCACGGTAATCACTGCCTCTTCCGCTTTACGCACATAAGAGCGATGCGAGGTCAAAAACAAGTTTTTTGCCAATTGTTGGGTAATCGTTGAGCCACCAGCAGACTTTTTTCCCGATTCCTCATTTTTCTTTTGTGCCGCCTGAATACCTTTAAAATCAAAGCCATTATGCTGACTAAACGTCGAATCCTCACTCACAATCGCCGCTTGCTTAGCAGACTTGGCGATAGCATCGTACTCAGCCCACGTCTGCGTGACCGTGCCGCCTGTGAGGCGATGGGTCAACATAAACATGCTGTTATTAATCGGCTGCGTTTTCCAAATCAATAGCAGTCCAACGACCAATATATGGAAGGCGACGACCAACAACATAAGTGCTAATAACAGTCGTTTGATGAATGTGCCAAAACTTGTCATGCGCGATATCCGATTGGTTAAAAAGTAATAAGCTAAAATAGGTGACCTGTTGGCAAGTGTGAATCCGTGACCCTAAGCCCGTCATCAGTAATCACCAACAGCAGGTCATCTTACCTAATCTCACAATCGCTGTCATTATTTACCCCACTTCTTTATGATGTAATAAGCCCAGAATTCGTTAAAGTACGTTGAGAGCAAGATCTGCGATCAGTGGTGAATCAATACCTATTGACACCAAGCGCTTTGGGACGGATATTAAGCAGATATCGGAATAAAAGAATTTTGATATAAGAGAATATTAAGATGAGAGAATAGTCATGCACGATGATAATAATATAGATGCACTACGGGCACAGATTATTGCAACCAATGCCAGCCTCGGCACCACTGAGAATAGCAAGCATTGGTGGCTACTGGGCACATCAGGCTGTCATTTATGTGACATCGCTGAGCAAATAATCACCCAGTTTCAGGCGGTACAACCGATTAGCTATCAAAAAGTCGATATTGCAGACTTTGATGAGACGCTGATGATGGCATTTGCCACGACCATTCCTGTGATTTTGACACCCTCAAAGCGCTTAAACTATCCGTTTTCGGTCATGGATTTGCAGCAGCTGCTCACTCAATAATATCAACCTTATAGTCAATCAATGTTAAAAATAGTACAAGGCAGACGAGCGCAAGTACTACAGTCGTAGGCTAAGCGAGTCTAACGCCCTAACACTTTAAGAGTGGTTCGACTATATAATAAAGATGTCCTATTACAATGACGAGGTGGTGACAAATCATGGAAGCATTAAAACCTGTCTTAAAAAATATCACAGAAATTGAAGACTTACGCCGTGTCGCTGAGCGTAAAGTGCCGCGTATGTTTTATGATTATGTCGATTCAGGCTCATGGACTGAGACCACCTATCGCAGTAACGAAACCGACTTTGACCGTATCAAACTGCGACAGCGGGTATTGGTCGATATGGACAATCGCAGTCTGGCGACACAAATGATTGGTGAATCTGTCAAGATGCCAGTCGCCATTGCCCCCACTGGATTTACTGGTATGATGTGGGCAGATGGCGAGATTCATGCGGCGCGAGCAGCTGAAAAATTCGGCGTACCCTTCTCGCTATCAACCATGAGCATCTGCTCTATCGAAGATGTTGCCACCCATACCAGTGCGCCATTTTGGTTTCAGCTGTATGTGATGCGCGATCAAGACTATATGGCCAATCTGATTCAACGGGCAAAAGACGCCAATTGTTCTGCGCTCATCCTTACTGCCGACTTGCAGGTCATGGGCCAACGCCATAAGGACATCAAAAATGGCTTATCTGCACCGCCTAAGCCAACGCTGACCAACATCATCAACCTAATGACCAAGCCGCAATGGTGCATGAATATGCTCGGCACCAAACGCCGCAGCTTTGGTAATATCGTCGGTCATGCCAAAGGCGTTAAGGATTTGTCCTCATTGAGCTCGTGGACAGAGGAGCAATTTGATCCACGGTTGAGCTGGGATGATGTCGCACGTATCAAAGACATGTGGGGCGGTAAGCTCATTGTCAAAGGTATTATGGATCCTGAAGATGCCATCATGGCTGCCCGTAGCGGTGCCGATGCCTTGGTGGTCTCTAACCATGGCGGGCGTCAATTAGATGGCGCGCCCTCCTCTATCTCTGCGCTGTCGGACATTGTACAAGCCGTCCAGGCTGAGGATAGCGATATCGAGGTGTGGTTAGACAGTGGTATTCGCTCTGGTCAAGATGTGCTAAAAGCCATGGCACTGGGAGCAAAAGGCACCATGATTGGTCGCGCCTTCCTATATGGACTGGGCGCTTATGGTGAAGATGGGGTACGCCGTGCGCTTGAGATCCTCTATAAAGAGTGTGATATATCGATGGCCTTCTGCGGACATACCGATATCAATAAGGTCAAAGAGGACATCTTGATAAAAGGTACTTATGAGAACCTCAACGTTACTCATCGTTAAGACTGTCATTAAAAAAACTATCAAGAACACTACTCCTTAACTCATAATGTCATGCAGATGTATGACATTATCTGACCATACCCTTTATACTGTATTGATAACATTCTAATGATATCTCGCTTTTATGACCATTCAACAATTATTAAAGACAGCCCCTATCACTACCCTGCTATTAGCCAGTTTTATTGGGTTATTCATCATGCAGATACTGACAGGCGTCGATGCCAATAATCCCTCAACGGAGTCGCTGCTAAACTGGGGCGCGAATGCATTGCCTTACACCATGCAGGAGCAACCTTGGCGATTGGTCAGCAGTGCGTTTTTGCACATTGGTCTCATGCACTTATTGTTTAATGGCTTTGCGATGTATTTTTTTGGGCAGATTGCCGAGCCGATGTTTGGCTCAGCCAAGTTTTTGGCGTTATTTTTACTGGCGGCAATCGGTGGTAACTTACTCAACAGCTATGTTACGTGGCAGGATATCATCGCAGGTACCGGACAGCCTGGTATATCAGCTGGCGCGTCAGGCGGCATCATGGGTATTGGCGCAGCATTATTAATCGCGGCACTATTCAAGATATCGGTCAATGGCATGGTGCTGAATCTCAAAAGCCTGATATTCATCATGGGCATTAACTTGGTTTATGGTTTTGCTGTACCAGGGATTGATAATGCCGGTCATATCGGCGGCGCAATCACTGGGCTCGTGATTGCCTTGGCTTTTGCGATTGGTTACCGTCAGCGTCTAGCCGTTGCTCTGCAAAACGCGGCGATTCAGCAGCGTAATTTCAATCCTTATCAAACCAGCTATCAGTATAGTAGTCAATATAGTGGCCAGTATAGCGATCAACTTAACAATCAAGGGCATTAT
The DNA here is from genome assembly GCF_015864565.1 of Psychrobacter sp. SWN149. NCBI lineage: Bacteria > Pseudomonadati > Pseudomonadota > Gammaproteobacteria > Moraxellales > Moraxellaceae > Psychrobacter > Psychrobacter sp. SWN149. Next base: position 110,693 of record NZ_JADYWX010000003.1, read on the forward strand.
GATGCCGAACATAATGACCAGTCGCCTCACCTTGGTACCAATTCAACCGAGCAAGATACTGCGTTTAACGACCATGATCTGAATACTCCAAATACGCATCGTGATACTGCCAACAGCGTGACTGATATCCATTCATCGTTAGATAATAGCGCGGCTCATAATAGTAGTATTAAACCCAAAGCACTGAAGAAAGCCTCTTTTATTTGGCAGCTACTGCCTTGGATTGTGACGCTGCTTATCAGCATTGGCTTTGTCTGGTGGTGGCAAGATATTCATCAGCAAATCCTACAAGTACTAAAAGCCATTGAGTAAATGCTCATAGTTATCTATCATTGCTATATAGCTGCCGAAAACCGCATACTGATTCGTTTTATTACTTCCTATTTTGAACACGTTTTTCCCAATCGCCTCACTCAGTTATCTATACTCACTCACGAGACCCAATTATGTTAAATCTTGCCGCGCTCCCTAACATCACTACACGTACTATGTTTAGTGCGTTAACCGCTACTGCTCTATTTAGTGTCGCTAGCTTGTCTAACGCCGCACTTTTTAATGAAAACTTACCGACTGACAAGGACGCTGAGTTCAGTGTTGGGGTCAATGTCATGGCAGTCAACTCAGCCTACGATCTTGAAGACAACACTGAAGTGCGTGTGCTGCCAGGGGCATTTTATGACAACAATCGAGTTTATCTGCGCGGTGCTCAAGCCGGTGTCTATGCGATCAATGATGGCGTCAATCAGTTGTCTGCCTATGCCAAGCTTGCGGGTTCTGAGTTCGATCCTGATGATGCCAATGGTGCGCTTCAAGGGCTTGATGAGCGTAAGGCATCAGCAGAGGCAGGTCTGAGCTATCAACGCCGCACCCCTATTGGTGGCTTTCGCGCGCAGATAGGTACAGACGTGCTCGATCGTAGCGGCGGTAACACGGCTCGCTTGACGTATCTTGCCAGAATCACCAACGACAAGCTCACCGTCTATCCAAGCATTGGTTTTGAGTATCATGATGCTGACTACAACGAATACTATTATGGCGTCAGTGAAAAAGAGTCGGCAGAAACAGGCGTTGCCGCTTATAAATCCAACTCAAGCTTGAACCCTTATGTGAACATCAGTGCCAACTATGATTTCAATAAGCGCTGGGCAGGGTTTGCCAATCAAAGCCTAAGCTATGTACCAAATGAGCAATACGATAGCCCAATGGTCGACTCACGTACTGAGTCAACGACCACGCTTGGTTTGCTTTATAAGTTCTAGTTAAGATTAGATTTTTGATAAAAAAAAGACCTTACTGCGTAATGTAGTAAGGTCTTTTTTTACAACTTTAATTGTAGGGTGCGCCTAGCGCACCGATAAAATATATAGCTCTTGCAACATGTGCCTGGTCCTCACTCTACGCTATTCTGAATTAGTATTAATGCAAAATTTATGTGCTGATTCAAACTTGTATGTAAGGAAAATTAATTTGAAAGAAGTGCATAATAGTAATTACTATAGAGAAGTCCAAAATATCTCATCATGCTTTTTTCCACTTTCGTCTTCCCAACTTATTCTAGATTGATATTTGCTAGGACTATTCATATGTAGGGAGGCTAAGAGCTTAATTCTTGAACTCGGTTTCATTTCTTGATAAGGAAATATTTCCATTAGCTCGGAGGTAAATAGAGGACTGTCTTCGCAGTCAATCAATTCAAAATTAACATTATATCCACTACCTTGTCCTGTATTAGAAATATAGAAATTATAAGCCTTTCCTAACTTAGTCAGGCTCACATTAAACTTAGGCTTCGTTTTTTCTGTTTTTTGCTCAGTAATACTTTCTATTTGAAGCCTAGACAACTCCGCTGTTACTTTTTCAAGCTCTAATTGTTCCTTAGCTAGCTCTCTTGTACGAACTAAGGAAATAGTTGAAATTATTGCTGCTAAAATAGAGATAATTAGACTTAAAACTTCAAATTTGCTCATTTGAAGCCCTTAAATAAATTTTTGAATATTTTCTCAGCTTCTGCTTTCGCTTCAGGTATGGCTACATCTTTCGCCTGCTCAAAACCTACTTCTTTTAAATCAGCTAACATGATTTCAAAGTGACAATTATTGCACTTAACAAAATCATTATCTTGTAAGTTCTCTGGATACTCAAACTCATTATGCCCACATTGAGGACATTGTATTTCTATACGATCAGTTTTAGCCATCTTAATTCCTTATTGGTGTAATAATCAGCCTTTCTAGGATACTAGCATTTATATCATATACTTAGAAACATTAATCGGGTTGTAGGATATGACTATCGCCTCATATATATTAATAGATAAAAGTGCAAAGCTAGAACTAGCTACTGAAGCATGAACAAAAAAAGACCTTGCCACATAACGTGACAAGGTCTTTTTTATTTCTAACTTCTCAATAGAATCTAAGCATTACTTTTTAAATACGCTAACATAGTGTCTGCATCTGATACTTCAAATGGGTCTATTGGACAGTTGTCACCAAAATCAGCTTCCTTAAACACTTTTTTAACTTCTTTATTGTCGACAACCATCGAATAACGCCATGAGCGCATACCAAAGCCAACATTACTCTTATCAACAAGCATGCCCATTTTACGAGTGAACTCACCATTACCATCAGGAAGTAAGAAAACGTTTTCACGGTTTTGCTTTAGACCCCATTGGTACATGACAAACGCATCATTGACAGAAATGCAAACTACTTCATCTATACCTAATGCCTTAAACTCATTATAAAGCGCTTCATAACGAGGGAGATGGCTGGTCGAACAAGTTGGCGTAAACGCACCTGGTAGAGAAAACACAACTACTTTTTTATTGGCAAATAACTCATCTGTGGTTAGATCATACCATGTGAACGGGTTGTCTCCTCCAATAGAGTCATCACGAACACGAGTTTTAAAAGTCATATCAGGTACATGGGTAATCATTGTTTACTCCAATTTAGGTTATCGTCTTTTTTATTTATAAATTCTAAGTGGAACAAATATGACGCTGCTACCAGAAAGACGAGTGCAAATGGTACTTATCGTACATTAAGCAATGTCTGACACTGTAGCAGGTCACTATTTGGTCTGCTGCTTACTTAGGATTTACCATATCAGCAGGAATGACCCACTCATCAAACTGAGCTTCAGTTAATAGCTCTAACTCAACCGCAACTTGCTTCAATGTTTTGTTTTCTTTATAAGCAGTTTTAGCGATTTTCGCAGCGTTTTCATAACCGACATGACGGTTCAATGCAGTCACTAGCATCAATGAGTTGTGCAGGAAGTCATCGATTTTATCTTTTACTGGCTCAATACCAACGGCACAGTTTTCATTAAAGCTGTTGCAGCCATCACCCAATAGTTTGATAGATTGCAATAAGTTGAACGCGATAACTGGCTTATACACGTTTAGCTCAAAGTTACCTGATGCGCCAGCCATGCTGATCGTTACATCGTTACCCATGACTTGAGCGACAACCATCGTCAATGCTTCTGACTGAGTTGGGTTAACTTTACCCGGCATGATAGAAGAGCCTGGCTCGTTCTCAGGAATCGTCAATTCGCCTAGACCACAACGAGGACCTGATGCCAACCAACGTACGTCGTTAGCGATTTTGTTCAAGCTAGCTGCTAGCGTTTTTAGTGCGCCTGACGCAAATACTTCTGCATCACGAGCCGCTAGTGCTTCGAATTTGTTCGGTGAGGTTACGAATGGCAAGCCAGTCAAAGTCGCTAACTGCTCAGCCGCTGTTACGGCATAATCAGGATGAGCGTTTAGACCAGTACCAACTGCAGTACCACCTAGTGGCAATTCATATAGACCTTGCAACGCATTATCAATACGTACCAATGAGTGATCCAGTTGGCTAACATAGCCGCTGAACTCTTGACCTAACGTTAATGGAGTAGCATCTTGTAAATGCGTACGACCAATTTTTACGATGCTATCGAATTCTTTAGCTTTAGCCGCTAATGTGTCGCGTAGTGCTTTTACTGCAGGGATCAATAAGCTATTGATTTGACGAGCAGCAGCCACACGAATCGCTGTTGGGAAACTGTCGTTGGTAGACTGTGCATGGTTTACATGGTCATTTGGATGAATGGGCGTGTAGCTGCCGCGCTCAGAACCAGCGATTTCGTTGGCACGGTTGGCCAACACTTCGTTCATGTTCATGTTTGACTGCGTACCAGAACCCGTCTGCCATACAACCAATGGGAACTGATCCGTTAGACCACCATTAATGATTTCATCAGCAGCTTGTACGATTAAATCGCGCTTGTCATCTTCGATACGCTCAAGGCTTGCATTAGTAATCGCAGCAGCTTTTTTGACCAGTGCCATTGCTTCAATCATCGGACGTGGCAAAGTCTCGCCACCGATTTTGAAGTTTTCGCGGCTACGCTGGGTTTGCGCACCCCAATAAGCGTCAGCTGGGACTTCCACGTTGCCCATGGTGTCTTTTTCGGTACGAGTTGCCTGATTCTGTGTCGACATAACTACCCTCTTTGATGGTTTGTTGTTTTATGACTGCTCTAAAAAGTGCAACAGCTGCTGCACATAAAGGAGAATACGATGTAAAGTGGCGTTATGATAGCATGACTAGGACGTGTTGAATATTCACAAATAGCCATTGCTGACGTCTAAAAGCACCAGTCACCATCAACTTAATAAATTATCGGATAGTATAGATATGTATCCTGAACCAAAAAACGTAGCGTCAGAGGAATCACAAGTTAGTAACCCACCTAGACGACACTTTACTCGCCAGCGTCGACAGTTAAGTGATGGCGCGCGTAGGAATATGGGACAAGCAGCGAGTGTGCATTTGACGAAGTTACAGCAGCGATTGCCAGCACATGCGCGTATTGGTTTATATTACGATGGCTTTGGTGAGCTACCCACTCAGCCAATATTGGACTGGTGTCAACGCTTAGGCTATTTACCTTATTTACCAGTCGTCGGCTCGCTTGGTCATGCTAGCAATGGCAATGATGATAAACATCTACGATTCGTACCTGTTTATCATTCAAAACTACTCAACATACCGACACGTATCCATCGGTTAGGTATGAAGCAAAACCATCATCGTTGGCTACTTTGGGCGCGAGAATTGGATGTCATTATCTGTCCGCTGGTGGCGGTCGACCTAAACGGCAACCGTATGGGCATGGGTGGTGGGTTCTATGATACGACGCTTGGGAAAATCTATCGGTCAGGTGCGAAAAATCCATTAAAAATAGGCTGGTGCTATGATTTTCAAGTGGTTGAACAATTGGCGCGGCAACCGTGGGATGTGCCATTAGATGGCTTAATTACGCCAAGCGGCATAAGGTGGTTTTAATGAAAGACGATAAACAGTTTGAAAAAGACTCTAGCGCTGCTGATTCCAGTGCAGACAGTGTGGATGAGTATTTGCAGACATTAGGCAATGAGGACGCTAGAGAACTACGTTACTACAGTCAAGAGCAGCCTTTTAGCTCTGAGGAGATGACAAGGCTAGTCAATGAAGAGCGTCTAAATAAACTGATGGCCCAAAGCGATGCGTTTTTGAGTAGTTTGAACGGTGAGATAAGAGATTTTGATGAGTGATTTACTAGTTAATTTAATATCACTTTATTACTGAGCTAGCCTTTTTCTAATTTACGAATTAAATCTATTATATGATTGCGGTCTTCTTCATATTTCGCCTTATCTACAGCAAATACTTCCATGTAAGGATCACTCCTCACATACGACCATTGTATTAATTCAGGATCGCTCTTTGCTTTTTCAGATAATAAAACTCTAAGCCCTTTTAACAATAACTCTACTTCATTTTGACTAAAACCTTGACTGTCCATGATGTCTAGCCTGCATATAATAGATTAGATTGTTTAAAGGTTAGCATCAATTAAATACTAATAGAAGCTGTAAGGTGCGCACGGCACACCTTACAAAGCTACTGAGCATTTTACAAATATCAAAACCTACAACACCATCGCGGCAATCCAACCAAACACTAACAAAGGAATATTATAGTGAATAAAAGTGGGTATCACACTGTCTTTGATATGGTCATGCTGACCATCGATGTTTAGACCAGAAGTTGGCCCCAATGTCGAATCTGACGCAGGCGAACCCGCATCACCCAGAGCGCCTGCCGTACCGATAATCGCTACAGTTGCTAATGGAGAAAACCCTAACGAGATACATAGCGGTACATAAATCGCGGCCAAAATAGGAATGGTTGAGAATGACGAGCCGATACCCATGGTCACAATCAAACCAATCAATAGCATGATAAATGCGGCCATTGCTTTGTTACCAGCGAACAGTGACGCTGCCCCATCGACCAATGGCTGAATCTGCTCAGTCGCTTTCATGACTTCCGCGAAGCCCTGCGCGGTAATCATAATAAAGCCAATCATCGCCATCAGCTTGATACCGTCATTAAAGACGCCATCAGCATCACGCCACTTGACCACGCCGGTCGCCATAAACACACCAAAGCCAAACATCGAGCCAAGTAGTAGCGAATCAGTATATAGCTGCACCACAAAAGCCGTAACAATAGCAGCCAGTGCAACCAGCGTCTTTAACTTGCTTTGCGACTGTGCACCAGCGGCAGTTTTGCTTAATGCATCGCCTTCTACTACAGCATCATGCGCTTGCTGATCTATCGCAATCTGCTGATATGCGCGTGGCTTACGGTAGCTGATAAATACAGCAACCAGCAAACCAATTAGCATACCTAATGCAGGAATCGCCATGGCTTGCACCACAGAGATATTACTAACATCAATGCCCGCTTCACCCACGTTTTTTAGCATAATCTGATTGAGGTAGATATCACCAAACCCATAAGGAATAAACATATAGGTGGTGACCAGTCCAAAAGTAATCAAACAGGCAATCAGGCGTCTATCGATGTGCATGCGATTAAATGCCAATAATAGTGGCGGTACCAGTAGCGGGATAAAAGCGATATGAATAGGGATTAAGTTCTGGCTAAAGCAGCTCATGGTGATGAGGCCTGCAAACAGCATGTACTTAATCATGCCACTCGTGCCAGCAGTATCTATACGCCTAATCACAGCACCTGCCAATGATTGCGGCAAACCCGAATGGGCAATCGCGACCGCAAACGCCCCAAGCAGTGCATACGACAGTGCAATCTCTGCGCCATTACGAATGCCTTCTTGAAAGGCATTTAGCGTATCGGTAATACCGAGACCGGCTAGCAGTCCACCTGCCAGCGCCCCGATTAATAAACTGAGCACCACGTGCACTCGCGAAAGTGACAGCCCTAGCATAATAATAACGGCTAGCAATACTGCATTGATGGCCATGTGTTGCCCCTTGTTCTTTATACTTTGGTCTTATTGAGACCTATGAATATTGCAACTGATGAATAGCGCTCGATTGTCTAAAACCTCTCAATATCAGAGCCTGTTTTAGACGCGCGCCAGTTTACCTTATTTTAGGTATAAAGCCTACGTATAGAACCGAGTAGATATCCACACAAGCAAGTTTCATCTACATCGACCAAATCCTCTTTATATTTGCTGACTGTCGTATCCTTCATAGACCAATGCCATCACTGAAGACACATCATTGATGAGATTAATGGCATTAGCAACTGGACACGCAGATAACTATTTAACAAAGATAAGCAGGCGACTTTACCAATCAGCCTTGCAATTTTTTGTGTGAACACCATTTATCTAAAGATGAACCACGAACTTGACTTTACAAGTCTGGGGAACGAGGAAAAATACATGAGTGAACATAATATTGATAAAGACAACATCGACATCGATGTATCATCTGCCCTTAACGTTGAAACTGACACAACGACTGGCACTGACGCTAATATCAGTGCTGACGCGGATAATGAGACAGAGAGCTCATCCACGGATGAACTGACTGCCTCGTCTGACACTGTCAAAGATGACGAAGATGAAAGCTATTTACCACTGCTGGCATTACGCGACGTCGTCGTCTATCCACACATGCAAATTGCATTGTTTGTGGGACGCGCGCCATCGGTAAAAGCCGTTGAGCTGGCACAGGCTGAGTATGGCAATAAAGTACTGGTCGTCGCTCAAAAAGACTCACTGACCGAAGACATTGATCAAGACAACTTGTATCAGTACGGTACGGTGTGCCGAATCGTCAGCACCATGCCGCATGACAGTGATGAGAACTGCATCAAAGTATTAATCGAAGGTCAGTACCGTGCCCGTGTCGATAATATCGAAAGTCATGACGAGCTATTGATGGCGAGATTTGAGCGTGCTGATCTTGATGTCAGCATGGATGAGAGTCAACAGAAAAACACGATTCAAGCGTTAACAGCTCTATTCGAAAGCTATGCAGATGCGCGCCTGCGCAATGCTCGTGAGCTGACTCGTGTGGCCAAGCGTATTGATGACTTGCTTGAGCTTGTGTATTTCATCTCAACTCGTGTGTCGATGGACCTTGATATCAAACAATCTTTCTTAGAAAAAGACGATATCAAAACGCACATCAATACCTTGACTGAGTATCTGGTCAAGCAAAGTGCTGAGCAAAATATCGAACAAGATATCCAAGAAGCGGTTCGTCAGCAGATGGAAGACAATCAGCGCGAATATTTCTTGAATGAAAAAATGAAAGCCATCAAAAACGAGCTGTCAGATATGAATGACGGTGCGTTTGATGGTGAAGATGATGTGGCTGAGCTAGAGCAGCGCTTAGAAGATGCTGACCTGCCAGAAGATGTCCGCAAAAAAGCGGAGCAAGAATTCAAAAAGCTCAAGATGATGCCGCCTGCATCGAGTGAATCGTCAGTTGTACGCAACTATATTGAATGGATTTTGGACACGCCGTGGAATGCGACGACTAAAGTATCTATCAATTTAGACAAAGCTAAAACCGTATTAGACGAAGATCATTATGGCCTGCAAGATGTAAAAGACCGCATCTTAGAATACCTCGCCGTGCAATCACGTGTGAAAAAACTTCGTGGTCCGATTTTATGTCTCGTCGGTCCTCCAGGTGTCGGTAAAACCTCATTAGGCGAATCGATTGCCCGTGCCACTGGTCGCAAGTTTGTACGTATGGCGCTTGGCGGCGTGCGTGATGAAGCGGAGATTCGTGGTCATCGCCGTACCTATATCGGTGCGATGCCGGGTAAAATCGTTCAATCATTGGCCAAAGTCGAAGTCAAAAACCCGCTATTCTTATTGGATGAAATCGATAAGATGGCGCAAGATTTCCGCGGTGATCCAGCATCAGCATTGCTTGAAGTGTTAGATCCCTCACAGAACGACACGTTTAACGACCATTATTTAGATATGGACTTAGACTTATCGCAAGTGATGTTTATCTGTACGGCAAACAGCATGGATATTCCAGCGGCCCTCCTTGATCGGATGGAAGTTATTCGCTTACCGGGTTATACCGAAGAAGAAAAAGTGAATATCGCACAGAAGTATCTGGTGCCAAAAGCGATCAAAAATAACGGTCTCAAAGAAGGCGAGATTGAGATTGTTGAAGCGGCGTTGCACAGCATCGTGCGTAGCTATACGCGTGAAGCAGGTGTGCGTAACCTTGAGCGTGAAGTGAATAAAATCTGCCGTAAAGTGGTACGCGGTTCGGTTGAAACTCATGGCGCACGTGCTCCGAAAAAAGCTGAACGCCAGCTAGTGACAGTCGATGACAAAAACATCGATGACTATCTAGGTGTGCATCAGTATGACTACGGTCTGGCTGAAGAAGAGCCTGAAATTGGTCGTATCACTGGTCTGGCTTGGACACAAGTCGGTGGTGAGTTACTGACCATCGAAGCAGTCGCAATGAAGGGCAAAGGTGAGCTTAGCTTTACAGGATCACTTGGTGATGTGATGAAAGAGTCAATTCGCGCGGCGATGAGTGTGGTTCGTGCTCGCGGTGATAGCTTGGGCATCGACTATGAGACGTTTAAAACAACAGATGTCCATGTGCATATGCCTGAAGGTGCCACGCCAAAAGATGGCCCATCAGCTGGTGGTGCACTGACCACAGCGCTAGTCTCTGCATTAACGGGTATTGCCATTCGTCCAGATATCGCGATGACAGGTGAGATTACCTTACGCGGCAAAATCCTACGCATCGGTGGTCTTAAAGAGAAGCTACTCGCAGCGCATCGCGGTGGTATCAAGCATGTCTTGATTCCAGCGACCAATGAGCGTGATTTGGCCGATATCCCTGATAACGTGAAAGAAGGTCTAACCATTCAACCAGTCGCCACGATTGAAGAGATATTGAAAGTTGCGTTGGTCAGTATGCCAATTCCAATCAAGCCTACTAAAGTGACGGTCGATAAAACCAAAGGTAAAGCATTGCACAGTTAATAAGTGTTCTGTTGTTAGCTAAATCTGACAAATGCTAAAAAGCCGCTCATCATATGATGGGCGGCTTTTCTATGTTCTTAATTCAACCAAACACGTATTTATACCAATTTTCAAAATCATACGATACTTACATTTATTAACGGATTGTTGCGCTTTTGGTGAATAACTATTTCGGCACTTGGCTATACTAACTCTGACATTAGATAGAACCAGATAACACCTAAAAACAAATTTATCATAACAATCAAATATAAGTGAGAAAATAATGAATAAGACAATGCTTGCAAGTGCCCTATTATGTGGTTCAGCGTTAGTAATAACTGGTTGCCAGACGGTAGAAGGCCAAATGCAGACAGGCAATCCACTAAACCAGCCTGCTCTTAAATCAACGATACACACCGTCAGTGGTGATAAAAAAGAAGTTGGTCAAGTATTCTTACGCCCAGTGGATGACGGCGTACAAGTATACGGTAAGCTGATGAATCTACAGCCAGGTCAAACAGTGGCATTGCATATTCATGAAACAGGCAGCTGTGCCGATATGGGTAAAGCAGCAGGTGGTCACTTTAACCCAGACAATAAGCCACATTCTAACCCAGACGATATAAATGGTCATGCAGGTGACTTGCCTAACCTAACCGCCAATGAAAACGGCGTAGCGACCATCAACTATGTAAACAAGAAAATCTCTGCTGATGAAGCAGGTAAATACAGCGTGAACCGTTTAGCATTTATCGTACATGGTGGTACTGATGACTACACCAGTCAGCCAGCGGGCAATGCAGGCGACCGTGTTGCTTGCGGTATCATCGAAAAGATTTAATAGTGTCTGAACTTGGCTATTATTGATATCAAAAAAAACCTCTTAACTATTGTATATGGTTAAGAGGTTTTTTATTATCGATAGAAAAACATTTATTCTTCTACCCACTCGCCTTTACGCCAGTACACACCCCAACGTGTGGCTTTGCCGTTTTTCTCAGAGCCGATATATTGCTCTTTTTTCTTACGAGACCAGCGCAAAATCGTTGCATTGCCCTCAGGATCTTCATCTGGCCCTGCAAACAGATACTGGAACTTGTCTTCCATTTTATCTTTGATTTCTCGCAGTTCAGCCAGCTTTGGCGGACGTGTCTCACGTACTTTCGGGAACTTAGACGCTGCCAAGAACATGCCAGCCGCGCCTTCACGCAAGATGAAATAGTCTTCATGCTTGACCGATTTTAGCTCTGGCAAGTGAATAGGATCCATGCGCGGTGGTGCTGCTTCGCCTGTTTTTAGTACTTTGCGAGTGTTGTCACATTTTTGACAAGCGAAGTAAGGACCGAAACGTCCCGTCTTCAGCTCCATCTGCCCATCACACTTATTACAATCAATGGTAGGTGCATCTGAACCCGGTACTTCGAACTTACCTTCTTCTAGGATATAGCCGTCGCAGTCAGGGTTGTTACCGCAGATGTGCAGCTTCAGACCACCATCCACGATATAGCCGTTCATCGCTGTACCACATTTCGGACAGCGCTTTTTCTCCATCAAATCTTTGACTTCTGCCGCTTCGTCATCGCCTTCTGGATCATCCAGATTGGCAAACGCTTCGACTGGCATTAGATTTTTAGTGCCTTTACAGCGCTCTTTCGGTGGTAAGTTATAGCCAGTACAGCCGAGGAACACACCGGTTGAGCCAGTACGTAACTGCATCGGACGATCGCAAATATCGCAATGGACATCTGGCACATCAGTTGGATCATTCGGACGCATGCCGTCTTTTTCTTTAGCACGATCTAGAGTGGTCTTGAACTCACCATAAAAGTCATCGAGCACATCTTTCCAGTTCTGCTCACCCTCTGCCACGTGATCGAGCTTGTCCTCGAGCGCCGCGGTAAAGGTATAATCCATCAAATCTGGGAAACTGGCAGTCAGTCTGTCGGTGACAATATCACCCATTTTTTCAGCAAATAAACGCTTGTTCTCAAGCTTCACATAACCACGATCTTGAATAGTTGAGATGATAGAGGCATAGGTCGATGGACGGCCGATACCTTTTTTCTCAAGCTCCTTGACCAGACTGGCTTCGGTGAAACGAGGTGCAGGCTTGGTAAAATGCTGGCTTGGATCTAGCTTGTCTAAAATTAGCTGGTCGCCCTTTTTGACATCGGGCAACAATGTATCGTCGGTCTTGGCAGGTGGCATCACTCTGGTATAGCCATCAAACACCAAGGTACGACCACGGGCTTTTAGCTCTACATCATTGGCACCAACGAATAGGTTCACGGATAAGTATTTGGCAGGCAGCATCTGACAGGCCACGAATTGACGCCAGATCAGCTCATACAGACGTATCGCATCACGCTCAACCCCTTTCAGCTGGGTTGACTTCATAGTGACATTAGATGGACGAATGGCTTCATGCGCCTCTTGCGCGCCTTGCTTATTGCCATAGAAGTTTGGCTTTTCTGGTACATATTTTGCGCCATAGCTGTCTTCGATGTGACCACGAACTGCCGCAAGCGCGTCACCAGACAAAAACGTCGAGTCGGTACGCATATAAGTAATATGACCGGCTTCATATAAACGCTGCGCCAAAATCATGGTTTTCTTGACAGAAAAGCCTAAACGCGTACTAGCAGCCTGCTGCAAAGTCGAGGTAATAAACGGCGCGCTTGGGCGTGATTGCGTTGGCTTTTCTTCACGCTCTTTGACGATAAAATCGCTGGTATTCAGTATCTCTAAGACTTTATCAGTCTGTTCTTTATTGACCAGCTTGAGGGTTTTACCGCCTTGTTTGGTCGCCTCTAGACGGATGCCGATTTGCTCAGCGTCTTTTTGGCTAGTGGCGATATGCGTGTCTGCATGAATCTGCCAGTACTCTTCTGGGATAAAGGCACGGATTTCATGCTCACGCTCGACTACCAATCGCATAGCAACCGACTGCACGCGACCTGCAGACAGTCCACGGGCAATCTTTTGCCACAATAATGGCGATACCATAAAGCCAACCACGCGATCCAAAAAACGACGGGCTTGCTGGGCATTGACTCGGTCGATATCGAGCTTTGATGGCTGCTTGAAGGCATTTTGAATGGCGGATTTGGTGATTTCGTTAAAGACCACACGCTCATACTTACTATCGGCGCCGCCAATGACTTCTTTTAAATGCCAAGCAATCGCTTCCCCTTCTCTATCCATATCCGTTGCCAGATAGATTTTGTCAGCGTCTTTTGCTAAAGCTTTAAGTTCTTTGATGACTTTGGTTTTATTTGGCAGTACTTCATAGACTGCCGCCCAGTCATGCTCTGGATCCACGCCCATGCGGCGCACCAATGCCTGCTGAGCCTTTTCTTCTTTGCTCAGGGTCTCATCTTTTTTAGCATTCGTTGCTTTCTTTGCGCTTTTGCTCGCACTGACCGGTAGGTCACGGACATGACCAATACTTGAGCGTACAATAAAGTCATCACCAAGGTATTTATTAATCGTTTTTGCCTTGGCTGGTGATTCTACAATCACCAAAGACTTGCCCTTTGGGCTGTCAACAGCTGCTGCTGGACTTTTTTTGGTTGTGGTTTTTGCCATAGTTGACGACACCATAATATAAGTAGATTAAAAGATATAAGTAAATTAAAAATAGAGCAATGTGGCAATTTATGAATACTGATACTCTTGGTTCAGTGATTTATAGTAGTAATAGTTACTGATAAAAAAGGTTATAAAACAAATAATAACCATAAAATAAAGATATAGTTATAAAGAAGTTACACTGCTAAGCGTGAAAATGTCAACTTTAAATAATTAACATATGACCAAGCGCTGAGTTATTGCCGTTCAATGCAGATAGAAAATGCATGGGCAACGTTATGATTGCTGCTGCATCTCTAACGCCCATTTTTCCAAATTGGCTTTTAGCGCCAGTAGATCCCTTTCAATCAATGTATGATGATAGGCAGGGTTGCTCAGTGGGCGAACATAAGCGATGTCTTCCCAATAAATAATAATGCTATTGGCCTTGGTCAACATGCCTTTGACAAATGGCTCAATACTCACAGGCAGATCAAGAGGGGTTTTATCCAAGATAAATTGGGTCTTATTGATCGCTGCTGTGGTAGTGATATGACTTGAGCGAATGGCGCTTGGAATGGTTAGCGTCTTGTCCTCTGAGCTTGTATCCACAAAACTGCTGTCCGGTCGCCATTGGCCATCGATGACCTGATAACGTGTGTGCGGCAGTTTGATATCATCCAACACGAGGCAATACTGACCCAGCATGCCGCGGCCATATTCATTGTCCCGACCTTTTATCCAATCAGGACAACCGACCAGCTTTGGATTGAGCTGTAGACGGCGCGCGGTCATACGCAGCTTATCCAAACGCTGATCGATACCGTTAGGTTTGAGCGCCATCATACTCCCTAATACAAATAGTACAATGATAATGCCAATCAACGTGCCCATAACGGTCTGACCTTTTGACGAAATGAAAATGATGCTACACAGCACAAATATGGTTAACTCAGTTTAAAAGAGCGTCAGGTCAACCGAGTGCAGAGGTAACTGTGATACTTCGACCGAGGTTAACGCTGTTACTCTTTTATAGAGGATTGACTATACAATGTCGCGACTTATAACTGCCGCCTCTATATCCATAAAGACTTATAATGAGCGCAAACCTTTAAAAATCAAGCAGTCCTTATTAATAAGCACCCAATAACTGGCGCTGCGACTCACTATAAACTCATTCGTTATACTGTTAAATCATATAGTTAACGCATATAAGCAACCCTGTGATAAAAGCTGACAAAAACTTGTCTACTCAAAAAAATGCTATGATAAACCATAATTTTAAACGCGCGCAGGTTTATTATGAATTATCTTACCAAGCCAAACTCATCGAGCAATCATAACGCTCGCAAGCTAACAAGCAAGCTCATGAGTAAATCCAGCTTAAGTCTGTCATTAATGGGCTTAATCGTGCTGGCAATCTCGGGCTGTGCTACTACTCAAAGCCTCACTCCGCAGCAGTGTCAAAGTAGTAACTGGCAAGAAGTCGGTCATGCAGATGGTAGTATCGGTCGCTCAGGCGCGTATTTTGGTCACTATGCCAACAGCTGCGCTAGTATAGGCGGTGCAACACCCAATCGCATCCAGTGGGAACAAGGTCGTCAGCTAGGGCTCAAAAACTACTGCACCGAGCTCAATGCCTATAAAATAGGCCGTGAAGGATATGAATGGCAGCCTGTTTGCCCACTAGAAGGTATCGAGAGATTAGAAGAAGCGTACTCTCAAGGACGCTACTATTATATCCGTCAGCGCGATCTCGATTACTTGCGCTCGCCTTACCCCTTTGGCTACGGGCACCTAGGTTTGGGCTATCGTCCATATCGATATGGCTGGTAAAAAGAAAACCCCACTGAGTACTTAATTTGAGGTTTAAGTACTCAGTGAGGCTATAAAAATATTTTATTGTTTTTATTTTATCGTTATATTAGCTACCATCTCGGTGGTTGGCTATCTAGCAACTGCCTGATGGCAATCATGTCAAAAACCATACCTTTTATAGAGCCGTATTACTCATTGACAAAGGCTACTCATTGACAAAGGCTATCTTGCTCAGTCCCGCTTGACTGGCTGCTGCCAACACTTGAGCCACCGTGTCGTACTTACCTTCTTTATCCGCACGCAGTTGTACAGAAGGGTCTTTGCCAGCAGCCCCTTGCTGTTGCAAGCGCGTCTCAAGCTCCTCCATACTGATGGGATCACTGTCCCAAAATATCCCTGCATCTTTATCAATACTGATCTGAATGGCTTCTGGCGGTGTCTCGTTCACCGACGCACTGGTCTCTGGCAGATCTAAAGGTACTGTTGGATTCAGCACGGTTGCTGTCAATAAAAAGATAATCATCAATACCAACATGATATCGATCAGCGGAATGAGATTCATCTCATCCATGCTGCGTACATCATCATCGCCCAGTTGAAATGCCATAATTACTCTCAATGCTGTTGGTTCTTTTTATATAGCCAAAATAGCTCAGTTATACTCATACGCTGACTGATACATTGGCTTATCTATCGATTCACTACTTTAGCGCGTGTAGCTATACTTATCAGTGCTTGTTACAGCTGCTTTGATACGGCGTTACTATAATGGCTCGTGTTTTGAGTATCTGTCGCCGATGAGCTCATAGATTTTGCAGCAGATACTGGTGCAGCGTTAGCAGAATTATTGACCGCAGATGGTGCTGTGCCCGCTAGGCCAGTCGATTGAGCGAGCAAATCGTGCGCTCTGTCATTGGCTTGATACATGATGCGGCGGTTGATACGTACAGCGAGGTTATAAAAAACCACGGCTGGAATGGCAACAGCAATACCGAGTCCGGTCATAATCAATGCTTCACCGACTGGCCCTGCAACCTGCCCCAAACCTGCCTGACCACTCATACCGATGTTGTGCAAGGCATGGAAAATACCCCATACCGTACCAAACAAGCCGATGAACGGTGCAATCGCGGCCGTCGTACCAAGAATTGGCAGACCGCGCTCACTAGCAAAACGATAGCGACCGATGTGCTTGAGTAAAGTCTGCTCAGTCACCAAACGACGAGTGGCCGCATCAGAACCTATCAAATCCTGCTGTCTAGCCTGCAGCTGATGTCTTAAATCATCTGCCACGTTAGCCGCCAGTTTACGGCTTTGCAATACGCGGACGATACCTGTCACCCAAGATAGAATAGATAACGCAAGCAACAAAAAGAACAACGTTTTTGTCACCATGTCGCTGATCTGCCAGTATTGCATAAAGTCCATTTCAGACTCCTTAATGTTTTGTACAATCAAATGCTACCGTAGCGAGCATCATGTCTAGACTGATTATGAAAGATTATTGGTACATACGTTGTTATAAAATATAACTACTTAAGGAACGGTATAGCTGATAGGCAGGGTCACGTTGCCTACCACAGGTGCACCATTCTTATTAGTAAAAGGTTTGAACTTGCCTGACCGCACTTGACGCTGGGCTTCTTTATCTAGTAATGGATTACCCGAAGAGGTGGCCATTCGCACACTATCGATACCGCCTTGCTTGTTGACTCGTAATACCAATACCACGTTGAGCGTATCACCTGAGCGTGCACGACGGGCAGCACGATCAGGGAAGCTAAGGTTTGGCGCAGAGGCCCAGTTGGCCGAAGTGGCAGTGAAACTTACTGGCTCGTCACTTTGCGCTGCTGCCTCAGCGGCGGCTTTAGCCTGTGCGGCTACCGCAGCTTCTTTTTTCGCCTTGGATGCCGCTGCTTCTCTAGCAGCTTTAGCTTGGGCTTCTGCTTCTGCTTCTGCTTTGGCATCCGCCACTCTTTTCGCTTCTTGAGCGGCTTTCGCATGCGCTTCTAGTTCTGATTTTCTGGCTTGTGCCTCAGTGAGTCTGCGCTGCTCATCAGCGGCTGACGTATCGGCCTCTGGTTTGGGCAATATTGGTTTTTGCTTGGTTTCAGACGGTGTCTGTTCTTTGGCTATTACAGGCAGCGTTTTAGGTTTTGGTTTTTTTACGACAGACTCTGCCGGTTTTTCTAGTGTCTTGGGCGTCTTAGTAGGTTTTTTAGGTTCGGGCTCTGTTTTTTGTGGCTGTTTTGGTTGAGACTTTACCGGTGGTGGTGCTTCTTTTTTGGCAGGTGCTGGTAGTTTTTCTACCTGTACTTGGGCTTTAGGCGACTCAGTCTTAGCAGGTAGCGTCACAAACTGTATCTCAACAGGTGGCGTATTTTTTGGGGGTTCAGGTATTGGCTTAGGTGTTTTGATCGCCACCAAGGCAACCGCTGTAAGCACATGTAGTCCTATGACGACTATCACAGCGAGCAGTATTGAGCTAAGTGGTGGCGCGTCTAAATCCGTTGAACTCATAACAGCCTAATGTTTATTACTCAGAGTAGAATGGCGTAGATAATAATGCAAACGATAATTATTATCAATAATAATTTATAATATTTCTCTACTTAATACACCTCTGACAAGTGATATTGCTTAGTAGTTTTGTCTATCGCAACGCTCATTTCTATGGACGTTACCTACTTTTATATTTCACTACTATAAACCTTATTTTTTCATCAAATGATACGTTGTGCTCAATATAACAAGTACTGTTAATAAAAACCATTATCATTTATATTGATAATGAGTCTCAACTACTTTATCATGACGGCTGTCTGATCTGCTCATGCGGTTCTGCTAAAAATACGCAGCATAAAAAATCCAAAGTTAATTGCCATTTTTATGACTATTTTCAAATTGAAGACACGCCATAAAATATTGCTCACACATTTTTCGATACACCGAGTTTACTATGCCTACTACCCTATCATCTAGCCAACCTACTACGCCTTTTTTCAAACGCCCATTATTGACTGTTGTTATGACAGCGATGATAGCAACTGCCGGCTTGGCAGGCTGTAGCGCTCCTGCTTCTAATGACTCTGAGCCAGCAGACGCCAAAACCGAAAATCCAACGGCTAATGAGTCCGTGAACGTGGCTAATAACGATGCCGTCTCTGCTGAAAAAATCACGATTGATACAGTAAAAGGAGATGTCGATCTCGCAATCAATCCATCGCCACTCGTGGTTTATGATATGAGCTTGATGCAAGATTTGGCAGCGCTTGATGTGGCGGTCGATGGCATGCCTGGTGGCCTACTACTAAAGAATCTACACTCAGAAACACAGCCTGATCCGAAAGAAGTAGGTACTGTGTTTGAGCCAGATCTTGAAGCGTTGAATGCCATGCAGCCACAAGCTATCTTGGTCGGTTCGCGTATGGCAGAAAAATACAATGAGCTATCAAGTATCGCCCCGACATTAGACATGAGCATTGATACGGCAAACATCTATGAGTCAAGTAAACAGCGTTTGCATGACCTAGGTGCGCTGTTCGGTAAAAGCGATCAAGCAGCTAAGCTACAACAGAATATTGATGGACTCATCACTGAAACCAAAAGTCTGACGAAAGACAATAAAGGTACTGGCCTAGTCGTCATGGTCAATGGCAATAAAATGTCAGCCTATGGTGACAAGTCTCGCTATGGCTTTATCCATACTGTGCTGGGCGTACCAATGGCAGATGACAAAATTGCCGATGCGCCTCATGGTCAGCCGATCTCTTTTGAGTACATCCAAAAAGCAAATCCGGATTGGTTATTTGTCATTGACCGCAGTGCCGCGATTGGTGAAGACGGTATCGGTGCCAAAGCAGTATTAGACAATCCATTGGTTGCTCAGACCAATGCATGGAGCAAGCAGCAAGTGGTTTATCTTAGCCCAGACTCTTACTTAGCATTTGGCGGCTACTATCAATGGATGCAGGATTTGACAACGATTAAGGGCGCATTTACTAACGCTAAATAATGTCGTTTGCTATACAGTCGATTGTTACACTAGTAAATATTACTACCTTTAACACTGCTCATTTTTAAGCCAGTAGAGATTATGTCGTTATTTTCACACCGTGCTCATGCTGGGATCAACCCCAGCAAGTCTCTAGACCATAAATATCGATGTACTGTCATACCACCGTGGTTCATTAATACAGCAAGCCTCATTCTTATGGGGCTTTTGGTGTTATTGAGTTTATCTATTGGTGTGGCTGACTTTTCATGGTCAGGTATCCTGCAGAGCCTTCTGACTCAGAGTGCCAATTCCGATAGCTCATTGCTATTGGTTAGCCGCATACCGCGCACCATCGCTATTATCCTAACTGGCATTGCGATGGCAGTAGCTGGGATGATTATTCAGGTGGTACTCAAAAACCGCTTTGTAGAGCCATCCATGGTTGGTGCGACTCAAAGCGCTGCACTTGGTTTGCTGGTGGTCAGTCTGCTGTTTCCTGCCAGTGCGCTCATTGTTAAAATGGGCGTGGCAACCATCGCTGCCGTGTTCGGTATGATGCTATTTATGCTACTGATTCACCGCATACCGCCTACTGATTTTTTGATGATTCCACTGATTGGCATTGTTTTTGGCGGCATTATCGAAGCAGTCACTACCTTTATCGCCTATCAAACTGAATCACTGCAGATGCTGAGTGTTTGGCAGTTTGGGGATTTTTCGGGCGTATTGGCAGGGCGCTATGAGCTGTTATGGCTGACGGGCGCGCTGTGCGTATTGGCCTATATCATTGCCGACAAGCTGACCATCGTCGGATTAGGTGACAATATCGCATTGAACCTAGGTATCAGTAAGCGTCAGGTCACTTGGATTGGCGTAGGAATGGTCGCTATGATGAGTGCGGTCGTGGTTGTGACTGTTGGCATGATTCCTTTTATCGGTTTGGTCGTGCCCAATATCGTGAGCCGACTGATGGGGGATAAGTTACGCCGTAGCTTGCCTGCAGTCGCACTACTGGGCGCATCGGCCGTCCTACTCTGCGATATCATTGGTCGCTCGATTCGCTACCCCTTTGAAGTGCCTGTCGCCACGGTCTTTGGCGTGGTCGGTACGGTGCTGTTTTTATGGCTGTTATTGCGAGCGCCCTCTGAGCAGTAGCACTATGTTCACCAACTATGTGATCACTTTTGGTACTCATGTACCGTCGTTCATTTTTTGCCTTATTAGATAAGCTTGGCACCATAGGATTTTTGTATGTTCTCATCAACTAAGCTTATTGCCACAAAATCTGGTGCTCCCAAAACCAGCACAGCGATAGGTAACTCATCTTCGCCAGATAGCCAATATTCAACCGCTGCTCAGAGTCGCCTAGCAAAACTGTGGTCATTCATCGCTAATCATCCAAAATCTATCGCAGCCATCATTCTACTTATCTCGATGACCTTGTTTTTGACACTCAACGTCAATGGTTATTGGGACTTTGCGCTGCCACTGCGCGGCAAAAAACTGCTGGCACTGATGGTGGTTGGCTATGCAATTGGTGTATCGACCTTACTGTTTCAGACGTTGACTCACAACCCGATTCTCACCCCCTCCTTACTTGGGTTTGATTCGCTCTATGTTCTGTTGCAGAGCTTACTGGTTTTCTTCTTGGGTGCGATTAGCTTTACCAGTCTCGATCCTATTGCCAAATTCACGCTAGAGATTGCCTTAATGTTTGGGGCATCTCTATTATTGTTTAAGCTACTATTTTCTAAAAGCAGTCAGGATTTGACGCGCTTGATACTGGTAGGTGTGATCTTTGGCGTGCTGTTTCGCAGTTTATCCGCACTCATTGCACGGCTGATTAATCCTGATGATTTTGTGGTGGTGCAATCTGCCAGCTACGCACAGTTCAACACAGTCAACCCGCAGCTGCTAGGCATCAGCTTATTTATCTGTGCTATCACTGCGATATTTGTGTGGCGCTGGCGTTACCAGTGCGATGTATTGATGCTCGGTCAAGCGCAAGCGATCAACCTTGGCATTAACTATCAGCGACTGGCATTTGGCTTATTGACCGTTATTGCGGTGTTGGTCGCTACGGCCACTGCATTGGTTGGGCCAGTAACCTTCTTTGGTCTATTGGTCTGCGCCTTGACCAATCGTATGGCTCGCCATATGTATCATAGTGAACGACTGATATTGGTCAGCTTGGTCGCTATGATCTGCTTAGTGCTCGGTCAGACGATCTTTGAGCAAGTGCTCGACATGGCAGGTGTACTGTCCGTGGTGATAGAGTTAGCAGGCGGATTGATGTTCTTGGTATTGATTTTTATGTCTCAACGTCGCTCTTTATAACTGAGTGTCACTGCTAAAAAAACTATCGCTTAGATGAAAGCTGCTTTGCGTCATTTATAAGATTTTTAAGATCAGACTTTTGAGATAAGACTCCCTATGATTACATTGAACAACATCTCGCATCATATTGGTAAACAAAAAATCTTGCATGACATCACATTGTCTCTGCCACCTGCCCAAGTGATTGCGTTGATTGGGCCTAATGGTGCGGGCAAATCCACGTTGTTTTCAGTCATGGCTCGCCTGCAGCCGCTACAATCTGGGCAAGTGAGCTTCGCTGTAGATAATGAGGAGCGTGATATTGTCAGCTGTCAAGCGCGCACGCTCGCCAAGACGGTCGCTATGCTCGGACAAGACAACCAAGTACAAGGGCGACTGCGCGTACATGAGCTGCTGATGTTTGGGCGTTATCCTTATCATCAAGGGCAACCAACGGCAGACGATCAGCAAAAAGTACAAGAAATCCTCGAACGCTTTGAGCTTGAACCACTTGCTGAGCGTTTCTTATCAACGCTATCAGGTGGACAGCGTCAACGCGTGCTGATCGCTATGATTGTCTGCCAAGATACGCCCTATCTATTGCTCGATGAACCACTGAACAATCTAGATATGTATCATGCTGGTCGACTGATGCGTGAGCTACGAGAGCTCAGCCATAGTCAGCAAAAAACCGTGGTGATAGTCCTGCATGATATCAACCAAGCGGCACAGTTTGCGGATACAGTGGTCACGATGAAAGCAGGAGAAGTGACCGCTGTAGGTCGTCCTGCTGATGTCATCACTAAAGAGACAATGAAAGATCTGTACAACGTCGATGTCACTGTCCTAAGTCATCAAGGCCGCCCTGTGATTGTTGATGCGGTTTAAGTACAGAATTTCGCAAACGAAAAAAGGAATTTTTGATGCATAAAATTCTATTGAATCATCGATGGATAAACTACAAAAATCTATCGATATTGTTTTTAATCGTGAGCTTTTGTCTGTGCCTGTCTTCTGCTGTAGATAAAGACATAGCAAATACCCTAACTTGGTTAGGTTTCAATTTGTATGCTCTAAGATTAGTCGTTATTCCTATGGATTTTACTCAAGATATTGCTTCAGTAGATTATACAAAAAACTATGACGAAAATAATAGCTGGCATAGAAATGTCATGCTAGGTGAGCTATTTGCCTCCTTGCTCCTTACCGTTGGTATAGCCTACAGCCTATTTTTGCAATTAAATTTATAGCTAGGGCATGCTTTTAATTCAGTAGATAGCCATAGTCGATTCAACTTAAAAGTAGTACAAGGCAACCGAGTGTAGATGTATATCAAATACTTCAAGCAAGGTTAACGCAGTAATACTGTTATAGTGGAATGACTATATTTAAATGAAAACACACCCTAAGAATACGGCTATATCACCTGCCCTTTTGCAACGCCTTTAAACGCTGCTGTCGACCTTTCCACCATAGATAGACGCCCGTCCCTGATAGTACCGCCACCGCCAGTCCAATCATTGCTAAAAATATTTGATACAAACGATGCCCCAACCCTTGGCTGATATGCCCCATATGCAAGGTGGAGAGCCATTGGTCTGCTTTATTACCAAAGCCAGCTTGATGACCAAAATTAACCCGCTCGACAGTGCCTGTTGCCGCATCAACAGTGATAGAAGAAGCACCGCCTTTTTTGCCAATATCTCTGTTTGTTTTGAAACGCATCTGCCATTGCTTGTCTTCTTCGACCCAGCGGATACCCAATAGCTGCTGCACCGACACGCCATTCTGCTGTGCAGCATTATCGGCTTGCGCGCTTAGATAGGCAATGCTATTGGTTTTATTGACTACTTGAGTACTTACATCTGCATCATTTGAGCGGTCATTAGCGGGCACATTTGAATGGGCCGTCCTATCTGCTCGACCTTCTCGTTTTGAAGCGTTATCTGACTCAGGTTTGGCAGGTTTTCCCTCTCTTGGTGTCAGTCCGACCACCGCTTGCATCACTGGCTGATAGACCGCTTGCAAGTTAAACCCGACACTCGACCACGCAATGACAAACAGTATGAGCCATAACCATAGCCCAAAGGCATGATGCAGATCATAGTTGAGCTTAAAGAGATTGGTTGTGCGGCGGATTTTCCATGCAGGCTGCCAACGCTTCAAAAACGAGGCGCGCTTTTTACCAGAGGCTATCTTGGTTTTATTTAGTTTGACTGCTCGCGGGAAGGTTAGATAAAAGCCAATGAAACAATTGATCGTCCAGACCACTGAAACAATGCCCAATATCCATTTACCAATATCCCCGAGCAATAACTCACGATGTAACCAAAATACTTTCCACATCGTGTTGTGCCATGCCCACGCTTCCTTATCACGAGTACCGATGATGGCACTGGTATGGGGATTGACATACACCTCTTGAAAGGATGGTTTGGCGGTATTCTTATCATCGCCTCGACTTCGGTCAACCGAAAACACAACGGATTTATCCGCTACGATCGACGTTGGCATACTTGAGAACTTGTGCTCTGGATAGGTCGTCATCACCTTGTCATGAAGCTCAGCGATGGAGAGTACCGGCGTGTTTTGTGATTCTATATGGGCCAGCTTATGATTGAACATATCATCGAGTTCATCATGAAAAGCCAGTAAAGTACCTGTAATACTGGCAATGATTAAAAAGGCTGCCATAGCAAGCCCTGTATAACGGTGAATCCATAGGCAGGTTTGACGAGGATTGAATGAAATCATTAGTCTTGGTTCTTTGTCATATGTTGTTTTAGTAGGTGCTTATACGTTGGCATTTCATCGTTGTTATAGCCACTTTAAAAGCTAATAGGCAATAAAAAGCCAGCTCTCATGTAAAGACAGCTGACTTTATAAATACGATTAGACTTAAACTAGATAAGCTAAATTAGAACTGATAAGTTAAAGACGTTTTGATATTACGTCCCATTTCAAAATCAGTATAGGCATCATCAATAGAGTTGCGTGACGCATGGCTCGCATACGTCTCATCAAAGATATTGTATACACCTAGCGTGGCTTTTATACCTTCAACTTGCGTTGGCGTGTAGGTCATAAAGACATCATGCACATCATAACTTGGTTTTTCGTTGTCATCACTAGCGGTATTCGGTGTCACAGCGGCCACATAAGTACTGCGCCAGCCAAGTTCCGTGGTTTCAGTTGGCGCATAGCCAAGGTTGACCATATACTTGTCACCAGACTCAGAGCTACTACCACTAACTGAAGATATGTTATAGCCCGTGTCTTCGCCTTTGCTACGTGCACGAGCATAGCTTAGACCCATGTTAAACTTATCTGCTCGATAATCAGCTGACAGCTCTATACCTTTAATCTTGAAATCTTCGTCATTATTAATGACACCCTGACAGCTGCCATTGAGCTCTCCTGTTGCACAATCCAAACCGACTCGGCCACTACCGGCACGGACAAACTCAATGTAGTTTTCGATATTGGTTTCAAAGTACTTACCGCTTAACTTAAGAGAGTCGTCTGCCATGGTCAGACCGCGCAGCGTTGTGGCAATACCCACTTCAGCGTTGTCACCTTCTTCTGCTTTTAGGTCGTCATTGACATACGTACCAGCGCCATCGGTATTAAAGATAGTTTGGCTAAGATCTGGACCATTAAACAGTTGCGTATAGCTTGCAAATAATTGGGTGCGCGGTGCAATCTCATAGCTGGCCGCTAGTGCGCCAACGACATTGTCATACGTTTTGCCCGCTGACACATACTCAGGAGACTCGTAGCGGTCATAACGAACGCCCGGCGTTAAGCTAAGCTTGCCCATTTGCCATTGGTCTTCTAGATAGACTGAGGTATTGGTTGCCTCATCGGTACTGGTCGCACCAAAGTCACGCGTCATCTCAGATTCTTTTTTGTAATGCTCAACGCCAGCGATTAGCTTATGGCTGCCTGATACGCCATTAATGATGCTGCTATCGATAACACTGGTGTTTTGTACTTTACCGCCTGTGGTTTTGACTTCTGCATCAAACTCAAACCCAGGTACACCATCAGAGTTACGCAAAATCTGCGTGCTTGTCTGATAGACATTGGCATCTACATTGACCAACTGGTTGGTAGGTTTGTAACTATAGTCAAGCGCGTAAGTATCGCGTTTAACTTCCTGCGGAATGATTGGGTTCCAGCCAGCATCTGCTGGGAAATCTGGACGTAGTGGGAATAACCCTTTGTTTTCAGTACGGCTAAAGCTTGCGCCTACATGATGGTCATCAGCTATATAAGCGCCCGCTTTCAATAGGAAGTTTTCGCCTTCACTATCTTGTGTTTGAATATCACGGCCTTTGCCATCTTCGCCAGCATTGGCATCACGCTTGCTATAATAAGCCAATAGATCCACATTTTCTGCCGGTGCGCCATAGACAGTGGCTGAGGTTAGCAGTTCATCATTGTTGCTAGCATAACCTGTATGCAGCTTGGCACCTACTTTTTGACCCGGCTTGAGTAAATCAGCTGCATCGACCGTTTCAAAAGCAACCGCGCCGCCGATGGCATCGTTGCCTAGCGTCACTGAATTATTACCCACTGATACTTCAGCTTGTTTTAGCAGGTCGGGATCAATAGTGACATCACCCATATGGTAGAACAACGCGCCTTCTTGACGGGCACCATCAATCGTTACTTTTAGGTTGGTATCATCAAGTCCACGCACACGGATGCGTTGATTGACCGATGACGTACCGCCCACACCTACGCCTGGTACCACGTTTAAAAAGTCACTCAAATGGCTCGCTTGAGCCGCTGGCGTATAGTCATCTATATAGACAGAATCTTCTTGTACATTATTACGTACAGAGCTATTAGCAGTCACAGTAATGGTCTGCAACGTTGCATTTGGCATATCTGCTGCCGTCGCAGCACTGGCAGCCTGCGTCCACAATACGGCGGCTACCCCTAGAGACAATACGGTCAACTGACTAGATAACTTTACTTCGCGCATAACACACTCACTTTATTTACTATTAGAATTTTTAAAGCCGTCGATAAACGGTCTCTTATAACACTACCCTTTAAGCGACTTGGTTTTGATATGTCCAAGCCCGCTACGCGAATAACATTATTAATGTTAATGATAATGATTAGCATTTAATTAGTGAGGCATCATAACGAAGTATTAACAATTTGGCAATAATTAATATAAAAAAATTGCACGAGTGCTGCAGGCTAACCGTCAATATAAAATGAAGCATCTTGGTGACTGTCAATACGGGGTTCTTGACCGTTAAAACGACGACCAGCTTAGATTTGATTAAAGAAAGAAAATAGAAAATATTTTGATAAATAATAGTGATGACGTCTGGTACTTGTTTTTCTTGTACTACTGTACTAGAATACTGAAACAAGATAATTCTCAGCGAAAAATTGCTCGATGAGCGACTTATCTACTTTCTTTGGCTAAGATTACCTATTATGACTACCGATCCTTATCAGAGCTTAGTGAAACATTTGACGAACTGTACTAATGGCGCAGATATCGAAAAGCTACTCAGTGCCCTGCTGACCGATAAAGAGCAGCACGACATCGCCAATCGTATTCGTATCTTTGACGCTTTAGATCGTGGTATCACCCAACGTGAAATATCTGAGAAGCTAGGTGTTGGTATCGCAACTGTCTCTCGCGGTGCTAAAGCCATACAAAGTCATGATGTCAGTGCGCTGCTAGCGACACTTAGACAAGATGATTAATTGATTAAACAACACTATCAACTTTTATTTTTAAAAAATACCTATTTGAACTATTTCGGACCTCGTTATGACATCTCTTACGCTACAGCCTAACTTACCTACGCCTATTGATATTCCCAGTAAACCAAAACGTATCAAACTTACGCAGGATATTGATTTTTTTGCGTTATTTAAGCGTATCGAAAATGCGTTCGATACGTGCTACTTACTCGAATCTTTGGGTGAAGACAGCCATATCTCACGCCATCATGCCATTGGGTTTGACCCAACCATGACCATCACTGCCATCGACCGCACTACCCTTGCCATCACTGATAATAAAACGGCTAAAACTCAGCAATATCAAACTGAAAACCCCTATCAGTTATTACGTGAGATTACACCGCAGCATGTCATCGCTCGCGATCAAAGTGGTGGTCTGGTCGGCTATTTGGGCTATGACAGTGTGAATTTCTTTGAGCCAAGTCTAAATGCCAAATCTAGCGACGATTTTGAACCGTTTAAATTTGGCGTGTATTTAGATGGGTTAACACTTGATAAAATGACGGGTGAGATTTTCTATTTTTATTATCCAACCGATCAGCAAGAAAACCGTATCGAGCAAATCAAAGCCTTACTTGACACACCGACTCCGACCTATAAGGCACCGACGGTTGAGTTTTTGGGTGATGGCATGAGCCAAGAGGAACATGCTAAGACAGTTATGCAAGTCAAAGAAGACATCATCTCTGGGCGTATCTTTCAGTGTGAGGTAGGGTTTAAATCTAAGTATCGTATCGCTGGTGACAAGATGCCCATTTATGAAAAGCTACGTAGCGTCAATCCTTCACCGCATATGTACTTTATGAAATTTGCTCAGCAGTGCATTATCGGTGCCTCACCTGAGCTGCTGTTTCGCTTGCGTCAGGGTGAGATGGAAACCTATCCACTTGCAGGCACAGCCAAACGCGGCGCTGACGTGATAGAGGATCGTAAGCTGGCCCGCGCACTGCTCAATGACCATAAAGAGATTGCCGAACATAACATGTTGGTCGACTTGCATCGTAACGATATTGGCCGCGTCGCACGGTTTGGTACCGTAAAAGTACGTAGCCTAATGGACATCAAACGCTTCTCACACGTACAACACATATCCTCTGAAATCGTCGGTATCTTACATCCCAATGAAGATATGTTTAGTGCCCTTGCCAGCAACTTCCCCGCTGGCACACTGTCAGGCGCACCAAAAGTCGAAGCCATCAAAGTCATCAATGAGCTAGAGCCTGATGGGCGCGGCGCTTATGGCGGCGCGCTAGGATCGTTTAATTTCAATGGTGACTGTATCTTTGCCATTCCTATTCGCAGCTTGTTTATGAATGGCGAGGCAGCCTATTCGCAAACCTGTGGTGGCAACGTATATGACTCCAATCCAGCAGATGAATACTTAGAAATTCAGCGCAAACTGTCTGCGATGAAAGTCGTGTTAGGCAGCTTTATGCAGTCCTAATTTGTACCAGACGTAATTTGTACTAACCGTAACTCGTACATTGACCATATTTTACAAAAGAGTTTATGACCCATGAATGTTTTAATTATCGATAACTACGACTCGTTTACCTTTAATCTCTACCAATATATTGGTGAGATTTTGCAAACCATGGACGGTGATGAAGAAGCAAACGTCATCGTTAAGCGTAACAATGAAATTACGCTGGCTGACGTGCAAGCGATGAATCTTGACCGAATCATTATATCACCAGGCCCTGGTGCACCTGATGATCCTGCCTACTTCGGTATTTGTGCAGAGGTCATCGAAGTAATGGGCAAGACGACGCCGCTATTGGGTGTTTGCCTAGGTATGCAAGGCATTGCTCATGTATTTGGTGGTGATGTGATACGTGCCAATGTTCCAATGCATGGCAAAGTCTCAGCGATTCGTCACGATGGTGCGGGTGTCTATCAAGGATTGCCACAAGCCATTGAAATCATGCGCTATCATTCATTAATGGTGAAAGCCGATACACTACCTGATTGCTTGGCTGTCACTGCCGTCGTGGATAACGAGCAACATAGTGAGCATAGCCTAACGGAATCAGCGCTAGCAGGCGATGAAATCATGGGACTACAGCATAAGGACTACCCGATTCAAGGCGTACAGTTTCATCCAGAGTCATTTGCTACCGAAGGCGCCAAGCGTTTGCTCACTAACTTCTTGTTGCAGGTATAAAACAGGTATAAGCCCATCATGTTTATCACACTCCCAGATATAAAGCGCTCAGTCACACGTATGACGGTGTTTGCTAGCCTGATGCTAGTAGCTGTTATGAGCTCAGCAGTGGCACCTATCGAGGCAAATTTTATATTGGGGATGGACGTTCAAGGTCAGCGCCTGAATCTCTATGAAGACTGTGCAGAAGGCAGCGTGACTTGTGACAATATGCTACTGGTCGCACCCGACGTAGGGCTATTACTTCAAACAAAGCTGGCGGGCAAAAGACTCGGTAACACGCCTTATCCCGTCAAGCTTTATCCTGCCGAAACCAAGCACAGTGTGTGTAACGATGGCGTGACCCCTTGTGGGTTTCAGGGCTATACGTTCAAGGGTAAAGACTTCAATGGATTTATAGATGCCTTAAATAATGAGCTATACATAACCAGTAACTGGACAACCGATAGCGATACTTTTCTCTACACAGAAAACAGCACGTATTTGCCATTGGCCTCGCAAGCCAAACTGATTGATACGATGTATAAAACCTCCGACCAAACGTTAAATAGTGGCTACAATAATACACGGCAGGAAGTCAGACGCCTCTATGGTAAACAGATGGCAGACGACTTAAAGCTAGAGCAGCAAGCGTGGATAAAGCAGCGCTCAAGAGACTGCGGCGCAGATGTCTCACATCAGCCCAGAACCCAAGCTGAAAAAGTGTGCTTTATCCAGCAAAACGATACCCGAGAGCAAGCATGGTTTTTGTGGATTGATTAGGCCGTGTCCTAGACTTTTTTAAACTTTACGATCTAGATGCGTTATTCTGCTAAAGCCTATATCAGTCTTGCCTATCGCATACTTTCAACATATCCTATCGCCTATTTTCAACACGACTGAGCATTTTTAAGCGACTCAGTCATATTTTCATGATAGACTCAAATAACAAACAAAAGACAGCCTATAATAAGGCTGTCTTTTGTTTGTTCAGTATTGCTTAGCGCGTTTGAACCACGGGTAATCTTGCAAAAGATTGTATCATTCAGATAATAATAAGAAAACGATATGGCGAACATGGATACCGCAGTGCCATCACCAAAGTCATGGATAGGCATCATTCAAATCATTACGGCAGCTATCTGCTGGGGCACGTTGGGTATATTTTCTACCTATCTCAATCAAATCGGCTTTAGCGGCTGGCAAGTGACCATATTACGGATCGTCACGGCTGCTTTTATTATTCTAGCCATGCTCCCAAAACTATGGCCACATCTTGTTAAATTGCGACCCAAGCAATGGCTTGGACTGGCATTCCAGTCTTTGGTAGGTGTGCTTGGTATGTCGTTATGCTATTTTTTTGCGGTGGCTTACGTGGGTGCAGGCCCCGCTGTCGCTCTGCTCTATACTGCGCCAGTATTTAGCTTATTATTTTCGGCACTCTTGCTCAATGAATCTATTACTCGTCAATCAGCCCTACTGGCACTAATGGCGGTGTTTGGCGTTGGATTGACGATGTTAGGTGAGCAGGCTCAAGTCAACTGGGGCATTCTATTAGGGCTATTAGCGGGAATGTGCTACTCATTGTATGGCGTGTTAGGCAAACGTGCGATGCACGATGCTCACCCTGCTCCTTTGGTGTTTTTTACCTCTATTATCATCAGTGCAGGTGTTCTGCTACTCTTACCTGAGACTTATCATACATATGAAAAACTGCTAACCCTACCGCTAATGACTTGGGGCTATGTATTAGGGCTGTCATTGCTAGGAACCGTCGTACCATTTGCGCTATATATGAAAGCATTAGAAAAGCTGCCTGCCTCTCGCGCCTCCGTATTTACGATTTTTGAGCCCTTGACAGCCATTGCCCTTGCGACCATATTGCTACATCAATCCCTGTCATTGATTCAGTATGTGGGCGTAGTACTTATTCTATTGGCTGCTTTATTTAATGCCATGTTAAACGGTACTGCGACTCGCGTACCACGCTGGCGAAAAAAACGG
Organism: Psychrobacter sp. SWN149; assembly: GCF_015864565.1. Lineage (NCBI taxonomy): Bacteria > Pseudomonadati > Pseudomonadota > Gammaproteobacteria > Moraxellales > Moraxellaceae > Psychrobacter > Psychrobacter sp. SWN149. The sequence continues at coordinate 142,663 of NZ_JADYWX010000003.1, forward strand.
CAAAAGATATAAAACTCTGTTGTAATGGATAAAACTCTTGATATTTTTATAAAAAAAGCCCCAACCATGACAACATGATTGGGGCTTTTTAACACTCAGAGCTATGTATTGCTTAGGGCTTTATATGGCTCAGACCTTCAATTTACAATAGAAGCACATCTCTCAGCTTTATTGCTTCTCGATACGCTGTAAAAATGCCTGCGTACGTGGATGCGTTGATAGCTCAAACATCTGCTTAGCGCTGCCTTCTTCGACCACATGACCATCTTCGATTAAGACGACATGGTCTGCGACATCACGAGCAAAATTAATTTCGTGCGTCACAACGACCATGGTCCAGCCTTCAGATGCCAACTGCTTCATGGTTTCCAATACGTCTTGCACCAGCTCTGGATCAAGCGCAGAGGTTGGCTCATCAAATAGTAACAGCGACGGCTCGATAGCAAGCGCACGGGCAATACCGATACGCTGCTGCTGACCACCAGATAGCTGAAACGGATAGAGATCCGCTTTATCTGACAAACCCACTTTCTCTAGTAAAACTAAAGCCTGTTCACGGGCTTGCGCTTTGGTTTGACCTTGTACCACTGTCGGTCCAAGCATTAGATTTTCGATAGCCGTCTTGTGCGGAAACAAATTATAAGACTGAAATACCATGCCTGATTTACGCTGTAAGGCCAATAACGTTTTTTTATTGGGCTTGGTCGCAAAGTCGACGCTCAAGCTGTCATCATCAAAAGCAATCACACCTTGATCAGGAATCTCTAGCGCATTAAGACAACGCAAAAACGTGGTTTTACCAGATCCTGAAGGCCCTAATATTACCACCACTTTGCCTTTATTAATGGTCAAGTCGATGCCTTTGAGCACTTGGTTGCCACCAAAAGCTTTATGAATATTAGTGACTCTGATCATAAAAATTCCTGTTGTGCTGGTCTCTGTATTTCTAGTCTTAGTTGTGCTGATGCCTGTTGTGCCAATAGCAACGGTCTATTTTGCCACATAACGATCAAGCCTAGTTTCAAGCTTGCCTTGGATAAAGGTCAAGAACAGACAGATACCCCAATAGATAATCGCGGCTTCAGTATATACCAGCATAAATTCATAGTTACGAGCCGTGATGATCTGTGCTTGTTTAAATAGCTCAGTGACGAGTACCAGTGACGCCAGTGAGGTATCTTTTACCAGACTGATAAAGGTATTAGACAACGGCGGCACCGACACTCTAAGCGCCTGCGGCAAAATCACATGACGAAAAGTCTGTAGATACGTCAAGCCAACCGTTGAGCCTGCTTCCCACTGCCCTTTTGGAATCGATAAAATCGAGGCACGCACCGTCTCCGATGCATACGCACCGATGTTCAGTGAAAATGCAATAATCGCTGAGGGAAAGGGATCAAGCTTGAGCCCAACACTTGGCAGACCATAGAAGATAATAAACAACTGCACCAGCATCGGTGTACCGCGAATCGCAGAGACATAGACACGGGCTAATCTATAAATGACCTCATGGTACCAACTGGCACGCGGAATGATACGAATCAATGCTACCGCTAACGCAATGGCCATACCAATCACAAACGAGATCAGTGCCAGCGGTATCGAATAATAGATACCGCCTTTGAGCATTGGCCAAAACGACGAGATGACGATCTGCGCCCGATCAGGACTCATAAATGGCAGTATTGCCAATAATTCAGCCAGCATTGAGGTTATAGAGGCTAACATTATTTTTGCTGACTTATATCAGCACCAAAGAACTCTTCGCTAAGCTTGGTGAGTGTGCCGTCAGCAGCCAATGCCGCCATCGCTTCATTCAGTTTTGCCAACACAGCGTCATCACCTTTGATGAGCACTAGACCTGAACCAGTTTGTTCACTCGCAGGGGCTGTCAGTTTGATCTCAAGATCAGAATCTGGGAACTTCTTAAGGTAATCAAGTACCGCCAGATTATCGTTCATTGTAAAGTCAGCACGGTCTTGCTTCACTAGCTGAATCGCTTGTGCCATACCATCAACAGGGACGATTTCTGCGCCATAACGCTCTGCCAACTCACCATAGTTACTGCTGAGTGATTGTGCGGTACGTAGACCTTTTAAGTTATCCCAAGAGCTATAACGATTGTCATCAGTTGATGCCAACGCCACTGCACCTGACCAGCTATAAGCCGTGGCTTTGTCGTATTTCGCTTGACGCTCAGGCGTGGTCAAGCTAACTTGGTTGGCCACCATATCAAAGCGTTTTGAATCCAAACCTGCCAGCATCGCATCCCACTGGGTTTCTTTGAACTCAACGTCTACGCCTAACTTATCCGCCACTGCACGCGTGACTTCGACATCGTAACCTGTCAGCTTGCCACTCTCATCATGATACGTGAACGGAGGATAAGTACCCTCTGTACCGACGTTGATAGTACCGCCATTATTGATACGTTGTAGCAAATCAGAACCGCCTGTGGCAGCGCTGTCAGTCGCACCAGTATCGGCTTCATTGGTAGTAGATTGGCCACAAGCGGCAAGAAACATAGTGCTAGCGGCAAGGGCTAAAAGCGTACGACGTTTCATAAGACGTCCTTATAAGAGTAAATGAATAGAGTGAAAATGATGAATACTAATAAAACGTATAATGCCAATAAATAGGGAAAAGCCGACATGTGAAGGCAGTAGTTAATAACTGCCCTGCGATGTTCGGCTTTGGTTGCCCGATTTGAGGCTATTTGAGCTATTTTTCAATACTGTTTCTATATTATATTTTAATTTTTAACGATTGTTCAATTATTATAGCGCATTCAGTCAATGACAATTGCTGTCCATTAGATAGCAGCTTATGGATATAATATCTCACTTTAGACAGAAAAAACGTACACAATCAGTGAGCATACGTAAGGTATAGTCAGTTCAATATAATTTCGATACAAGGAAACTGAGTGCAAGTTATACATTAGTATGCTTAGCGAGGATGACGATGTAGCGGATTTATATAGGCTTGACTATATCTGCTACAACTCACCTGAGAACTGATAACGATCACCCGCATGCCACATTTTTACGAAGGTAACGACCTGACCGGCTGAGTAGGTCTGTCGACGCAGTACGAGCGTTGGTGACTGCGGCGCAATTTGCAAAAATCTAGCAATCTCATCAGGGGCTGCCAAGGCTCGAATAGTATAGCTACCACGCTCGAGCGGGCTTTTGGCAATGAGATAATCACTGGTATTGACTACACTAAAATCCTGATCGATAAACTTCGGCACTTTTTTGGCATCGACCCAACGTTCTTCAAACTGTATTGGCTGACCATCGGCAAAGTGAATAATTTTTACTTCATATAGGACAGCTGTATCACTATCGTTTGCATGAGCGAGTATAGGTGCAGACCCTTCATCAATGCCAAACTTACGACGCAATTCATCATCGAGCATATCAGCCGTAATAGCACGCTTACTCACGACTTGTGCCTCATAATCACGATTGGCAGACTTTAAATCCTCAGCGATGTTGCGCACCTCAACAAAGGTATGATTGAACTGCTGCTGCGCCACAAATGTGCCTGACCCCTGCCGACGCTCTAATACCCGCTCCTCGCTCAGCTCTTTTAGCGCGCGATTGACCGTCATTCGTGACACGCCAAATTCTTCAGCCAATGCCATCTCTGTCGAAATCGCGTTACCCGCTTGCCATTTACCAGAATGAATATTGTCTAGTATGGCGTTTTTTATGCGTTGATACGCCGGAATCGTCTTTGTCATATCCGTCTTTAACCATCATTTTTACTAATAAGAATGACCACATAATATCACGAGACCATCATACAAGCCTTAGTCAAAATGTCTGAGCGTTCAGTATTGACTAAGGCGTTTTTCAACTCACTCGATGCTATCTAAATCGGCTGAGTTAATAATAAAAATGATCAGCTCATGAAAAAAAACCTTGCATGAAAAAAGTATCTTTGATAATTTGTATATACAACTTTACGACAGTATTAATAATTCAGCACATTTAGCAAGCAGCTAGGTGAACGCTTAAACTGAACGTAAACCACTTATTTTAATTGCCCAATCGCCTCAAAATATTTCACAAGGATTTGACCATGACTACTGATATCAATAGCAACAAACCTAGCCGCCGTGACGAAAGCCGTAATATCGCTGCACCTACTGGTTCTAGGCTACATTGCAAAAGCTGGCTGACCGAAGCCCCTTATCGCATGCTGCAAAACAACTTGCACCCAGATGTCGCGGAAAACCCAAAAAGCCTAGTCGTGTACGGTGGTATTGGACGCGCAGCACGCAACTGGGAAAGCTATGATCAAATCCTAGAATCGCTAAAAGAGTTAGAAGACGATGAGACGTTGCTCGTGCAATCTGGCAAACCTGTGGGCGTGTTTCAGACACATGAAAATGCCCCGCGCGTTTTGATTGCCAACTCAAACCTTGTGCCACGCTGGGCAACGTGGGAGCACTTCAACGAGCTGGATCGTAAAGATCTAATGATGTACGGTCAAATGACTGCTGGCAGTTGGATCTATATCGGTACTCAAGGCATCGTCCAAGGTACGTATGAAACTTTCGTCGAAGCAGGTCGTCAGCATTATGATGGCAGCTGGGCAGGTCGTTGGATTTTGACCGCTGGTCTTGGTGGTATGGGCGGCGCACAGCCACTAGCCGCAACTTTTGCAGGTGCAACTTCATTAAACATCGAGTGTCAGCAGTCTAGTATCGACTTCCGTTTGCGCACGGGTTATGTCGACAAGCAAGCAGATGATCTCGACCATGCTTATGAGCTAATCAAACAACATACCGATGCGGGCGAAGCGGTCTCTATCGCCCTACTTGGCAATGCCGCAGATATCCTACCTGAGATGGTCAAGCGTGCTAATGCTGGTGGCATGAAGCCTGACTTAGTCACCGATCAAACCTCGGCGCATGATTTGATTAATGGCTATCTGCCAAGTGGCTGGACCGTAGAAGAATGGAAAGCTGCCCAAGAAGATTCAGAGCAACATGCAGCATTGACCAAAGCAGCCGCTAAATCTTGCTCCGTACACGTACAGGCGATGCTAGATCTACAAGAGATGGATATTCCAACGACCGATTATGGCAACAATATCCGTCAGGTCGCTTTTGATGAAGGGGTCAAAGATGCCTTTAATTTCCCAGGTTTTGTCCCTGCGTATATTCGTCCGCTATTTTGCCAAGGTAAAGGCCCTTTCCGCTGGGTAGCACTATCAGGCGATCCAGAAGATATCTACAAAACCGATCAAAAAATCAAAGAGCTGTTCCCAGAAAACACCCACATCCATCGCTGGTTAGATATGGCAAAAGAGCGTATTCAGTTCCAAGGCTTGCCTGCTCGTATCTGCTGGCTAGGTCTTGGTGAGCGTGATAAAGCAGGTTTGGCATTTAATGAAATGGTCAAAAACGGCGAGCTAAAAGGCCCAATCGTCATTGGTCGTGACCACTTAGACACGGGTTCTGTCGCCAGTCCAAACCGCGAAACAGAGAGCATGAAAGATGGTTCAGACGCGGTATCTGATTGGGCACTATTGAACGGTATGCTCAACGTGGCGGGCGGTGCGACTTGGGTATCACTTCATCATGGCGGCGGCGTTGGCATGGGTTACTCGCAGCATTCAGGCATGGTCATCGTCGCAGATGGTACCGATGCGGCTGCCAAACGCTTATCGCGAGTACTGGTCAATGACTGCGGCTCAGGCGTTATGCGTCATGCTGATGCAGGTTATGAGCTGGCGATTAAAACAGCGAAAGATTATGGTCTGAATCTGCCGATGGTTAAATAATTCGAAATCATTTTACTTTATAAAAATAAATAGCCAGATAACTATGCAACTAGGATGACCCCTATGAACGACATCAAACAACTAACCCTACATCCTCGCCAACTTAGCTTTAAAATGCTACGTGATATCTATGAGCAACCTGTCATATTGACACTACCTGAGAGTGCTTATGAGGCGATAGATGCCTCGCACGAAGATGTACGAACCATCATTGCACGAGATAAAAGCGCTTATGGCATCAATACTGGTTTTGGCCTATTGGCAAAGACGCGTATCAGTGACGACCAACTTGAGCTACTTCAGCACAACTTGATCGTTTCTCACTCAGTAGGCACTGGTGACGCACTTCCTGCTGGCGTGGTACGACTGATTATGGTCATGAAAGTGGCCAGCCTAGCACAAGGTGTCTCTGGCGTACGCCGCGAAGTAGTAGACAGCTTACTTGCCTTAATCAATAATCAAATCACGCCAAACATTCCGGCCAAAGGCTCTGTTGGTGCCTCTGGTGACTTAGCCCCTTTATCACATATGACACTAGCCATGATGGGCGAAGGTCACGTCTATGTCGATGGCAAAAAAGTCCTTGCCGCTGATGCGCTAGCCCAGCATGGACTTGAACCAATTACTCTTGCAGCCAAAGAAGGCCTTGCGCTTATCAACGGTACGCAAGTATCAACTGCATTGGCATTACGTGGTTATTTCTTAGCGCGTGATTTACTTGAGACTGCGACCATTGTCGGCTCGATGTCGATTGATGCTGCCAAAGGATCAGACTCACCATTTGATGCGCGTATTCACGAAGTGCGTGGTCATCACGGCCAGATTGAAATTGCCAAAGCACACCGTCAATTAATCAAAGGCAGTGCCATTCGTGCCTCACATGACGGTGAGCAAGATGACAGAGTTCAAGATCCTTACTGCTTACGCTGCCAGCCACAGGTCATGGGTGCCTGTCTTGATATCATCAACCAAGCAGGCAAAACCTTATTAATCGAATCCAATGCGGTGACCGACAACCCACTTATTTTTAATAACGAGGATGGCCCTGTCGCCATATCAGGTGGCAACTTCCATGCTGAGCCAGTTGCTTTTGCCGCTGATATTTTAGCCTTGGCAATCGCCGAGATTGGCTCTATGTCTGAGCGCCGTGTCGCTTTGCTAATCGATGCGACGCTATCAGGTGGTCTACCGCCATTCTTAGTTGATAATGCTGGGGTAAACTCAGGCTTTATGATTGCTCATGTGACCGCCGCAGCACTGGCGTCAGAAAACAAATCTATCGCCCATCCTGGTAGCGTCGATAGTATTCCAACTTCTGCCAACCAAGAAGATCATGTCTCAATGGCTACCTATTGCGCACGCCGCCTATATGAGATGGCGCAAAACACTGCGACTATCATAGGTATTGAGCTATTGGCTGCTGGTCAAGGTGTCGACTTCCATCGTGGACTAGATACGTCAGAGCCGTTGACTGTGGCACATAAAAAACTACGTGAGCAAGTGACTTTCTATGACAAAGATCGCTACCTCGCCCCTGATATTGAAGCAGCTAAGCAGTTGGTATTAGACGGTACGCTTGCTGAACATTGGCAGTCACTACGCAGCGATTGGTACGAGTCTAAATAAATATTAATGTGCGGAGAGCAGCGATGACAATAGCGAGAACAACAGCAACGACTACCACTCACATTAGCCATACACCTGCTGATATGACCCAGTGGACAGGCCGTGCTGAGCCTTTTGAGACTGCGCGTGCCCGCTATTGGTATCAGCTTGCTCAGCCTTACGAGAATCAATATATTGGGCTAGTTGGCTTTGCCTGTGATCAAGGTGTTAGACGCAATCAGGGCCGCGTGGGTGCTAGAGCCGCCCCGCCATTGATTCGTCGAGCATTTGGTACGCTGCCAGTCATCGCTGAATTGCAACAACGTTTTGATGGTCAATTATCAACCTTATTGGGTGATGCTGGTGACATTCATTGTGATGATAATGATGGCTTTGCCGAGAGCACTCTTGAGCAAGCTCAGATTAAATATGCTGATGAAGTGAGCGCTATCGTCAAGCAAGGTGGATTACCCATCGGGCTTGGCGGTGGTCATGCCATTGCTTATGGTAGCTTTTTAGGATTATGGCAGGCATTAGAGAATACAAGCGAAGCAACTATCAGCACAAACACAGCGCCTACTATCGGGATTATTAATTTTGATGCTCATCTTGATATTCGTCAGTCTAATGTAGCAACCTCTGGTACACCTTTTCGCCAAATTGCCGAGCACCTTGATTCACACAATCAACCCTTTCATTATTGCTGTATCGGCGTCAGTCGATTCTCTAATACGGCGGCGCTCTTTGATCGCGCTGAGCAATTGGGCGTACAGGTTATTAGTGATGAAGACTGCCATTATCAGCCTTGGGACACACTTGCTAAGCGGGTCAAAATCTTTGTAGATCAAGTCGATATCGTGTATTTAACCATCGATATGGACTGCTTGCCATCTAGTGTCGTTCCAGGAGTGAGCGCACCTGCTGCCTTCGGCATTGAACTGGGTTTCGTTGAGCGTATGGTCAAAACCATCATGGCATCAGGCAAAGTAAAAATGGCAGATATTGCTGAGATCAGTCCTACTTTTGATATTGACAGTCGTAGCTGCAAAGTCGCTGCTAGACTACTAGCCACTATTGTAGAGCAGCATTTACTTGTCGCCTAGTTCTTACCAACAAAGATCACCGACTTCACAATAATCAGGAGCATATTATGAATGAATCAAAGAACTCCGTATTGAAAAACCCTACAGAACAGACGCTCGACGAATCTACTATGACATCATTTGACCACATCATTACTAACGCCAATATCGCCACTTTTTCAGCGCAATACGGATTTGATATTGAGACAAGTGATGATGGAAATGAACACGCTGATAGCATCCCATACGGACAACTACTAAACGCGGCTATCGGTATTAAAAGTGGCAAAGTCGCTTGGGTTGGTACACAGGATCAAATCACTGCTCATCTGCCTAAATATCAAGCTAGCCAAATCACAGATGTAGATGGTAAATGGATAACCCCAGGGCTTATCGATTGTCATACGCACATTGTCTATGGCGGCAACCGCAGCAATGAGTTCGAAGCGCGATTGCAAGGCGTTAGTTATCAAGAGATTGCTGCACAAGGCGGCGGTATTGTCGCGACGGTCAGTGCTACCCGTGCCGCCAGTATTGAATCGCTATTTACACAAAGTGAAAAACGCTTAATCGCACTTATGAAAGAAGGTGTCACCAGTATCGAAATCAAGTCTGGCTATGGCTTGGATTTAGACACTGAACGCAAAATGCTTACCGTCGCCCGCCAGCTTGGTGAAAAGCACGGAATCCATGTAAGTACCACCTACCTCGCGGCGCACGCCTTACCCCCTGAATACAAGTCTCACATGCAGGACCATGCGGACGACTATATTGAGCAAGTTTGCGAGTGGCTGCCAATTCTGCATTCAGAAGGCTTAGTTGATGCAGTAGATGGCTTTTGCGAAAATATCGCTTTTAGTACTGAGCAAATTAGACGAGTGTTTGAAGTGGCTCGCTCATTAGATCTACCAGTCAAACTGCACTCTGAGCAATTATCTGATATAGGTGGTAGTGCTTTAGTTGCTGAATATAAAGGGCTATCGAGCGACCATCTAGAGCACTTGTCAGAAGCAGACATCAAAAAAATGGCGGCTAGCAATACCGTTGCCGTGATATTGCCAGGGGCTTTTTATACGCTACGTGACACTAAGCTGCCACCGATTGATGCACTGCGCAAACATCACGTCCCTATGGCTATTTCAACCGACTGTAATCCTGGCACCTCACCGTTAACGTCGCTTTTGTTAACGATGAACATGGGCTGTACGTTGTTTTACCTGACCCCAGAAGAAGTACTGGCAGGCGCGACCCTCTATGCAGCACAAGCTTTAGGATTACCTAATAAAGGAAAAGTAGAAGTGGGCTTTGATGCTGATTTAGCGCTATGGGATATCACCCGTCCTGCGGATTTGGCTTATCAGATGGGGCTAAACCCTATCCAAGGCATTATGGTTCAAGGACAATGGCGTGAAACGACATAGTGATTCTTTATTTATTCACACTCAAAAAGCCTCTATCATTTAGTGTGTGATGAAGCAAAATATGTCAGCCGTCTCGTACAGTCCATTTAGGTCCTCAGTATGGTAACTCTAACCACCATTGATATCTTGCCACTGCTGCCGAGTTATTTTATATAACACGTGCTCGGCAAGCCGATGGTCAGCCTCAAGCATTGGGTGATAAAAATTCTTGCCTGTATCAGTCATGCCAATACGCTGCATGATCAGTTGCGATCGTTTATTGATAACCGCTGTAAATGAAACCACCTCTTCAAGCGCCAGCTCAGTGAAGGCATAGTGCAGTGATGCACGCGCAGCTTCTGTGGCATAACCTTGTCCCCAATAATCTTTGTGTAGTCGCCAAGCAATCTCAAAAGCAGGTGCAAATGGCATATCCGCATGCGCTTCATTTAAGCCAACCATACCGATAAAGGTGTCTGTCTCTTTTAGACTGACCGCCCAAAACCCCCAACCTTTATCTTCAATGAGCTGCGAGCATTTATTAGCTATCGCATCGCTCACTTTTGGTGATAACGGCTTAGGGAAATATTTCATCACGTCAAGATCAGCATTCATTTCAGCGAATATCGCAAAATCACTTGCTCGCCACTGTCTAAGATATAAGCGTTCTGTTTCTATTATATTTATGATTTTATTCTCTCGCATTTCGTTGTTCAAAATGAATACTATTCAAAATAAATCAGGTTAATCAGGCTAGCTATCAAGCCAACCCTGTCTTATGGCAAATGTTAGCTGCTCAGGCGTATCAATGTCGTAGCTAAGTTGGTCATTATCAACCCTACCTATTTGTTCGGCAGGCAGTCCTCTAATTAGGTGACGAAACCCTTTGTCGCCTATCAATTCTGACTGCCAATGTCTAAGCATTTTATAGTTAATTGCTAAAGGCAGACCTATGATATTAAGTGCCATTTCATCTCGATTTTGGTGTTTCTCTAAACCTTGCCAACTGTGATAGCGACTGGCCACTACCGTCTGCTTGCCCGCTAACAAAGCCGTTAAATGTGGCTCATCTAATAATACTTGATCCACTCCCATGATGAGCACTCGATCGATTGAAATCAATTCAAAAGCAGCAATTGTCTCAATACCCAAATGTAAACTATGCGCCATACCCGTTTCAGGTTTCGGGTTCACTACTATTTGAACCGTTGGATATTGATTAGCCAACTCTGTAATCGCACTAGCAATCAAACAATGACTATCAGGAATGACAACGACGATGGCTTGCGGATTGGTGGTCAATGCCAGTCGGGTCATATAAGTAATCAACGGCTCGCCATTCTTAACGAGTAGTTGTTTTGGTTGACCGAGACGCTGACTGAGGCCACTTGCCAAGATGATGACCGTATGATTTTGGCTCTGCTTTTCAGTACTTTCTGTATGTTCAGTACCTTCTGTAAATGCACGCTTACTCATACGCCACTCTGGACAGTATTGGCATCCGTATCACTACTCATCGCTAGGATACTTGGAAAGTTATTTTGTGAGCCACCTAATAATGCAGTTTGACTGTGCATGACCGCATTTATCTGTGCCATGATACCAAGTGCCAATGCTTCAGGACCGTCTCCACCAAGCTTATAACCAATCGGATAATGCAATTTACGGATACCAGCTTTTAAAATAGTAGAATTGCTAATATTCATGCTGATTTCATCAATCAAGCTTTCAGTACGATAGCGCGGCCCCAATTGCCCTAAGTATTTATAATTGTTTGCATGCTCGAGCAGTATTGCTAGACGAGCACGATCTTGACTCAAGCTGTGTGACATCAGAGCGACTGCTGCGTTATTGCTTAGCTCAAGCAAAGCCCCACTGTCATTTAAAGGTAGCGACATCACAGCATCCGCTTGAGGAAAACGCATGCGCGTCGCATATTGCGCGCGACTATCTATAACTGTCACATGCCAGTCCTGTAGCTTGGCCATGGTCACCAGTGGCATCACATCGTTACCCGCCCCGCAAATCAATAAACGCACTTGTGGTTGCAATCGTTGCACAAGCCACTCTGTATTTACCTCACCGTTTTCCACTATCACATATTCGGCATGTTTATCAGACAGCTTATATTGTGCTAACTCTTCTACGGTATCGGCAATTATATTCGAAGAATCTGTTGTCTCTTGTTCTGGTAAGTCTCCCGAATTATGATATTCATCTAAATTGATGCGCATGCCTATTTGAAGCTCAGCATTCTGATAACCGTTAGCACGAATCAAAGTCGCCACTGTGATCGGCTGCTGAGTACGTCGAACATTACAGATTACCTCTAACAATGTTTCAGCCGTTGCCAACCGCTCAAATAATACATGCACTCGCCCATTACAGCCTAATCCGAAATTTAATTCATCAAAGTCTGCGTCATCTAAATCGCTATCTGGCTCATTATGTATATCAGACTTAGTTTGCTTAACACCTGCTTGCACTTGGCCATCGTCAGCATATTTAATGTCATCACCCGTCTGATAGACTTGTACATTGGCACCATTACGAGTAAGCCAAAAGGCACGTTTGATAATATGCGGCTCCAAGCAACCACCACTAATCATCCCAACTGAGTGACCATCCTCACAGATAAGCATCATCGCGCCAGCACGGCGATACGCCGAGCCTTCAGTACGTACGACCGTTGCCAATACAGCATCAATACCTTGTTGCTGAGCTTTGCTTGCCAGCTTAAGAATGTCAGCTACCTGATTCATAACACCTCTTATTTGGTATTTATTTTCTTGATAATGACGAAATATACTGCTGATTGAGTTATAAAAACCCGCTCATTAAGCGGGTTCCTGTCGTACATATGGCTTAAAAAATTACTCTGGCATCTCGTAGAGCAGCTTATCGAGCGTAATTGGAAAATCATAAACACGTACGCCGACGGCATTATAGACAGCATTAGCAATCGCAGCAGCAGCACCGGCAATAGCCGTCTCACCAATACCTTTAATATGCATCGGGTTGGTATAAGGATCATCCTCTTCGACCAATATCACATCCAACTGCGGGACATCTGCATTGACGGGAACATGGTACTCAGCAAGGTCATGATTGCATAGGCGACCATCACGTTTATCATGGATAACCTCTTCCATCAACGCTGAGCCAATACCAAACACCATGCCGCCATAGCACTGCGAAGTTGCTGTTTTGTGGTTGAGAATGCGGCCAGCGGCAAATGCGCCTGTCATACGTTTCACTCGAATCTCGCCCGTAAATTTATGTACGGCTACTTCAGCGAAATTCGCACCAAAAGAAGATTGACGATATTTCTTGCCGTTTTTACCTGGTTTTATCTGACCTTTGGCGCTGAGCTTTTGCTCATCATATCCAGCGATCACGTCAGCAAGCGCATATGAGTCTGTATTGTCAAAATCATATTTTTCTGATGCCGTCTGTTCTTCTAATACATTCTCTGAAAATGAGACTCCTGTAGTTTCAGATATTTTATCAATAGTACTATCAGCGAACGCTTGACCGTTCTCTTTGGCTGCCTCTACCGCAGTCAGATCATGCTTACCTACTTGCTTAATTTGACCATTATCTAGCTGAATCGTATCAGGGTATAGACCCACTTTTTCTGCTAGCATCTCACGCAACTGCTCACAAGCGAGGTAGACGCCACTACCTGCACTCGCTGCGCCCCAGCTACCACCAGAACCTGATGCAGGCGGCAAAGCACTATCACCTAATTTCATCTCGATATGGTCGATAGGTAGTCCTAATAAATCTGCTGCTACTTGAGAAAATACAGTATAAGATCCAGTACCGATATCCGTCATATCTGTCTCAATGACCGCTTTCACACCGAGTTCTTTTGAATTATCGATTTGCAGAGTTGCACGTGCTTCAGAAGACTGAAGTTGGTTACCACGTGCCGCAGCAGCCATGCCCGTTCCTATCCACCAGTCGCCTTCTAATTGACTAGCAGGCTTTGCGTTTCGCTTACTCCAACCAAACTGCTCAGCACCTTGCTCCATACAGGCAATTAACTGGCGCGTCGAAAATGGAATATCTTTGCTAGGGTCTTTCTCAGGTTCATTACGGCGGCGCAGCTCGATAGGATCAATATCTAATTGTGTAGCCAATTCATCCATTGCACATTCAACGGCAATCATACCAACTGCTTCACCAGGTGCCCGCATCGAGCCTGATAGCACTTGGTTCATGTCAACCATTTCATAATTTACACGGCGGTTTTTACCGCGATATAAGTAATGGGTAGACAAGGCAGTTGGCTCAAAGAACGCTTCATCTGGCAAATTACTAGAAACGGTATCGTGAATTAACGTATCGATAACGCCATCCTTATCACAGCCAATCGCAATGCGCTGACGAGTATTTGAGCGTCTGACTGTCGCTTCCATTACTTGTGGACGCGTCATCGTAATTAATACCGGACGACCAAGCTCTTTTGCAGCAATCGCAGCGGCAATAGATTCAGGCGCAATACCGAGCTTGCTACCAAATCCACCACCCACATAGTGCGCGATTAATTGAACTTGATCTTTGTTTAAGTCTAGCGCATCCATCACTTGCTGCTTGCAAGACGCAAGCATTTGATTGGCCGTATAAAGAACGAGCTTGTCACCTTCCCAATGTGCCAATGTCGCATGTGGCTCCATCGCCGAGCTGTTTTGACTGGGCGTATGATAAAAGCGATCAAGTGTTACCTCAGCATCAGTTAGACCTTGCTCAGGATTGCCTTGGACATAATTTTTATCAGAGCCTTTTTTCTCATCAACTTCATGGGCGTTAGACAACTCTTTGGTAAAGTCCAATGCCGCCTGGTCAGTCTCATTTTTATAAGTAACTTTGAGCGCCTTTGCGCCCTCTGTTGCTGCTTCAAAGGTTTCAGCGATGACCACCGCAATAGGCTGACCATGATAAAAAATCTCAGTCGCTCCCTGCTTTGGCGCTTTTTTTAATCCACCTTGCTGAGAATTACGCAAAAAGTGCTTGGGATCTGTCACGACCTTGATGATATTAGGAATGCCATCTAAAGAACTACTATCGATCTTTTCGACTTGTCCTTTAGCAATGGTCGCACCGACTAAGACACCGTAAGCTTTATTGTCTAAATGGATTTCGGCACTGTAAGGCGCTTGACCGCTAACCTTGAGCGA
The DNA here is from genome assembly GCF_015864565.1 of Psychrobacter sp. SWN149. NCBI lineage: Bacteria > Pseudomonadati > Pseudomonadota > Gammaproteobacteria > Moraxellales > Moraxellaceae > Psychrobacter > Psychrobacter sp. SWN149. The sequence goes on from NZ_JADYWX010000003.1 coordinate 157,732, forward strand.
GCCGTCAACACGGTTGATTGGCTTACCAACCAGTTTGCTCGCTGTTGTGCTAAACAAAGACTCAACAGGTTCATCCATAGTCATTTTTTTGGTCGGTTCTGACTGAGTGATTGATTCAAATAATGACATGATTATGCTCCCTCGCCCGCTAGTGCGCGCTGAATGACTTGTTTTAGTAGGCGACGCGTGAGCGGTATCTTAAAGTCGTTCTGACCATTACCTTTAGCATCATTCAATAACAGATCAGCGGCTTGCGTGATAACGTCATTATTGCCATCGGTATCCGTTAATAGTGCCTCAACCGCTTCATTACGCCATGGCTCAGTACCGATACCACCAAATGCCAATCGTACCGTTCTCAGATTGCCACTATCATCAGCGTCTATCACTGCGGCACAGGACACAAGCGCAAATGCATAAGAGGCGCGATCACGCACTTTGTCATAGGTGTGCATACCTTTGATAGGCGCAGGTAATACAACATGAGTGATTAACTCGCCTGCCTCTAATACGTTTTCGATATGCGGCGTATCTTTGGGTAAGCAATAAAAATCTTTCACATCGATAGCGCGAGTCGAGCCATCCGCCTTAACTGTCTCGATAGTGGCATCCAGCAAGCGCATTGCCACTGCCATATCAGAGGGATGCTGAGCAATACACGCGTCGCTCGTACCTAGAATAGCCAGCGTACGGTTTTCACCATTGATAGCAGGACAACCTGTGCCCGGTTCGCGCTTATTGCAGGCGCTGTCTGTCTGATAAAAATAGTAACAACGAGTACGCTGTAAGAAGTTACCGCCAGTCGTTGCTTTATTACGCAGCTGGCCAGTCGCCCCTGCCAAAATCGCTCGGGATAATACTGGGTAATTGGCAATAACTTCAGGATGCGCTGCCAAATCACTATTGGTCACAAGCGTGCCAATACGTAGACCACCATCAGCAGTGGTTTCGACTTGTTCTAAGTCAAGACGAGTGATATCGACCAATTTAATTGGGGTCTCAATCTCCAATTTCATTAAGTCTAGTAAGTTAGTACCACCTGCGATGAAAGATGAATCTTTGGTACTGGCGGATATTGCCGCTTGCTCTGGTGCATCAGCACGACTATATTCAAAGCGTTTCATGAGCGGCCTCCTGTCGTAGCAGTTGCTATCTTATTATTTGCTGAGGCTTTGCCGAGTTGCGCCTCGCTCGGTGGTGGAGACCAGATACCTGTCACGCTTGAGCTTTGCACTGCGTTGTCAGGTGTTTGAGTACTAGAGTCCGATACTTGACTATCTGAAACCTGGCTCTCAAGCACTTGTGAAATTGCTTTGATGATATTTGGATAAGCTGAGCAGCGGCAGATGTTACCGCTCATACGCTCAGCAATTTCTTGTACAAGGCGACCATCAGGATTTTGCAAATCTATGCTCACATGGCTTGGCCAATTCTGCTTTACTTCTTCTATCAATGCAGTTGCTGAGCAAATCTGACCAGGTGTACAATATCCGCACTGAAAAGCGTCATTGTCCTTAAAAGCTTGCTGCAATGCCGATAATGAGTCTGGCATTCCGATGCCTTCAATTGTTGTGATGTCATCACCATCATGCATAACGGCGAGTGTCAAACAAGAATTAACCCGTCGTCCATTAATAAGCATGGTACATGCCCCGCATTGGCCATGGTCGCAGCCTTTTTTGGGTCCGGTGATTTGTAAGTGCTGACGGCAGACGTCGAGCAGTGTCGTACGGGCGTCAAGATTCTCGAGCTGATAATCCTGCTTATTGATTATTAACGTCAAAGTAGACATGCTGGCTTCTCGCTGGCAGATGAATATAATGGGGTGATGAAAACGCCTCGTAAATACAGCGTCAATAAATTTATTATGACGGATGAAAACGGTTGTTTTGTTTTTACTTTGTAGTGATTGCAGTGTAGTTTTTAATCCAAGACAGTATCTGAAAGTGAGTGCTACCAATAGCTGTAGAGTAATTGATAATCATTTACGTTAGCAAGCCTCACCACTCGCCTTTAGCTGATAACTACCGAATTTATCCCGTAAATTCTTCAAGACCATTTCTATAATTTGACTATAACTTGACATAGTCACTTATCAGATCAAGTCTCCTTACAAGTACGGTAGATAAGTTTTTAATGTAAAAAAGCCCCACAGACGAATGTCTATGGGGCTTTTTTATAAATGCTTTAAATATAGTAACCACGCATTAGAACTTACTAAAGTCTTCTTAGCAATTGCTTAATTAGGCTTTCGTGATGATTGTCTGTTCATCAAAGCGTGATTTTGGTAACTCAGCGTTAAAGTCATCCTCACTACGATAACCAAGCGATACGACCGCAACAGCCGTGTAGCCCTTGCTACGTAAGTCAAACTCTTCATCAAGTGCTTTCAAATCCGCCCCTTCCATCGGCACAGCATCAATACCCAAGGTTGCAGCTCCTAGTAGCAAAGCGCCCATATTGAGATATAGCTGCTCTATCAACCAGTGCGGCTCGTCTTTTTGCTCATAACGGCGAATGTCCAAAAACATCTTACGCACTTGATGCATCTGCTCTTTAAATTTTGGTTCGGCAAAACGACCATCAGCGTCCTCTTTGTCTAGTATTTCATTCAAGAACTCATCATCAGCATAGACACGACTACAAAATACGATGACATGTGAGGCGTCTTTTACTTTTGCAGTATTAAATTCATACATGCCATCTGTGCCTTTAGCGATACGAGCTTTACCGGCCTCATCATCAGCAATCACAAAATGCCAAGGTTGGATATTGGTGCTCGAAGGACTGAGACGCAAGATATCTTTTAGGCTCTGGAAATCTTCTGCTGAGATTTTTTTATTGGTATCAAATGCTTTTGTGCTGTAACGCCAGTTCATCGCTTCAGTAATAATTTTCATTTTTGTATCCTGTATCGAATATTAAGTTTTTATTATTTGCTAAATACTTGGTGTTAGCGTGGGTTATAAGTTATGACTACCCATGTCGGCAAAGCTACTGTAGAGAAAATCCCATTTCATAGCCATGACAGATTGGTTAAATATTCATACGTTTTGTTATCAGAGGTTGATTTTTGACTGCCTTATCGCAAAAAAGCAGCTATGAACAATAGCAATCTAGCGAGTAAATGAGTCACTCAGAGCGCATTGTATTCAACTGATTATGCTTTGAATGTTCATTAACGCTTAATGTTTAAAGCATGATTATTAGTGAGGCTTCTTGGTCGATGACTATATCTAAGCGAACACATTTAGATGAGATATATGAGCAATTAGAAGCCTTAAATAAAATACAAATAACAATTCCTGCGAGGAAATATGAGCACATCAGAAAAACCACTCCGAATAGACATCGTTTCAGACGTCGTATGCCCTTGGTGCGTCATTGGCTATCGCCAATTGGCAGCAGCACTTGAGCAAACCAACACGGCTCACACTATCCATTGGCACCCGTTTGAGCTAAACCCAAACATGCCAAGCGAGGGTCAAAACTTACGTGAGCACATCATTGAAAAGTACGGCTCTACCAAGCAAGAGTCAGATGCTAGTCGAATCAGAATGACTGAAGCGGGCTCTGAGGTTGGCTTTGAGTTTAATTTTAATGATGACACGCGCATGCACAACACCTTTAATTTGCATCAGCTGCTACATTTCGCTGATCAGCAAGGCCGTATGCATGACTTAAAACAAGCGTTGTTTGCCGCGCATTTTACCAACAACAGAGATATCTCAGATATCAACGTACTTGCTGATATTGCAGCGGAGATTGGGCTTGATCGTAGTGAAGCATTGGCGGTGTTGGAAGGTCAGTTTTTTGCGAAAGAAGTACGAACAGAAGAGCAGCATTGGCAACAGCAAGGCATCCAAAGTGTACCAGCGATTATCTTCAATGAGCGTCATCTTGTCAGCGGTGCGCAAGGGGTCGAGAATTACATCAGTATTTTAGAGCAGTTGGCTAATATGACTGAGTAAACCCTTTGTCATTATAAAAATGTCATTCTATAAAAGGACACTTTATGTCTTCTGAACGTTTTCCTTCGATTATTGTGTTCGATGTCAATGAGACATTACTTGATATCGACACACTCACGCCTTTCTTTACGCGCGTCTTTGGTAAGCAAAGAGTGCTAAGAGAATGGTTCGCTCAGCTAGTACTGTACTCGCAAACCATGACGTTGTCTGGCCTTTATACACCTTTTGGTGAGCTTGGGGTTGGGGCATTGCAAATGGTTGCTGATATCAGACAAGTAACTTTGACAGAGCATGATATCACTGAGTTCAAAGAAAGAATGAGTGCGTTGCCTGCTCATCCTGACGCCGTGCCAGCACTGACTCGTTTGCGCGATGCAGGGTTTCGACTGGTCACACTGACCAATTCAGCAAGCAGTGCGTCTCCAACGCCACTAGAAAAAGCAGGTCTCAGCCAGTTTTTTGAACAGCATTTTAGCGTTGAGACAGTCGAAAAATTCAAGCCGGCGCCTGAAACCTATCAACTGGTGGCTGATACGCTAGCCGTTGATACGTCAGACTTATGCCTTGTTGCCTGTCATCTCTGGGATACTATAGGCGCACAAGCGGCAGGTTGTCGCGCGGCTTTTCTCACGCGACCGTATAATGCGATGTTGAGCGCGCGCAATGTGCCAGTACCAGATTTGACCGCATCAGATTTATCGACACTAGCGGATCTAATCATTAGCAAAAAAGGTGCTTGAGACTTTCAATCACTAAGCTATGTGTAAAAATAACGTTAAAAAAGGCTGCTTCGATATCGAAGCAGCCTTTTCTTTTTTAAAAAAGTATTGTTAGAACAGTATTTTTAAAACAATCATTCTAACGTTACCGTCAGATATTGCTTTTGCACGATATTTCTTAGAAATGAATGACCGTACGGATACTTTCGCCCTTGTGCATCAAGTCAAACGCTTCGTTGATGTCTTCTAGTGGCATGGTGTGAGTAATGAAATCCTGCAATGGAATCTCGCCTGCCAAATAACGCTCAACATAACCTGGCAACTCGCTACGACCTTTAACACCGCCGAATGCCGATCCACGCCAGACTCGACCAGTCACTAGCTGGAATGGACGAGTAGAGATTTCTTGTCCAGCACCAGCGACACCGATGATGACCGATTCGCCCCAGCCTTTATGACAGCACTCTAGTGCTGAACGCATGACATCGACGTTACCGATACATTCAAACGAATAATCAACACCGCCATCCGTTAATTCAACGATGACTTCTTGAATAGGTTTGTCGTAGTCTTTCGGATTGATGCAGTCGGTTGCGCCCAATTTTTTGGCCAGTTCAAACTTGCTCTCATTGATATCGATGGCAATGATACGACTGGCTTTTGCCATGGCAGCACCAATCACTGCTGACAGACCAATACCGCCCAGACCAAAGATAGCAACAGTCGCGCCCTCTTCGACTTTTGCAGTATTCATGACTGCGCCCATACCTGTGGTCACGCCGCAACCAAGTAAGCAGACTTCTTCTAGTGGGGCTTCTTTATTGACTTTTGCCAAAGAAATCTCTGGCAACACGGTATATTCAGAAAAAGTCGAACAGCCCATGTAATGATAAATAGGCTCGCCGTCTTTATAAAAACGCGTGGTGCCATCTGGCATCAAGCCTTTACCTTGGGTCTCACGTACTGCCGAGCACAGGTTGGTCTTGCCAGAGGTACACATTTTGCAAACACCGCACTCTGCGGTATATAGCGGAATGACATGGTCGCCGACCTGAACGCTAGTTACGCCTTCGCCAACTTGCTCAACGATACCGCCGCCTTCATGACCCAAAATCGCAGGGAACACGCCTTCTGGGTCTTCACCAGATAAAGTAAATGCATCGGTATGACAAACGCCACTGGCGACGATTTTTACCAATACTTCGCCTTTACGCGGCAGCATGACATCCACTTCTTCGATAGATAATGGCTCGTTCGGGCCCCATGCGATGGCGGCTTTTGATTTGATAAATTTGTCTGACATAGTTATCTCTCTTTTTAATTGATTGTTATCTCAAGGATCTGATACAACGTCTTTCGTTATAAGTAAAAGCCCAGTCATTTTCAATTGAACGCTGTCTGTCCGTTTGTATTCATACTCGTGGCAAAAACATATCGATACAAACTGAGCTTATCTTGCTTATTCACCGTAGGCAAGTTTCAATGATCGTAGCGTGTTGTTTATTTGAATCGATACCAACCATTATATTTATTTCTGATCTGATAACAATATGCTATATTTGCAAATATCTTTTACATATTGGTAATAATCATGCGCTGGGAAGGGATTAGCGAGTTTGTCAGTGTGGCAGAATCTGAGAGCTTCACCAGAGGGGCAAAGGTGCTTGGTATCTCGACGGCTCAAGTCAGTCGCCAGATAAGCGCGCTTGAGAAGCGATTGAACATCAAACTGCTCTATCGCACCACCCGCAAGGTCTCACTGACTGAGGAGGGCCGCGTGTTTTATCAGCACTGCCGCAGTGTACTCGATGGCTTGGATGCAGCTGAACAAGCCGTGAGCAATTTACAATCCAAACCCCAAGGCCGAATCAAACTGACCGCCCCTGTGACCTATGGCGAGCAGCAACTGTTGCCGCTAATTAATGATTTTATGGGGCAATATCATGATATCGAAGTGACGGCGTTTTTGAGTAATCAAAAGATTGACCTAATTGAAGGTGGCTATGATTTGGCCATTCGTATCGGCAAGTTGAGCGACTCGACGATGATGGCAAAAAAGCTCAGTCAGCGTACCAACTTTATTTGTGCAGCGCCCTCTTATCTAGACATACACGGCACCCCGCAAAACCTTGGCGAGCTGGGTCAACACAACTGTTTGCTTGGCACTCGCGACTATTGGCATTTTATAGATGTTGGTAAAATAAAAGAAAACCCTAATATTAGTGGTAAAGCAACTGGCCAGAAATCCAGTGTCGAAAGAAACCTACGTGTCTCTGGGAGCATTCAATACAACAGTGGCTACAGTCTAGTCGACGCCGCTCTCAAAGGCTTAGGCATCGTGCAATTGCCTGATTATTATGTGCAAAAGTACCTCACGTCAGGTGAGCTGGTCAGTTTGCTCGATGATTATAGAGAGCCTGAAGAAAGCATCTGGGCCATCTACCCTCACAACCGTCATCTCTCACCGAAGATTCGGCTTTTGGTAGATTATTTGTCTGAGCATTTGGTGTAGCAATCTATTCCGATATATTGCAATAACCAGCCTGATTACGCACAATGAGTATTCGATATTACCAACTATCACAAACAATCAAAGGATATGATTATGATAAAACTTGTCTCTGTCGCGGCACTAGCATTGGCCGTGTCATCCTGCGCCAGTATCGACACGCTTTTGACCAAAACCGATAACACAGGCTCAATGAGCAAAACCATGACGTCTATCAATGCTGACAAAGGCTTGGTGACTATGCAGAGCAATCATTCCGTGCAAGACACTGCCGATAAACTGGTCTCAGTGATCGAAAGTAAAGGCATGAAAGTATTTGCGCGTGTCGATCATCAAAAAAATGCACAAAGTGTCGATTTGTCATTGCGTCCAACGCAAGTCATTATGTTTGGTAACCCAAAAGCAGGCACACCCTTGATGAACTGTGAACAAACCGTCGCGATTGATTTGCCGCAAAAGATTCTAATCAGCGAAGATGCTGATAAAAAAGTATGGCTGTCTTACAACAATCCTGAGTACCTAAAAACCCGTCATAATATCAAAGGTTGTGATACCGTCATTGATAATATCTCAAAAGCACTGAATGCTGTCAGTACAGCGGCGGTTGCCAAATAATACCAAACTAGAAAAGCATGATCTGAGCAAAAAAAAAAGTGGGTAGCAAAAGCATCACCCACTTTTTTATATATTTAAAACCGTGATTTATAAAATTTTCATACAGAACTATCAGACAACGCCATTTGATAATGTAGCTCTACTTTGAGCTTCTTTGCACATTCGATGATTTTTTTGCGATCCGCAGGTATGGCGCCATACTCAATCGCCGTCTCTCTCATTTGTACTGTGACATCATAATGAGGATAGCTAGCATCACGGTGGAATAAGCGCGCATCTACCTCAATCAGTGCCGCAAAATCATGCAGCTCCTCTAAACTGTCCGCCAACATATGGCACCATTTATAGCCTTTGAATTTTATCTGCACAAAATCTACATATATTGCCATATCTTAGCCCCTCAGTTTCATTTACCGCCACGCTCAACACAGTCTCTTATGGTTGTTATCAGACGCACCCTAACCACAATTAATGAGATGATATCTGAAGGAAACCTTCACAATAGTTCGCGCACATTCTTTTTGAGTTGATGTAGCCGCGCTTTATATTCTAAGTGGTTATGATTAAACGTACTCAAGCGTCCATAACGTAACTGACGGTAGTCTTGCCTGATTTCAAGAAGCTTTGCATGAATTGCTACCGGATCATCACTGTCTGTCAACTGACTTGCTGTATGACGAGTATCATCTTCATGGCGGCTATCAATAGCGGATGCCAAACGCTCAAGCCATGCCAATTGCCCTTCATTATCATCGCGGGCTAATAATTTATCACGCTTACCAATACGCTGTGAGAGCTGTACCAATGGCAAGTCTACAGGATGCCAATGCTTGCGGCGACGCTGCCAAATGATGAATATCAAAAAAGCCATGACGATAACCGTACTGGCGGCCAACCAAATAATCTGCTGCATGATGGAGCGGATATTGAACCATTTTAGTAGCGAGTCTGCCTGTGTGTCCTGATCATAGCCGACCACATCTTTTTGCCAATAGTAGCTCGCTTGGTCAGAGAGGCGACGTAGCGTTTGGAGCATTTGATACTGCTGATAGCTGATTTGCGCACTTGCGCCATCGCCAAACATCGCTGAGCCTTGCTGCTGCGTCATCGCATTCATGCCTTGCTCTACCCGTTCAGGCGCTACAAAAGCCGTGGGATCCACACGTACCCAGCCTTGACCCTCAAGCCACACCTCAGTCCATGCATGCGCATCCATCTGGCGCACTTCCCATACATTGCCATTGCGACTGGGCTTCCCGCCCTGATAGCCTGCAACCACTCGTGCAGGGATACCCGCTGCCCGCAACATAAAGGTAAAACTCGACGCGTAATGCTCACAAAATCCCGCTTTGGTATTGAATAAAAACTCATCGATACGGTTGTTGTTCAATCGCGGTGGTGACAAGGTATAGCGAAAATCTGTCTGATTGATCCAGTCCTCAATGGCCGCGATGTAGCGGACTGGGTCTGATCCTGACTGTGCAAATAGCTGTTTGGCCAGCGCGCGTGATTGGGGATTGCCCTCATTTGGCAAGGCCAAATTCTCGCGCCGAGAAGCTTCTGTCAAAACAGGATCGATATTCATTGGCGAAAACTGCGCCACCTCATAGCTTAGCTGCTGGGTGACAGGCTGATTGTTTAATAACGTGAAATCTGATGTGGTCGTGATATCGTGCTGCTGCGAAAAAGGATAATCGAGTCCAAACAACCAGTTTTGCTGCGTTGGCTCTAGGATCATTCGATAGTTATTGGGTGCAGACCTCACATCGTCAGGAACGGTAGCAAAGGCGTTTTGAACCCAAGCAGGTAGTGGTGACCCGGCTACCCATTGGCTTTTTTTGGGACTTGGACGCCATGTGACGCCATCAAAATCACTAAATACCAAGCCGCGCCAATATAGGTCTTGCTGCGGCGGCTGACCCTCTGCAAACTCCACCCGAAAAGCAAGCTCAGTGGACTGACCTAAATTGGCAAAATCACCAGGAGACATGCTATCAGAGACACCCGTAGTCACCTGCTGACCAGACAGCTGCACTGACCATAACGGCGGCAGTCTCGGGAAGAATAAAAATAGCACTACTAATAACGGTAATGCGCCAACCCCTAGCACACCCAATGTACGCAGACGCCCATCACCGCGAGCGTTACTGTCATCATTGAGCGCGATGAAAGCCAGCAGTACCACTACCGCACCTACGATAACCTCCAGCGTCGTGACTAAGCCTTGATCCATCAAAAACAGCGCGGCCAATACAAACAATGACAAGTTTAGCACTACATAAGCATCTCGGCGCTTGTACATCTCCCAAAGCTTACTCACCAGACATAGCACCAAAAACGCCACGCCCATATCCAGCCCAAACGCTGTGTTATAAGTCAGCCACAGACCGAGCAGACCAAATAAAAACCCAAGCATTTGCATGCCTTGATAGACACGCTTTAAGTGCGACTGTTTTTTGAATCGCGACTTAACGCTTGGCAATTGAGCGATGATACTAACCACAGCGAATCCCATCAACCACAGTGGTAGATGAGCAGCATGCGGCAACACGACGACTACTTGAGCCATCATGACCCAATAGTACGCTGGCAATGCCAGTAGCTTGCGATACCACTTAGACGTATTACGCTCAGTGCGAACTGTCACTTTTTGACCTAAAGCCAGCTGTTCAAAGCCAGCTGTTTTTGGCGCATCGATTGTCGAGGAGTATTTGAATTCAGTCATGGGGCTTTTGCCAGTCTTAGCAAGCACGCTTGCGCAAAGGTATCACCCTCACCTATGATTGGGGCAGCAGGATGATCACTAGGCAAGCGCATTTGAAACGGTACCCCAAGTTGACCCAGTATTAATGCGCCGTGAGCCAACTGCGCAAGCTTCTGCTCATGATGACCAGCTGGCATATCTGCATAGTCGAGCGTTTGCTCATGACCGACAGGATCGGCAAAGTGCTTGGTCAGCATCCCTTGTCCTCGTGCCACATGGCCCCAAGAGACCCGTGCCAATGACTCACCTTCGACATAGTTATCTAGCCGCTCAAAATCATCTTGACCTTGGCGATACTGGCCACCTATCGGTAAATCCTCCAAGCTTGCCACTGAATACTGCGCTTGCCAATCAAATGTGTCAGGCTTGGGATACACCCACGCCTTTCGCGCAAAATAGACGTAAGACCATGCACGCATGATACCTAGAGGATAAACCGTTTTTATTTTTAGCCGTGGCAGCTCAAGTTGACCACGATTGTAAGTCTCGACAGGTAGTCGTATGATTTGCTCGTTTTGTAATCTCGTGACGAGTATGGCGTTTTGTCCATTCGTGCCAGCATTACCCTTGTGCGCAATTGGTTGCTCAAACTCAACCAGCAACTGTCGCCGTGGTTGACGACCCTCATTGTTCAGTTGTAGCGTCACCCAAAGCGGTGCGCCTGCCTCTGCCATCGTGACCTCTAATAGACGCACTTGCAGGCCAGATATATGTGCAAAAGTCACATGAAAACTAATCAGCCAGACACTGACCAAATAAAAACACAGGCCAAGTACCAGATTATTGCCATAGTTGATACCCGCGATAAAAGTAATCACTAATAACACTGCGAATAGCATGCCTTCACGACTAAAAAAAATATAGACGTTACGCAAATTGAGAGTGGCACTGTCATTTCTGGGCGCACGCGAGGCAAACCAACGGCTAAGTGCTGACCTGATTGGTACGGTTAAGGCCTTTGGTAAAAAGCTCATGACTACCCTATTCTTGCCATATGATTGACTGTGCGATCGGTATAGTAAGTCTATATAAATCCGCTACATCGTCATCCTCGCTAAGCATACTAATGTATAACTTGCACTCGGTTTCCTTGTATCGAAATTATATTGAACTGACTATATTCGATTAACCGGTTCGGTAATATACCTTTATATGAGACCACGCTTTAAACTACGAAAATGACAACTAAAGGGTGACTGGTACGTCTGATAAGATACGCTGTGCGATAGTTTTTGTTGCCTGTCCACCAGTCACATGCGCAGGCACAAAGCGTTGACCAAGACGATGATCAGTGACTGCAGCAAACACAGCTTGGATATCTTCAGGCGTCACCTCCATATGACCTGACACATAAGCATGAGCCTGAGCGGCACGCTGTAGTGATAACACACCACGCGGTGACAGACCATGATACTCTTGGCTCGCGCGAGTTTTTGCAACCAGTCTTTGTAGATAATCCAGTACCACGTCTGCCACATAGACCTGTTTGACACCTTGCTGAGCGAGTAGTACTGCAGCCGTATCGAGCACCGCATTCATTCCCTTTAGCAACTCGCGACGATCCTGCCCTTTTAGTAGCTCACGCTCTGCCGCCGGTGACGGGTAGCCCAACGACAGACACAGCAAAAATCTATCGAGCTGTGATTCAGGGAGCGGATAGACACCTGCTTGTTGTAGTGGGTTTTGGGTGGCGATAACAAAGAATGGCTGCGGCAAAGGGTAAGTTTGACCGTCTTGAGTGACTTGTCGTTCTTCCATCGCTTCTAGCAACGCGCTTTGCGTTTTGGGACTAGAGCGATTGATTTCATCTGCGAGTAATAACTGAGTAAAAATAGGACCAGGACGAAACTCAAATTGCTGCTTACTCTGGTCGTAGATACTCATCCCTAAGATATCCGCTGGCAGCATGTCATTGGTGAACTGCACTCGGCTAAAGCTCAACCCTAACAGCTCAGCTAACCCTTGAGCCAGCGTTGTTTTACCCATGCCAGGCAAGTCCTGTAGCAATAAATGCCCGCCTGCCAGTATGCCACTGAGTGCTAACTTAATGGCTTGCGGCTTATCCAATACGATTTGGTTCAACTGCGCCATCAGCTGTGCAATTTTCTGCTGATTGTCTTGAAAATCGGCAGCGCTAGGCATGAGTTGGCTGAGCGTATTCGCTGTTTTCTGATGTATAGAGGAGGATATATCGTTAGCAGTATGGGTCATAGTCAGTTGTTGGCTCAGGTTTTGGCTTAGGAAAATCAGTAATCAGACATTATTTTTTGTCATCTGATGGTGTTGGTGCATCAGCACGCAGTGTCGATAGATAGGCAATGATATCAGCACGCTCTTTGGCGTCTGGCATCGGGTCTGATAGCATTTTAGAATCTGGTATGGCTTTTTGTGCATCCGCAATATACGGGTCAAGCGTTTTTGCATCCCACACCCATCCCGATGCCGTTAGCCCTTTACTGTAAGTGTAATCTTTCAACGTTGCAGCAGATGCGCCATAGATGTTCATCAATTGCGGGCCTTTTTTGTTGAGACCTGGATTGAGCTGATGACATTGTCCGCAGGCATCTTTATAAATGATTGAACCGTTATCCGCGTCGCCTTCGGTATATGGTGGCAGTGTCACAGTCTCACGATAATCAGGCGGCGTATGGTTACAGGCAGTGAGCAATAGAGCAGCAGTGAGTAGACTGCTCATTTTATATTTAGTGATGATAGACATTTTGGCAATCTTTAGCTGAAGCGTATCAGCGACAAGTAAGAGGCGTCATTACCACTGCAATGACATTATATGGACTCGCAGAACGAATCGCTACGTATTGGTGAGTAGGCCTACAAGCAAGGCGCAAGTTACTTTTAAAAGAGCAAATCATACTCTTATTAAAGCGATAGCGTACACCAATACTCAAAACATCTTAACCCATTAAACGGCAATTTTTATCGTTTGGCTAGGCTCTTCTAAATAATAGCCTTGTAAGTAGCGTGCACCCACGCTCCATGCGACAGACATGGTGGCGGCATCTTCAATATAAGGCATGAGCACATCGACTTTCAGATCATTGGTACGCAGGATAATTGATTTAACCGTGTCTAAATTATCTGCTGAATGGATGTCTTTTATGTAGCTATGAGGCAAGCGCACCATGTCAGGCTGCACAAAATTAGCAATTTCAACCGATTTAGCAGAAGATCCAAAATTATTGATACCCATTTGACAGTTGACTGCGCTGAGCGCTGAAAACTGAGACTTTGCCACGGTTAAGTGTTCTGATACGTCTTTTTCATTGAACTGTAGCGTCAACACGCCAGCAGCTCCGCCTACGGCTTTGATTAACTGGCTTGCCACGTTGGGCAACTTCTTATCAATCAATGACGCACTGGTCAATTGCACCAGCAATCTCGCGTCAGGGTGAGACTTACGCACATCATTTATTTTTTTACAGGCATTAATGAGTACCCAGCGATCTATTTTTTCGAGTAATTTATGGGTTCTGGCAACGGTCATAAATTGATCAGGCGTCAATACGGTATTGTCAGCATCTGCCAATGGCAGTCGTAGATATACCTCAAAAAAATCACTGCGGTCTTGACTGATATCATAGATAGGCTGGAATGACAGCTCAAAGCGATTGTTGGTAATGGCATTAACCAACGACTCTGCCAGTGCATGATCATCATCATTAGCATGTTCACTTGGATCATACAGATGATACGTGCCGCCCTGATTGGAGGTTTGTACCATGATTTGACTGATTGCATCCATCGCCCGCTCTAATATAACGGCAGGCTCTGCTGAATTTTTTTCAATTTTGACGATAGCAATACTGACAGTGGTATTTGTCGTACGATTTTCCACTTCAATAAACATATCTTTGACACGGGAGCCGATATGTTCGGCGAGCGTTTTTAGCGCTGCGGTCGTTTTGTCTTTTACCAATATCATAAACGCCGTATCGCTAAAACGGCTCACATGGGCATCAGCTGCCAGCTCATTCAAGGTATTGGCAATCTGCTTGACAGTCTCATCTATCCCTTGTAATCCCAAGCTGCTTCTGATTTTTCCAACGTTATCGAGCTGGACATATAACAGCCCTGCTTTTAGCTCACCTTGAGTCGCTTGTTGGTGTACTAGCGCCATTTGCTCTTCAAATCCGCGGCGGTTATCAAGCCCTGTCAAGTTGTCTGTACGCTCAGCTCTGGCCAAGCGTTTTGCCACCTCTGCACTATTACTACTATTATTATTCTGTTGGATAATGATTTGGGTAACAGGCTCACCCTCTAATGTCGCAGAGGCAAGCTGTAATTTTGCGGCAAACGTACTACCATCTGTACGTACGCTCTCAAAGTTGAACTCAACTTCTTGGCGATTGCCTTTATCAAACTGACGCAAAAACTGCTTAAAACCCTTGACGTCATCAACGCCTGAAATCAGATCGATGATCGGTACGCCAATGGCGTCATTCATCGACTTAAAGCCAAATAGCTGAAGATAAGGGTCATTGGCAAATATGTGCACCCCTTCATCTATATAAGCAACAGCACTCTTTGAGTTTTTGATCAATACATTGGCACGTTGCTCTGCGTCCAACAGAATTTGACGCAAGTCCTTTAGCTCACGACGACAGACCAAACTATCATGCTGCAGGCGAATAGCCATCACTGCAGCCATGTCTTGATCGGCATCCAGTGCTTTTACCATAGTGCCACTGATAACCATCGGCAACCCATCCTCATTACAGGCAGTGGCTGCTATCTCTGTATTCGTCAGGCAAATGATGGGTAAGTCAATGTCTTGCTCTTGTACGATACCGACCACATCCGTAAAACTCATGTCATAAGCCGTACCAAACACTAAAGCATCCCACGGCTGGCGCAGCGATTTTAGCAGCTCTTCTTTATCATCCAAAAAGCCCAAATTTATTGTGTCGTAATAACTATTGAGCAACTGTACAAGACGTTCGGCATACAGCTGATCGTCGTTGATTACCAATAAGTTTAAGATGGACTGAGTACGCATAGGAAGCCTTTGAACCTTATAGTCGTGTGTTGTCTTTTATTTTAATAGCGTTAGGGCGTGTGGAATATTCGACTAGGATACTTGTTGGGGTTGTATTTAGACAGTAAAGGCACTTTATAAGTCAGAGTAACAATATCTGTCATTATAGACAATAACTTTACCAACTGCAGATTAACTTAAGTAGGCTATTGATTAATATATTACCCAAAAACCCTCACCTATTTTCTGCTACACACCCTCTATCTGTCTTGTAATAATTAATAAAAACTATAACTGTATCACTTCATACTGACTAAATTCATCAGTCATCAGCACTCTATTCCCTAAACGCAAAGCAGTTTGTTTACTATTAATACGCATGACCACTCTATCATTGGTCTGAAAATAAGAGGACGGCACAATCAAGGTACTAGTCGTTTGTAATTGACTGTCCTTACCAAGGATAAATGCCGGCACAAAATGACGTCCTCGGGTTGCGTCACCTTCCAAACGTAGACCACAGGCCACCAACCTGCGTCCAAGCAGCTGCCACTCAACTTCTGGATTTTCAGTGTCAAAATTGCGCCAACGCGCGATGCCCATTGCCCAATCAGATTGCCCATCTATTGTAGGATAACAGACCAGTAGTAGGCTCATGATGTGTAATCTTGGCGGCGCAGTGGTCGACAAATCAATATCCTGCGTCTCTATATCGATACCTTCTTGCTTGTTTATTTTTATCTTCAAAGGGTTTTTATCTTGGATGCTGTCCTTATCATTTATAAAAGTGTCGCCAATGCGACTCTCTTGTCCATGAGACTGCTCTTTGCTGATGAGCGCACTATCATTTTTTTGTGACGGCCGTCTTAGGGTATGAAATATCGATGCCCTACCCTGACTATCAAAGCTATCATTATTATCAAAAGTCTCAATCTCTAATTCATAATGACGGCTTTTCTCTTTACCAAAGGTGTCATATAGCGGCCTCTCTTCCTCTGATAGGTTGTGAATCGCAATTAAATTGCTAAAACTCTGTGAATGACTCACGCGATAGTGAATCTTGTTATAGCTGGTTATCAGCACTGCTTTTTGACGATTACTATATTGGGTAAGTGGCGTGAGCGGCGGCTGCAAATAGCGATAGCGAATGATCATCGCTATATTACTCAGCAGGCTATATTCCATACCTATACTACCATCCACGACAAAAGCCTGCTTGCGTGAGTCAAAGTACTGAACCAGCGGTGTCAGCTCAATAAATAAACAAGCGCGTCCTTCTTCATATGGATTGATGTTAGAGTTGGCTGTCAGGTAACTTGGCGGATTACTGCTCTGCAGATCAACGAATACTCTCGTCTCAGTGGTTGGCTCTACCGTTGCAACGATGTGATTTGCCCATTCGGGTAACAGGCGCTGCACCAGCAAAATATTCGGACGACGCATGGCACGTACATTTAATAAATGATGCAAACAAATTTGGCCATATATCTGATGAAGATTACTGGCATACGGTACGACTGTGTGATTACTCACATCAAGCTCAGCAATGCGCTGCTGCTGTGCAAGATAATACAATTGATTGATTTGAGACCAAAAATATCTCGATGGTTTCTGATAGCAAAGCGCATCTTCATCCAATAGCTTTTGATACCTCAATAACGACTGGAAAATCGCAACAGCAAGTGTGGGTGAGGGTTGGCTGTCCACACCAAAATAACGCTGCCACCGTTTAATTAAAGGCTTTTCTACTTTATCATCTAATAGTGAGCTTTCATGACGTATGACTCTATCATAGAGCATAATAATGAGGTAATTGAGCGATTTTATCTGCGCCACATAGCCAATTTGTTCTTCACTAAGCGCCCCTGTCTCATAGATGTAGTGCTGCCGAAAAGTAGCAATTAACCGGTCTGAGGCTTCAATCACTGTCATCGATAATTTGAGGCGTTGCGACTCCTCTATATTGGCATCACGCAATGCGATCAGAACGGTTTCTAGATACTCCGCTTGCTGCTCTTGGGTTTGTGACGTTAGCGTGCCTAGTGATTTAAGCAAATAGCGCTCTTGACCATTCACTAATCGACTTGAGGATGTTGGCAGTGCTGCTGTAGAAGACAGGTACTCTTGAAACATCGATAAAGTTATCATCAGTATTGCTACTCACTATTGATTAAATTAACGCAAAGAAAATAGGCGACTGCGTAATATCAGGCAAAAAATACACATCAAAAACCGTTATAAAGGGTTGATAATATCTGTTATGAGCAGTCAGCCTACCTACTCATCAGTCGCCACTTACTATTAATATTTATTTACTGTCAATATTTACTTATTAACAGCCACTATTTGTTTACTAATTATTCAAAGTAACATAGTGCCTATATTACGCATTATTGTAAATATCAATTGGCATTTTAAAAGGCTTATCTGGCAATTCTCTCACCAGTTTTGGGACCAAATATCCTGGCAATTGTGCCAATAATGACCAATAAAGGCGAATGGATGCCTGTAAGTCATGGTCAAAATGTGCCGCGCCAGCCACTTTATCCAGTACATGTAAATAGTAAGGCAACACGCCACTAGCAAACAAATGCTCGCTCAATTGTACTTGGGTCTCGACATCATCATTGATGCCTTTTAAGAGTACTGCTTGGTTTAGCAGTGTGACCCCTGCTGCTCGAGCACGTTGCAGATACTCCGCAGTGGTGGCATCAATCTCATTGGCATGGTTACAATGAATCACCATGACGATGCGGCAGCGGCTCTGAGACAGCCTCTCTAGTAGATCAGTATCCAAACGCGCCGGCATCACCACCGGTAGACGAGTATGCAGACGTATGGTGGTCAATTGCGGGATAGATTCGAGCGTGTCCAACCAAGCAAACAGACGCCTATTAGTGACGTTCAGTGGATCACCTCCGCTCAAAATCACCTCATTAATCTCAGGATGCTCACTGATATAATGGATGATATGTTCTTTTGCATCTGCCGTAGGCATGTTGGCACTATAATCAAAATGCTGGCGAAAGCAGTAACGACAATGGATGGCACAGGCGCCCGTAATCGTCAATAACACTCTTGATTGGTACTTATGGAGCAAACCTTTAATCGGGTTTTGGGTATTTTCGCTCAAGGGGTCAGTCACGTAACCTGTGACACTCACTTGTTCCTGTTGGTCTGGTAATACTTGTCTTAATAAAGGGTCATTGCTGTCACCAATGGTCATTTTTGCCACAAAATCACGCGGCACACGTAGCTCAAAATGCTCAGGGATATAGACAGTTGCGCGTAATGATTCAAGCTTTAGGATGCTGAGTAACTCATCAACCGAGGTAATGGCCTCCGATAATTGCGTTTGCCAGTTTTTTTGTGTGATTAAATGGTTTATCATGACAACCTATTACCTGTGCTCAAAATCCGATATTATACGCCCTTAGCGTCTACCCTATCAAAGTATATCCGTTAATCCGTACATATGTCTATGCAGCGTAACGTTGGTGCGAGGCATCTGAGTGCCGATATCATCCTTGTACAACATATAAAGGATAAATCACGATATACAGAGCGCGTGGGTAATGCCGTAATAACTTACCAATGCTTTGACTATACTTGGCATAACAGCAAATTTTGGTACAGTCAGCCCTATATCTCACTATGTATTATCATATTTATAACTTTTAGGAGTTTCTTGTGGCAAATTTTTCTACTAATGAATTTAAAGCTGGTTTAAAAGTCATGCTCGATGGCAACCCTTGTGCCATCCTAGAAAATGAGTTTGTTAAACCAGGCAAAGGCCAAGCTTTCAATCGCGTCAAACTACGCAATCTTCGTAGTGGCAAAGTGTTGGAGCAAACCTTTAAATCAGGCGATAGCTTAGAAGCAGCTGACGTCATGGATACAGAAATGAACTATCTCTATAACGATGGTGAGTTTTGGCACTTTATGCATCCAGAGAGTTTTGAGCAGATTCAAGCGGACAAAAACGCAATGGGTGACTCAATCAAGTGGTTAAAAGAAAACAGCAATGCACTATGTACCATTACCTTATTTAACGGTGCCCCTCTGTCAGTCACGCCGCCTAACTTCGTTGAGTTAGAAATCGTAGAAACAGATCCTGGTGTACGCGGTGATACTTCAGGCGGTGGTGGCAAACCTGCAAAACTAGAGACTGGTGCTGTCGTACGTGTACCCCTGTTTGTACAACAAAACGAAATCGTTCGTGTTGATACGCGCACAGGTGACTATCAAACTCGCGTTAGCGCATAGTAATGTTGATGCATAACAGTGTTGATGCATAGTAGTGTTGGCTGATAGGCATGTTCACCAATCAGCACTATTAACCGATAATAGTGCTGATGGCTGATTACTGTCTTGGTAATATCAAACCTTGCCCATATCAGATCTTGCTAGTATCAAACAAAAAGCTTAACCATTATCTCAATGGTTAAGCTTTTTTTGTGTCTACAACGCTATGGATATGCTCAGTGACATGGCATATCTGGTGGCCACATTATGTCATCTCTTCATCTACTCTTCTTCTGGCGATTGCTCTTGTATCAACCAATATTGTACCAACGCATTGAGCTGCTCTTGCTTAAAAGGCTTGGTACAATAGTCTTGCATACCCACTTTTAAATACTTTTCGCGTTCTCCGTCCATGGCATTGGCCGTGAGCGCAATAATAGGAGGCAGTCTTTGAGGCTCATAGAGCTCATGCAGCTTGATGGTCGCCTGTACACCATCCAAAATTGGCATGTGATGATCCATTAAGATAACATCATAGCGTTCAGGAGATAACGCAAAAACCTCGATTGCTTGCTGTCCATCAGAGACATGTGTGACCATATGGCCACTTTTGGTCAGTGCTTTTTTGGCGATAATCGCATTGACAGTATCGTCTTCGACCAACAATATGTGCCCAACCAGCTCATGACTAGGCTCAATCATGGACATATCATTAGATTGTTGCCAGGCCTCATACTGCTCTTCTTCGATAGTGGCGAGCGGTAATAAAACGCTAAACGTCGTACCAACACCCACTTCACTACTCACATGGATATGACCACCCATCAAACTCACCAAAGACTTGCATACAGAAAGCCCTAACCCTGTCCCACCATACAGACGATGCGTGAATTTATTCGCCTGATCATAGGCGTCAAATATCGCCTCTAATGACTCTGCTCTAATACCGACCCCAGTATCTCTCACCTCTATACACAACGTCATGTTTTGTTCAGATTCATGAACTGAATGATGGCTTTGGTCAGTTTTTTGAGCGATTTCATGTTTACTACTATCAAAGCTATCAGGACAATAGCAGTTATTCATGTGCTTCACATCAATCATAACGCGGCCACCTTCTCTGGTGAACTTGACCGCATTATTGACAAGGTTAGCAATGATTTGCTTTAAGCGTACCGGATCGCCTTTCACATACGGTGATAACGCTTCGGTGTAATGATAATCTAACGCCAATCCTCGTTGACGGGCTTTGATCGCAAAAAGACTGACCACCTCATTACATAAGGTAGATAGATTCAATGGAATAGAGTCGATGGTCATTTTCCCAGACTCAACCTTTGACAAGTCCAAAATCCCATTGATGATGACCATCAAATGCTCATTAGAGATTTTGATATTCTCCACATACTCTTTTTGCTCGTGACTGAGATCCGTGTCACCTAGCATCTCAACCATCCCAATGATGCCATTCATCGGTGTACGAATCTCATGACTCATATTGGCCAAAAAGCTCGATTTCATCTCGTTGGCATATTTTGCATCACGCTGCTTATCTTGTAGCTGCAAAGCATCTGCCGCCATCATCGCAAACTGAGCCAATACTTCTGCCTGCTGCTCATCAAAATCATAGTTAGGCTTGATATCCATCAAACATAAGGAACCCAGTCGATAGCTTTTATTGTCTTCATACAAAATAATGGGCGCGCCTGCATAAAACCGTATATAAGGAGGCTCTATGACAAGTGGGTTTTGACTAAAGCGGCTGTCTTCTGATGCATTTGGTACGACGAAGACATCATTTGTCAGTACCGTATAATTACAAAAGGCAATATGACGTGGCGTTTGACAGGTATCACCAAACACGCTATCGGGTTCACGGCCTGATTTTAGATACTGTGTCTCCTCATCCATAAAGCTGATCGTGACGACTGGCACATCAAAAAACAGCTTGGCAAGATCAATGAGGCGCTCAAATGCAGGCTCTTCATTATTGTTGAGCACATCATATTTTCTCAGTTTATGGACACGTTCTGGTTCATCTGCCGTCACTGGATAGCTGTGCTTGGGTGCATTAGATATAGACAAAGTAGACTCCATTAAATAATATCAGGCGATTGGTTTACGCATCGCCTGCTTTATCAATAATTGTAACGCTTCACTCACCATCACCATCGCGACGACCGATGTGACAACAACTGCTGAACCATAACCACCGCACTGTAACCCGCCTGCTTGGCAGCTTTTGTCTACCTTGGGTGGCTCTGTAGAGTAAACACACTTGATACCGAACTTGTCTTTGAGGGCACTATTAATCCCTTTTTCGTGACGCAGCTTGTTACGCAATTTAGCAAGCAATGGATCTTGATAGCTGTCGCGTAAGTCACTGACTCTGATTTGGCTGGGGTCTGTTTTGCCACCTGCCCCGCCTGCACAGATTAGCTTCAATTTGTTAAATCGGCAATGCAAGGCAATTGCTAACTTGGCATTCATATCATCGACACAATCTAAGATAACAATTGGTCTACCTTGATCAGCAGCAGCTTTAGCCTCATCGCGACTGGGTAGTAGCGTTGCCACGTTATCTACGGTCAAAAAGTCATCAATTAGATTTAAGGTGAGGGTGGGATTAATCTCAGCCATACGATCCGCCATCGCCTCGATTTTGCTTTGACCAAAAGTACTGTCCAATGCAGGCAGTTGCCGATTGACATTGGAGGCGACCAATACATCCAAGTCCACTAAGGTGATGGTCCCTACTGCAGTACGAGCCAATGCCTCAGCTGCCCAAGAACCAACACCGCCCACCCCGATAATATAGACGTGAGCGGCAGCAAACACATCTACAGACTCTGACCCATAGAGCGTTCGTGTTCCTTGAAAACGGCGGTCGAATTGCTCACTGTTTTGATTTGACTCATCTTTTACCGTATCAGTGTCGTCAATCACTAACGACTCAAATTGTGTGGTTTCATTCATAATGCATCAAGTGCTCTTTTCAGATTTTAAATAGGCTCGTGGCGACTGGTGTTGCTGTATGTATCTGGCTAAGTATAAGATATCAAAACGGCTGAGTATCTAGGTAATCAACTGCTTAGACCATGGTCTTAGAGAGTCATTATAGAGAATTAAAAGATAACCATTGCTCTGGACTGTCATTTTAAACACTTACTCTGGGCTATTAATTGGATAGCTCCATTCGACCTTTAGAGCATCACAGCTGTTTTGCCATAATTGTCTGACAAGTCTAGCATGGGATATCCCTAATAGCTCACTTAAGCTGGACAATACCCAGGGTAAATTGGCTGGTACATTCCGATCATGTGTCACCCCGTGATCAGACTTAACGCCTAAGTTTCGTTCCGATAGGTCATAAGAGTGGTCTGGAGTTTGACACATAATCGGCGTCATATCTGGACAATCAGTCTCTATTACCAAGCACTCAATACCATAACTATTAACCGCTGCTGCAATAGCACGACGTAGCTTTTTGGCATTGGGGTTGGTGATTTGACCCGTCACACCAAGCTTAAATCCCAGCTTCACAAAAGCCTTGGCTTCTTGCGTACCACCACTAAAACTGTGCGCAATACCGCCTAGTTTATGGGCATCATAGACATTTGCTTTCAATATAGCCAATGCCTCAGCGTGTGCCTTACGAATATGTAGCATCACGGGTAGCTGATGGCGCACTGCCATGTCTAGCTGCGCCTCAAAAAATCGCTTTTGCTTGGCAAATATGTCAGGCGCTTTCATCTCATGATTAAAGGTATCCAATCCAATCTCACCAATGGCCAATGGTCGACGCTCAACAATCAGCTGTTCTAACTGGGTTAGATGCTCCTCTGTATGCTGGTCAATATAAAAAGGATGTAGACCTAATGCAATATGGGTGTGAAGATAAGCATTGTCATTGTCATTGTCATTGTCATTGTCATTGTCTTGGCTTTCAAACTTAGTACTAAAAAGCTGACTGATTGCTTGTTTGGTGTCATACATCCGCTCAAAATATCGATATAGATAACCGACCAGCACTAGATGACGCACACCCTGCATATATGCCTGCTGCACTTGCTGTGCTCGGTCGATATCAAATACAGGTGCGTCAAAGTGGGTATGGGTATCGATAAAAGCATGACTATTGATCTGTTCTTTTTCGGCCTTTACGAGTTGCTTGATCTCAAGGGACGAATTAATATCAGCCATAAATCTACTCCAAAATCGGTGCTTACAACAATTTCTCGTTCATACGTTTGTTGCTCTTATGCTACTCAGCAATCTATAAATTAACCCTATAACGGTTAAAAAAGTAGGTATCTAAAAAACTTGTGATGTATCGAAAACCTCGGTTGCTGTCTTCAATCAATAATAGCTCTGTTTTCACTAGGTTTGCTGTGATCACTCATATCACTACTCTCAACCGAACCATCCGTATCGACATCGTCTATTTTTATGCCCTGTTTATCGGGTATATGATTATTAGATATCTGATTATTGGGCATAGAGGTACCAGATTTTCGGCTACTGCGTCTCGGTATGATTAATAAAGCGGTGGCAACTGCACTCAAAACGAGCCATTTACGCGAATACTTACGAGTTATCATTTGATTTGTCATTTTTTGACTCGGCTTAACGTATATTGGGCATTACTACCCTATTATAGTCCAGTAATGCCCAATATACGTCAATATAACTACCACTGTGTTTATCTGTGTTATGAATACGCAAGCTAATGTACGAAGTAATTTTTATTACCTCGTACATTGACTTACTTAGAATATGAACTATTAATGAATGGGAATACCAAACCATCGATATTCTAACGATTCAGAGGATAGGTAGTGATACTACTATCTGGACTCTGTACTTTCGTAAAACCTTGAGTAGCAGGTTTTGGGACTTGGTTACGCTTAGGAACCAGCGGGTTGAGCGGCATCAATTCATAATCTGCGCTGACATCGCCGTTCCAACCTTCTGTACCGCTCAGTGGCAATTGTTTGATTGTGCCGTTTTTATCAATAACCAATTGCAATACCCGCATTTGATTGAATTTACGTTCAGTGATGCTTGCGACCGCACCGCCATCGCGCAAAATAGTCGGCTGCAAAAATATGATCAAGTTGCTCTTTTGGGTGCTGTCATTATCAGAGCGAAACAACCTACCGATCAGCGGAACATTACCAAGCCCTGGGACTTTTTGTTGGATTGTCGTGCTGTTATCGCGCATCAAGCCGCCCAACGCAATGGTCTGCTGATCATCAGCCAAGATAGTCGTATTGATGAGGCTCTTATTGGTAATTAAGCCACTTGCATTGCCAGTACTACCCGGTACCACTGACGATACCTCTTGTGACACCTCTAGACGTACCGTGCCATTGTCACCAATATGCGGAATCACGTTTAGATTGATACCAATGTCCTGACGATCAATGGTCTGAAACGGATTGCTAGAATCATTGCCGCTGGTCGTAAATGAGCCTGTGACAAACGGTACGTTTTGACCCACCAAAATGCTCGCTTTTTCATTATCCAAGGTCAAAATAGACGGCATAGATAACAGGTTGGCACTGGTCGACGAATCAAGCGCCTGCAAGATAGCACCATAAAACGCAGTGTTGCCTTGGCTATCTTTTCGGCTGTCACCGATGCCAATCAACGCACCAGCAATAGAGCTGGCAGCAGCGCTAATCCCTGTACTACTACCGGCTAAGGCAGCGGCGGCAATCGTTGTCGCACTGGTACCCACATTATTAAAATTCACCACGCCATAGCCACTGTTGGCATTACCAAGTGCCCACTGCACACCAAGCTGCGTGGCATCATCACCTGAGACTTCGACGATAGCAGCTTGAATCAATACTTGGGCACGGCGGTTGTCCAATTGATTGACAGCATCTTCAATCTCAAACATCAATTCAGGCGCAGCATTGACGATGACTGAGTTTTGCGTCTCATCCGCGATGATGCTAAACGGGCGTCCGCCAATACCTGTGCTTGAACCACCAGTACTACTGGCTGGTACCGTTGCCGTACTGGCACTGCCGACACTGCTACTCGCCGTATTACTGATCGGAGCGGCTGTACTACTGGCATTATTTAACGAAGCGGTCTCTAACGTTGACGTTGCGCCCGCACTATTAATAGATTGATTAGCCAATAATCCTCGTAGCATATCGGCAATATGACTGGCGCTCGCATATTTCAATCGAAACACTCTCAAACCACTCAAACGTCTCGTTGGCGTCGTGTCTAACTGGTTGACCATCTCCTGAACTTTAGCAATCATCTCAGGACTGCCTTTGACCAGCAGTCTGTCGCTCGATGTGTCAGCGATGACTTTGAGTTGATTATTGCCACCTTGTGCTTGTCCGCTACCAGCACTTGCAACCAATGCGCTGATCAACTCCATCATACGTTCAGCATCGACGTGACGTAAGGGAATCACTTGCAAGCTGTCATTGACATTGCTGTCCAAATCACGGATGAGGGCGGTCAATTGATTGAGGCTATCAGCGCGATCAGACAATACCAGCGCGTTGACCCCAGGCACAGCCGCTGCATGAGCAGACTGCGGCATCAGTGGTCTGATGACACCCAACACTTCTGCTGCTTGGGTATTGGTCAGATAGATAACTCGAGTTGCTAGGGCCTCACCGACACTATCACCGCGCAGATCGACTGCCACGCCAGACTGCTTGGCCACATTGTCTGGAACCAGTTTAGTCGTCGTCCCCGACTCAATCGCAGCGATACCGTTGACCTGCATCACACTCAAAAACAGCTGATAAATCTCATCACGAGATAAAGCTTTGTTAGAGATGACCGTTACATTGCCGTTGATACGTGGATCAAGTACAAAGTTCTGGTCAGTGATGGTGGCCACTTCGTTGATGAAGGCTTTAATATCAGCATCTTGTAAGTTGACCTTCCAGCTCTCAGCACTCGCAAGGCCTGTACTGGCCGCCCACAAGGGTATCGCTAGGCAAAGAGGACGGCACAAGCGCATGAGGCGCTGTATGACAAGGTGTAAAGGCGTGGCTGAAAACTTATGAACACTTACCATATTGATGATTACCTACAGTGATATTGCTTAGTATGTGCTGAGTCTGATGTGTACGGAGCTTAGTATTTAATGAGCTTAGTAGCAACTGAGTGATTGACGAGCACACGTTGCTAAAAATCCATTTTTTAAAACTGCTGGCGAATCGTAATGACCTGATCACCGCGCTGAACCTCTATTTGTGCCTCGCCCGCTTGTTGCACTTGCTGTAAGACACCTGCATCTTGAGCAGGGTTATTACCCACGCTTTGCCCGTTAACGGTCAGCACTTTGTCACCTGGCTCAAGCCCTAGACGGTTACGCAGCTTTGAGGGCATTGCCGCCGTGACTTGATAGCTTTCACCGGATGCCATCACCCCCATTCTACTTAGATAGCTGGCAGGGTTTTCTTGCAACGCGGTGACCGCTTTTTCGATAGCAGACTGCGGGCTTGTCTCACCAGTCGGCTCTGTTGCTTCAGGTGGTGTATCCTGTACTGGCTGAGGCGCTGCGGGTAGCATGCTATTGTTTGGCAAACGCTGATTGCTAATAGCACCCATCATCATATCGCTTTGGTCTAGTACCATAGCATCTGGCATTTTTATGACCATTTCTTTGTCATTAGCATCAGCGATAATAACTGAATTCCAATCGACCGCGACCAATATATAGCCTGTGTCTTTGAGACCGTCACCAATTCGATAGTTTTTTACCTCACCATTAATATTCAATAAGGCTGAGGACATGCTCTCAGGCATTGCTAGTAGCACGCCTTTAAGCTCTACATTGGGCGGAGGCTGTACTGCCGCTGCAATCGGATCAGGGTCGGCAAATATTGCAAACAAGCCGCTAGAATCGTTGGTTGATTTTATATTGTTTTGCAAAGGTGCTAGTGGCAGTGTCGGAGCTAGTGGTGCTGCTAGCAATAACCATAATAATCGCGCAGCAGTCCAGCAGAGCCAAGCAATGGCTAATAATAGCAGCCAACCTGAGAAACGATTGAGAGTATTGACAATAGGCTTTAAACTTGCGGTGATATCAGCCATCTAGTTCACCCCCAACCCAGTGAGCAGTGGCTGACGCACACTCACCACTGGGGTATCTTGCGGCGCTTGACCTTTATACTCAGGCATATTCTCTAGTAGGCGCTGGGTCAGGCTAACATCGAGCATATTGTCACCATCGAGATACAAATCACCCAAACGCTTGTCTTGATTGTTTAGCAAATTAATATGTAGCAGGTTTTTATTGTTCTTTTGCTCAGCACTCAACTCAGCGCGCAGCGCAGGCATGGTGATATAAAAAACCTTACCACCACTAGGATAACCCACTTCCCCACCTACCCATGTCAGCTGACCATCGACATCACTGAAGCCTGCTGTTGTTTTGGCAGAATCACTATTAGCCGCTTCATTGTCGCCAGACTGACGTTTTAGTGACACGGCATTGACCTGAATGGGTGTATTGGGCAATTGCCAATCAACCACATTCGCTAGCGTCTCAGGTGCGATTTTGCCGCTCATATTATCCACTTGCCACGAGCTAAGCCCCAGTTTTACTTGTCCCTCTAACCTAGTTTGTTCAGAGTTAATATTGACATCTGCGCCAAGCTTACCTGTGAGCAGCTGCCATGGCTGCCACGTCCATTCAGCCATCCCCGTGAGCGGCGTCGACGATACAGGAAGCTGCCAGATGGCTGAGCCTTGCCATACATTACCAGACACATGCTGTACATAGGGCGTGTTGGGTGCATATTTCTCAAGTAGCCATGCTGCTGGCATCTGCAATAGTGCAAATAGCGCAAACAATACAAACCCTATTAGCCACCAGAGCTTGCGAGGGCGTTTATGAGACAACTCAGATACTTGGGGCACGGTGGCACAACTCTTATATAAGTCAAAAACGTCATTATCATAACAAACAATGGCCTATAGATGACAGAAAAAAAGCCAGTATCTTTTTACCAAAATATTGGCAATATAGATACTGGCTTTGATTGGCTGACCATCGTCATCGTTTATCGCTAAATGATTGTAAATTAACCATTATCATAAAGTTGATGAGCGGTGTCGCGTGCTGTGGCTGTGCTACAACAATCTATCTTATTAGATAGCAAAATCTTCAATATTGCGTCCTGCAGCAAGCGCTTCTACTAACCAAGTAGGTTTGCGGCCACGGCCAGTCCACGTTTCGTTGTTATCATCAGTGTTACGATATTTGATATTGCGTTTTTTCTCTAGCGTTTCACCCGCTTTCAAAATCTCTTCGATGCTTGCATTGCTGTCTTCTGCAATTTTTTCGAACTGCATGTAGGCATCATACAGGCGCTGATGTTGCTTTTTCTCAATCAGTTGCTGAGCATTTTCAGTGATGGCACGTAACTCGTCTACATTTAGGTTTTCTAAATCAATTGCGTTATTTTTACTCATAGTCGATCCAATTGTGTGATGAAAGTATCACCTCTATAGAGGTATTAGTGTTCATTATGAACGTGGGTAAACTAATCATTTATTATTATAGTCGATTCAATTTAAAAGTAGTACAAGGCAACCGAGCGTAGATGTATATTAAATACTTCAAGCGAAGTTAACGCAGTAATAATTTTATAGTGGAATGACTATAGATAGGTTAATTTATTATATCTTATACTATTAAAACCAATCAATAATAACAGGTATTGAATATATCGCTATTTATTACAATAATCATAAACTTAAACATTTAATAGAAAACTAAACAAAATTTCTATTAAACAGCTTTTCGTGATGCTATCAAAAATTTTTCACGTCGTTATATATCAAAAATAGCTCTTGGTGCAAAATATACAACTGATTCAATTTAGAAGCACATTGAAGCCAATGGGCATAGGTGCGTAAACCATACCGTTAATGACTGGGAAAGCATTATTATCAATCATGAGTATGTTTATAATCATAGGCACAGGCCTTGATGACAATATCTGATACTTCAATAACAGTTATATTAATAATATTATATCAACTTATTAATATAACTGTCATCGTTAACTAATTCAGATAGTATGAACGGTCAATACAGAGTATGAAAGGTTTTTTTATTTAATAGCGTTAAACTGTTGAGCGTATAGAAGCGATAATAATAAAAATATACAGCCATATTTAATATAAACAAAAATTCACTTATATTAAATATACTCGTACTTAATAATTGATTTAATGGCATGCTAAAAGTTTATGAATATTGAAATTAGATTACTTTCAATACTCATCTCTCTTACACTCATTGATTTACAATTGGGCATTAAAAAGCCCCACAATTAGCAGGGCTCTATCTAACTTAATCAACACTATTGGATTACGTATTCATCAAAATGGAATATCGTCATCTACTGGGCCATCTGGCATGGCTGTAGGCTTAGACTGTGCAGGTTTTTGTGCTGATGGATTGAACTGATTTTGCGGTGCAGGAGCATTCTGATTGTTAAAGCTGTTCTGACCACCACTTGGTTGATTGTTGTAGCCACCTTGTTGGGCTGGCTGATTATTGCCTTGCTGACCAAAGTTGTTTTGGCCATTCTGATTGTTATAACCCTGATTTGAGCCACCTTGATTGCCATAACTACCGCTATTGCCTTGGTTCTGACCACCAAAGCTATCTCCACCTTGACCACCGCCAGTTTGGCCATCTAGCATCTGCATCTGCTCAGCACGAATCTCGGTGATATAACGATCTTGCCCATTGGGATCTTGATATTTACGCGTGCGCAGACTGCCTTCAATATAGACTTTACTGCCTTTACGCAGATACTGTGCCGCGATTTCACCCAAGCGGTTAAACAGCGAAATACGATGCCATTCCGTCGCTTCTCTTTTTTCACCACTTTGTTTGTCTGTCCACTGCTCTGATGTCGCAACCGAGATATTGGTCACGCTCCCGCCATTATTGAATTGACGTGCCTCAGGGTCTGCTCCAAGGTTACCAATGATGATAACTTTATTAACTCCGCGCATGATACCGTCCTTTTACTTATGAATAATTTAACAAACAGTTTTAATCGTTATCTGATAGCGTCATTTGGCACTATCAATTGTATAATTTTACTTTAACCAATTTTTATCAAAATATCTACAGGCGACCGATGCCGCACGTCATTCTATGTCGCTTAGATAGTCTATCTTAGTATATCGGTCGATATTTTAAAGTTTAATAGATAAAGGTGCTGCTATTTTGCCATTATAATAAGCCGATGAACACCGCAAGCTTTCATTAACCATCAGAACAACATTGTCATTTGTCATGCTACTGGGCATCAGTACCATTGCGATGCATGCTTAAAGTGACGCTACCCAGCTCTACGCCAAACTTTTTCATGACTGAGCGATTGAGCATGACATCTTTATCAACCAGATACATCCAGTCGTCAAACTTAACGTTATAAGTTTTGCCCTCAACTGGCAATTCTAGTAGATAGTTCCAATGTAAGGTATTGCCAACCACTTCTCCAGTAGCCTCACCGATGACATCGCCTGCCGTGCCTTTCCAACTACCGTCTGCTTGCTTGGTCAATCGCCAGATACGCTGAGATTTTGACCCATCTGCCCATGAGAACTTTTCATCTAAGACGATGACATTATCGCCTTCGTGAGTAGCATCGATATCGACATAAAAACGTTTTTTGACCTCGCCATTTCGACCTTGGAACATACCCCAGCCATCGATTTGACCTGAGAAGAACTCATGCATATCGAGCGTCGGTGTGCTGTTCTGATAGGTCTGAATATTTTGTGTGGCGCAGCCTGATAATAGCAACATGGCTGATAGACCAGCGCCTACTGCCAGCTTGGCCATTACTCGAGGCGCAATATTTTTCCTAATATCACCAGATAATATCTTAAATTTACTCATATCAATTCCTTTTAAATAGAGATAAATCGTTAATTTTTATTTATTAATAATGGCGGTCTATCTAGTCGTTGTCTATACCATCCGTTAAATATCTAGTGGGCTCTGTGCCAAACTCGATAGCTGCAGCCGCGAGTCATCTGTCAGTTGTGTCTTGTCTAGTTTGAGATAGGCGACTTGCTCTTTTGCCATTACGACCAGTTCATCCACGCCGTCTACTGCCAGCATTTGGCGTGACCAGTCTTGGATATCAATGTCTTTAGGGATGGTCACCGTGGTACTCGATAGATAAGGCGGCTGCGCAATCGGTATAATAAGCAGCAAAGCGATGCCCATAATGACCGCCAATATACCCCATGCCAAGAGGCTAGGCTGACTCAATAACAGCCCGCCCATTGCCCCACCGACGAACGCACCAAAAAACTGGCTAGATGAGCTTATCCCCATGGCTGTTGCTTTATTGGCCACTGGCGCGCGCTTGGATATCCATGAAGGAATCGTCGCTTCAATCAAGTTAAAGCCCATAAAATACAGCAACAACCCTAGAATGATACCGACACCATAATTACTACCCAGTGCCAACACCGCTAAGGATGCCGTCATCAATGCGATTGCGCCTAAGAAAACTTGACGCATTTTGCGTTTCTTTTCGGCAATGATAATAAAAGGAATGGCCACGGCAAAACCAATAAATAGCAATGGCAAATACACCATACCCTGCTGGCGTACCGACAAGTCCATAACATCTGAGAGCTGATGCGGTAGAATCACAAATATCGCCGTCATAGTCAAATGCAAAGCAAAGATACCGATATGCAAGCGGTTAAGGTCGCCAATCTTGAGGACCGTTGCCAGTTGCTGACCAATGGTCTTATTATCGAGATTGTGCTTGAGCACGCGCAGAGGCGTTGGTACAAACACCAGTAGCAGCATCGCTAAAATAGCGAACCCTGATGTCAACCAAAACAGCCCAGAGATACCCAGCGAGCCGACTAACAATGGACCAAAAGCAAACGCAAGCATAATAGAGGTCGCAATGGTCAGACCCATCGTCGCCATGGCCTTAGTCCGCATTTCCTCACGCGTCACATCTGCCAATAGCGCCATGAGCACTGCAGAGACCGCACCACTCCCCGCCAGCGCCCGACCAATGATAACTTCATAGATATCCGTCGCATTGGCCGCAATCATGCCGCCGATGGCAAACAGTATCAAGCCCAAAAATATGATGGGTTTGCGCGGGAATTTGTCAGCAGCCAGACTCATAGGTATCTGAAATATCGCCTGCCCAAGCCCATAGACGCCCACTGCCAGACCAATCAAAAACGGCGTCGCGTGTGTATAATCATTACCGTAGACAGAGAACACAGGCACGATCATAAACAAGCCAATCATACGCAAGGCAAAGATGCCACCGACCCCGAGGATTGCCCGTTTTTCTACGCTATTCATACTTGCCTCACTGGTTGATCATTACTGGTTTTTCACTGCTAACACGCCGCGCTGTACCATGATTTTCACTACTGCTTTATCAAGGCATTAGCCTATAAATCAAGCCCTCTAGTATAAGACATTCACTCTTTGGTTGCCGAGACTTTTGTCTTACTGGCCCAGTGTTGAATGCCGCCTCAACCCAAGCCATTCATATTACGCGATTATTTTGTTACCAAGTACATCTGATGCGCTATTACACCTTGAATAATGCCGTCACCATGACAATAAAGTAAAACGTTATCAGCACTATTACTGATGAGATCGAGTGACCGCTCAAATAACAATTCCGCTTATCACTATCACCACAACATGACACTTTTGGTCAAAACCATAACAAACCATACCTGTTACTTAACATTGATTTGATTTAGATTTGCTTAGTCGTATAAAACATAGTCTTGTAAAAACAGTCGTAAGAAAACCAAACAATATAGCGCTAGATATAAGAAAGCGATTTATAACCACACTGTATATAAATATAACCACACTATAAATTTATAAATCATTCCCGTTTAACCGACCATTTAATTGATTCATATTTACCTTTTACATTGAGATATTTTTCAATCCCCTTTTAGCAAATAGGAAACCTGTAACCGATGGCACATGACCATATCGCAATACGCGGCGCACGTACACACAATCTAAAAAACGTCGACATAGACATTCCACGAGATAAATTCGTGGTCATCACTGGTCTATCTGGCTCTGGTAAATCTTCATTGGCATTTGACACGCTGTATGCCGAAGGACAACGTCGTTATGTCGAGAGCTTGTCCGCTTATGCGCGTCAGTTCCTCTCACAGATGGAAAAACCTGACGTCGATAGTATCGAGGGTCTATCCCCTGCGATTGCTATCGAGCAAAAGTCCACCAACCATAACCCACGCTCGACCGTCGGTACGATTACCGAGATTTATGACTATCTGCGTCTGCTCTATGCACGCATTGGTACGCCGTTTTGCCCTGAGCATGGTGAGCCGATGGTTGCACAGTCGGTCACCGAAATGGTCGATCAAGTCATGGCATTGCCAGACGACACCAAGATTATGATCTTGGCACCGGTGATTCGTGAGCGTAAAGGTGAGCATACCGTTTTGCTTGAGCAGCTCATCGGTCAAGGGTTTGTCCGTGTGCGCGTCGATGGTGATGTATATGACACTGACGAGCTACCAACGCTAGATAAGAAGAAAAAGCACACCATCGAAGTGGTGGTCGATCGCTTTAAAGTTCGTGACGACTTGGGCAACCGTGTCGCTGAGAGCTTAGAGACAGCGTTACGTCTGGGTCAAGGGCTGGTCACGCTACACTTTATGGATGGCAATCCAAAAGAAGGCGGTGATGACAATCAAGTCATGTCAGCCAAGCACTCATGCCCTGTCTGTGATCGCGCGGTGCCTGAGCTTGAACCACGTATGTTCAGTTTTAACAACCCATATGGCGCGTGCCCAAGCTGTGACGGTCTCGGTAAACGCCAATATTTCGCCGCTGAAAAACTGATTACCCATCATGAGAAATCGCTTAATCAAGGCGCAATCAATGGTTGGGACAAGCGTCATGCGTATTATTTCGGTTTGCTCAGCACTGTTTGTAAGCATTTTAAAATCGATATGGATGCACCGTGGCAAGATCTGACCAAAGTACAGCAAGACCTCATCATGCAAGGCTCTGGCAAAGAAAAACTTACCTTTAACTTTACCGATGAGCGCGGTCGTAAAACTAATAAGACAGTACCGTTCGAAGGCGTATTGCCTTATTTAGAGCGTCGTTATGCTAAGACGCAAAGTAACCTCGTTCGTGACGAGCTAGCTAAATACCTAGCAGATACCACTTGTAATGTCTGTGATGGCGCGCGTTTGAATGAAATCTCACGCAATGTCCGTGTCGATGACCAAACCATCGCTCAAATCGTTAAGCTCTCTATCGGTGACGCTGCTGACTATTATAAAACGCTAAAGATTGGCGGTCACAAAGGTGAAGTCGCGGAAAAAATCTTTAAAGAGATTAATGAGCGCTTAAACTTCCTCGTGAGCGTCGGGCTTGATTATCTAACACTCGCCCGCTCTGCCGAGACGTTATCGGGCGGTGAAGCGCAGCGTATTCGTCTGGCCAGCCAAATCGGTGCAGGTCTAATGGGCGTCATGTATGTACTTGATGAGCCGTCAATCGGTCTGCATCAGCGTGACAATGACCGTCTGCTAAAAACCCTAACGCGCTTACGTGATTTGGGCAATACGGTACTGGTCGTTGAGCATGATGAAGATGCGATTCGCCAAGCGGATCACGTGATCGATATCGGTATCGGTGCCGGTGTGCATGGCGGCCATGTCATCGCTCAGGGTACGGTTGATGACATCATGGCAAACAAAGAATCACTGACTGGACAATATATGTCTGGTAAGAAAAGAATCGAGATTCCAAAAGTGCGTCATACTGCCAAGACTATGGACGTCGAAGTCACAGGTAAGGCCAAACCTAAGAAAGTTCCGATGACGATCGAGCTAAAAGGCGCATCAGGCAATAACCTGCATGATGTGGATTTGACCATTCCCGTTGGTATCATGACTTGTATCACGGGCGTCTCAGGTTCAGGCAAATCAACTTTGATTAACCGTACCCTTATGCCATTAGCCGCGACTCAGTTAAATAATGCCTCTACCCTGATTGCCGATAAGTTTGAAAGCATCAGTGGTCTTGAGCATCTGGACAAAATGGTCGATATCGATCAAAGCCCAATTGGTCGTACACCGCGTTCAAACCCTGCGACTTATACGGGTGTGTTTACCCCTGTGCGTGAGATGTTTGCACAGACGCAAGAAGCGCGTGCTCGTGGTTATAAGCCGGGTCGTTTTAGCTTCAACGTCAAAGGCGGACGCTGTGAGATGTGCCAAGGTGATGGCCTTATCAAAGTTGAGATGCATTTCTTGCCTGATATGTATGTGCCGTGTGATACCTGTGAGGGCAAGCGCTATAACCGCGAGACTTTAGAGATTCACTATAAAGGCAAGAGCATTGCTGATGTGCTTGATATGACAGTCGAGGACGCGACTGAGTTCTTCTCAGCGATACCTGCGATCTATCGTCGTCTACAAGCATTGATGGATGTGGGTCTTGGCTATATTCGTTTGGGTCAGTCTGCACCAACGCTATCTGGCGGTGAAGCGCAACGTGTCAAACTGGCGCGTGAGCTTGCCAAGCGTGATACGGGACAGACGCTCTACATCTTGGATGAGCCAACCACTGGTTTGCATTTCCATGATATCGATAAGCTGCTTACTATCTTGCATGCCCTACGTGATAAAGGTAATACCATCGTGGTCATCGAGCATAACTTGGATGTCATCAAAACGGCAGACTGGGTGATTGATCTGGGCCCTGAAGGTGGTAAAGGTGGCGGACTAATCATCGCTGAAGGCACGCCTGAACAAGTAGCCGAAGTCAAAGAATCCTACACGGGTATATTCTTAAAGCCGATGCTAGAGCAAGGCATGAAAGAAGTTAGCTAATACTATTAGTCATGATTGATAAAAGGCCACTCTTTATAGGGTGGCCTTTTTTATTGAGCGGAATAAGGCTATGTCCGGCCTGCACACTGTAGGTCTTGATTGATATATATCAAGACTTATAGCGCGTTGTGTTACCTTTCTTAATATTTATTAAAGATACTTAAACATTGAATGTATTAATATTTAAGTAGTTAGATATGATACGTAGACGCATACGATATAGAAATAACTGGTTAACAACCTTGCAGCAAGTGATAGCACGTACGAATTTACACTGCTTACCCCTATACCACCAACACTCCTAAGGAGTTTTTATGAAAAAATTACTGTTCATTATCTTGGCATCTACTGTTGGCGTTAGCGCCTGCGCATCAAGCGGCACATCAAATGGCACAAGCGATCGCAATCATCAAAGACCTGCGATGTCCGCTGATATGAAACAAGCCATGGATGATTGTGCTCAACGAGCTGGCGTGAAAATGTCTAAAGAAAGTCGTCCAAGCCAAAGTGATATGAAAAAACTAGAAGCCTGTATGACGGCTAAAGGGTATAAAAAACCTGAAGGACATGGTCAAGGCCGTCCGCAATAATTGGTATTTTTTAGATAATCGGTGATAAAAGGCCACTCTTTAAGGAGTGGCCTTTTTTGTTGGTTGGGAGTTTTATTTTGGTGTTAATATAATGGTTATTTTAAGAACATATGTAAGGCAATAAGCGATGGCAAATGTAGAAAATCTTGAACAGCGAATTTTAGAAACTGTCGGAAATGAGGATGCTTTTGCTATTGCCCTCACAGGCGAATG
This sequence comes from Psychrobacter sp. SWN149, assembly GCF_015864565.1. Lineage (NCBI taxonomy): Bacteria > Pseudomonadati > Pseudomonadota > Gammaproteobacteria > Moraxellales > Moraxellaceae > Psychrobacter > Psychrobacter sp. SWN149. The sequence goes on from NZ_JADYWX010000003.1 coordinate 195,268, forward strand.
GGGTGTTGGCAAGACACATCTATGGGACGAACTTCGTGATAAAAATGAAGAAGTGTTTTCTGGTAAAAAGTATGCCTACGTTTCTTTGTTCGGTTTGGATTCATTAGCAAGCCTAAAATCTGCAATTGCTATAGAAGTTCATAAATCAGTTGGGGTTAACGACAGTATATGGAAAAAAGATATCCTCAAACCTATTAAAAAGTTTCTATCTTCCCTGACAGGTAGCAACATTGGAACTACTTCTGATGTCCGCATAGGACTGAATCTTGGTAATAACCTTATTACGAGTATTGTTTTTTCACATCTCAAAAATACATTAGTTTGCTTAGATGATATAGAAAGAAAATCAAATGGCTTACCGATGTCGGAGATCATGGGATTAGTAAATTACCTTAAAAATGAACGCAAGTGCCAAGTATTAATGATAATGCATGATGAAGAATCAGACGATAAAGAATATTTTGATAAGCATAAAGAAAAAGTGTTTGATGAAGTCCTGATTTTAGACGAATCATTGTCAATTATTAAAGATAAAATTAGTGACATTGAGACATTTCCTATCTACGAAAAATTCTATCAAACTATGGGTGTTAGAAATCTTAGATTTTATCAGCGCGTTCAGAGAATCTATCAGGAGATAATAAAACACTCATCATCTTTATCAAATCTGAGCAAGGAAGAAATCCTAAGACAAATTCTTATTATCAAGCTTGTTAATGACATTCCTAAAGTTCTTTATGTCGATATGAAAGAGTTAGAAATGTATTTTTCCGAAGATGGTCTCGATGACCGATTAGATATCTTTTTAAAAAGTGATGATGACGCGTTAAAAGCAACTGTGAGAACTAAGAAAGAATTCGTAGAGGAAAAGCTTTCAAAATTCTATCCTAACTTCCGTATGCATGGTTGGAGTATAGTTGTTATCGAACTGATTACGAATATTGATATAGATAGTGAAAAATTTGAAAGACTGCTAAACCAAGACTTAATCAATGAAGAAGCTTTGGAAAGTGATAGAGAAAAGAAAGGCTTAATGGCTGAATATCGTAATTTAAACTCAGATCAAAGCTTCAATCAGAGACTGTTTGACAATGTTAAGGATAGGATAGACAGAGAAGCATTCCCTAATTTAAGTTTCTATTATAATATACTCGAAAAGAATGACTCTCCTGATTTAGCCAAAAAATTTGAAGAGCTAGTGAAACAATATATAGAAGAGAGAATTAGGAAAGGACCAGAAGAGTGGCTTATAGGAGACTATTATCTTAGAACTCCAGTAAATCCTGATATTTTTTATGATTTCCTTGTACAGACCATTAGTAACCAAAAGAAGGTATTAGCTTTAAATGCTGACGCTAGCGCTATGTCCGCAGTTTTTATGCGATTTTGTAAACGTGGAAACGTTAGTAAGAATTTTTTTGAAGCTATACAAAATATTAATAAAGAAAAGTTTAGCTCTATTTTTTGGCAACCGCTTGATGGAATAGATAGAATTAGATATATTCGGGAATTGCTAGAACACCCTGCTTTCAATATAGATATTGCTAAGTTTAACAATGGAGACAGAATTGATGCAGCATTTTGGCATTATAAAAAACTTATAGATACTCCAAAACGCCCTTCTCCTTATCAACCATTTATTGTTGAAAAAAAATTGAATGAAGTTAAGCGATGGACTCTAGAGTTACTTCAAGAGAGAGTTTCAGAAAAACCAAACAGTAGCGCAGCTGTCGAACATCTTTTAGAACTTACGAATAATTTAGAGAATATTTGACAGTAATACTGAATAGCTAATTTATGATGCAATTTAGCCCTGATTACAGCTGTTGTCCTTGGTTGGCTATTAGAGCGGAAAGTGGGATTGGCCCCCTGTAATAAACTTTCCTCAACTAAACAAATTCCCTCTCAACATTCATCACCCGCGCATCCACCGTACGCTCTAGCCTCTCCTCAATTTGGCTGCACTGCGACTCGACCTCACGTTTAGACAGGCAAACGATCACAAACGTCCACTCGCTAGCATCATGCCGATCACGCTCACCGCTCTCACATACCGCGACGCTTGGCGTATTTCCAAAGCGCGCGTGCAAGCCGCCCATACGGTGGCGTTTCTCTTTCAACGAGCCACAGCCGGGTAATGAAAACGTCAGTGTCAAAATAGCGATATGCATTTTATGCTCCTTGCGATAAGGGTTTACGCTTTATAATAGTAGCAAATATAATATCCGATAATGTCTGATAATCTCTGCGCGTCAGCATCCAGACCCTTTATAATAGCGTATCAATATCAACCAACACGCGTATCTAACTCATGACCTCTATCAGCTACGTAAAGCAGCAGCGCATTACCCGACTATGCGTGCGCTGCGGATTACTCCTTATGCAGTATGGCGCTGAGTCTGCCGTGGTGGTGGACTTATCCAAACGCTTGGGGCTTGCCTTGGGGATGAACAGCGTCGAATGTTCACTGAACTTTAATGCCATTACCCTGACGACTATCTGTGACGAGCGCTGTATTACAACCACCAGAGACACGATTAATCAAAGCATCAATGTCAATCTGCTGGTGCAGATCCAACAAATCATCAATAAAACTGAAGCCACTGTCGACAGTACCGATTTGATTGACCGCACCACCCTTGCCTTTGATGAGTTGGATAAGACTGTATATCCAACGTGGCTCGTCAGTCTATTTGTGGGTGCGTCTTGTGCGGCGTTTGCATATCTGAATGGCGGTAGTTGGTCGATTACAGCGGTGACCTTCATCGCTGGTATGGTTGCGATGCTCACTCGTATTTATCTATCCAAGCATCATTTCAATCCCTTTATCACTGTCATTGTGACGGCTTTTATTGCCTCGCTTATTGGGGCGACGACCTATTATTTTGATATTGGTAACAATGCTGATATTGCCGTGGCCTCTAGTGTGTTGCTACTGGTGCCGAGCTTTCCTTTGATTAACTCGTTCTCAGATATCCTAAAGGGCTATGTCAATATTGGGGTTGGGCGTGCTGTTTTTACCTATATGCTGACCTTATCTGCGTGCGTTGGTATCGTGATGGCGCTGGTTTTACTTCGCATACAGCACTGGGGGTTTTAAAATGTGGTTTATTGAAACCGTCGTGCTGGCTTGTATCATTACCCTCGGTTGGACACTGATGTTTAGCGTACCCAAACGCTATATCTTGCCGTGTTTGCTGATGACCGCTTTTGGCTTTGGATTAAAGACTGCTCTTGTCCATCAGAACATACATATTGTGGTTGCCAGCTTTTTTGGGGCGATGCTTGCCAGCTTTTTGGGTGTGTATTTTTCTAAAAAATATACCCTGCCGCCCAAAGCCCTCATCTCACCCAGTGTTATCTGTATGATGCCTGGTATCGCTGCTTATAAGGCGATGGTCAGTATGGTGCAGATTGGTTATTTTGGCTTTTCAGATGAGTTATTTAGCCAAATGATGGTGTACTTGTTCGAAGCGTTGTTTGTCACCTCAGGATTGGTGCTCGGTTTGTCCATTCCGGGGCTGTTATTTTATAGACGTCGTCCTATTGTATAGATGATCTTAAATATCTAAATGCGCAGCCATTCTTAACCATGCCCTGTCGATACTCAAGCGATTCAACACATCTTAACCATAAAAAACTTGTAAGATGGACGATAAGACCCATTACAGTAGAGTCGGAAATAGCACCCATAACAATTCAATAAAGAGACTTAATATGACCAAACATTATGATTATATCGCCATTGGTGGCGGTAGCGGCGGCATTGCTTCACTCAACCGTGCAGCAAACTATGGCAAAAAATGCGCCATTATCGAAGCCAACCAGTTGGGTGGTACTTGTGTGAATTTGGGCTGCGTACCTAAAAAGGTCATGTGGTATGGCGCGCAAGTCGCTGAAGCCATCCATAAATACGCGCCAGATTATGGTTTTGATGTTGAGTTAAAAAGTTTTGACTTCCAAAAGCTGGTACAGAGCCGTCAACAATACATCGAAAACATTCACCGCGCCTATGACAATAACTTGGCCAAAAATGGCGTCGAAGTGATTAAAGGCTTTGCCAAATTCGTCGATACTAATACGGTCGAAGTGAATGGCGAACATATTACCGCGGACCATATTTTGATTGCCACAGGTGGTCACCCGATTCAGCCTGATATCAAAGGCGCAGAATACGGTATTGATTCTGATGGTTTCTTTGCCTTAAACCATCTGCCAAAACGTGTGGCAATTGTGGGCGCAGGCTATATCGCTGTCGAAATCGCAGGCGTACTGAACAGTCTGGGTGCAGAGGTGCATTTGTATGTGCGCAAACACTCACCACTACGTACGTTTGACCATACTATCGTAGAGACTTTGCTGATAGAGATGGAACAAGCTGGCATCAAATTACACACTAACACGGTGATCAATGAAGTCAATAAAAATGACGATGACAGTCTCGATTTAACCACCAATGATGGCGGTGAAGACTGTATCGATACTGTTGACTGCTTGATCTGGGCGATTGGTCGCGCGCCATCGACTGATGGAATCAATCTGCAAGTGACAGGGGTCGAGACAACCGAGACGGGTAAAATCAAAGTCGATCAGTTCCAAAATACCAATGTCGATGGTATTTATGCAGTTGGCGATATTATCGAAAACAGCGTAGATCTAACGCCTGTAGCGATTGCCGCTGGTCGCCGCTTATCTGAGCGTCTGTTTAACAATAAGCCCAATGAGCATTTAGACTATACGCTGATACCGACGGTGATTTTTACCCATCCGGCTATCGGCACGATTGGGTTGTCTGAAATCGACGCGATCAATCTTCATGGTAAAGAAAACATCAAGTGCTATACCTCAACGTTTACCGATATGTATAGTGCGGTCACTCAACATCGCCAAAAATGCACCATGAAGCTAGTATGCTTAGGTGATGACGAAAAAGTCATTGGCCTGCACGGTATTGGCTTTGGTGTCGATGAGATGATTCAAGGCTTTGCCGTTGCGATTAAAATGGGTGCGACTAAAGCGGACTTTGATAATACCGTCGCCATTCACCCAACGGGCTCAGAAGAGTTTGTGACGATGCGTTAGTTGGCAATGCGCTAAACTTATTATCTTAGTTAAAAGTAAAAGGCCACTCTTAATCGAGTGGCCTTTTCGTTTGGAATGTCTCGTCCTAGAATAAATGTTTTTATCTAACGCTCACATTGTTAAACTGCGCCAGATCTTCCAGACTTCCCTGCTCGCTCTGTGACACTGACTTGATTAAGACGTTCTTGTTAGATTGCTTCACTGTAATACCTTGCTGATTGATCTGATAAACCACAGGCTTATTGAAAAAGCTAAGTGTTTTTTTAGCCGTGTCATAGACAAATGGCCCATCATAATACAGCTCAATTCTGTCATTTCTATCGGCAAAGGCATAATACAGCTGCTCACCTTCCTCGTTATAAGTCTTATTTAAAACCATTTTTTTACCGTTTTCTAAATCTAACTTATAAATGAAAGGCAATGTACCATCATGGTTTTCGTCATCGTACTCAGGTAGCATCTCATAGCTATCTTCTACCATTTTGCCATTCACTCTTGTGCTCTCGGTAATAGAAATAAATCCTTTTGAATTATATTCCTCTATAACCACATGTACCGCCACCGGTTTATTATCGATCACTTTATACTCTGAATACTGATGCCACCCTGCGCCACTCTTACTCATGGTATCTAAGGTTGTGGTGGTTTTATTAAACCCAAAAAATCCGCAGTAGTTTTGTGCCAACTCAGTAAACGCATCGCTATGCACAAAGGCATTACCTTTCTTTAAATAGACTTGATAAGACGGCCCTCCATAGCAGCTATAGTTGCCATCGCGTAGTGCCACGTCTTTTTGTCCATCAAAATTAAAATCATCATAAATCAATACACTATGCTCGCCATAGGGAAGATTGACGATATTGGCACTGATTTTTCCACCTAATTGATGCTCTTCACTGTTATCCAGCTCATAGTCAATATCGATATCAGATGGCTGACTGATAAGGGCTTTTTTAGTCTTTGACTCTATAATCTTTATGACGCTATTTGTCTCATTGCTTGCTTCAGTGCTTAACGTGCCATCCTCATTATTTACGGTCTCAATAGTTGCATAGTAATCGTCCGAAAAATCTTGGATTTGATAGGTTTGCGCTAAGGCTGAATAGGACAATAATTGTGAAACTAGCAGTACAGCTAGTAATGCGATTGATTTACGTCTCTTGCTAGGTATAAGAGCAGTATTCATATAGATATCCTTAGCGCCAAAAACTATAGAAAAGGAGAAGCAGCTATTAGAGCGTATCACAATCATGACATGAGAAGCGCTCGTCATAACCGTCAGAGTCACTTAAGCAATCCCTGATATAAACAGTCATACAGACAGCGCAATCACGATGCTGCTATCATGCATTTAATAATGACCGTTGAGAGATGACTGTGTGGCAGGTGTACCTTTTTATATTACCGATTGGTCTTGGGATAATGACCTTGGCAGCGAGTTTGCTCTGTTTGTTTGCTTACTTGATGTCTGATGATAATGCCACGCGCTTGCTAGCATTTAACTGGTTCAAGCGCTTAATTATTGTGGCATTTTTATTATTGAGTGTGGGTCTGTTTATGACTTTTGGGCATTTTTGGGGTTAAATTAGACAGTGTCGTTCTGAGTGTCTTTTTACTAGACCTACATTATTAGCCAACCATTTTTTCTAACTCTAATAGCTCTAAGTCTTCACGCTTTGGCTCGCCATTATTGCCATCATTTGGAAACGGCATTTTATTACCATTCAGCTGATAGCCACGGCGCTCATAATAAGCCAATAGCTCAGGACGATGACTCAAGATAGACATGGTCAGACGGCTCGGCTGATTCTGTGACTGTAAGTGACGATCTGCAAAAGTCTCAGCCGCTTGTAGTATCACATTACCAACTCCCTGCCCTTGCAGTATAGGATGTACTGCAAACATGCCGATATAGGCTTTTTTATTTGAGTCAGCATCAGTTTTAATATCGACAGCGATACAGCCTAGTATCTCACCTGTTTCTTCTCCATCACGATCGCCCGTTGTGGTTTTCGGATAGACAAAGTAATAGTGATTCGGGTCATTAATCACGGCAGCAAGCTCTGCTGAAGTGGTTCGAATACCACCTATCAAATCGGCCTCATTGGTCCAACCTGCCGTCTCGCGATAGCAGCAATTCAATAGCTGCTCAAGTGCGCTAATATCGTCTAATGTCGCTTCACGTAGAAACACCGACTCTTTACTCAAATAGTTTTCATTTATAGTACTCTTATTTATAGTATTTTCGCTCATATTATAATTTTCCTTTTTGTTCATGTATAAAAAAACTGGCTTAGATCCCTAAGCCAGCCTAGGGCATGTCATCAATTAGATTGTGAGGCTTAAAATGAGAAAAATTGTAAATAAATGAGGAAGAAATTGCCGTTAGTATAAATATATTGACAAAACTTCTGACGATATTTATCAAAATTTAGCCATTTTAAGACCACTAAATGTATTAATGTGCTAATTGATGACATGCCCAAGATACTAATACTTATTGCTTGATAGTACTAGCGCGACAATGCTTGCGCTTGTTTAATAATATCAAAACCTGCATCAAGCTGTGCACGCGTCGGGGCATGACCACGGCGAAGTAGCTCAGAGAAAGCGACCAACTCCTTGTCACGTCCAAGTGTGCTAGCAGCAGTGGCACGACTGTCCTCACCTGTGTCATCGAAATAGTACTCGATATAATTCAGCGTGTCGGGAGTCCCAAATAGAACACTGTGCTCGGGTGTTGCTGCATGACCACTATAGCGTAGGCTCTTGCCATACTGCATCGTCCAGAAAAAAGGAATCCGCGCTTCTAGTGAGTCGACACTGTCGTCATTCAATATCGCAGCTGCCGTGACCATGCCGTGTTGCATAGCCACACGCCAATGTTCGATACGCATGCGTCCCATCTGCCCAGATGCCTTTGCAATATCACCCAATGCATAGACCCCATCGCGCAGCTGTAGATGATCATCGACTTGCACGCCATCTGGGTCATTGACCTCATTCAATAACGCTGTACGCGGTGAGACGCCCGTCCCTAAAATTACAATATCAGCATCGATGTGCTCGCCATTATCAAGCGTTACACCGCCCACTTGTGAAAAGGTTTGGTTCTGTTCTTCATTCTCAGACGGATTAACAACCCTCTTAACTTCAGTGATTGCATTGACCGTGGCATCAAATACAAAGTTAATGCCATTGTCTTTATGCAGTTTAATCAATGCATTGCTTACGGTTACTGAGACGATATTGCCCATCACCCGCTGGTCTTGTCCAATTACCGTAATCGAAGCTGTCGTGCCTGCCTGTGCCAAGGCTGAAGCCACCTCCATACCAATAAATCCTGTACCAATAATCACTACCCTCTGATCATGACTGGCTGCCTTGATCAGCTTGGCATCATCCATACTACGTAGCGTATATACGCCATCCAAGTCTGCCCCTTTAATTGGCGGAATATTTGGCTCAGCACCCGTCGCTACCACTAAGAAGTCAGCAGTCTGTCGCTCACTGTTGCCACCATTATCCTCTATGACAACGGTCGCCTCATTGGGCAATATTTCGCTCACTGTCTGATTGAGACGCAGCTCGATATCGTTGTTGTCCGCCCAGTCGCTACCGCCTAACAGCAGTTTATCCTCGCCCATATTACCTGCCAAAAAGGCTTTGGATACCAATGGACGGTTGTAAGGAGCTTTATCATCCGCACTGATCAAAGTAATCTTGCCACCATAGCCGGTATGACGCAATTGATTGGCCGTCATAAAACCAGCAGCGCCGCCGCCCACAATGATGGTATGGGTGTCAGTCAATTTATCTTTTTCGATAGCAGCGTTTATTTTAGCTGAAATGTCGACCGTTACATCGTCGCCATCATCGGTAAGCTCATACTGTGTCAAACCCTCTATCGCTATCGGCTCTAACAATGTGCCATCACGACTGTCAAAAGTCGCATGATGCCAGGGGCAGACCACTCGATGACCACAGCGTAACCCATTGCCCAAATCTGCGCCCGCATGCGGACACTTACCATCAAACGCGTGAAACTCGTCGTCATCACGAGTGATTAAAATGATACTATCGTCTTCTTGCTTATATGATTTCATGCCGCCATTTGGGATGTCAGCTTTACTAATAGTCACTGTATTGATCATTGCCTTAGTCATAATGCGTCCTTAACCGTTATAATAATATCCTGATAGCAGCAGGTTGAAAATGACCACCATAAACCTAGCACTTTCAACTTACGCTGTTTTTTAAATTTTCAAATAGACTCTATATTGATAGTAGCAAGACGGCTTCACATGCAATGTTGTTTTGTATGTTTGCTGCGTTGCAAAACGTAATTGCAGCGTGGTTTCGGCGCTTTCATCAATTTTGTCTGCGCGGTCCTTCTCATCTATCCTTAATAACACTCAGCACTTATCTTTATCTTTAATAACAAAATAAAAGACCCTTTTATGACTTCTCACGAAAATATGTCTCAAAAAAACACGGCTATTGATGCTACGATCACGCCGCTGACGTCACCTGTATCAAATGGCGAGATGCACGATTTAGATACTGCCCACTTTGATATAAATAGTGTAGATGTCACTGCCATCACCGACACTGCAAAACTACCGCAGCCTAGCCTGCCGCCAATACAGCAAGCCACTTATAAAGCTCATGCAACTGATTTCATCGTTAATGAATTATTGCCGCTGGATTTTACGGGTGAAGGGGAGCATTTGTGGTTGCACATCGAAAAGCTAGGCATGAATACGGCTTACTTGGCAAATCTGCTGTCAGAGTGGGCAGAGATTCCGTTACGTGATGTTGGCTATTCAGGACTGAAAGACCGTCATGCGCTAACGACACAGTGGTTTAGCCTACGAATACCAAAGAAGCAGTTACCGGAAACTGAGTTTGCACCGATAGATATAGGAGAGACAGAGTCAGTCACTATTCTCGCTCAGCATTGGCATAACAAAAAGCTCAATCGTGGTACGCACCGAGCCAATCAATTTATCATCACCTTGCGTGATGTGCAGTTTGCCGATGATAATTCTGATGTTAAACCATCTGAGCCGTCGTTATCTACCAAACAGTCTGTCGAACAGCACCTAGCGAGTATTGGTCAAACTGGCGTGCCCAATTACTTTGGTCCACAGCGCTTTGGCCGTCAAGGCAATAACGTCAGAGAGGCACTGTCACTGTTTGCCCGTCCACCGCGAGCGCCTCGCCCATCGTCTAAGAAAAGCAAAAGCAAGCGTGCACCGCGAGAGCAAAATACGATGGAGTTGTCTGCCGCCCGTAGCTTGATATTCAATGAGATATTGGCAGCACGTGTACGCGATGACAGCTGGAATACAGGTTTGTCAGGTGAAGTGTTTAATCTGGATGGTTCAGGGTCTATATTTACCAGTGAAACCCTAGACGACACCTTGCGCGCTCGTCTTGATAGCGGTGATATCCATCCAACGGCCGTGATGTGGGGCACAGGCAACGATAAAGTCAGCAGTACCGCGGCAGCTATTGAAAGCAATGTTGTACAACATAGCCCACTATTAACGCAGTTAGCGACTGGTTTAGAACAGCGTGATATCAAGGCACAACGGCGAGCGCTACGTCTGCCTATTGAAGAGATGCATTGGGAGTGGTCAGACGATTGCACACTGGTTTTGAGCTTCACCTTGACCACGGGCAGCTTTGCCACCAGTGTATTGGCAAGCGTAGTACAGCAGTTAAATCATGCATAGCGCACTTAGAAAATAACATCTTAGAAAATAACATCGACGAATCTTAGTTATTTATGGTTAGGTTGGAATCATCCAGTAGTCAGTATTAAATAATAAGTGCTAACTGTTATAAAGTGACTGAGCGCCCGTTGTTTCGGCTGCCATCATCTCATTCGCACTCACGACCTGATTGCGACCACGGTGCTTGGCTTCATATAAGGCTTTGTCTGCTGTGGTGATCAAACGTTGACAGATATCACTGGGCAGCTCTTGTGCCGAAGCCATCTGGCTCTCGGCCCGCTGGGAGGCAATTGGTTTGATAAAGGGCTGTGACTTGGATTGTATCGGCGATCTTTTCTGCAAAATAGTTTTATACTTTTGCGCAATACAGTCTCGTTCATTCTGTGTCAATGTATACAGTCCAAAGCTCGCTGTCACATTGAAATCTAACATACCCTCAACCGTGATAACCTGTTCAGCAATGCTTGAGCGCAGGTGCTCAGCAATCACCATAGCGCTATCGTGTTTCGTATGTGGTAGCACGATCAAAAACTCCTCACCACCATAGCGGCTGATGACGGTCTCATCTGATAATGATTGCGATAGCGTCTGTGACACCTTTATCAGCACCTGATCACCCACATCATGACCATAAGTGTCATTGATGTCCTTGAACCAATCCAAATCCAACAGTATCACACTCAGGTCTTGATCTTCTTGTACCTGTGATAGCGCATACTTCATCTTTTTCAGACCATAACGACGGTTTTTCAGCTGGGTCAATTCATCTTGATTGGCATGTTGTAGGGTTTCTCTCCGACTGTCATCTAATGACACTAACAAAATACGAAACATATAAATGATAAAAATAGCTTTTGGTAGCGACATATAAATATGGGTAGAGCGCCACAAAATATTGGAAGATTGGCGCAGGTGATTAAGACCCTCCCAAGTCAACGCCTCATTTTTCATGACAATCATATCACTATGAGTCATATAACTATGAATAGTAGAAGGCAGCGTGGTGGCTGTAAGTTGGCGTAGATTGGGTATCGTAATACCGAAATAAGGGAGCAACGATACTGCTAAGATCGCAATAATTTGCCCTATAAATGCTCGCCAAACATACTTCCGGTTAATGAGCATCATGCATAGCATCGCACCGCCCACGAGTGATACACCCGTTACCAGACTACTATGCCCTAATATGGCGACAACAAAGGTAATATAGACACTATAAACAGTGATGAGTAGAGCTTGCCATATATTCAGATTGCTATGGGCGCTTCTAACTGGTGAAAAACGACTGGACACCCATAGTAAAAAAACACCGACCATGGTCACGCTAATCCATAATGAATAGAGCAGATTTATATCAACGTAAGCACTATAAGTATCGCGGTGATACCAAACAAATAAGCACCATAACCAATGTGAAAAAACCTCCATCACCATAAATGCTGCTAGTAGGGCCGTCCTATCAGCAGCCTCCCACTCAAAAACCGCTTTAGAAAGCTCTCTGTGGCCTAGATAGAACTTATATACAGCCATAATGTGCTACCGCAGATAGTCAAATTTATAGAGTTAAAATAGTGAACCGTGAGCCACGATTAGGGTCTATTCAGTGTGGCAATTTATACCTGAACTAGCAATCTGTTTTCCACATTTATTTATCAATAATTGTTTTGATACAACAAGACTTTTTGCATACCAAGACCATATTCTACTAGGCATGCTGTCATGGTATAAATACGCTGTTTTAAACTAAGCAAGCGCTTTAAAAGACTCCCAAATGCCTTTTTGCTCAGCCGTCAATACAGGCACATCACCCAAACGTCGCCATGGCATATTACTCCCATGAAAATCACTACCAATTGAGGTCACTAGGTTGTGCTCAGCGATACTGCGATCAACCATTTTACGAGTGCTAATAGGCTCGCTAGTGGCTGGCAACTCACAAGCATCACCGCCCAACAGAGCAAACTCTTCGATCAGTTTGCGCACGCGGGTCGCTGATAATTGATAGCGTGTTGGATGTGCGAGCACCGCCTTACCGCCGCAAGCATGAATCAATTCAATGCCATGCTGCATCGTCAATGCCTCAATCGCCACGTAGGCAGGTTTATTATCCGCTAAGTATTTATCAAAGGCCTTTTGAACGGTTTTGACGTCGCCGCGCTCAAACAATACTTGCCCAATATGAGCACGGCCAACGGCTTGTGGATTGCCGCCTGCTTTCACAAGGACAGCTTGCCATAGCTCATCATAGCTGATATTGAGTAATTCACTGAGTTTTTCGGTGATGCGCTGGCCACGTGTAGCACGGCTATCCTGCAATTGCTTGAGAGTGGCGTGCATTTTTTCACGATCCGTAAAGTCCAGTCCAAGCACATGGATGATTTTATTGGCAGACTTATTTTTGCCATAACCGCCACTCAATGTATGCTCACAGCTGATTTCCACGCCGTTAATGATTTGCATATCATGGATATTGGCAGCAGCCCTTGCCTCATCGATGCCAGCCATCGTGTCATGATCTGTCAACGCAAGTACATTGATACCTGCTGCGTGAGCGCGTGCTACCACCTCAGTGGGTGCGTAGGTGCCATCTGAAAAAGTGCTGTGACAATGTAGGTCTATTTTCATAAAATGTGCCTTAATGTGTTTAGATAAGCTGTATTTAGATAAGCTGTGTTTAGATAAAATGAGTATAAAGGTAATAGCATTTTGGTCGCGGTTTCCTGTCGTTTTTAATGACTGAATGCCGCGACCATACTAAGCAGCTATGTTAAGTGGTTATATTTGGTTCAATGGCTATATTTGAATGATATCAATTGGTTTTACTGACTATTTGGGAGTATGGCAGAAGTATCGCGATATCCATTCCAGCAAGCTTATACGCTTTTTGAGATGGATTAGCTATATCATAGGATTATCGTGTTGATTGCTTTTTTTTGGGGCAGTAGACGTGTAAACTACCCCATACGTTTTTTGTTGGACATCACACTTGCTATGAAAGCATTATTAGACTTTATCCCGTTAATCGCCTTTTTTCTGACTGCTCGTTACAGTGGTATTTTGGCAGCGGCAGGTGCTCTACTCATCGCCACTATCATCGTTTATGCCATTCATTTTATTCGTCAAAAAGGCAAGTTCGATAAGCAGCAATGGGTTGTCTTATTATTAACCATTTTGTTCTGCGGTGGCACACTACTGCTGCGTGATGATATCTATCTGCGCTGGAAATCACCGATTATCAACGGTATTTTTGCTTTGACATTACTCGTCAGCGCGGTTATCAATAAACCTTTGATGCAACTTGCCATGAAAGATGTCTTTACCCTAACGCTCAGTGGCTGGAAAAAGCTCACCGTTGTATGGGCATTGTTTTTTGCTTTGATGGCCGTCCTACATTATATCACAGCATTTACGATGTCAGATGAGGCATGGATCAACTTCAAAACTTATGGCTGGATTCCGATTATGCTGGTCTTTGTGGTGGCTCAGTTTGCTGTACTAAAAAAACATCTAAACCCTGCGCTGACAGATAAAGCCACTAAATAATATTTGTTATCCTATCGCTATTTTATTATAGCGATAAAGCATCAGCATTATGAAATACCCTTACATCAATCATCACGCTTTATTATCAATTAAGGAAGTCTCATGTCTTTATTTGTCATAATCGGTCATGACGTGGCCAATAGTAGCGCCCAACGTCAGATTACCCGTATCGAACATCTTGAACGCCTTAAAGTATTGAACAATGAGCAGCGACTCGTCATCGCAGGTCCAACGCCCATCGAACATGGCAAGACCGATATGTCAGGCAGCTTAATCATTGCGGAGTTTGACTCTATTGCAGCCGCACAGGCATGGGCGAACGATGAGCCTTACCTACGTGATGGCGTCTATAGCCATGTAGATATCAAGCCATTTATTCAAGCATTGCCAGCGCCAACGGACAACACTGATAAAGTAGCTGCATCGTGAGTCAGCGTTTCTACTTTTTAAATACCGGGCGGTATAAAAACAGCCTAGCAGCTAGCCTCATGCTAATGATGGCAGTCTCAGTGAACGCAGCACCTCTAGTCACGGCTGTCGATGGTGCTGCCCCAGTAGCAGCGCCACTGGCGACTGGCGCTCCTGCACCTGTATCTGCTGCAACAAAAAACTCAGCACTAGATATCAATAGTACCTTAGCGGCGCAATTGCAGCCCTCTAGTAAGGCGCTGTCAGATGCCAATCAACAACTGCTCAGCCGTAATGCACAGTTGCAGCGTCAAGTGAATGATTTGCAAACCCAAGCCAATGTCCTAGTCTATGAGAGCAAAGGTCAGATTTTCTTGTATGGGGCATTTACGGTATTGATCAGTCTATTGGTCGGTATCTTTATCTCTTGGCTGGTGTTTGTGCGCCGCGAGCGCTGGTAGATTGTCTTCAGGTCGCTTTTGCTCAATCGAGCATCCATAATACTGACAGTAGCTGTTGATTCGCTTAAAAGTCTTACTTTTAAGAGCCATGCATTTAAGAGCTGTGCACCGAAGAGCCTTTCTTTACGCTGAAAAACCATTCGCTGAATAAACCTGCACCTAAGAAACAACCACATGTCTATTACCCAAAATAAAAGTGCCAAACCCTCAAACATCATTACGCCAGCTAAAATTGATTGGCAAATGGATGATACTGGCAATAGCGTGCCAGTATCAGGGCATTTTGGGGATGTTTACTTCTCTCATGCGGATGGTTTGGCTGAGTCACGCCATGTGTTTTTGACGCACAATCAACTACCAGAGCGCTTGGCAGACCTTGCCCCAACACAGTGTTTTACCATCGCTGAATTAGGTTTTGGTACGGGGCTTAATTTATTGGCGACTTGGCAGTTATGGCGACAGCTGCGCGATACGCATCCGCATTTGAGAGATGCTCGTCTGCATTTTATTACGACTGAAAAATTTCCCATACCACTGGCGGATTTGACTCATATATTGACATTGTGGTCACAGCGCGCGCCTGAGCTGACAGCACCTATCAAGTCATTGTTAGCCGAATATCCACCCCTCATCGCAGGCTGTCATCGTCTGAATTTTTCTGACGATAATTTGACCGTGGATATGTGGTTTGGCGATGCTGCTGAGAGCTTGTCTAAGCTTGCATTAGAGCATGTTAACCAACCTGCGCCCCACGTTGATGCTTGGTTTTTAGACGGCTTTGCGCCGTCTTGCAACGAGACATTATGGTCCAGAGACATCTTTGCACAAGTGCAGCGCTTATCTCATCCAAAAACAACTGCTGCTACCTATAGCAGTGCCGGTACGGTTAAGCGCATACTACCAGAGTATGGTTTTGAGATTAAAAAGGTCAGAGGGTTTGGCATGAAACGCCAAATGCTAACGGCTGTCATGACAGGTGCAGAGAATCGTGATATTAGTAACGGTCATGAAAAGCATGATGAGAAAACTAATCAAAATCCTGAAGCGCACTCTAGCACTGTCGACCATACTATCGTCATAGGTGCAGGGGTCTCAGGCTTATTAACGGCTTGGTCGCTTGCCAATCGCGGTATCACAGTCACGATGCTAGATAAATCAGCCCCTTTAGCGGGTGCATCAGGTAACCCGCGTGCATTGCTAGCACCCAAAATGACCCCGATTCACCACGTCGATGAGCATCTACATACTATTGGCTACTTGTATAGCAGCAGGTTGTACCGAGCGCTTAATCAGCACACCTCATTACTCAATATGCCTCCCGTACTAGAGATTACTGGTGCGCTTGATTTGCTCATAAAAGCCAATATTGGTACCGAGCAAATCGCAGAGTACCCTAATGAGATGGCAACCACGCTATCGGACACACAGGCAAAAAGCAGCAGTGGACTACTAGAGCAGGATTTATCAGAAAATCTCTATCTACCGCAGTCAGGACTGGTCAATCCGCAAGCATTAAAAGCCATCATACTGTCACATCCGCTGATCCACTTTCAGCCATTAGACGTTGATAGTATTGACGAGACAGATCAGCATGTGTGTGTAAAAGGCCGTAATCAGAATCAGGATGTTGTCTCTATGACTGCTGATAACGTGGTGATTTGTGCCGCTTTTGAGAGTCATCAGCTAGACACCCGTATTTTTGATTGTCGTAAAATTCGTGGTCAGCTCTCGTGGTTTACGCCCACTACAGAGCAACGCGCAAATTTACCCAAAATACCGCTTAAATATAGCGGTTACTGTGCGCCGTTCACTGCTCAAGCAGATGATGAGACGATTAATACCGTCACGGCAAATACGCCTTATTTATTGCTGGGTGCCAGTTTTATACGTAATGACATCAGTACGGATGTTAGAGTGGAAGAGCATCAGATCAGCCGTGACAAGTTGATGATGGCTATCCCTGAGATGGCATCAGTGATTCCAATAGATACAAGCTCGTGGCAAGGACGCGCAGGTATTCGTACCCAGACGCCTGACTATCATCCAATCGTAGGACAGCTAGCAGATAGTAAACGACTGTGGGTGATGAGTGCGATGGGCGCAAAAGGCTATGCGTTGGCGCCTATTTGTGCTGAAGCATTAGCCGATATGATGCTAGGGTCATTTTTACCATTGTCAGAGGCCATGCTCGCACGTCTATCACCCAATCGCACACGTTTGCAGACCCCGCTCACCTAGACATACGCTTACTTACCATATGATCAATGATCAAAAATAAATGGATGAGTAAATGTCTTAATCGTCGCGCTCCATTCTAGATTTGACGGTGCCAAAGAGCGATTTTCCCGTATCAGCCTCGCCTGTTGCGTGATGATCCAGTTTGGCGTGATCTGTATTCTCCGTAATCATCGGTACGGTCAATGCTCGAATTTGTGCTTCATCACGGGTGTTTTTTTGGATAGTCACAGCAGCGAATAAGCTCATGGTAAATGCCATCATATAAAAACCTTTTTCACTTAGGCTTAATTCTTCTGCGTTCATAAGACCGAGTGCAATCAGCACAATAGATAACCCTAAAGCCGCCCAGCTAATCAGATAATACATATTGGTCGTTGGAATACCTTCGCTGCGATCACGGAGCGTCTTTTGTAGACTAATCGCTGAATACAAACCAAGCGCCAACACTGCTATATAGTAGCCTTTCTCGTTTAGCAACATGCTTTGCGCATTCCATAGTCCCAGTAAATAGGCCAGCACACCCACCAGCATGACTGCCCAAGAAGTGCCTACATAAGCGGTGGTCGGTTTGTAAGCTGCCAGCTGACTTTTGGTAATCATGTCATTATTCATCATCATCCTTAATTAAATATAGCCAAATATTCAGTAGCGAGAGACAATTTTTATCGAACGCTATTTTGCTTTAACATAACACAAGCATGTTATATTGTAATACAAAATTATTTTTGCCATACATGCCTTAAGGACAGAGTCCGACATGTCTTTTTATACCTTGCTTATTTTACTCAGCCTCATCATTATCGTACCGATCTTTTTTATGATGAAAGAGAAGTCTAAACACACGCAGCGCGCGTCGATACAGCAGCATCAAGCCTATCTAGCAGCGGCAGATCGTGCGGCAAGACAGTCTCAAATAAAGCAGGTAGCGACAGATAAGACAAGCAATGAACCGATGACAGGACTCAGCGTGATTCATTTTTCCGCTCAGCATCCATTCGTTCAATGGCTGTATGACGAGCACGTACCCAAAGCATTCCGAGTGACGATGGATAGTATCGGGCAGCAGTACGAGTCCACGCATCACGCTCAAATCACTGAGTCGCAGCTCTTCACGTTGAACAAACTCATTACCACACGTATACCCGAATTGATTACCGATTATTTGAGCCTCGATCAACACTATGCAAAAACCGTCGTGATTGATATCGATAAACAAAACAGCAGTTATGACATCGTGTTGGAGCAATTGAACTCGATTTTAGATTTTTCACAAAAGCTCAATACACAAAGCCAAAGTGGTGTTGTGAACAAACTACTGGCTAGCCGCCGATATTTAGATGATGTCTATAGAGAGAGCGGTAAAGAGAACGGTGTGACAGCCGATAGTTTAAAGATAAAATGAGCGTTTTATCACTTATTACCAAACCTTCCCTCTGCTATGTATTATGAGTACAGCATTCACTGCAGTCGGTACTCAATCGTAAAACTAACACCTGTGTTTTTTCGCTTATACAAAATATTTTTATTGGATGACCTGATGATGCCCATCTCTGCCTCAAAACCACCAAGCTTTGCAAAATCTAAGCCCTACCACCTTAAAGCTTCTGCCATTTTTCTTAGCATGTTGCTGCTGACTGCTTGTCAGAAAGACCCAGATCCTGAAATTGCCAGTGAGACATCTGCTGAGACTGCGAATCAGACAACCCCAGTCACTTCCAATATAAATACCAATGCTGCTGATGACGCTGCAAACAATGAGGCGAACAGCACTGCACAAACCGACTCAGAGCACGATGTTAGCTTAAGTCAGTTAGACGATAATCTGGGCAGCACCAAGGAGATGGCAAACACTAAAGCGGTGACACCTGACCCACACCAAGCGATCAAAGGCGCACAAATCACGGATGTCCGCTATAAAAGCGCCACAGGCGAGTCATTATCCGTCGTCTTTGAAACGTCAGCAGCAGGCATGCTCAACGCCATTGT
Organism: Psychrobacter sp. SWN149; assembly: GCF_015864565.1. Lineage (NCBI taxonomy): Bacteria > Pseudomonadati > Pseudomonadota > Gammaproteobacteria > Moraxellales > Moraxellaceae > Psychrobacter > Psychrobacter sp. SWN149. The sequence goes on from NZ_JADYWX010000003.1 coordinate 214,727, forward strand.
CACGTTGCCAAACAAACCAAAAATGACCCTCAGTGCACCAGAAGGCCAAGGTAATAACCCCACTTATCAATCAAATAATGGCGCTATCCAACTGGTCAGTCATGCAGGTGGTGGCACTATCGATCTGATTCAAAACAACAAAGTCACCAGCTTTGATGCGGTCAGCGCAGAAGCGGAAGTCGTCACCGAATAAAGTTTAAATATAGTCCCTTATTATTGTCAGCCACAAAAAGGTCAGCAACGATACTATCGTTGCTGACCTTTTTTATTACTTTTCTCTCGTGCTGTTTGATCCAATCGCTTGTTAGCTAAACTGGCATTTAGCAACACCCTATTACTCAGCTAAAGCCTGTTGTATTACCAAATAAGCCCACTAGCCAGCCAATCAATGACCATAAACCCCATCCAATAACTACTAGAACAATCAGCCCTAGCATGTCAGGAATATGCAAGTATAGCCACTCTACAATGGGGTTTCGCCAAAAGAAACCAAAACGACTGCTTCGCTGCTTGTCCTCTAGTGACTGATGCAAAAACGGTCGATCAATATGCATGGTATCGGTAATACCATACTCATCTTGTAGATGCTCATGCACGATACCCAGTGTTTTGCGACTGGGACGAATAAAGATATCTAATAACGTCCCAATGCCCGGCACGATACCCACGACCATATCAATCAGTGCCAATCTGACAGCAGGCGTCATTTTATGAGCTGGTACACCCAGTTGACGACCCAATATAAACGCATAACTGGTCAATGCCAAGCCTGCCAAATCACCTGCTAGCGGAATGGTCGACAGCGCGGCATCAGCACCCATACCCTGTTTGGTAAAGGGTATCCGTACGAGCGAATCCATGGTATTGGCAAACTTGGCCAGCTTACGCTCGGTGGCGATAACTTGCTCGCGCGTCAGGCCGTGTTCAGCCATTCTTGCTTGATAGTCGATGACAGACCCATCAGTATCAGAAGCACCCTTTACCTTTCGATTCCATAGCTTATTAAGCTTATCCATTGAGCGTCGTCCATATACAGGCGATAGCGATGAGCACAAAGACATAACGTCCGACCCAGATATTGGCCAAGAATGCCTGAAAGCAAGCCAATGGGTCACGACTGGCACAAGCACTGTTTTGCTTGGCAAACATCATCGCCACCAATGCCAAGCCAAATACGGGCGTCACGCCTACGGCAGTCGGGGCAAAATAATGCCACATAACCGCGCCCATAATAAGCAAGAATAGCATTTGTAATATTGAGATGATAATCACATCATAACGACCAAACAGCATCGCCGTTGATTTGACGCCAATCTTGATATCATCATCGCGGTCAGCCATGGCGTACTGGGTATCGTAGGCTACTGTCCAGCACATATAAGCGATAAATAACAGCCAGCACCAGATATCCGGTGTGCCCTGTATGGCCACATAAGCCATCGGTATCGCCCAGCCAAAAGCCGCTGCCAAAAACACTTGTGGCAGATGGGTATAACGCTTCATAAAGGGATAAATGAATGCCAGCATCACAGCGCCAAGCGACCAATAAAACACAGCAATGGGTAAGAAAAACAGCAGACTGGCACTTAATAACACCAGCACTAAAAATGCTACAACCGCCTCCTTACCTGATAAGCGCCCATCGGCTAGTGGACGTCCTTTGGTGCGGGTGACATGACCATCAACCTTACGATCCGCGAAGTCGTTAATGGCACAACCTGCGGCACGCATGAAGATGGCCCCGAGTGCAAATAGCACAAATATCTGGAGACTGGGCAGCGCGGCCGTCAGTCCTTGCTGCTGTGCTTGACCCATTGCGGCCAGTAACACGCCCCACAGGGTTGGCCATAGGAGCAGCTCAATGCCCACAGGTTTGTCAAAGCGTGTCAGTTGGATGTAAGCTTGTAGTTTGTCTTTAAATGTCATAACACTGCCATTATCACTGATAGAATTTTTTATATTGAATGGATTTGGCAATAAGCTGCATGGATCTCATATACCCAATAGCATTGGCATGGTTCATTAGCATAGTTATCCTAACCAGCTGGTAATCATGGTTATTAGGCAAAATACCCATCGAAGCGCACGGCTTCATTATGCCAGCTCTCAGTAGGTTGCTGGTTTGCCAATGTCGGCGCATGCTGCGGACGCTTCACGACCACGCGCCCAGAGTGCAGTGCATTTTTGCTGACGACAGTTTGTGCAGAGGTTAGCAATTGGCCTTCCTCGTCCAACGTTGGCGGTCTTGCAAGTTGATGCAACGCTTGCATATGCTTGCCGACTTTAGCACCCTTGCCAGTCTTACTGTCTTGATAGCTGTCCTCTGGAAACATAGGGTCCAGATACACGACATCAATAGCGCGACTGTCACTGGTTGCTGACTCCGCTATACGCCTTTCAAAATAACTCAGCGCATCGATATTGATAATATGCAAACGTGCCATCAGCTTTTGCCAATTTGGCAATGCGCTCATACGCAGCTGCTCTACCAGTAATAGCAGCGCCATGATTGGTTGTTGCTCTAGCATGATGACCTGAGCGCCGGTGCTGCCTAATATGAGACTGTCATGACCGAAACCCGCGGTCGCATCTATGACGCTGCTATCGGCTGTAATCTTGGCAGCTTGCAATAGCAGCTCTGACTTACGGCCAGCACTCACCACTCGGCGTTGCAGTTTATCCCATTCTGGCGCCACGCTCAGACCATCACTGAGCCACGATAGCTTGTCTTTACCATCCAATAATAACACTGGTTGAGACGCTGTCTGACTCAGATTTTGACGATATTTTTGCGTTAATTTATCTACCGATAACTCAGCATTTAACACGATTGACAATTGATTTTTCTCTATCAGCGCTTGCAACGACTCTACTTGATGCTGCTGCGACTCATTGACGTAGATCAGCTGACAGTGTGTAAGGTCATGCATAGTGTTAATACTCTCTTTAGATGCTGGAGGCAAATTACTCGTCACTGACATGCCCTTTAGTATCTATGGTCAAATTTAGATAGGCTTAATAACCTTTGTACTTCAGAATATTTTTAACATGATTGCAGCTTAACCCGCCATTTGATAACCAAAGCCCCAAGCGGCTATCAATACAACAACGCCTGTAATAATACGCAACCAAGCAAAGATCGTAAAGTCACGGCGACTCACCCATGCCACCAGCAAGCGAATACAAAGTAAGGCGACGATAAATGAGACGACAGTACCAACGCCAAGTACCAACCAATCCTCGCTATTGGTCAGGACATCACCATGTTTGATTAGATCTAATAGTGCCGCGCCCACAATGACAGGAATACCTAAAAAGAATGAAAACTCCGCAGACGCTTTACGCGAGACCCCAAGCCATAATGCACCGATGATAGTCGCGCCTGAGCGTGAGGTGCCTGGTATTAAGGCTAAACATTGAAACAAACCAATCATCAATGCTGTCTTTAAGCTAACATCCTCTGCCTCTTCAGCGACGACCGTTTTAGGTCGGCTCTCGACATAAAATATCAGCAGACCACCGATGATGAGCATAATCGCTACAACGATAGGGTTAAACAAGTAATTTTTAATCTCATCAGCAAAAGTAAAGCCCACGATCATCACAGGGATAGTAGACACAATTAAACTCAGCCCGAGCTGTCTTGGATTACTCATACCTTCTGCTTTGCCCGTTAGCAGGCCCATTAGAGCTTGCCACAATCTACCCCAATAGTCATAGATAACGGCCAAAATCGCGCCAAGCTGCACCACCACCACAAACAAATCCACTTTTTCTTTGGTCCAAAAACCCATCATATCTGCTGATAGAATTAAGTAACCGGTACTAGAAATAGGCAAAAACTCAGTGATACCTTCAACGATACCCATGATAACAGCTTGAATTAATAAGATAATATCCACGATGGTTTTCCTAAACACAGACCTGTTGATTGATACAGGTCTTCGTATATTGTTATGTGTTATATGATGCTACGAATGACTCGAACGGCTAGTATATTTAAAGGAATATCGATTGAGTGACCACATACCCTAGGCTTTACCTTGCTCCTTAAGCGTTTTCCACGCTTGATTACGCAAGTATTTTGGTAAAGCCTGCGCCGCTTCTGTCCCGCCTATGGCCATAAACTGAGCAATGCCGATCTGCCCTATAACAACAGCATCTGGCCAAACATCATCATGGCAGACTTGTCCTTCGTTTAAAGTTAACAAGCTTGCGCCATTACCGACAATTGGAAAATCCGACTCAGTTTGGCTGTCATAATCGAGCAGTTGCTCAGTGCTATCACTATCAGCAATCAGCACTGGCTGCATAATGGCTGATTCACTATCGATTACTGCATACTGTCCAAAATACACCTGCTGCATACGGGCATCTAGTGCACTATATACTTGCGTCAGGCCGTATTTCTGATACGCGCACTGCGCAATTGCTTGCAAGCTTGAGACGTCCACACAAGGAATGTCATGCGCCACAGACAATGCCTGTACCACCGCCGTGTTGATTCTGATACCACTAAAAGCACCAGGCCCTCGATTAAATATGAGTGCACTTATATCAGTCAGGCGTATTCCGGCCTCTGACAACGCGGCATCAATCATTGGCAGTATCTGCTGCGTTTGCTGACGTTTACCTGTCTCAGTATGACTCGATAATACCTGACCACTCGAATCCAAAATGGCAATCGAGCACTGGTCAAACACAGTATCCATAGCTAAAAACATCATAACCTCGTCTTATCGTCTGGGTATGCTAAAAATGGTTGGTATGACAAAAAATACCAGCAGCATAAAACAGCGCCTATCATAGCATTTAGGATAAACAGATTTTATCACTTTCTACTTTTTTCATACTTTATCCATGAGCGCTTAGGGTAACAGGCCATATAAAAAAACCTCAAAACCATATCAGTTTTGAGGTTTTTCTTAAAAAGTGACGATCAACAAGTTCATATCAAAAAGTAATAGGCCACCCAATCTACGACTGTCGATCTACTATTGCTTAAAAGCGTGTTTTAAACTTTTTTGGTGCTTGGTTTTGCATCTCTTGCATTTGCTTTTGCATCTCTTCGGTGCTCGGCATGTTGTTTGGGTCAAGTCCCATTTGCTTCGCCATTTGCTGTGGGTTCACATCTTTTGGGTTGCCTTTTTGACCACCGCCACCGAATAAAGGACCGCCACCACCTGCACCGCCGCCACCGCCCATCAACCCTTGCATAGACTTCATCATCTTACTGATGCCTTCAGGTTTTGAGATCATTTTCATCATTTTTGCCATTTGCTTGTGCTGCTTGAGCAAACGGTTGACGTCTTGAATATCACGACCAGAACCTGCAGCGATACGGCGCTTACGGCTTGGGTTGATCTTGTCAGGGTTTTTACGCTCAAATGGTGTCATTGAATTGATCAACGCTTCCATTTCACGTACTTTTTCTTCTGGCTTGGCATCTTCGACAGCTTTTTGCATGTCAGAGCCGCCCATACCTGGCATCTTATCCAAGAAACCTGCCATGCCGCCCATGCTTTTCATTTGCTGGAACTGCGTCAAGAGATCCTCAAGGTCGAACTCACCGCCTTTTTGCATCTTCTTCGCCATTTTCTCGGCTTTATCACGGTCAATCTTTTGCTCGACTTCTTCCACCAAACTCAGTACGTCACCCATACCAAGGATGCGCTGGGCGATACGCTCAGGGTGGAACAGCTCTAACTCGTCTAGTTTTTCACCGCGACCCAAGAACTTAATGGGCTTACCAGTGATGGCACGTACAGACAGCGCCGCACCGCCACGAGCATCGCCGTCTGTTTTGGTCAGGATGACACCTGTTAATGGCAAGGCATCATTGAAGGCTTTTGCGGTATTGGCCGCATCTTGACCTGTCATCGCATCGACGACAAACAGCGTCTCAGATGGATTGACCGCAGCCGTTAGCGCTTTGATCTCATCCATCATGGCATCGTCAATATGCAAACGACCTGCCGTATCAATAATCAAGATGTCTTGATACTGAATTTTGGCCTCTTCGATGGCACGGCGCGCGATATCAATCGGGTTTTCGTCAGCGCTAGAATTCACAAACTTGGCATTCACTTGACCGGCTACTTGCTCAAGCTGCTTGATGGCCGCTGGACGATAAACGTCAGCAGATACCAGCATGACTTTTTTCTTATGACGCTCTTGTAAAAATTTTGCTAGCTTACCCGCTGTGGTGGTTTTACCCGCCCCTTGCAAACCTGCCAATAGATAAACCACTGGCGGCTTACCTGTCATTTCCAACTGCTGGTTGGCACTGCCCATCATTTCGGTCAGCTCGTCATGGACGATTTTGACAAACGCTTGGCCTGGTGCCAACTCTTTGAGCACTTCAGCACCAAGCGCTTGCTCTTTAACGCGCTTTACAAAGTCGCGAGTGACCGGTAGTGCTACATCGGCTTCTAGTAGCGCCATACGTACTTCACGCAGGGTATCTTTGATATTGTCTTCAGTCAGTTGCCCGCTCCCCACGATATTACGCAGGCTCGACGATAAGCGTTCTGTTAAGGTGTCAAACATAGATAGCTCTCAGTTAAAATAATTCTTGGTTAAAATAATTCTTAGCTAAACCAGTTAAATGGCTTATATATAGTATTGGGTATGTGATGAAGTAGTAGATTGCGCGTCTATAGATGATGATAAACATCGTGTTATCAACACTATAGCATTATCGCGATTCAAAATTGATAGTCGTTTGATAAAAGGCGTTGGATTTATTTGCGCTTTTTTATCGATAACACGCGCACGTTATAGATTTTTTCTAGATTACACGCGTCAAGCATTTATCAGGAATACGTAAGATGACACTCAATTGATACCCATTTTATGATAAATTGGACAATTATTCTAATCATTCCGATAATACCACTTTAGCGTTACATTGAGCGGCTATTTTGCGCTCCGTAAAGATGAGGTTTTATACCTGTGCACCTTACATTCTTACTTGCTAGCCTGATTTACATATTAGTCAGCGTTTACATTGGTTGGGCGCTCGTTCGGGATAAACCTATCTACAAAAGCGGCAGTTTGGGCTTGTTACTGGTAGGGATGCTCGCACATGCCGCCTTATTGTATCCCTATGTCGTTACGCTATATGGTCTGAACTTCAATCTGTTCAATGTGATTAGCCTGATCAGCTTATTCTTCTTATTGTTTTACGTGTTGTTTAGTTTATACCGCCCTATCATTAGCCTCGGCATCTTAGCAGCACCGACCGCACTCATAGGTATGACCATCGGTTATATCGGCCGCGCCCCTTATCAGCCAATTACCAATATCAGTATCGGGCTTGAAACCCATATTCTGCTGTCACTGGCGGCCTATTGCGTCTTGCTAATGGCTGCCGTACAAGCGCTGTTTTTGCGTCTACAGATCCGTGAGCTTAAACATCATACCATCCATCGATTTTGGGTCAATAAACTACCGTCATTGCAGAGCATGGAAGGTCTGTTGTTCGATATGATCTTGGTAGGTTTTGTCTTGCTGAGTGTCGCACTGGGCATTGGCTTCATTTATGTAGATGACTTGATGACACAGCATATCGTTCATAAGACAGTGTTTAGTCTGCTGTCGTGGCTATTATTCGGCGCGCTATTACTTGGCAACTGGCGTGCTGGATGGCGCGGCAAACGTGCCGCTAATATCACCATTTATGCTTTTATCCTACTGGCCATTGGTTTTGTGGGTAGCAAGTTTGTGCTAGAGATGCTGCTATAGTCAATCCCATCTAAGCTAGATACAACATCATAAAAATGCGGTCGGTAGCAATAGTTACCGACCGCATTTTTTGTTTAACTTTCTACTGACTTTTTTAGTTAAAGACTACGGTCTTATTACCTGCCACGATCACACGGTTTTGTACATGCCAGTTCACAGCACGTGCCAGTACGTTACGCTCGATGTCACGGCCAATAGCACGTAGTTCTACCACACCCTGACGATGCGTCACACGATGCACATCCTGCTCAATGATAGGCCCTTGATCCAAATCAGCGGTGACATAATGCGCGGTTGCGCCGATTAGCTTTACGCCTTTGTCATAAGCTTGACGATAAGGATCTGCACCAACAAACGCCGGCAAAAATGAGTGGTGAATATTAATTATTTGCATCGGCCAACGTTTAACAAAATCAGACGACAGAATCTGCATATAGCGCGCCAATACCAGTAAGTCATTGCCCGCCATAATCTTATGAATCTGCTCTTCTGCCTCTACTTTGTTGTCCTTGGTCACTGGTACGTGATGAAAGGTGATACCAAAGTTTTCTACCGCTTGACGCAGATCATTATGATTGCTGACCACACAGGTAATCTCGCAATCAAGCAAGCCACGCTGATGGCGCCATAACAAGTCGAGCAACGCATGATCAAACTTTGAAACCAAAATACCAACTTTGGTCTTGGTTGCATTGTTGTGTAGATGCCAAGCCATATTGTGACGTTTGGCTACTGTATGGGCGAAACTCGCCTCAAAGTTATCAATAATATCGCTCAGATCTGCTAAAGCAAACTCTAAACGCATGAAGTATTGACCACCTTCGTGAGCCGTTGAGTATTGGTCAAGGGTGATGATATTAGCGCCATAGCGGTGAATAAATTCTGACACGGCTTGTACAATACCTGCCTGATCCTTGCATTTGATCGAAAGCGTGGCAGTATCAATAGTGCTAGGGAGCTGTTTGCTTTGAGAAGCGGTAGATGATGGAGAGGTTCTGATATTGTCTGACATAATTCGCCCGGTATTAAATGATGACTGGTTGCTGAAAAAATGCTGACAGCATAGTAAACCGGTTATTTTAATCTTTTTTACGATATTTTGCTGAGCGAGTTGGTTGTTTTTGGTTATTTCGGCTGATTTGGTTGTTTAGAAGGCTGACGCAAAAACCCCCAACGTAGGGGTGGGGGTTTTTGCGCTCTAGTAGTACGTGACTGAGTAAATTACCTACTTGGGTGTGGTTTATTCAACTGTAATGTTTCTAGAGAATCCTGAACCGTTACTGTTAACACCTACGGTAGAACCCAAATCAAATGCTTGATTGAAGTCTACAATAAAGCTGTTATAGCCTTGGGCTGTTGTCGTTGGACTTATGCCGTTAATAGACACAGAGTAACTGGCTTGATAAGGAGATAACACTACTTTAGATGTGTTTTTCTCTGCATTAATATTAACACTCAAACTGTTTACACATACCACACCAGCATCGCCAAACGGGCTGGTATCACCAATCCAAGGAGAGAATAAGTTTGGATCTTCTACTCTCAAATCACTTGCCAAATATGGTAGTGAATAGTTAATACTTTGAGTATTTTCACTGCCATTCAAGAAAGTAGAAGCCTCAAAACGCACTTTCACCCAGCTTGAATAACGAATCGGATAGCGAATCTCGAAGTCTGCACGACCTTCTTCATCAGTCACGAATGAATAACCGTCATCAGATAGTGTGCCACCAATAATGGCAACCGGATTGATAGCATCAAGACTATTGTTGCTATTCACATCTTCATCACTATCTAAAGTATAGTTGTATTCAGGACTGTCTTCACTAATGATCCAATCTGTCTTTTGCAATACAGGAACCAATTCTGCAAAAGTTATAGGTTCAGGTGTATTTACATTGCCATCTATATCTGTAGTATTGGCCGCTTGATAAGTCACATTGCTATCAAGCAGACAAACCTTACCTTGCGCATATTCAATAGCATAAGACTTGATCGATACTTCTTTATTTGGTACCGCGCGCCCTGAGCCATCCATGACAGATATTGAACCGCGAACCGTGTAATAAATATCATCAGTAGATAAGACATTACTAAACGCTAAGGTCGTATAAACCGCTTCTTTTGATACTGTAATATTGGTCATTTTGGTACCAATGCTTGCATTGTCGTTTAATAAGCGGGCATTAATAACCACGCCACCTATAGGTGAGCTGGCATTGGCTTGATACACCACACGCGCCTCGCCTTTGCTGTTTGTCACTGCGGTAGCAGCAGATAAGCGGCCTGCTGATGAATCTGCAGCACGACTGAATACAACCGTTTGCCCTTCTACTGGTACATCGTTCTTGTCTTTAACTGTGGCAACAACTTCTGTACTACTGCCTGGTGTGATAACTGAGTTCACTGCTTGGAACAGCATCTTCGCAGGTGTAGTCGCTCTAAAACGGGTATCAACTGTGGTTTGATACTTTAGCGTGCCATTCGTCATTTCACCCAGCACTGTTGCCTGCAATACCGTTGTACCAGCAAGCGTAGACGTTAGTACTACTGGGACAGTAACAATGTTGCCTTGAATATTGCCTGCAGTGATTGCTTGAGTAACAATCACATTATTGTTGGCAAACGTACCAATCGTCGTTTGTACTTCTACTACCTTACCAATGAGTGCGGTAGCTTGTGCTGGAGAATCGGTACGAATTTGTACATTGATATTCTGTGCCACATTAACATCGTAAACATCTTCAATATCAATGAAGCTAATACCCGCTTGTGATACTTTAACCAAATCAAGACTGCTGGTACTACGCTGCGCAACTAGTGCACGCTCACCAGTGGCTCTGGCAAAAATACGTAAATTACCGTTATTATCAAAGGTTAAGTCGCTTTCACTAATAGCAAAGCTTGCGTTACCATCTGCATCGGTAGTTGTACTGGCATTGGTGGTAATAAGATTGCCTTCAGCATCTACTAACTCTAGATTGGCATTCGCGATAGCGCGCCCTGTACCATCTATCAGCGTTGACGTGATAGTGGTCGTTTCGCCATCTTTCAAGTTAGTCTCTGAGGCCGCAAGCGTGATCTCTGTACCTGTCGCTGACAAGCTTAGAGACTTCTCTTCACGCACTTGCATACTGACATTACCATTTGCATCATATTGCGGCGTGACGATTTTAGCATTAACGACAATGCTATGGTTCAGTCGGGCATTGATGCTATTAGCTGCCAATAAAATACCAACATCCACCTTGCCACTTGCATCCGTTGTGACAGTGCTTGCTGTGGTTAGTGCGGCGCCACTGGCTTCTAGGTTTTCGATGCTTAATTGTACTGGCACCCCTGTTAATACACCGCCATTACTATCTGTGACTCGGAATGTAGCATTGGTTTGATCACCACCAGTGGTCAATGTTGGCTTATCAGATGATGCCAATATCTGATAGCTATCAATCGTAGCAGTATCTACTGCGACGATATAGTTTTGCTCCAACTTGACATTTTCAGCAGTGGTCGTGGTCGCTGTTAATCGAATACCCGCTTCTAGAATTGCTTGATTAACATTAGCACCATCTTCGAGGGTTAGGTTAAAGGTAGCCACGCCATCACTGTTGGTAGTAGCAGTACCTTGACTGACTGTCACGCCAGTACCAATTGGATCGTTCACTTTCAACGTTACGGTACGGCTTGCAATACTACTGTCAGCATTAGCAACGCGCACGAATACTTTGAAAGTATCTCCTTTGGTATTGACGACTTTGTTTGCACCAACAGTAATGTTTTCTTGTGTACCGCTTGGATCAGGAGTTAGTGTCTTAACAGTACTGGTTTTTGTAGCAATATTATCATTCTCATCAGTAGCTGAAAATACGACTTTGAAGCTACTACCAATGGCTGATTTTTGCGCATCCGTTAGGCCAGCTGGCACAGCAAGTGTGAAGCTCGCTTTACCTGAATCATTCGTGGTTTGCGTACCACTGGTTACCAACCTAACCCCTTGAGCTGCAACAGCAGCAGGAAGCGCTAAATAAACCTGTTTATCCGCAATAACATTGTCCTTGCTGTCTTGGGCTATTACCTCAACCTGAGTCTCACCACCATTTAGATTTAGTGCATTTGGTGTGATAGCTATTAAATCAATAGCCGCTTTGGTTGACTGTATATTGAACTGAATATCTTGTTTTTTACCCGTCAATGTCTCAGTCAAGGTAGCCGTTAACTTTTGGTTTTTGAGTGTCGCTTTTTGCTCTGTAGTTAAGTTGCTTGGCACAATAACCGTAAAACTTGCTGCACCCGTAGCGCCGGTTTCGACGATATTGTTATTTACACCTGGCTTACCATTTACAGTTAATAATGCTGCTAACTCTTTATTCGCAAATTCTAACTGGATAGGCTGACCACTGATGCTTATATTGGTATTCCGAGTACTTAATCCAGCGTTCACCACAGCCGTATCACCTTCCCCATTCAATGTATAAAAAGGACGATTATTAATAAGGTTTGGTGGATTTAGTACTGTCAGATCAACTGCTGGCGTTAGTACATCTACTTTTGTGATAGTAGAAGTATAAGTTTCCTCTTTTTCGACATACGACAGCTGGTAGTTAATACCTACACGCTTCAGTTCGGTACGCTCTGCTGCGGTTAGCCCTTTTGGAATAGTAACGATAAATGTCGTCTCACCACTAAAATCAGTAGTCGCTGTCGTTTGATTGACTGTAACGCCATAATCGAGTGCGGCTTTACCCAATTGAATAGCAACTGCTTGCCCTTTAACTGCTGTTTGATTGGCTTTATTTGATAGCTTAATGCTAATAGTGCCTTGACCACCAAGCTCACTAATAGAAGGCGTGATGATCTCGCTAAATTCTAAGCTAGTAACCGGCTGTACGACATCAATTTTGTTTTCAATTTTTGCTTCTGTACCATCGCTATCCGTCAAGGTAGCGGTATAAGCAATATCCGACGCCACCAACGACGCACGCTCGTCCTCATTGAGATCTTGGCTTAGATTTACGGTGAATACAGCATTGCCAGCTTCATTGGTTGTTTGTTCATTACCTTGAATACTAACGCCTGCCACATCCTTAATCACAAGCTTGACGTTTTTGCCAGCTGCAACACTACCGTTAGTCAGTTTCGCAGATACTTGAATCGTAAACTGCTTGTCTGTGACAGTGACCACTTTAGGTGAACTGATAGACGTCAATTTAATATCGCTCTTTTCTACAGCCGAGGTAATTTTTACAAGTGAGCTGCTAATACTGCTGCTCGCACCTGAATCTTCGATTGCCTTAGCAGTTAGTACAAAATCTTTGATCACTTCTAGCGCGTCTTTTTGTTTCTGCGTCAAGCCTGCTGGAACCCGAACGGTATAGCTCACCATACCTTTACTATCAGTCACTTGCTCAGAGCTGCCTTCGATACTCAGTAGACCTTGTTGGGTTAAAGCACTAGGTAAGCTTGCTGTTACTTTTTGACCTGTAATAGCACCACCGTTTTTGTCATTGACACGGAAGCTAATGATAGCGCTGCCACCTGAGCTTGATAACTGAACTTTATCACTAGTACCAAAGTTGATCTGATACTGTGCTGCTGGAATAATGACAGAGGCATTGTATCCACTGGTCACTACACCATCAGTATCCGTCAAGCTCACTGTATAATTGATACCTGACTTCACCAATGCTTCACGTTGAGCTTGAGTCAAATCTTGACTTATCTCTACAGTGAATGTCACATTGCCTGACGCATCTGTTTTTTGTTCGTTATCTTTAATAGTCATGCCTGATACGTTATTAAGCGCTAGCTTAACGACTTTATCAGCTGCAGCGCTGCCATCTTTACGCTTACCTGATACGCTGATCGTGAACTGGTCTTTTAGAACATTCACTACCTTAGAATTGGTCTCTGAAGTTAAGACCGTCAAACTTGACTGAACTTTGTTACTTATACTGATAGGCGTACTAAGAGCACTAGTACTAGCGCCTGAAGTCTCAACTAAGTTGGCTGTCAGGAAAAATCCACTGGCTTTTTCTAAAGCTGCTTTTTGTGTAGCCTCTAATCCAGTAGGGATACGAATGGTATAACTTACGATACCTTTGTCATCTGTTGTCTGCGCGGCCGCACTATCTAAAGTCAATAACCCAGAGTCAACTAAATATTTTGGTAGACTGACTGTGACTTTTTGATTACTTATAACGCCGCCGTCTTTATCATTCACTCGGAAGCTCACAATAGTACTACCACCTGAGCTTGATAGTTGTGTATTACTATTACTGCCAAAGTTGATTTGGTACTCGGCACTCGGGACAGAGGCTTTTACACTGTAGTTTTCAGTGGCAATACCATCGTCATCAGTCAATGTAGCTGTATAAGCAATACCTGTTTTTGCAAGTGCTTTGCGCTGATCTAAGGTCAATGCTTGGTCTATATTCACAGTAAAGACTGCATTACCAGCACTGTTCGTGGTTTGTTCCCCACCTTCAATACTAATGCCTTTTACATTATTAATGGCAAGCTTCACGGTTTTACTGGCGGCCGCACTACCGTCTGGACGCTTGGCAGACACCTGAATCGTAAACTGGTCTTTTAAAACGTTTACGACGCTAGGTGTGGTTTTTGCTGTCAGGATAGTCTTGCTCTTACTAGGGTCAGCAGTCACTGAGACGCGATTACTGCTAGTATTGATACTGGCACCTGATGACTCAACCAGACGAGCAGTTAGTACAAACTCACCTGCTTTTTCGAGCTCTGCTCTTTGTGTGGCAGACAGACCTGCAGGAATGCGCACCATGTAACTTACGTTACCCTGAGCATCAGTTACTTGACTTGCAGCACTCTCAAGCGTTATCAAACCCTTTTGCGTCAAGCTACTAGGTAGACTGGCTGTTACGGTTTGGTTAGCAATGACGCCACCATTTTTATCATTAACGCGGAAGCTTAAAGTGGTGACACCACCAGTGCTCAACAGTTTTTCACTACTACTGCTTCCAAAGTTTAACTTATATTCAGCCACTGGAATAATAACTGGTGCTTTGTATTGCTCGGTGGCTACGCCATCTTCATCTGTTAACGTGATCGTATAAGGAATACCAGACTTCACTAACGCTTCGCGCTGGGCTGTTGTTAGATCTTGGCTTAAATTAACGGTGAATACTACATTGCCTGATGCATCTGTAGTCTGCTGGTTACCTTGAATACTCACACCCGCTACATTGGTGATTGTCAACTTCACTTCTTTCTCAGATGCAGCACTACCATCCGGACGCTTACCTGCAACTTGTATTTGGAATTGATCCTTCAATATATTGACCGCACTAGGAATATTTTTCACAGTTAGGATCGTTTCACTTTCAGCCGTTACTTGGATACGCTCACTGTTGATACTGCTACTGGCTCCTGATGTCTCAGTAACTTTGGCTGTTAAGATAAAGCCACCAATACCTTCCAGCTTGGTTCTTTGTGCAGCACTTAAATTGGCTGGCACACTGACATTGTAACTAACCACACCCTTGCTATCAGTTACTTGGGCAGCAGCACTGTCTAAAATTAACAGACCAGTATTCACAAGCTCTTGAGGCAGGCTGGCGTTTACTTTTTGATTGGCAATTGCTCCACCATTTTTGTCATTGACACGGAAGCTAATAACAGCTTCGCTGCCAAAACTAGAGATTCTATTTTTATTTTTTGTCGCAAACTGTATTTGATACTGGGAATCAGGGATATACGCTTCATTACCATAGGTATCCGCAGTTACTGCGCGGTTAGGCTCTGATAGAACCACAGTGTAACTCACACCTTTCTCTACAATTTCTTTACGCTGATCTGCAGTCAATGTAGAGGCTATGATTAGATTGACCACTGCTTTGCCAGTCGCATCAAAGGTAAGAGCCTCTGTACTAAGCTTGACTCCAGCTATCGAATTGTTAAGTTTGATAGTGGCTTTCGCACCGTCGATATTCGTCGGCACTTTAGAGTTTTTGGCAGTAGCTGTAACAGTTAGCGGTTGCTCATCTCCATAAGCATTGAGTACTTCATCCCTACCTTTTACATCCAATACATAATCAGAGACAGGCAACTCTATAGATAGATTTCCAGTCTCCTGCTTAGTAGCACCACTTTGCTCTTGGATGCTAATAGCATATGCGATACCTTCACCTTTTAATAAAGCATCACGCTCAGCTTTTGAAAGGTTTTCATCTATGTTGATATTGAAAATTGCGATGCCATCTGCATTTGTGTCTTTACTATTACCGCCTACAATGGAGATACCTTTAATACTAGCAATACCCAATCCAACTTTTACATTCTGAACACGAGCACCATTGCTATTTTTAGCAGTGACAGTCAATTGAGCAGTATCACCGTAAGGGTTTAAAACATTATTGGAGACCGAACCTGTACTTAGTAGAGATACGATATCAAGCTCACTCTCGACAACTTGAGTACCATCGCCACTACCTTCTCTACTAACGGAGACTTTCAATTCTTGCGGTGCAACAGCTGTACCATCTGCTTTATTAGCAGTGGCTATTAATGTAAAGCCATTTGCGATTAATGCATCTTTATCAACAACGGCTTGCGGATTGAGCTTCAAATTATAGGTTGCATTACCATCATCATTGGTCGTTTGAGTACTCTGACCTTCGATAGTGACACCATTAGTTTCAGAACCCACTACCTTTAACGTAACTGCTTTGCCAACCATTGCACCGCCAGAGCTTACTTCAGCTGCTTTTACAGTGACTGTAAAAGTCGCTTGCTCGTCAGATAGCTCGATAATGGTAGGCGCTGTGCTAAGTTTCTGTAAAAAGAAATCAGCCTCAACCTCGGGTACTTGTTCGCCACCATTATCACTATCATCTGTCCCCGGCTGGGTAACACCCAAATCAGGTGCTGGTGCAATAGAATCTACGGTGTCACTATCGCCACCACCGCCGCAACCTGCTAATGCTAGTGCGCAAGTCAAAGAAGTAAGTTGAAAAAACTTAGAAGTAAGGGGTAGTGAGCTATATGACATTTTTTAACTCCGCATGAGCAGTAATTTATTCGAGCAAATAGGCAAAAACCATTACACAGAATCAAGGGAGACTGATAATGATACATAGATTTACATTAATGCTAGATGTATTAACAGATTGTATTAAATATATAACAGCAACTTTACTGACTTTTGTTATAAGTTACAACTAAAAATTAATCTTTACTATTAAACAATCAACAACATAGAGCGTTCATTTCAGGGTATAATAGCTCTCCTTTAAATCGACAATAATTATAAAAATATTTGAGTATTCATCTGTTTTATGGTATAAATGTCGGCTTTAAAATTTTCTGAATTGGTCAGCCTGTTATTTGCCTTTAGATAACAGTAATACCAGCTCAACCTTCATATAGTTTTGTTTGGTGCAAAGCTGCCGCTTGCTGTGTCCATGCCGCAAAAACGTGCAATTTGCCCAGACTGGTATGAGAAAAACTCATACCTCATAGATTAGGAGTTCGCCATGTCTCGAGTTTGCCAAGTGACTGGAAAGCGCCCTATGGTGGGTAATAATGTTTCGCATGCAAACAACAAAACCCGTCGTCGCTTTCTACCAAACCTTCACCACCATCGTTTTTGGGTAGAGTCTGAAAACCGCTTTGTACGTCTACGTGTGTCTACCAAAGGTATGCGCACCATTGACAAACTTGGTATCGATAAAGTGCTAGCAGATATGCGCGCACAAGGTCAAAAAGTTTAAGTTAAGAATAGCAGCTGAGTGATGACTCTCATCGTTTTGGCTGCTGTTTTGCTACATTCACTGTAGCAACTTGCTCTTTTAGACACATACCTATCGTTTGAAGACCCCTCATTTACAGGAAAGCTATCATGAGAGATAAAATTAAATTAGTATCAACAGCTGGTACTGGCTATTATTACACCACTACCAAAAACAAGCGCACTATGCCTGGTAAAATGGAAATCAAAAAGTTTGATCCAAAAGTACGCCAGCATGTGATCTTTAAAGAAGCTAAAATCAAGTAATTACCATTTTAACCAATGGTTTTATTTGAACAAAAAAAGGGTTTATCAATTGATAAACCCTTTTTTTGTGGCTGTCATTATCTGAATATTTATAGCTTGTACTAACAAGCCCCAAAATATCTAAAAATAGCAGTATTTGAGACTAGCTATAATGTGTTGGTTCTTTATCATAGACATGCGCATGCCACTGGCTCATCTGCTTTTGCATAATGACCTGAATAGCGGCATGAATCATATGCTGACCAATCGCCTGCGTATCACTGCCAAGTAGCTCTTTCAGCTTTTCAGAAAAATCAATGGTCATCAGTGGTGCTTCGTCTTGCTCAGCGTCACGCAGTAGCAATCTACCGTCATCCGCTTCCACCAGCTCTAATGTGGTCTCTTTGGCAAATCCTGCAAATTGATCGCTATTCTCGTTGTCTACTTCTATCTCGTTATCGATATCATATGGCATTAATGTATTCCTTATTGTCCCGTTCATCACGTGCAAACAAACCAGTCATTGCAAAGAAGCTATTCATTATAGAAATTGCATTTGGCAAACCTATCATCTTACAGTAACGCGGGTAAATCTGTCTTACTCATACAATGGACGCTTTGACATGGTAATTCAAGGGCTGTGATATAAGTCTTTGACACAATCAAAGCTTGAATCCGATGTAACTGGCATGAAATTAGTGCCAATAACGTAACTTTCCTAACGTAAATAAGAAAGCCACAAACATCCCAAGGTAATAAACCAGCTTTAGCTCAAGAGTTGGATCCCGATACTTAAAGGGTAATGCTACAGTGGCCGTCGCGGTAGGTAGTATCAACAGCATCAGTAGCCAGTTTTCAATGACATTTAACCAACCTTGCAGGTCGGTGCCATGGCGAAGTGAAGCCAGTCCCATGAGTAAGCAAGCGATGATTAAGCTGGTAAACAAACCATTTGGTAAGTCTTTTGGGTAAATAATGTTGGCAATACTGGCCGGTACGATTCGCATATGAAATTCCAGCCATACTTATCAAGCATGGCTTAATGATTAAAAATTTATATAAAAAACACTACAACGCTATATGTATGAAGGCGCACTCTATTTACAGCAAAAGCAGTTAACTATAAGTGCCCATCAACCATAGCATTGAGATACAAGACGTCAAATAGCCCAAGCTGATGGCATTCCAACTCTCGATATGCAAGCCTTTAACCTTATTGAGTATACGAGAACCCACCCAAAAGAAAAGCGGAATACCTAACATAAAGGCAGGCACGATAACCGCAGCATGCCGCAGCACCATACCCATATCATCCCCTACCATCAGACGAAAGCCGTAGCCTGCTAGACTAAGTACAAGCGCAAATGTAGCTAGCCCAATCGTAATCCCTCTAGGTACCAAGCTGCGATGTTTTTCTTCACCGTTGGCTGACGACTGCTGCTCGTTGCCTATCACAGGGTCAGACGGTATTGATGATTTGGTCAATTTTTGCGTGTCCATATTCTACCTACCTTTACGTAACTTGCTGTTAAGCATCGTTATAAGTTATACAGCACATTTTAAGACTTTTTTGATCTAATAGCATTGGGGCTGTTTTGTTATTACACCATATGGCAGTGATTGACAGCTATTAGCAATTATTAACAGTTATTAGCCAATGCTAGCTCTGCACGCATGGCATCAATGGCCGCTTTATAATCTGGTTGGTTAAATATCGCAGAACCAGCAACGAACATATCAGCACCCGCTTCAGCAATGGCGCGGATGTTGCTGGCTTTGATACCGCCATCGACTTCTAATCTAATATCGCGGCCACTGGTAATGATACGCTGACGGACTTGGCGAACTTTATCTAAAGTACCCTCTATGAATGACTGGCCACCGTAGCCTGGGTTGACACTCATGAGTAGAATTTGATCCACTTTATCCATGACATAGTCTAGATAATGTAGCGGCGTCGCTGGGTTCAGTACTAGACCGCACTCTGCACCACCATCTTTGATCAGTTGAAGGGAGCGATCGATATGAGCGCTGGCCTCTGGATGAAAGGTAATGATACTCGCACCCGCTTCCAAAAACTGCTCAATCATACTATCAACAGGTGAGACCATTAGATGTACATCGATTGGCGCGTCAACCCCATAATCACGCAGCGCTTTACAAATCATGCTACCAAACGTCAAATTGGGTACGTAATGGTTGTCCATCACATCAAAATGAATCACATCGGCACCCGACTCTAATACTTTCTCAACTTCTTCGCCCAACCGCGCGAAATCAGCTGAAAGGATTGATGGTGCAATAAGATAAGGCTTAGCAGGACTGATCATAATTGAGCTACCTAATTCATGTTTATATAAAATATTGATAAATTAAAAATTTTGACTGACTAACGCTGCTTGTACTGGGTCTTACAATAGGCGCGACCTACCTCAAAGGAGCGCTTTGACTCGTGCTTGGTCGCACGATTGCTCACGCGCTGACGCCATAAGCGAAAAGACGATGGCTTTAGCGTCTGACGCATGAGCTTAATGACACTCGTCTCATCGAGACCGTAGCTATGCTCTATCGCACCAAATGGCGTTCTGTCTTCCCACGCCATCTCTATCACGCGCGATATTTGTGTCTCATCAAGCACTCTATCACCCGCATCGTCGAACGTTTTTGCAATAAACTCATCTGACTTGGGCTGAGGCAATGCGTCGCTGCTGCTAGCAGCATTATTACGCTGTTTGTCTTTTAGCGCTGCATCCATATCAGCTTGCATAGTCGCTTTTGTAGAACTAGTATCTGCTGACTTATTCTTTGAATTAGAAGCTGTCAAATCTTGATAACTTGCCATAAAAATCACCTTTTGAGCATGAAATAGGATATCGAAAACACGTATTACGGTTGTCTATTTAGCAGCTTAGCTCAATTGAGCCATGTGCCAATGATGTTCGATATGATCATTAATCACTGTTTGAATAAAGTAATAGCTGTGATCATGACCCGCCTGATAACGTAATGTTAGGGGCTGATTGGCTTTTGTACAAGCCTCTTGTAGTTTGGATGTCTGCAGCTGACCTTCTGCCAAGAAATTATCAGCGCCGCCTTGATCCACCAATATACTTGAGTACTGCTGGCCAACCTTTTCAATCATCTTTGAGGCGTCTGCTTGCGCCCATAGCGACTCATCATCACCGAAATACTCGGTATAAGCGGCTTGCCCCCATGCCGACTCACTGGCCGCACACACAGGCGATAACGCGGATACGCTGACGAATTTACTTGGGAATTTAAATCCAAGTAATAACGCACCATGACCACCCATCGAGTGCCCTGTGACACCAATGCTGTGGATAGGAAACTCCGAGCGCAATAAGTCATATAGCTCATCAACGATATAGCTTTGCATATTAAAATTATCCGACCAAGGTGCTTGGGTCGCATCGACGTAATAGCTGGCACCTTGACCAACAAAATAGCGATCGTCGTTTGGAAGATCGTTTTCTTCACTGCTGCGAGGCGAGGTATCAGGTGCGATCAATATCATGCCAAGCTCGCTACATTTTTGCTGGAAATGCGCCTTGTGAGTGACGTTGTCAGCGTTACAGGTCAAACCCGAAAGATATAATATCGCAGGACAGCGTCGCCCAGCCAATGCTTCATCAGGTAGATAAATACTAAACGTCATTGATGTCTTGGTCGATGTCGACTCATGACTATAATAATGCTGCTCGCCGTTAAAGCAGCGATTCACACTTTTTTGTGTAAGCTGTTTATTGGTAATCAAACTATGACTATAAGATGTATGCATGAATGATGTCCTCTTTATCCAAAATAAGATCAGCGGTTATTGATAGCTGTTACTGATAGTGTTTATTGATAGCTCTATTACCTAAAGCACTGCTTGTAAGACTCACATACATTCTATGGAGCAACTACCTCTATACTGTTTAGTGATACATCAGTCCTATTATCCGAATTGTCAGATGACGCATTGGTCGTAGAGACGCCATCGCTTGTGATACTGGCAACCGATGGACGGGCTTTGTCAAACAACACTTGCTCAAATGCAGGCAACGCTGTCTCCATTAAACTACCTACTGCCATTTGCGGCTCTGATGGCTCAAAGCCCATATACAGCTCACGCTCTTGTACTCGATATGACGCATCCTTAAATGCGGCCTCAAAGCTGGTGTTTTCACGTAGGCTTTCGGCAAAAAATGCTTGACCAAAATATGTCATCTCAGCGCTGTTGGTACAGCCAAATGAGGCTTTATCAGCAGCAGATGCGGTAATCACCACGGTGGTCGGCGATGCCAAATCGTCAATGAATGAGCCTGAATAGCAGGCAGAAACAACGATGACACGCCAGCGAATCCCCGAAGCATCAAGTGCTTCACGCAACCATGACGCCTCGATATTGTCCATCGCAAGCGGTGGATTTTCTAGCTGTACGATATCTTCATTGCCGTGGGAGGACAGTGTCAAAAACAACACGTCTTCATCAGGATTCATCTGCTGACCAATCTTCTTTAGGCCGCGCAAGATGCTGGTTTTGGTCGCAATCGGCTCATCTAGCCAGCTATAGGTATTATTAATCAATGACAGTGAATGCCCACTGGTGCCAAAGCGCACATCGAACAGCTCACGTACTTTATTAATCTCAGAACGAAAGACGTTTTGATCAGAAAACCCAGCCACGCCCATGAAGTACCAGTCGGTCTTGCCATCGATACTAGGGTCTATACTATTTAATGCTTGCTGCAATAAACGCGGCTGCTCGTATAATGCAGCTTCCTCTAAGACAGGCTCTACTGGTATTTGCTTAAATATCGGTTGATCAGCGACATTGCGTTGCCAGATAGTCAATAGTGCCACAGCACCAACCAATATAATAACGCGCTCCCACCATGGTATCCGTAGACGGCGCGAAAAAATCCATAATAGCGCCAGCGTTTGCCATAAGAACAATACCAAAAACAGTACTGGCAAAAACGAGTAACTCCACTCTGGTAACCACCCATAGCTACCAAAGAACTGCACCAAGCTCTGTAGTAGCGCTGATAATGTATCAGCCACTAGCCACAGCACAACAGGTACAAATACCAACGTTTGATTGCTGGCTCGCCGAGCCAAAATGATACCGCTCAATAAAATAATCATCGGCCAAATCAGATAACTGACCAGACCCTGCTCATTAAACATACTGCCCGTTTCAGCAGCCAACCAAGAAAACAAGACATTGCTACCGAGAGCCAATAGCGCAAATACGGCAAACTGTATAAAAGTGGGTTTGACCCAAGAAAAGGCACGTGTGGAGCCAACCAGCATCCATAAGGTTGCAATAATATTGGCAGCGAAATTGAGCGAAAAGCGCTGAAGTGACACGGTTTTTAACGACGTAAGTGACAAAGACTTAGACCTCTAGCCAGTCGAGAAAAATAAAATAACCCAATGATAACTGTCCTAATATAACCACCGTTTGCAGCAATCGACTTGTAATATTGTGCATGGCTTTATAGACATCTATTTATATTGAATTCACGATGGAATATTTATAGAAGACTACTAGCTACCCTTAATATTTTAGCGCGCTAATCTATCGCGATTGTAACGGATTGTCGGTTAAGAGGATAAGGCTGATTTGTAAAATTCGCTCAAAAATTCGAATAAAAAAAGGAGGTCTTGCGTACAAGACCTCCTCTTACATCAATTACCAAACATTATCTCATCAATAGCTCATTGACGCGTTTTAGGTAAGCGGCTGGATCTTCTAATTGACCGCCGTCTGCCAATAATGCTTGATCAAAAATCACTTGCGCCAAATCATCAAATTGCTCGCTAGTCTCAAGCTTTTTGATGAGCGGATGATCAGGGTTCACCTCTAACGTTGGCTTGCTCGCGGGCACATCCTGACCCATTTGCTGTAGCATCTGAATCATTTGTGGTGACAGCTCCCCTTCACCAACCACCAAGCAAGCTGGACTATCAACCAAACGTGTTGATACTTTGACATCTTTAGCACGCTCGCCAAGTGCCACTTTTAGCTTATCGACTATCGGCTTTAGCGTTGCTTGTGCTTTCTCTGCTTCCGCTTTTTCTGCTTCATCCTGCAAGTCGCCTAAATCTACAGCGCCTTTTGCGATGTTTTGTAGTGGCGTCTCATCAAATGAAGTTAAGAAGTTCATCGCCCACTCATCAACACGACCAGTCATCAAAATAACTTCGATGCCTTTTTTCTTGAATAGCTCAAGTTGTGGACTGTTTTTTGCCGCTGCTAGATTATCGGCAGTGAGATAATAGATGGCTTTTTGGCCTTCCTTCATACGTGCTTTATAGTCTTCAAAGCTGGTAACCAGTCCATCTTGTGTGCTGGTTGCATAGCGTAGTAGCTTGGCAATACGTTCTTTATTGCCCGCATCTTCGCCCACACCTTCTTTGATAACGTCACCAAACTCTGCATAGAACTGAGCAAATTTTTCTTGCTTGTCAGCGTCTTCGCTGTTGGCAAGACTAGCCAGCAACGTCAAGATACGGCGTGCGTTACCATCACGGATAGATTTTACATCACGTGACTCTTGTAATAGCTCACGGCTGACGTTGAGTGGCAAGTCGGCTGAGTCAATCACCCCTTTCACAAAACGCAGATACATCGGTAGCAATTGCTCCGCTTCATCCATAATAAAGACGCGCTTCACATACAGCTTTAGACCGTGCTGCTGATCGCGAGTATATAAGTCTACTGGTGCTTTTTTAGGGATGTATAGCAGCTGCGTGTACTGTACACGGCCCTCAACGCGGTTATGCGTCCAAGTCAGCGGCGCATCCATGTCATATGAGATATTTTTATAAAAGTCGACATACTCATCATCTTCAATCTCAGAGCCTGAGCGCGTCCACAAGGCACTGGCTTTATTGATGGTTTCCCACTCATCAGTCAGCACCATTTCACCGCCTACTGGCGCTTGTTCATCAGCATTGTCGTCTTCAGCTACGTCTTCCTGCCAGATTTCTTTACGCATCTGAATCGGCAAACTGATGTGATCTGAGTACTTATTGACCAATTGCTTGATTTTAGCGCGGTCTAGATAGCTGTCTTCGCCTTCAGAATACTCTTCTTTGAGATGCAAAGTGATGGCCGTGCCGCGCGTGGCTTTCGTGATAGGCTCAACGGTAAAGCTACCTGTGCCATCCGATACCCAGCGTACGCCTGTATCCGCAGGTTCGCCCGCTTTGCGTGATTCGACACTGATCGTGTCAGCCACGATAAAGCCTGAGTAAAAACCCACCCCAAACTGACCAATTAATTGGCCTTCTTGCTTTTGTGATTCAGACAATTTGTCCAAAAATGCTTTGGTGCCAGACTTAGCAATCGTTCCTAAGTTTTCGATGGCATCCGCTTCATTCATACCAATACCATTATCGGTAAAGGTAATGGTCTTAGCATCTTCATCGACGGCAATGCGAATTTTTAGCTCACCATCATCTTCATAAAGACTGTCATCATTGGTACCTTCAAAACGCAATTTATCACAAGCATCAGAGGCGTTAGATACTAGCTCACGGACAAAAATATCAGCATTAGAATATAGCGAATGCGTGACCAAATGCAGCAATTGCGCCACTTCTGCTTCAAACGTATGTTTTTTTAGTTCTGGATTCAGACCTTCAGCTTGAGTTGCTTCACTCATAAAAACTCCTTTAAATTCTATGAAAGACCTATTATCAGATAACGATACATTTGCCAAGACAGCCCTCTTAATATGAGAAGACTTGCCGGATGTAATATCGTTAAACTGTCTATACTAATAGGGGCAGCAAAGAAAATTTCAAGCGCAAAAGGGTTATTCCATAAAAAACACCGCCTTAGTTCGCTAAGGCGGTGTTTTTTGTGAGCCATATACTCACATAATCATTTAAAAAGGCATATAGTCAAGTCTATATAAATCCGCTACATCGTCATCCTCACTAAGCATACTAATGTATAACTTGCACTCGGTTTCCTTGTATCGAAATTATATTGAACTGACTATATTAAACTTTATTCTGAGTAAGCTTCTATCAATAAATCCCAAATGGTCGTCAACTTACTTGAAAAATGGCTGTCCGTTTTCATAGTAACTTTTGATTTCATAGTATTCTCCAATACATCAGCAAACTTCTAAATCAATCTACTTTATCTTGTTGATTACTATTAAACCCCATTACCAGTCATTCGTATAATTAATTAATTTAACCATATTGTTTTGTTTTGCAAAACAATATGGTTAACTCTGGTTCGTGCAACACCTAAATACTTATTGGTTATTGCAATTAATGGTTAGCGCGGCATCGGACGAATGGTGAGGATTTGCTCACTACGTCCAAAAGGCCCATACACATCGTGCAATACCGCACTGGTCAGCCCTATGCCATCATCACCGTATTGCTGTACTGCTTCAAGACCCAGCCAACGACCTTTTGGCGCGCGGTGCATGTGAATCTGCAAGTCCGTATTAGGGAACATCCACTCTAGTTTGGATAATCCCAGACCCAATCTTGGTACGACACCATTGGCAGTATCCACCATTCCCAGTAGATGCACGACGTCATCTGTTGGTACGCCTTCTATCATGTCGACATCATTGGTAATCCATACCATACCGCGGCCAGGGCGACGATCGGGTTCAGCCACCAGACGCACGCTTTTGATAAAACCGCCTGGCCAGCCTTTCATATCATCCCAGACAGGCAAGTCTTCAGGCTTGTGCTGTGCGGTTTGGTCTTCAAGACCTGCAATCTCACTCGTGTCTTGGGTCATCAGACGCCACGCTCTCGCAATAATCGCATCACGGCCACGGCTACTCATGACTGACTCAATAAGCTCAATGGTTTTGCCTGGACGAATACAGCGCGTGGTAATCGTAAAATCACCAAGCGGTATGAGCCCCAAGATATCCAAACTCACTCGTGCAATACGCATATTGGCTTGCGGGGCAAAACCACTTAGCTCAGCAGTCAGCAAACCGGTAGCTGGTGCCATGTGCTGCTCATGCTCATTCCAAGCACCCTGTGCATGAAAGGTTGGCTGGTAGTGCGCCACACTGACGCCCTCTGATGGCTGTTCGCGTTTGATAAACTTGTAATAAGCGGTCATGACTGTCCTATATGTTGTACGGTTTATTTATTGAGTCAGCTCGTGTTTTCTTAGCATGAGAATGGCACGAGTCTTTCTGATAAAAAATAATAACACAATCATGACCATGGTCAGTACGGCATACAAAGCCGTTTTGTCCGCCATAAACTTCATGATATTCATAATCAGTACAAATACCACGGCCACCGTCGCAAACATATTGAGCTTTAGCTGTGTATTAACCTCAGCGAGCGTGGCACTTGCCAATACAAATTTACTGTTTTGCTTTTTCATCCTAACCTGCTCATATAAATAGGTGTTATTTGCCCACTTGGGTCACTGGAATTCGCAGGGCTTTTGGTAGGCTAAATGTCACGTTTTCCTCAATACCTGACAGCTCACTTGGCAAATCCCCACCCCAGTCTTGCAGCTGTTGCAATACTTCTTGGATAAGCACTTCGGGGGCTGACGCGCCCGCCGTCACCCCAATACTCTGCACACCCTCAAACCAACTGCTGTTCATCTCACCGGCATTGTCAATTAAGTAGGCACGGCAGTCCATGCGCTCTGCTAGCTCACGCAAGCGGTTAGAGTTTGATGAATTTGGTGAGCCAACGACTAGCACAACCTCACAGCGACTGGCCAAATCTTTGACCGCATCTTGGCGGTTTTGGGTGGCATAGCAAATGTCGTCTTTGCGTGGGCCTTGGATACTAGGGAACTTTTCACGTAGCGCATCGATCACACGAGCGGTGTCATCCATCGATAAAGTAGTTTGAGTCACAAACGCCAAACGCTCAGCATCTTGCACACTCAATGCGGCCACATCACTCTCATCTTCGACCAGATGAATCTGCCCACCATGGCGACGATTAAAGCGCCCCATGGTGCCTTCTACTTCTGGATGTCCTGCATGTCCGATTAACACCGCATCCATGCCATCTTGTGCAAACTTAGCCACTTCGATATGTACTTTGGTCACCAAAGGACACGTAGCATCAAACACGGTCAAATCACGACGCTCAGCCTCATCTTCGACGGCTTTTGAGACGCCATGCGCGGAGAAGATAACAATAGAACCATCAGGTACTTCATGCAACTCCTCGACAAATACCGCACCGCGATTGGCCAAGTCTGACACCACAAACTTGTTATGTACGACTTCGTGACGGACATAAATAGGTGGCTCAAAACGTGTCAATGCTTCGTTAACAATCGCAATCGCGCGGTCTACACCAGCACAAAAACCGCGTGGATTGGCAAGATAAATTTGCATAAGAAGGCCTATCATTGGATAATTTATAGTTAACGCTTATTTTAAAAGCGTCAATTCAAATATTGAGATGAATTCATTCTGCTACTTTAGCATAATTTGCTTTTATTGCCCTTGAAAATAGCGACATGCTCAGCACAATCTTTAATAATTTTGCTACGAGCACGTGGCCTCATTTCAGAGACATTCATTTGAAAGCATCAATAAAAATACGCTAAATTGTCGTACAAAACCTGCTTCAACGTACATAGCAGTTTATAATGAGGCATCAATTATGATTTCTATCGCCATACATGATGGCATTTTTTCTTTTTTCCAGTTTTAGACAACCAAGACCACATCTTTTGGTGTTTTATTCGGACATACTTTACTAGCACATATCTTACTAGGACAGACTGTATGACAGGTTCATTATTTATTATCACTGCCGCCTCAGGTACGGGCAAAACCTCACTGGTTAAGCAACTGCTTGCTACCACCAACGACTTGACGGTCAGTGTGTCTCATACCACACGCACTCCGCGCCCTGGCGAGCTCGATGGTCATCATTATCATTTCACCGACGTGGATAGCTTCACTAAAGCCATCGACGAAAACAAGTTCCTAGAACATGCAGAAGTATTTGGCAACTATTATGGGACGTCAGAGCAAAGCGTGCGTACGCAGCTAGAGGCAGGCGTTGATGTCATCTTAGAGATTGATTGGCAAGGCGCGTTGCAAGTGAAAAAAATATTTACTGAAGCGACGATGGTTTTTATCTTGCCGCCTAGCCTCGCCACCTTACGTCAGCGCTTATCGACTCGTGCACAAGACAGCTTAGAAGTGATCGAGCAGCGTCTAGCAGGGTCAGTGAATGAGATGTCACAGTATGTGCATGCTGACTTTGTAATTATCAATGACAACTTTGAAGTGGCGCTGACTGAGCTAAAGGCGATTATCGTGGCAGATAGACAGACACTCGCTCGCCAGCAGCAGCGTTATCGTCGCACGATTAGTAACTTGCTAAATGATCAAGTAGAGGAGTAAACTGGACAATGTCGCTTATCTGATAAGTAGATATAAAAAGCAACTACGCGAGTTAGCAAAAAATGCTATAATATTTAGCTATCCCCCTTTATATTTTTGATATTATTTTTATTGAGTGGCGGGCAAAGTCCATCACTAATAAAAACAACCGAGGTAGCTATTTATGGCACGAGTGACGATTGAAGATTGTTTGGATAATGTTGATAATCGCTTTGAGCTAATTTTGGTCGCAAGCAAGCGCGCGCGTCAATTGGCAAAAGGCATTGCTGAGCCGTTGGTTGATGTTGATAACGACAAGCCTACCGTATTAGCACTACGTGAAATTGCCGCTGGCAAAATCACACGCGACATTCTAAATCAGCCAGAGCATAATTTTGCGACCAGCTCATTAGATTTAGCATTGTCAGGCGATCACAGCTTCTAAAAAGCTGTTTTGATAAGGTAAATTTTGTGCAGGCTATAGAGTGAACAATAGCTCTATAAAATGGACACAAGCCTTGATCGACCATAGAGACCACAGCATAAGCTGTGGTTTTTTGGTTGTGTCTGTATTGCATTGGCTATTACGGCAACCGCTTGCCGTACAATATAGCCCATTGTGTTAGAATTTTTATATTTTTATAGCGCACGCTCGCTTATCAGTTGACATTGACAACAATTTGCGATTAATTAGAGAATAGCCTATTTGTTTTTAGGTTTTGTCTGGTAGGCCAGCAGTCCGTCATCATTTACGTTGATAAATGATTAAGCTAAGTAGGTAGTGGAAACAGGATCATCACTTTATGAGTCAAACCTTACCCAAACTCAGTCATCACCTTGTCGATGATGCTCAATATAATCTGCTACGCTCGGTGGGCTATCTGACTGCTGCTGAACGCCGTGATATTGTTGATGCCTGTGAGTTCGGCGATATTGCGCATATCAAAGACAAGCGTAAGTCAGGGGAACCTTATATCACGCATCCGATTGCAGTTGCTGAGATACTGGCTGGCTTTCGCTTGGATCGAAACACTATTATCGCTGCCATTTTGCATGACACGGTCGAAGACACTGATGTCAGTGACGAGCAAATCGAGCAGCGCTATGGCAAAATCGTCGCAAGACTGGTCGATGGTGTGACCAAATTAAAATCTTCGGCACACAATAAACAGCAAAACAAAGCCGCTACTTTTCATAAGATTCTGACCGCCACACTGGCTGATCCGCGTGTCTTGATTATCAAACTGGCTGATCGCCTGCATAATATGTCGACGCTTGATGCGGTACGTCCTGAAAAACAGCGTACCACTGCTCAGGAGACCTTGGACTTTTATGTGCCCTTTGCCCGTCTCATGGGTCTGAACGATATCGCTGATTATATCGAAGTGCTTTGCTACCGCAACCTTGATTCTGAGATGTATAGCAAGCTATCTGATAAGTTGCTACAGCATGGACTTGGGCGCAACTTTCAAAGAGAGTCTATTCATCGTTATTTGAGCATTGTCCTTAATAATTTGGATCTCAATGGACTGGTCAAAGTCCTAGACAATCAGGTTGTTATCTATCGCCAGTTTTTTCGAAACCGCGGTGAAATAAACACCTTACTGCGCCATTATGCGTTTGAGATTGTCCTTGATAATATCGAGTCGTGTGACAAGCTTGCGTATTACCTGATTAAAAAGTATCAAATTGCTGATACGCACATCGCGGATAATATCCGCAGGCCACTGCCAGGTGGCAATCAATCACTGACGCTGATTTATGAGCGTGACAATGATGTTGTCAAAGTGACTATCTTGACCAAGCAAATGCAGAGTGCTGCGAGACTGGGTGTCATTGGTGCAGAACATGCCTCCGATGTCAGTCAATCCGTTATCCAAGCATCGCTACGTAATATGAAAGACTTGGTCGATGAAGACAATTTAAATCAGAATAACCCTGATTTTTCGGCAGCAGTTTCTACTATCAATGAGCTGATGGACTATCTGCACTCTAGCAAAATTATTTGTTATAGCCCAAAAGGTCGCGCTTATGAGCTACCACAAGGTGCCACAGCGTTAGACTTCGCTTATGCCGTTGGGCCTATGATTGGCAACGTCGCCGTCGGTGCCAATATCGATGACAAGCCTGCAAAGCTCGGTACAGTAGTCCAAAATGGCCAAACGGTCGAGATTGAGGTCAATAGCCATTCGGAACCAAAAGCGGAATGGTTAGGGTTTGTGGTCACCAATAAAGCGCGGGAAGAGATTTTGCGTTGGTTCAAAGACCTATCTGCTGCTGACAAACAGCATCATGGACGTCAAGCATTGGATCGGGCACTCAAAACCTATCAAAAAAGTCTCGATGTCTTAACAGACAGCGATTGGAAAGACCTGACCGAATGGCGCGGATTGACTGAAAAAGACGCGTTGTTTGAACAGATAAGCTCGGGCACACTCTTGCCGCAACTGGTCGTCACGCGATTATTTAATGATGAAGTCAGTGATCTAAATGCAAAAGTATATAGCGATGACATGACACAGCCGCAGCAGTTGATTGCCAATGCCTCTGGGGTTGAGCTTGATTTTGCCAATTGCTGTCATCCGATTTATGGTGATCCGATCGTTGGACATTTATCACGCCATGGTCTGGTCGTCCATCGACACAAATGCTTCTCGCTAGATGACATTCGTAAAGACAACCCTTATCAAGTTATCCAACTCCGCTGGCGTAGCGACAATGCTGTGAAGCAAGGTGATATCAGTGAGCTCGATATAAAAAACAGTGGTAAAATTCGCTTTCCAGCTTATCTTAAGCTGTCTATCGCGCTTAGCGACGAGCAAATCAGTGAGGTTATCTATCATTTACGCCAGTTGAATATGGGGGTAGAAACCGTCGATGTACGCAGCACGGATACCATTCTGCATATCATTGTCCGTAGCCGCAATCATTTGGCGCAAGGTATTCGTGAACTACGTTCATTGTTAGGGTTCCCTAACATCATACGGCTATATCAATTATAATATTGTCTGTCTAGCGAGATTAACTACAAGGTACTTACTTCGTCAGACCAAAATACATACTGTCGAGATATTGATATTCTCGGCAGTACTGATACCTATCATTGCTATCTTTCAGTAGCAAACCAACCAATAAAATACCAAAAGGACATCATATGACTCGTCAAACCATCCAAACGGATAAAGCACCTGCAGCAGTCGGTACTTACTCTCAAGCCGTTAAAGTCGGTAATACTGTTTATATTTCAGGTCAGCTAGGTTTTGATCCTGAGACCATGGAATTGAGAGAAGGATTTAAAGCACAAGCTGAGCAAGTATTTGAAAACATCAAAGCAATCTGTGAAGCCGCTGGTGGCAGTCTAAATGACGTGGTTAAGTTCAATGTGTCTTTGACTGACTTAAGTGATTTTGCGGTATTAAACGAAGTATTCGTTGCCAATTTGAGCGAGCCATACCCTGCCCGCGCTGCTGTACAAGTAGCTGCTCTCCCTAAAGGCGGTGTGGTCGAAATCGAGTCTATCCTATATATTGAATAAGACCGATAGTCAGTACTATTCTATAAGTCGATCCATCATAAGCTTAGCATCATGCTAAGCTTATTGCTCTCTACCCTTTTATTTTAAAACAAGATTACTCTAATAAACCTGTGAAGCCGTTTATGTTGGTACAAGTTGCCCTGCCTGTTCCCCTTTATCGAGTATTTGACTATAGCCTACCGGCCAATATGAAGGGTTTGCCAAATGCCTCACTACCACAGATTGGTAGCCGTGTTGAGGTTTCATTTGGTCGTCAGACATTGATTGGCATCGTAATCGCTCATGTCGATCAAAAAGACAGCAGCGTACCCATCAATAAAATAAAACCCATTAATACCTGTCTAGATGCTGAGCCTATACTAGAGCCTAGCATGCTAAAGCTTGCCTATTGGCTGGCGCGTTACTATCACTATCCGCTTGGTGATGTCTTATCCGTTATTCTGCCGAGCCTTGTTCGTCAAGGCAAACCATTAGACTTGCTGATTACGCATTGGCGCATTTTGCCTCATATCACTGATGATGATTTTCGTGCCAACGCAAAAAAGCAAAAGCAGCAGTTCGATATGCTAAAACTACATGGTCAGCATGGCGCGAGTGAAGATGTCCTGCTACTAGAAGGTATGCAGCGAACCTTCCTAAAGACGCTCGAAGACAAAGGTCTTATCGAGCGCTATATCGAACACAAACAAGCACCTGCTCCCGTTAAACTGGCAAAAATGCCACTTGATCTCAATGATGAGCAAAAGCTTGCTGTCGACGCGATTATTGCTGCACATGAATCCGATAATTATACTGGCTTTCTGCTAAATGGCATCACTGGCAGTGGCAAAACTGAGGTCTATCTGCAGGCGATGCAAGCGGTACTAGAAGCTGGCAAACAGGTGCTGATTTTGGTACCAGAGATTGGGCTGACACCGCAAACGCGTGCACGGTTCGCTAGTCGCTTCGCCGCCCATATTGTCTTATTACATTCTGGGATGACCAACACCCATCGCTTGCAAGGTTGGCAGGACTGCCGTACGGGACATGCTCAAATCGTTATTGGTACGCGCTCAGCGGTGCTATATCCCTTTGCTAATCTGGGACTCATCGTCGTGGATGAAGCCCATGATGGCTCGTATAAGCAGCAAGACACACTGCGTTACCATGCCGCTGATGTCGCACTTTATCGTGGCCTACAGTACAAAATCCCAGTCGTGCTGGGTACGGCAACGCCCTCTTTAGAACACTTAAAACTGGTCGATGATGGCAAGCTGGTAGAGTGTCAACTGCTGACTCGCCCCGGCAATGCCAAGCCTGCGCCCATGCAACTGATCGATGCGCGCTTGCAAAGCACTCACCAGCAAGCACAAGATGATGGTGCGCGCTACGATACAGGACTGACAGACGCCTTGATTGGGGCAATTAAGCAAACGCTAGAAGCAGGCGATCAGGTATTAATATTTTTGAATCGTCGTGGCTATGCGCCTGTCTTATTGTGCGAAGCGTGCGGCTGGCAGGCAGATTGCCCGCGCTGCGACGCTCATCTGACCGTCCACTACAACAGCGGATCTCAGCACAGCAACTATTCAGCCAACTCTTATTTGAAATGCCATCACTGCGATTGGCAAGCCTACATTCCTACCGTTTGCTCTGACTGCGGCAGTCAAAACTTAGATGCTAAGGGCATGGGAACCACAAGGCTCAGCGAAAACCTGCATGCCATCTTTGCCAATCCCCAAACCAGCAAAGAGCTCTACCCGATTATTCAAATCGACCGTGATACCACAAGGCGTAAACACAGCTGGGAGAATATCTATCAGCAAATTAACCGAGGCAATCCTGCCATATTGGTCGGCACACAAATGGTCGCTAAAGGTCATCATTTTCCCAATGTTACGTTGGTTTGCCTGCCCAATGCCGATCGCGGATTTTTATCAGCAGACTTTCGCTCACCAGAGCATACCGCGCAGCTCATGATTCAGGTAGCAGGCCGTGCAGGACGCGGTGACAAAGCTGGGCGCGTCTTAATCCAGACCCTGCAGCCTGATAACGAGCTGCTGTTAAAACTGGTCAAAGACGGTTATTTGTCATTTGCTCGCGAGCTGTTGCAAGAGCGCAAAATGATGGGTTTACCGCCTCATAGCCATGCGGCACTCATACGCTGTGAAGGCAAAACATTAGCAGCCACCACGCAAGCACTCAAAGATGCCATTGCTCATTTGCCAAATGCCCATAATCTCGCTGTCCTCGGTCCTATTGATGCACCAATGAGCAAGAAGAACAGCCGCTATCATGCCCAGCTATTGCTCTTAGCCAAAGACCGGCGGCAGCTGCACCATGTATTGAGTCAATGGTGGCAACCCGTTTTGGCCTTACCAAGTGCTAAGTATCTCAAACTGACCTTGGACATCGATCCTATCGGTTGGTAGCTCTGATATATAAATCGAATACATACATCAAATAGCCGATATCACCTGCATATTTACTTCGTCGTTACAGCGTATGATACTTGGCTATGTTAAATTTATAGCTGTAGCCAAATATTACATGATAAATCCCCTACACTTTTTTGAGTATTGGTTAATCAGCACATCAATCAGCAGACTTGAGTGTCGTTATGAATCGAAAAAACTCAAACGCCAAAGCGCATTCTCATACTCATCAGAATAAGGGCACTGCTATGCCTGAACATCTAAAAGATAATACTGAGCATCATTACACCCCTAATGCTCAAGACAACCACGACAATCACGATGAGCATTTAGAGCAGACGATAGCAGCGCAAGATACCAGAGGGTATCAACGCACCTTACTATTTAGCTTCGTCATCATCACAGGTTATATGTTCATCGAGGCGATTGGTGGCTGGCTAACAGGAAGCTTGGCACTGCTGTCAGATGCAGGACATATGCTCAGCGATGCGATAGCGCTTGGCGCAACTCTCATTGCATTTAAAATTGGCGAAAAAGCCGCCACCCATCAGAAAACCTTTGGCTACAAGCGTTTTGAGATACTGGTCGCTATGCTCAATGGTGCGACACTTGTCATTATCGCTCTGATGATTTTTTATGAAGCGATCAAACGCTTCAACGCGCCGCCAGACATTGCGACCCAAGGTATGCTAATCGTTGCCACTGT
The DNA here is from genome assembly GCF_015864565.1 of Psychrobacter sp. SWN149. NCBI lineage: Bacteria > Pseudomonadati > Pseudomonadota > Gammaproteobacteria > Moraxellales > Moraxellaceae > Psychrobacter > Psychrobacter sp. SWN149. The sequence continues at coordinate 250,512 of NZ_JADYWX010000003.1, forward strand.
CGGCATGTTGGTTAATATCTTGGTCGCATGGCTTATGCACCGAGGCAGCAAAGACGGAGAGTCACACGAGCACAGTGATGGTACGGATGATGCCAAATCTGTCAAGAATAAAGAGCCTGTCAATCTCAATATGCAAAGTGCTTACTTGCATGTATTGAGTGACTTATTAGGTTCTGTTGCTGCCATTATCGCAGCTTTACTGATGATAGGGTTTGGTTGGGTATGGGCAGATGCATCAGCCTCTGTCATCGTTGCCGTGCTTATTTTAGTTAGCGGCTACCGTGTCGTACGTGATTCTGTGCATATATTGATGGAAGGCACGCCTGCCAATCTATCGCTAGTCGATGTGGAGCAAAAATTACTCGAAGACTCTCAAGTACAAAAAGTACATGACCTCCATGTCTGGAGTATTACTAGCGGACTCAATGCCCTCTCTTGTCACGTGGTAGTGGATGGTGAAATGAGTATTCATGAGTCAAGTATTCTGATTACCAATCTTGAAAAAAGCCTATTAAAATTAGGCATTCATCATGCCACCATCCAAGTTGAAAGCTCATCGCATCCACAAAACAACCTTCATAGCGATACTTTAGTTTGTGACATATCAGAGCGCCCAACAAAAACAGCAGGTGGCCATATGGGGCACTCACATTAAGCAGATATTGCAGTGCCTATTTGTCAATTATCAAACACGCCCTAAACACGAACGCTGTTCTAGCATGTTAAAATATCGAAAAAGTCAGCGCGACTGGCATATTGTCACGATAATTGCTGTATATTTAAATAACTTATTAACGTTTACTTAATGAATTCCTACTATGTCTAGACGCTCAGCTCCCTTTGTTGCCCCCAGCCATATTGATGGTAACGATGACCCTACGTCGACAGCTGGCAAAAAATATGCCAAAGCGTTGCTATCAACCTTGCAAGAAGACATTGCCAATTTTCGTAATGAGCAATTCCCGCCTGATATCCTACGGCAGGTTCGCGATATGCCAATCTATGAGGGCAATCTGGCTGAAGTGCAGACCTATCAGCAGCAGTGGAATAGCCTGCTTGAGCGTGCAAACACCTTTTACCCAGCGGCCAATCTGCCACCTGAGTATCTACCACTGCCAGCCAGCCTAGAGATACCACAGTTTATCTATCATGTTCAGCGTTTGCATCTGACAAAAACGCACGCCAAAGAATCCAAAAGCTTTGGCTCAGTAGGTGCATTGACTGATAAGTGTGGCCACTATACTGATGACGAGATTGCGCGCATGACAGCGGTACTCGATAACGATGATGAGGCGCGTTTGGTGGCTCATCGTGAGTTTATCGATTTGCGTGCTTACGTTTTTTGTCGTGATACTAAGGGTGAGATGTTAGAGCCTGAGCGCGTACGTTTCTATCGTACTGGACTCATCGTACATGCGCTGCCTGACTTTAAGATTGTCGATAGCAGGCAGACACCGCGTAAACGTCGTAATGACGCCTATAACAACCCACTTGCGGACAATGGTGTTTGGAAAATTTATCGCAAAAAATAATAACTATTAGCACGATATTTTTCAGACCTACTGTTTTTAGTACTCTCTATTTTATATTGTTTACTTTATTTCAATTTTTAAGGAGCCCAAATGTTTGCTGCTGCCGCTGGCTCACCAAATCTCATGTTGCAAGCCACTATCTTTTTGGGAGCAGCGCTGCTCTTCGTCCCCCTTGGCAAACGCTTTGGTATTGCAACCGTCTTGGGCTATCTCATCACCGGCCTCATATTGGGTCCAAGTGGATTGGATGTGGCAGGCGACGCAGAGAGCCTATTGCATTTTTCAGAGTTTGGCGTGGTCATGCTGCTGTTCATTATCGGGCTTGAACTGCAACCTTCACGGCTTTGGGCGCTGCGCCGCTCTATATTTGTATTGGGCGGTTTGCAAGTTGGTCTGACTGGTACGCTGCTCATGTGGCTGTTGCATCAGTTTTTCTCCTTACAACTAGATACCGCTTTTATCGTGGGTTTTGGTTTGGCGCTCTCCTCTACTGCGTTTGTGCTACAGATACTGACCGAAAAACAGCAGCTTTCAAGCACGCATGGTCGAGAAGCATTTACTATCCTGTTATTTCAAGATATTGCCGTTATTCCTTTACTGGCCGTCATTCCGTTCTTGTCAGGGGTGCGTGAACAAAGCTACGATTTGATTTATTTTGGTAAAGTATTTGCCGTTTTTGCTGGACTTATTTTTGCCAGTCGCTACGTGGTTAGGCCGTTCTTTAAGTTTGTGGCTTCAAGTGGTGCGTCAGAGTTGCTGACCGCCGTGGCGCTATTTATCGTGATGGGTGTATCTATCTTGATGGGGCAAATCGGTCTATCGATGGCATTAGGCGCATTCTTAACAGGTGTATTGTTAGCAGATTCCGAGTATCGCCACGAGTTAGAAGCCAGTATCGAGCCATTTAAAGGCTTACTATTAGGTCTATTCTTTATGTCGGTCGGTATGCTCACTGACGTCAAACTCATTTTGGCAGAGCCCATCTTTATTATTGGCTGCGCCCTCGCCTTGATGTTTATCAAGTTTGCAGTGATTGCAGGTATCGCAAAAGTATCAGGCAATCGCTGGCCGACCAGTATCAGATTGGGCGTAACCTTAGCCCAAGGTGGTGAGTTTGCCTTTGTCCTATTCAGTGTCGCCACTGCCCAAAATGTCTTACGTCCTGAGCTTGCCAATACCCTTAACTTAGTCGTTACCATCTCGATGGCACTGACACCACTAGCATTCTTGTTGCTAGAAAAAGTGGGTGAGCCGTTATTTGCTAAGAGCAAACCGAGCCGAGAATACGATACAATTCCCGACCACGAGCATCAGGTGATTATCGCGGGCTTTGGCCGTGTCGGTCAGATTATCGGCCGTGTACTGCGCATGCATAATATCGAATTTACCGCCATCGAACGCTCTGCAAACCGAGTAGATTTTGTACGTAAATTTGGTAACCAAGTCTATTATGGCGATCCGAAAAACCCTGAGATTTTACGAGCGGCAGGCATTCAGAAGGCACGGGTGTTTATTCTCGCCATCGATGATTTAGAGCGCTCCATCACTACTGCTCAGTACTTACGTAAAAACTATCCTGAGTTGATTGTATTGGCAAGAGCACGGGATCGTCAACATTACTATCGTCTGCGCGAAGTTGGGGTCCGTCATATTTGGCGTGAGACGTATTTGTCCTCTTTAGATATGTCACGTGAGTCGCTACAACTGCTCGGTATCTCTCCTGAAAAAGCACGCGAAACGGTGCAAACTTTCCGTGATTATGATGATGATTTGATCGAGCGTCAGCAAGCTATTTATGATGACGAAGCCAGTATGATTGAGTCCGCACAGTCCGCGATGGCAGAGCTTGAAAGCTTGTTTGACGAGGATATTGGTAAGGCACGTAAAATGGATTTGACCGATTTTTATGAGGCATTAAAGAGTCAGGCAACACCAGTGGATGAGCCTGATAGCACCGCAAAAGATGCTAAACATTAGGGCATGTCCTCAATTCAAACGATAGTCCTTTAACTGAGGACACGCCCTAGCAAAAAATAAGTAGCTACAGCCCTCAGTCAGCGATACAGTTTGGGGGCGCTTGTTTCTTGTTCAGCGAGCTTGTACAGCGCCAGTCATCACTGTCTGGAATGTGATAAAAAACAAGCGTCTGATCGTTTAGATAACGTATGGGGAACGTCACATTTTGAATCGTTGCCACCACCGCACAGTCGGTGTTGACCACCCCAGCAGCTTGGGTATCGACATACATACGTAGTTGCTGCTGTTCGGTACTAAGGGGTAGATTTACTGGGCACTGCCCTGTCTGCTGATAGATGAGTACCACTCGGTTTTGTGCGTTTTTGGCAATATCATAAGTATCGAACAGTACTGCATTTTCTTTTGGCTTGGCAATGATAGGTAAAAACTGCACCTTGATGACCAATAGCGAAAAAGCAAAGAGTCCAAACCCTAATGCCAATCCAAATAAGCTGACGCCGCCCTCTCTTTGCAGATGCGACTTCTGTTTTGCCTCGTCTCGCGGATGGTCATTGATAGCATCAGCGATCTCACGTCGCGCCATTCGATAATAATACGCATCCGTCCAGCGTGCCACCATAGCAGACCAAAATAGCCAAATCATAGCAGCGATGCCGATACGGGTGGCCATCTGATAAGCATCTGGCACATAGGACATCGCGACAAACTCAAAAGCTACGAGCACCAGCGCGATATTTAGCTGGATGAATGACCACCCTGCGACACTATAGACAATGGCATCCATATAGCGCTTGCGGTATAACAACCAAGGAAAAGTGATAAAAAATGCTGCCCAGTGCCATTTCGGTGATAGGTATCCCTGCCGATCAAACTGCTCAAAGCGTTTAAGATAATAACGTTGGGTACGATTACCGATGAACCATTCATCCAGCTGCTGACGCTTGGCAGGCGTTAATGATTCTTGATAAAAAGGTGGCGGTGAGTCCGTCTCAATAAATAGCATGGCAATACGCTCTACTGATTCTTAAAAAAGTATCTATAAACTATAGTTAATTCAGTTTAAAAGAGGGTCAAGGCAACCGAGCACAGACGCATATGTGATACGTCAAGTGAGGTTAAAACTGTCACTCATTTATAGAGGATTGACTATATCGTTATATGATAACGCCAAAACTCATGTGTAGTATACAGAAACCATCACACTAACCAGCAAACACGCTAAAAGCGGATTGTACATTCACAGTTGTATGGATTTAACTTATAATAAGCAAACATCACTCACCTAATTAAGCCTTACGAATCCTATGAGTCAACCTACTGATATCAATGACAGCATCAATAGTACTAACACTACTGATGAGCACACTCTCAATAGCGCTAATGAGCCTATCGATACGGACACCAGCGAGAGCCAAGAGATAGAGCCTAACTCTGACAAGCACATTCGCATCGTCAATACGTTTATGAAGCGCCGTACACACATGAACAAAAACGCTGAGCTGGCACTGACTGCGCCAGAGTTCTCTGAGTATCTGGTCAATAATAGTTTCGGTGATGGCGACCTTAGTGGTATTGACGATCTGCGCGTACTGTTCGCTGATAGCCCTAACGGCTCTGAGGCCCCACTTACTTTAGAGATTGGTTTTGGCTTAGGCGTTTCATTTATTGAGATGGCAGCCGCTGAGCCTAGCCGTAACTTTGTCGGGGTCGAAGTGCATGAACCTGGTATTGGCAAATGCGCTTATATGGCGGGTACACAAGAATTAAGCAATGTCAAAATCATCAATGGTGATGCCATTCAATTGCTCAAACAATTGCCAGAAAACCATATTGACCGTATTCAGCTTTATTTCCCTGATCCATGGCAGAAAAAACGTCACTACAAACGTCGCTTTGTCAGTCCTGAGCGTATGACTATCTTGACGCGTAGTCTAAAACAAGGCGGTTGGTTCCATGCGGCGACTGACTGGGAGCATTATGCATTTTGGATGGTTGACGTATTAGATAGTTTTGCTGGATTGACCAACAAAGCGGGCGCTGGCAATTTCACTGACCGTCCTGACTTTCGTCCAATGACTAAGTTTGAGCGTCGTGGTCTCGACCGTGGTCATGGCGTTTGGGACTTAATCTATATTAAAGACTGATAGAGACTCTTTAACTCTCGATAATTTTGATAAAGCGGCTATCTGATATAGCCGCTTTTTTGTGCTTATTTTTTATATCTATATATAGTCTTGCTATTGCACCTATTAATATGCTTAACGAGATTTTAATCACCATTCTGTGGTCATACCCCTGACTTTAAAGGTCTATAGTATGGTAATACGTGGAATAGTCTAAATTATCATTATGTGAAACATCGCTCTCATAGCCGCATTTATTGATTAAATATTGTCTTTATCAGTATTAAACACACAGTATGAGAGGCTTCTAGTATATCGCTTGTCCGCGCAAACATAGGTACTATAAGGGCTTGCAGAGTTCTCCCCATAAGCTGTGGATAACCCTGTGTATAAGTCAGCACTTGACAACTATATGACTAGGTAACTTAAAGGTTAAGGTAAAATCGTTCATTTTTTGTACAATTTAAAAAACCTTCAAAATCAATTACTTACCTTAAATACATAACCATAAGAAATTATTTTAAATATTTTTTAAAATAATTTGGGTATCGATAATGTTTCACAAACCATAAAATTAAACACATTATTTGTTGTGGACAACTCCTGAATCTATTGACAAACGTAGTCATTATCAGGTCTTAAATCATATCCACATTAGTCGCCATCTTTGTAAATTTCAGCTTTATATCATACGACATCTAGTGTCGCTTAGTGTGTTTATGACCCTAATTTAACACTTAGATTTTGTTATAATTACTCTATCAAATCAGCCATCTTAATAAGCCGTGCTAAATAACTAGCACCCATAATATGACCTGAGAAACCTATCACTATAGCTAATAACGAACTTATTTTTACTGCTCTCGCTATTTAATTTTACTGTATAGTAAAGCGATATCTTCGATACTACTACCGATACCCTTTATGTGACAACCTATTTTTAAATAAAATAGTCAAACAAGAATTATCTGCTTAATAACAGTCAATATGCGTTTGCCAAAAACTCCAACGTTATAAATATTGTACTTGTAGCATCAATTTAATCATCATAATCAAGGAATCCAATATGGACGACAACAAAGCCAAAGCCCTCAAAGCGGCACTAGGCCAAATCGAAAAGCAGTTTGGTAAAAATACCATCATGCATCTAGGCGATGACTCGGCCATTATGGATGTCGATGTGGTCTCTACAGGCTCTCTTGGGTTGGACATTGCGCTTGGTATTGGCGGTCTACCAAAGGGCCGTATCGTTGAAATTTATGGCCCAGAGAGCTCAGGTAAGACGACGATGACTCTGCAAGCCATTGCAGAATGCCAAAAGCAAGGCGGTACCTGTGCTTTTATCGATGCTGAGCATGCACTTGATCCAGTCTATGCACGCAAACTGGGTGTAAATACTGATGAGCTACTACTCTCACAGCCTGACAACGGTGAACAAGCGCTAGAAATCACCGATATGTTGGTACGCTCAGGTGCTATCGATATGATCGTCATTGACTCAGTCGCTGCTTTGACACCGCGTGCTGAGATTGAGGGTGAGATGGGTGACTCTCATATGGGTCTACAAGCACGTCTGATGAGCCAAGCATTGCGTAAAATCACAGGTAATGCCAAACGCTCTAACTGTATGGTGGTGTTTATTAACCAAATCCGTATGAAAATCGGTGTTATGTTCGGTAGTCCTGAAACCACCACTGGTGGTAATGCGCTGAAGTTCTATGCCTCGGTACGTATGGATATTCGCCGTATCGGTGCGGTCAAAAACGGTGATGAAATCATCGGTAACCAAACCCGTGTTAAAGTCATCAAAAATAAAATGGCACCACCTTTCCGCCAAGCTGAGTTCGAAATTACTTATGGTGAAGGTACTAACCATTTAGCCGAAGTTATCGACTTAGGCGTTGAGATTGGAGCCGTTGGCAAAGCAGGCTCTTGGTACAGCTATGGCGACGAAAAAATCGGTCAAGGTAAAGCCAATTCAGTGCTGTTCTTAAAAGAGAACCCTGCTATTGCTCAAGAAATCGAAGATAAGATTCGTGACGAAAAGCTCGGGTCTAAAAAAGAAGCCAAAGCTGAAGAAAAAGAAGTGGCTAATAAAGGCACAGCACCTGAACCGGTACAATAATGGGTTTATCATTCATATTTGCAATCATGACTTATAATGGAAATTAAAACGTTGGCTGAAATACTGGCTGAGTCGGAATCCGACTCAGCCAGTATTGCTGATGCCAAACCAAAAAAAATCTATAAACACTCATATAAAGACACATCAAAAAAGCCCAGAAAAACTGGCAAACGCTTTATACCTTCAGATAGAAGCCACTTAAAAACCAATACATCAGAAATCAGTTCATCAGAGAATCATAGACCAACAAATAATCGTTCGCCACATAGCGACTCAGCTACTAGTGGTGCTATAACTGATATAGAGTCGACTGACTCACCCTCCTCTGTTAACTCAAAAAAAAACAAACCCAAAAAGCGTCAGAAACGTGAAAAACGTTTTCATCCAGCGGCCAATTTCAAACCTGAACCTAGCGATGTGCCTGCTTATGAGCAACCAAGAGCACAGAGCATTAAAGAGATGCTCGCAGAGGTAAAGCACAATGTTCATCATAATGAAGACGATAGAAGCGCTACTACTGACGATAATATTGAGCATTATACTGAGACGTCAGAACCAATATCTGCGCCAATGACATCCAGTGATCATGCACAAAACAACCAAACTGACAACCTTCCTGCTGCCCTTAAAGCTTATCTACGCACGCCTGAACAAAGACAAGCTGAGGTAGATGCTATCAAGGCCGAAAGCCGATTACGGTGGTTGGCTTTTTATTATTTATCACGCCGCGAATATGGCAAAGCAGAGCTCAAGCAAAAGCTCATTGATAAAGAGCAAGATCCAGATAAAGTTGATGCGCTGCTCGATGAGTTTGAAGAAAAAGGCTATCAAAGTGATTACCGAACGACTTTGATGCTCATACGTGAAAATATCCGCAAAGGCCGTGGACGCGGACGTATCAAGCAAGAGTTCTATCGCAAAAAGGTTGCCATGCCCAGTAATGTTGATGAGCTGATTGATATGGCAAATGCAGAGTCTGATGAATTTAGCGAGTTTGTAGATGATAGTGCAGACAATCTGGTCGATGGCGTAGACTGGCTAAAATTGGCTGTGGTAGCACGCACTAAGAAGTACGGCGATGGCATACCTATCGAACAAAAAGACAAAGCACGCCAGTTACGGTTTTTGCAATATAGAGGGTTTAATACGGACATCTGTTTTGCCGCGCTTAACTACACACCAGAGACGTTAGATGAGCGATTTTAAGGCCTTACTGTCGCTGCCAATATCAAGACGTTTGAAATAAACGCTTACTGTTCCTTGTTTAGTGATAAATACAATAATATCAACGAGGTTAATTTGAATAAACAACAGTATATTAGGTTATCAATAGTCTTAGCAATTCCAGCTCTAGTTATTAGTTTTTGGCTACCGCAACAGGACTTTGATAATCCAAGGAAGCAACTTGTACAATGTAGTATAAGTAGAGGTGATTGCTACCTTATGCGATTAACAACTAGTGGACTTAATGATGTAGTTAAAGATAAATTCTTTATAAGATACAACGCCTTATCCTCAGATCACACTTTAGGGTTATATGACCTTGATGTTCCAATTAATGTCTATTTTGAGAATATTGATAACGGTGCGATGCTAGATGTGAGCAGTTTAGTAAATGGTAAAACATTAGAAATGAATGGTTGTATTTTGGAAGAAAGAGACCTTGTATGTGAAACCCCTCTTCTTTCCTTCATTACCTCAAATGGGCGAATGGAGTTTATTAATTCAGAAGATGAAGCAACGTTCAATAATGTTATTAAAAAAGGTGAGACATATTTTGAAGATGATACTCTAATTCTAATTGCTATGGGTCTCGGTTATTTTCTAGCTGTTGCTGTTCCTTATCTTATTTTCTCATGGTTAGTACACTTCATAATATACGGAGCTAAAATAGGTTCGCAGAAAAAGAGACCCTATCAATAGATTATACTATTGCGACAAATATAAAAAAGAGCACGTTACTTAATGTGCTCCTTAGTTAATACTTGCAGTCATTCCAGCTTAACTCATCTAAAATACTGAATTACTTTAAAGTATCAAGACGGCTAGACAGCTGATTAATAATGTCATCAATCTCTGTATTGGCCTCATTCTCATCATCTAGATTGCCATGAGGAGTTAATTGATTCATCACCTCAGGTAAAAGCTCAGCAAGTCCTTGACGTACTTCCGTCTCATTAGCACCAGTATGCGCTGCCACTTGCTGAATTTCGCTTTCGTCAAATAGACGGCTTATCTCGTTTGGATCTAAATTGTCGTTGGCCTCATCGCTACTCATCCAAGAGCGTGCTTTGTCGCCATGACCCATGCCAGTAATTTTCGATAATGCACTGCTTAGGCCGCCATTGCGTTTGATCCAGCTCAGTACCATCGGCATCAATGCAGCGATTAGCATGCCTTTACCACCGAAACTACTACCAGCACGCTGACCACCTAATACACTGCCTAAGATGTCTCCCAGGCCGCCAGTGCCTGAGCTCACGCCCCCACGTTGATTGCCACCTGTAAGACCACCGCCTGTCAACCCACCAATGATATCATCCAAGCCAAACCCATTATCTGCTTGACGGTTCTGTTGCTGTGGATTATAACCACCTGCCTGACCATTGCCGCCCAATACGCTACCTAATATATCCCCTAGTCCACCCGTCTGCCGTGTGTCGGTACGTTGATTGACTGGATTACGCTGAGCGTCCTCTGGATTCATTGCGCTACGTGCGACCTGACTGATTAAATTCCCTAATAAGCTCATAGTCTATTCCTATTGTTGTCATCTTATTCATTATGAATAACGACTGTCTTATCCTGAAAACACCCCTCTAAACAATAAACTTGCAGAATAAGACCTCGTAATAGCATCCATTAATATAGCAAATTTTTGTCATCATCAAGATACCTATTTTGTTGAGACATGTAGGTATTCGTAAGCCTTTTTACAAAGGCAAAACCAAGAACCGTACTTTTCTCTTACACCTAATGATTCATCATATTGGCCAAAATACTCAACTCTCGCCATTGCTCAGCGCTCACTTGATCGCGAAAGACCGTTGCTGATAAGGAACGATGGTAAGGCTCAATCACATTGAACTCAAAGTGTATGGCCCATTGGTATCGGTGGACAGCCTTCAAATGAGCTTGCCACAATTGCTCACCGCGACCCAGCCGCATCAACAATTGCCACTGTTTATCCACGCGTTGGTTAAGTGGTGGTTGGCTCAGATGCAATAGACTCGGTCGTGACATCGCTACATAAATATCAGTGGCCACCAAGACGACTAAGATCAGTCCATACTGCCACAAAGCTAAAGAGGCAAAATATGCCAATATCAGCATAGCACTCATCACACTAATATATAGCAACACGCGTATATAGCTCATAGACTGAATGGCCGTATCAATACGCAAAGAAGTTAATAGTGCCATATATGAATACCAAAATAAGCGTTAGAGACTAGGCCAAATCTTTGGTATGACGCCATGTCTTTATCTTATTGACCAACGCCCATATAGCCTCTGATTCTGGACGATTTTGATTGGTAAAATAATCCAATAAATCAGGATCCTCATGAGTGAGCATTTCAGCAAAGGCCGCTTGCTCTTCAGCGCTTGCTGTCAGATACAGCTCTTTAATATAAGGATCAATATAAAAATCTAACTCTTTTAGTCCGCGACGTGCTTGATAAATAATACGGCGCTGCTCATTGGTTGGTTCTGGCTGAATGGTCATAATGCTACCTTTATTGATTAAGAGGGTTTTTCATATTATAGGTATAGCCGAAGAAATCTAAAATGGGGTCAAGTCAGCCGACTGAAGACTGTACAAATAGTACATCTAGGGAGAGTAACGCTGTAGCCGTTTATTAGTTCTCTGACTATAGTGTGTGTGCGCCTAACACTGGTTATATTCAGACAGCTGATGCCATAACGCAACTGCTTGCTGCATCATCGCCACATTATGCGTACGTATGATACTGGCGCCCTGCTGTAGTGCAAACAACCCGGCAGCAGTACCCACTGCATCTCGCTCTACTGCTTGCGTTATCTTCACCGTTTGTACGCCACTATTGGTCAATACTTCTGCTAAAAAACGCTTACGTGAAATACCAAACATCAAGGGTAAATCCAATGCTTGTAACTTATCAAACTGACTTAATAGGGCACAATGATGCTCATGGTTTTTTGCAAAACCAAAGCCTGGGTCTAGAATTATTTTATCTCGTTTAACACCAAGCTGCGTTACTTCCTCAATACGCGTCGTCAACTCTGTGATCACGTCATTAACCACATCCTCATACTGAGCCAGATTGTTCATCGTGGTTGGCTCACCGCGCATGTGCATCAGCATGACTGGTATGTCCAACCTAGCAGCCAATTCTGCTGCACCCGTACGTTTTAGTGCTCGAACATCATTCCAAATATCAGCACCTGCATCAAATGCTGCCTGCATGACCTCTGGATTGCTGGTATCAATAGATAACCAGATATCATCACCGCAATGCTGACGTATGGCTTGTACGACTGGCACCACACGCTGTAACTCTTCGGCAGTCGCCACAGTATCAGCGTTTGGGCGAGTAGATTCACCGCCAATATCAATAATAGTGGCGCCTTCATTTATCATTTGCTGACAATGAGCGACCGCTTTATCCACTTCGCTAAATTGCCCACCATCTGAAAACGAGTCAGGTGTCACATTAAGAATGCCCATGATATGCGGCTGAGATAAATCCAAGGTTTTATCACGGCTAGATATTTTATAATTGGGTAAAGGTTGAAATAATGACATGAGCAATCCATCATAATTAAAATTTGTAATATAGCGTTTATTCTTATTGTCTATGCTTATGATACCAGTAAATCTTAGGCTATCCTAAGCCCTGTATAAAATGATGACAATAAAAAAGCCCTTTATTATAAAGGGCTTCTTATTAAACATGAATCAGTTAGAGCCTACATCGCTGGTAATGGTGGCGGCGTAGTACCCGTTGTTTTGATGTCGTTTTTTGACAAATTAACTTCGTTATACTGATACACTCTTGGTGGACGCGGGGCCTCACCTGCTAGAATATCTTGCAATTGATCACGGTCAATGGTTTCCCATTTCATGAGAGCGTCAACCATGGCATGCATTTTCTCTTGATTACCTTCAATCAATTCACGAGCGATATCATACTGCTCCTCTAGCATGCGGCGTACTTCTTCATCGACCTTTTGCTGAGTGGCTTCAGAGATAGTACGACCACCTCCGCCGAAATACCCTTGAGAGTTGTCGTCATCTTCGTACACCATGATACCAAGTGCATCAGACATACCGTATTTCGTTACCATCGCCCGTGCCATTTTGGTAGCACGTTCAAAGTCGTTTGAAGCACCCGTCGACATTTGATTGATAAAGACTTCTTCGGCGATACGACCACCGAACAAAATAGCAATATCGCTCAGCATTTTCGACTTATACATACTGGTCTGGTCGTGTTCTGGTAGCTGCCAAGTCACACCGAGGGCAAAACCACGAGGCATAATAGTGACCTTATGTACAGGATCGGTACCTGGTAATAGCTCAGCTACTAACGCATGACCTGCTTCATGATACGCAGTCGCACGGCGTTCTTCTTCACGTATCACCATGGACTTACGTTCAGGACCCATATACAGCTTGTCTTTGGCATCTTCAAAGTCATTCATATCGACGCTGGTCTTGTTACGACGTGCTGCAAATAGTGCCGCTTCGTTTACAAGGTTAGCAAGCTGTGCACCACTGAAACCTGGTGTACCACGAGCAAGAGAACTTGCGTCTACACTGATCGTGTTTGGCAGTTTCTTCAAATGCACTTTTAAGATTTGCTCGCGACCTTTGATATCCGGCAAGCCTACTTGTACCTGACGGTCAAAACGACCTGGACGCAGTAATGCTTTATCAAGTACATCAGCACGGTTGGTTGCAGCAATAACGATAACGCCTTCATTGCCCTCAAACCCATCCATCTCAACCAATAACTGGTTCAGTGTCTGCTCGCGCTCGTCGTTGCCGCCGCCCATACCAGAGCCACGATGACGACCGACTGCATCAATCTCATCGATAAAGATGATACAAGGAGCACTTTTCTTCGCTTGTTCGAACATATCACGGACACGAGATGCACCGACACCGACAAACATCTCAACGAAATCAGAACCTGAGATAGAGAAGAACGGTACTTTAGCTTCACCAGCAATGGCTCTTGCTAGTAGCGTCTTACCCGTACCTGGCGGCCCTACCATCAAGATACCACGAGGAATCGTCGCACCGAGCTTAGTAAATTTATCAGGATCACGTAAGAACTCAACCACTTCAACCACTTCTTCTTTGGCTTCTTCACAACCAGCCACATCTTCAAAGTTCACGTTGATTTGGTCTTCGGTCAGCATTTTGGCTTTAGATTTACCAAAGCTCATAGGACCGCCGCCTTTGCCGCCAGCACCGCCTTGCATATTACGCATAAAGAATAAGAATAAACCAATAATCAGTAAGATTGGGAAACTGGCTATTAGTAATTGCATCAATACGCTTTGGCGCTTTGGTGCCGTTCCTTGAACTTCGACTTGGTTCTCACGTAGCATTGGCATTAACTGGTCATCGGACACAGCTGGTCTAATAGTCTCAAAAGATGAGCCATTTTTCTTTTCGCCGGTGATCTGTTCGCCGTCGATTTCGACACTGGCTACCTGACTCTCTGACACGGCGGTCACAAACTCAGAGTAGTTAAGGTTATCCGGCTCAGATGATTGATCAAAGCCGCTAAACACCAGTACCAAAACGCCGATTACCACCAGCCACAATAAGGTATTTTTTACCATGTCGCTCACTAGTTATTCCCATCCCTTACTTATTGGTGTGTTTACTAAACACGTGACGTCTATAAATGTATTGCTCATTTTTGGTGGATTTCCTAATATCAAAAACTTCTCGCTCAGACTTCTATGATCAACAGATAGCATAAAGGCTGTTTTTATAAGCAATCAGTATCAGATAAACACAAATCCATTGTTATTAAGCTGATAAAACATTTATTCCCAGACGACTTTGCCTAAAACGTATGCTAAAAACAAAGGTAATATACCATGATATGTGGTGCTAACCCGCATAATTCAAGCAGGTTTCACGATTATTCAGTTAACGATTGTAGTGGTTTTTATATTTTGATAATGACATTTTATGGTGACTCATTGTCTTACTTGCAATACCAACAACCCATTGATATTAAAACTATTTAATCGCTATCCAAAACATCTCTTTTGAGCGTGGTCGTGATGCACCTGGCTTGATACTACGAATCTTACTAAAATCCTGCTGCATCTGCTTGCGTAATTCTTGTGTACCCTCGCCTTGAAACACTTTCATAATAAGTGCGCCACCTTCTGGTAAGGTTGCAAGTGCAAATTCCACTGCCAACTCGCACAAGTACATCATACGCGGCTGATCGATAGCACTATTACCCGCAGTATTGGGTGCCATATCAGACAATACGACGTCGACTTGCCTATCACCTACTTCTGCCATGATGGCGTCAAACACTTCAGCTTCCCGAAAATCGCCTTGGATAAAGGTGACATCAGGTAAGGTATCCATCGGCAAAATATCAGAGGCAATCAAGATACCTTTTTCGCCGACCAGTTGACCTGCTACTTGTGACCAACTACCGGGTGCACTACCCAAATCGACAACCGTCATACCTTTTTTAATAAGACTGGTTTTTTCGTTGATTTCTAATAACTTATAAGCAGCACGGGCACGATAGCCATCTTGTTGAGCCTTTTTCACATAATGATCGTCAATGTGCTCTTTCATCCAAGCACTACTACTCTTTGACAGTTTGTTGTTTTCAATACGTGTGGCCAAAATACCTGCTCCTATTACTTTACAAAAACTACATACAATCTCTTCGATTACTTACGAATTGAACTCAATTATGTGGCGATTACTAGAGAGTGCCTTTAATAATGCTATTTATTCGTGATTGATCATTCAACTGACCAAATTCTCTTGGTTAAAACACTGTTTTATAAGGCAGTAGCGTTTATAATGTGACCAAACATTTAGTTTAACATTTTCGTCACGTAAAATCGTGCAAAATCCTGCTGATCTCATGCAAGATAGTCACAGATTATCTATAATGATCCATAACTGTTTTTGACAGCACCTTTTTTATTTTTACCAACACCTAGGAATTCTATGCAACTCGATAACGCTACCATCAAACGCCTAAGAGGCATCGGTCACGAGCTAAAGCCTATCGTTATGATTGGCAACAAAGGTATCACCCCGACTATTAGCGAAGAGATTGATCGCGCTCTATCAGATCATGAGCTTATTAAAGTAAAACTGCCTGCTGGCACAAAAGAAGAACGTGATGTTATTGGAGAGCAGCTTGCTAAAGCAGCCAAGGCATCTTTAGTTCATTCAATTGGCCGCATGGCATTGTTATTGCGTAAAAACCCAAATGCTAACCCTAAGCTTTCTAACCTATCTCGTCATGCACAGTAAATGTGAGGACAAGCTTGGTTTGAGCAATGAGATGCCGTATCCATTGATACAATAACCAAGTGATGACGACGGTAGAACATAAAAGCCGCGATGCATCTTGCTCGCGGCTTTTATGCTATTTAGAGTATGTTATTTATCTAAAATAGTGATTTAGCGAGACGTGTAACGCACTGTCTTTTACCCATTACGACTTTTTTATCTTGATTGTGGAGCTGGCTAAACCATGAAGCAGACCTTTGACCTCTGTCTGTCCACAGACAATATCGCAAACGATGTAAAGCAACTGGGCGTCAGCGTAGACGACTTAAAACATATTGGTATTAACGTCAGTGCTCAGGTTATCCAGCAGCCTGCATTGTGCTTGCAACTGACCTATCAAATCACTGTGCCCAACCAAATATTGGTACATAAGCTACATTGGCCAGTATGGCAGTCAAAGCGAGCGGGATTTTCTGATTACTTGTGGGAAGAGACTTGCCTAGAATGCTTCATTGCTGGTGATTCGCTGATTGACAGACACACGACAGAGATTCAGCAAACAGTCCCTTATATAGAAATCAATGCCAGCCCTGATGGTCGTTATGCGCTTTACAATTTTAAAAGCTATCGTAACCCTGCCACATTACCACCAATCCCCTTATATAAAGACGATGGATGCACACCTGTATCTATTGATTGGGTTGATCATACAGAACCGTTAATGATGTCATTCAAAGAGGCCTCAAATAACGCGTCGACCGTCATGAACGAGCATTGTGATTATGAGCGAATTTTTACTATACATTTGAATCAACTGTCCAATCAGCAATACGCCATCCAAAACCTGCCAATCGAGCAGATACATCCTTGTGTCATCTTACAATTTGGTGAGACTGCTTTGTATTTTGCCTCAAGTCATGCGTCACCAGCTGATTTTCATAATCGCCAGCACTGGTCTACATTTAGCCTTTAGCCTTTAGCCTTTAGCCTTTAGCCTTTAGCCTTTAGCCTTTAGCCTTTAGCCTTTAGCCTTTAGCCTTTAGCCTTTAGCCTTTAGCCTGCGATATTTTAATCGAAAAAACCAGTAATGTTATAGATAACATTACTGGTTTTGGAGAATACTTATTATCGCTCAGGCAATATCTAACTGATATTTATTTGTCAGCCATTGCAAGGTAAATACCACGGTCTGATGCATCATCAACATACTGCGAATCGCGCCATGTCGTATAGCTATAATTGCCGCTATATGGGCTAATGCTGTTTTGACGGAAATCAGATACCCAGTCATTGCCATCAAAGATCTGAATGTGGCCGTGTGGACGACTTGAAGTGCGATTGTAGACCACGACATCACCGACTTGTGGCGACATGTCGTTACTGATCTTAGTAAAGCCTGCTTGAGCCAGCGTGCCACGAGAGGCGTACTGATAAGCTGAAGCATTAGGCGTAAATTCGTAACCTGCTGATTGTAGCGCTTTACGCACATAGCGAGCACAGTATCCAGAGCTTCTAGATAAGGCCACGCGTGACGCATTTGCTGCTGCAATCGCAGGAGCTGAGTTGCGATCAGGGACACGGCTGGCTTGCTGTTGACGCTGCTCATATGACAAACGACTGGTCAATGAAGCGAGCTTGTATTCTTTTTGCTGAGCATGAGCGCTTAGGTTGTCAATCGCTTGACTAATTTCATCGTTACTATAGACATGAGCGCCACTACTAGTGCTATAGATATTACGACTAGAACCGTAGTTCGCAGAAGTAGAGATATTTGTGATGGTATGACTCAAGGTATTATTTGGTTGAAAGGTTGTTTCAGCAGCACCACTCGTCTGTGCGATACCCATTCCCAAGACTGACAAAATTAATAAAGCTTGTTTCATAAATTTACTACCTATTGTTAATACAAGTCTGCTCGTCATCCGTGACGAAGCATCAATTAATTTAGAGGATATAATCAGCAAATAGACGTGATAAAATCCCTATTAGAACAGTTCGCTTTTTTTAAGTAGTGACCAATGCCAGTTTTACGGCCAGTCCAGTCAACTACTTCATGAATCAATTGCTATATATTGCGTTGAGCATATCTGCTGTGAGTATCGAGTTTGTCACCTATTAGATGAGTCATTACGATGTCAAAGAAACAGCCTAATCGGCTTGCCCAGCTTATAGACCATCAAGCTTTTGCTGGTAGCGCACTACCACAAACCCTTGCAACTAATATGCGGCTATATATAGAAGTAACCAATGAGATAAAAGAGCTATTAATAGACTGTCTACCTGAGGAAATCCTAGATACCTGCTGGGTTGTCGGCCTAACCTCTGAGCAACTAGTACTCAGTGTCGGCTCGATGACCGCTGCAAATCACATTCGCTATTTACAGAGTGCTTATCTACAGGTATTAACAGAGCAGTCGATTACATTTAAACAACTCAAACAAATCCGCGTCATTGTGGCCAAAACATCTGCTGATCGTAAGCTATCTCAGTCATCATCAGCAACTTCATCAAAGTCTTATAAAGCCAATGAAAATCAGACGCTTAGCCAAAACACAAAAAGGACTATATCACAGGCCGCAGAGCATGTCACCACTGATAAAAACCTCAAAAATGCGCTTTTGCGACTGATAAATGACTAAAAATCTCATCCCTTAAATGTAAAGTTGTGTAAGCATAGAAGTAAAATAACGGTGTCGACGCTGTATTTTTGTAATACCACAAACAAAAAAAATCATTCAATGGTTATATTCATAATCAGAATACGACCATTAAATGATATAAAAAACACTCTCAGCTTTTGTACACTCTATCCTACAGAAAAACCAACCATTAAATATCGAACGTATATTCAAAATATCAAATATTATATAAATGTAATTATGACCATTCTATGTAATATTGCGTAAATGTTTCGATACTTCGTGTGTGTTCCTGTATTTATCCTTCAACGACCATGCTATTCAATGGCAAATATTCGATAGGACACGTTACATTGTCATCAAAAGTTACAATTTCAAAGTTATCATCATCAGATAATATCTCACGCACCAGCAAATTGTTTAATGCATGACCAGACTTATAGGCATTAAAACGACCCAAAATCGGATAACCTATCAAATATAAATCCCCTAGAGCATCCAAAATCTTATGACGGACGAACTCATCGTTAAAACGTAATCCTTCTACATTTAAGATATTAACATCATCAATTACGATAGCATTGTCCATACTGCCACCCAACGCTAGATTGTTTTGACGTAATGCCTCTATGTCACGTAAAAACCCAAAAGTACGCGCAGTACTCAATTGCTCAATGAAGTTTTGAGTAGAAAACTGCAGCTGTGCATGTTGAAAGTTTTTGTCGATAGCAGGATGGTCAAAATCGATCTCAAAGTTTAATTCATATCCGTCGTAAGGACGCAGTTCTGCCCACTTGTCTTCTATTTTTACTCGTACTGGACGTATAATTTTAATGAATTTTTTGGCGGCTTCTTGCTCACAAAATCCTGCATCAAGTAACAGCGCCACAAAAGGAGCTGCACTACCATCCATAATAGGTATCTCTGATGCAGAGACTCGAACCAAAAGGTTATCCACACCAAGTCCAGCAATGGCACTGAGTAAATGCTCAACCGTGCCGACTCTCGTACCACCAAATACTAGGTTTGATGACATCATCGTATCTTGCACTAAAAAAGCACTCGCTGGGATTGGCTTACTACCTACAATATCAGAGCGCTCAAAAACAATACCTGTGTCAATCGGCTGCGGGTGAAACTCTAAATCCACAGGCTGACCACTATGGAGACCAGTACCCGTAACGGCTATTGCTGTTTTTATGGTTCTTTGGTTCATGGCTGTCTTCTCACATATTTTGTTACAATTGACACAGTGTACCATTACCTAGCCCTTATTCGCTATAGATAAAAATGGCTAATTTCCTTATCTCCTTGATTGATAACACTTATCGTACTTGACTCATCGGTTACTTTTGCGCTTATATGGCGTGTTTGACGGCTACTATCAGACCGAGTTGACCCATCATTTGTAACACTTTTATTCATACTTCTTTTACCTGAGTGCTTTTACATCGACAGAATACTTTACTGTCAAACACAAAAAAGCCAGCGATGGACGCTGGCTTTTTCTAAGAAGTACCTAAGCTCAAAACATATCGAAAATTATTTGTTTTGTTGACGCTTCAGGTAATCTTGAATACTGTTTGTTTTGGTCTGTGGCTTCTCTTGAGAAGCACTTGGACGTACCACATTGTCTTGCTGCATTTTCGCTTGTGACTGCTTTTGGCTATTTAATGCACTGGTATGTACATTAGGATCAACAGGCTGTGTGCTATTAACAGAAGGTACTGGCTGCTCTACCACTTCTGGCTCTTGTCCTGCATTTTCGTCTAACGTTAGACCCGTTGCAATAACGGTCACGTGCAAGTCTTCACCCATTTTTTCATCGATGACAGAACCATAGAAAATATGAGCGTCATCGATGTCAGTGATTTCTTCAACGATGGCGCTGATTTTGCTCATCTCGTCCAATGATAGTGACTCAGAAGAGATCACATTGACCAATAGACCTTTGGCATTCTCTAGACGCAAGTCATCGAGTAGTGGTGATCTGATGGCTTTTTCAGTGGCTTGACGCGCACGATCATCACCGCTGGCGCGACCAATACCCATCATCGCATGACCTTTAGCAGTCATAGCAGTACGGATATCGTTGAAATCGATATTGATCATACCTTCGCTAGCGATGGTCTCAGCAATACCTTGCACAGCATGCAATAGCACATCATCTGCCTTTTTAAAGGCATCTTGCATAGAGATATTGCCGTATACACTCATCAATTTATCATTTGGAATGGTGATAATTGAATCAACAAAGTTAGTTAGCTGCTCAATACCTGCTTTAGCCGCTTTGATACGCTTGCCGCCTTCGAACTTAAATGGTGTGGTCACAACAGCCACGGTCAGCACTTCCATCTCTTTAGCGATACGTGCTACAACAGGTGCAGCGCCCGTGCCTGTACCACCGCCCATTCCAGCGGTAATGAATACCATATCTGCATGCTCAAGCAATGCACGGATGGCTTCTTCTTCGCTTTCTGCTGCTTCACGGCCCACTTCTGGATTTGCACCTGCACCAAGGCCACGGTTCGTCTTTGCGCCAAGTTGCAGTTTATGAGGGGCAGTTAGACGATCAAGCGCTTGCTTATCTGTATTAGCACAGACAAACGTTACACCTCTAATACCTTGTTGTACCATATGTTCAACTGCATTACCGCCGCCGCCGCCAACACCGAATACAGTGAAGCTCGCTTGGCCGTTATTTTGAAGCTGATTATCATCTGGCATGGTGTATTTTGACATAAAAAAGATTCTCCAGTTGCAGATAGCGTGTAGGTCGATACGAAGTAACGCACTCATATGGCGCGCTATCGACATACTATATATAAATGTATTTAAATAAGACAGAGTATGGTGTAAATAGTCTAGCTAGACAGTAATATGTCTATCGCTTAGAGTGTTGCTATTATTACTTAAAATATGTTTTTTAACATCGCTCATTTTATATCCTTGAATAATTCGAAAATTATATGGGCAAATGGCATGTTTTGATTTTTTCAGCAAACAGCGCTACAGTATTTTTTTCAATACATTAGCAAAACGCTGTCCTGCACTTTGAAAAACACCCGTCATTCGATTTTTTTGAATCGCTTCAGGTTCACTTTTTTCGCTACGGCGAAACTGCTCGCTCTGACTATATAATAGTGTGCCAAAAGCCGTTTGATAATGACGACTATTTACTTGGCTATTGAGCTGCTTAAATGACTCATCGTTATCAAAATGGTTGTAAGCACTAATGGCTGGATGCGTGTTTGTCATTACCACTGGCATTTTGAGCAGTTTTTTAGCAAAAGGTACCATACCTTTAATGGTACTACCGCCACCCGTCAACACGATACCTTTGTCAATATAACCGATCAAACCTGCTTCGTGTAATTGACGAGCCACTTCAGTGAATATTTGCACATAACGAGCCTCGACAATACGGGCTAAGTTATAAATGCCAATATTCATCTCATCGCCTGATCCTTGCGGTTTGAACAAGAAAAACGAGCTTGGATCCACACTATTGACATCAGCGGTACCATGACTCTTTTTGAGCTTTTCAGCTTCAATCATGGAGATACCAAAATCAGCTGAAATATCCATCGTTACTTCATGGCTGCCAGTGGCAATACAATGGGTAAAGATGAGTTTGTTTTCTTTATACACACAAATGCTAGTGGTACTGGCACCAATGTCTACCAAGCAAACGCCTTGCTGACGCTCATCACTCATCAAGCTGTATTCGGCACTGGTGACCGCATCAAACACGATATGATCAATACCAACATCACAACTTTGTAGTAGTTTCTGAATGTTTTGGCGACTGGCCACGGGCATCATCATCATGTGATACATGACCGTAATGTTATGCGCCATCATCTCAATAACATCGTCAACCATATGCTCTTGGTCATCGACATAGATACCTTGCTGACAGCAATGCATCAAATAATAATCTGATGATAAATCTCGCGATTTGGCGTTGGCCAATGCTTGCACCATGTCTTTGGCACGAACGACGTCATCTTCTACCTTAACGTCCCCAGCGCTGTTTTTACTAGAAAGCTCAGGGGTTGCCAGCGTTAGCCAAACACTGTGTACACGGCAGTTAGCCATGTCTTCTGCTTCTTGGATAGCTTGTTTAATCGCACCCTGCAAGCGTTCACGATGCTTTATTCGGCCTTGATAAAAATCGCTGTTCTTTGCTTGTCCCACACCCAAAATGCGAATGTCTCTTGCAGAGACAACATTGCCAATGACGACGTAAACCGCCGTGGCACTTAAATGGACAACAACCAGATTTTCATTATTTTTCATGGTACCAGACAAATTATCGCGAAACAGGAGAGATCGTAACACTCCCCTATTCATTCATTAAAAAAAGCGTTATCAAAACGCTATGATGTTTTACATATATTCTTTATTTTGACTCATCAGCAGGTGCTGTTACGTTCCAAGCGATCGTAAAACCATTCTTGTAGCGCAAGTCTACAGACTGCATCTCATCTCGGCGGGTACTTAACTGATGACCAAGCAACTGACTGAGGTTCAATAGTTTTTGTGCCGTGTTCTCATTATCGACAATCACACGCAGCCCATTATCAAACCGTATCAACCATGTCATTCTAGGTGATAGGATAATATCATCAACCTGCATACCAAGAGGTGCGTACCAGTCATTGACTTGCTGCATTTGCTGCATAATAACGGGTGCTTGATTCATCTCACCTTGTAAGGTCGCAAAGCGCTGCTGCGTCAAATCTTGACTATCAACAGGGACGAATACTGAGCCTTTTGCATCAACCAAACGCTCTGTGCCAAAATTGGCAACAGCTTGTTTGGGCAATGCCGTCACAACAATACCGCGTTGCCAATCACGAGAGATGCTCACTTGGTCGACCCAAGCCAGACCCATCGTAATATCTCTTAGTGCCTGCAAATCAGAGGTAAAAAAGCTGCTTACCTGCTGCTGATCCATCACGTCTTGTAAGGCATGGTATTGACCAACGGACAAATCTTTATTACTAACATGGATCTCAGCAGGCGGTGCATCACGTAATGCTTTACCACCCATCACCAATATCAGCACCAATAATCCTAATACCAACACCATAAAGAGGTACTTGACAAAAGGCGGTAATTGGATTTTAGATTTTGGGCGACCAGCTGTATCACTCATCAAGTCAGTTACCTCGTTGACAGTTTGAGCCATAACGACCTGTGTCCCTATATTTGCATAAAACTGATCATGCTATTTATTGATGTCTCTCTGCATATGTTTTGCAGATGCTTGGTAATTCGCTATATTATCAAAGTCTGTCAAGAAAACTATGTATATGCAGCGATTCGTCTCATTTAAACGTAACATTTTTCTTAATTTATGAATCACTTATCATGAATATTCATAAAAAAACATAAATATTACTGAAACAGACCTATTATTACAATATTAACGTATTTTATGATTAAACAATAGCCTAACACCTACTAGGAGCAAGGAATTTACACAAGTTTACATGAAGTTGTGCTATAGCAGCTCTAGTGATACATTCAATAGCCTTAATAGCGGGCTACAACGTCTGTGCTAGTATGTGCCAGCACAATGAATCAAAGTCCATTCCTTTCGCTTTTGCGGCCATCGGTACCAAACTATGACTGGTCATACCTGGTACGGTATTGATTTCAAGCAACCAAAAATTGCCTGCTTCATCTTGCATGGCATCGATACGGCCCCAGCCTTTTGCATCGACGGCACGAAAGGCTGCCAGACTCAATTCTTGTAGATGCGTCTCTTCAGCAGCACTCAATCCACAAGGAATATAGTAGCTGGTATCATTACGATTATACTTGGCCTCAAAATCATAGAAGTTGGTAATATCAGCAGGCTCAAGGCGAATGATAGGATAGGCTTCGTCGTCAATGATGACAATCGTAAACTCACGGCCAGTAATCCAGCGCTCAGCCATCACTGCATCACCGCACTCTACAGCAGTAGCATAGGCTGCTGGCAATTCATCAAGCGTATTGACCTTGGTCATACCAATGCTTGAGCCTTCATGAACGGGCTTAATAATCAGCGGCAATCCTAATGTATTCACGACTTGCTGCCAATCGGTCTCAGCGGTCAATAATGAAAATGGTGCGGTGGCCAAGCCGCAACCTTGCCATAGCTGCTTGGTGCGTACTTTATCCATACCCAGCGCCGATGCCAAAATACCTGAGCCTGTTTGCGGGATATCAAACCACTGCAGCACACCTTGTAATAAACCGTCTTCGCCGCCGCGACCATGCAAGACATTAAACACGCGATCATACTCACGTAGCTCAGTAATATCTTGGTGCTTTGGGTCAAAATGTGTGGCATCGACGCCTTGATTTTGTAGCGCTTGCAACACAGCAGCACCACTGTCTAGAGAGACACTACGCTCATTGCTGGTGCCGCCATAGATAACCGCTACTTTACCAAACTGACTGGCATCTTTTGTGTGAGTAGTCATGGTGTCTACAGACACATCACTAACAGCAGCATCCTGAGTGCTTATGTTGTCTTTATTATTGGTCGTCATGAAGATAATCCCTGAGTTTTGGCTTATTTAGTATTGTTATTTTACTTAATATAAAGGTTATTGGCAGCCAAAT
Source organism: Psychrobacter sp. SWN149 (assembly GCF_015864565.1). NCBI lineage: Bacteria > Pseudomonadati > Pseudomonadota > Gammaproteobacteria > Moraxellales > Moraxellaceae > Psychrobacter > Psychrobacter sp. SWN149. The sequence goes on from NZ_JADYWX010000003.1 coordinate 276,035, forward strand.
CGACCGCGATCTGTCCCACATTACCAGCGCCTTGGGTAATCAACATATCATTGGCTTTCAATAAACGCTGCATGACAGGTGCAAGATTGTCTTTGTCAATAATGGTCGGTTCAACTTCACCGCGCAAACGAATACTGCGGGCTAGCGACTTGGTATCAGCCCCAGTGATTGGACTCTCACCTGCTGAATATACATCCAATAGTAGTAGCTCATCAACGCTTGATAGCACCTCCACAAAATCATCATAGCAATCACGGGTACGGCTATAACGATGCGGCTGGAATAACATCACTAAGCGGCGATCTGGAAAGCTCTGACGAGCAGCTTTGATGGTTGCATCGACTTCTTTTGGATGATGACCGTAATCGTCAATCAATAAGACATTGCCATCATCGATATCGACCGAGGCATGCTGCTCAAAACGACGACCCACGCCTTCAAATTTCTGTAGGGCACGTACGATCGCGGCATCATCTACGCCTTCATCGGTCGCCATCGTAATAGCAGCTAGTGCATTATAGACATTGTGCGTACCAGGAATGTTCAACGTCAGACGTAACGGCTCACGGTCACGGCGCAATACCGTAAAGTGGGTTTTAGTCCCTTCGGTGACCAAATCAATGGCTTGTACGTCGTTAAAAGGCTCAAGACCAAAGGTCAATACAGGACGACCAATATCATCAATCATCGCATACAGTTCAGGATCATCACCGCAGACCACTGCTAGACCATAAAACGGCATGTTTTGTAGAAACTGAATGTAGGCCGCTTTTAATTTGTCAAAACTGTTTTCATAGGTTTCCATATGGTCTTGATCGATATTGGTCACAATCGCGGCCATTGGATGCAAGGATAAAAACGACGCGTCAGACTCATCGGCTTCTGCTACCAAGAAACGGCTGCTGCCGAGTGCCGCGTTTTTACCCGACGCATTTAGCTTACCGCCGATCACATACGTTGGATCTAATTGTCCTTCGGCCATCATCGTGGTGAGCAAACTGGTCGTGGTCGTCTTGCCATGCGCACCCGCAACCGCAATACCATGACGATAGCGCATCAATTCACCAAGCATATCGGCACGGCGTACCACTGGCAGGCGAGCTTCAAGCGCCGCTTTAACTTCAGGGTTACTGCGATCAATCGCTGAGGATACAACGATAACATCAGCATTGGCGATGTTTTTAGAGTCATGACCGATCGATATCTCGATGCCAATCTGCTGTAGACGCTTAGTGACCAGACTTTCTGCGATGTCAGAACCGCTGACTTGATAGCCTTGATTGTTCATCACTTCCGCAATACCGCACATGCCTGAACCGCCAATACCAACAAAATGCAAATGCTGAATACGGCGCATCTCTGGTATTTCAATTAAACGCTTAGGTAGAGCTTTTGCAGAATTAGGCATAAGAATTTCTCTTTATTAGAGGTCAATAAAATTAAAAGACAGTAAAATTTGATGAATAAAAACGAGCGGTAGTAACCGTGCAGACTACAATGCCTGCCAAACAATATCAGCAACTTGCTTAGTCGCACTACGGTTGGCAAGGGCGTGGCCTTTTTTAGCCATCGCTAGGCACTTCTCTCGATCAAGCACCTTAAGCTCATCACTTAAACGCTGGGCTGTCAGCTCAGACTGCGGTAACAATATGGCGGCATCATGTGACGTCAATGTACGTGCATTAGCCGTTTGATGGTCATCAACCGCATGCGGTAGCGGTACAAAAATAGCAGCTATTCCGACATTTTGAATTTCGGTCACTGTCAATGCACCTGCGCGGCAAACGATGATATCTGCCCAATTATAAGCTGCCGCCATATCATTAATAAACGGCTGTACGGTGAACTGATGCTTATCTAATGTCTGTTCGCCATAAGCCGCTTGGGTCGCGACTTCATTATTGCGGCCACACTGGTGCATGACTTCAAATGGCTGATCGAGTAAGGCCAATGCTTTTGGCACGGTGTCATTTAACACTTGAGCGCCAAGTGAGCCGCCCACTACTAGTAGCTTCAGCGGTGAGCTATCATTCATATCGTAGCGTACCATTGGCGCTGCGACACCAGTGATAGCATTACGCACAGGATTACCCACGGTCTCAAGCTTGGCATCTTGCGCGCTATTGGCAAAAGTATTCTCGAATGCCTGTAGTGTCTTGGTAGAGAGCTTGGACAAATAGCGGTTGCTCATACCAGCGATGGCGTTTTGTTCATGGATAATCAATGGTGTATTGGTCAGACGGGCAGCGATACCACCAGGCGCAGACACATAGCCACCGAACCCGACGACCACATCAATCTGATTGCTACGAATCACCTTTACGGCAGCCATCGTCGCTGATAGCAAAGTCACAGGCAGCTTCAATAATCGCCCTACCCCTTTACCACGCAGCCCCTGCATATTAATAGCATGAAAAGAATAGCCAGTCGGCTCAACCAGACCGTTCTCCATACCATTTGGCGTTCCCAACCAATGGATGACCGCACCGCGCTGGGTCAGCTCGTCGCTCACGGCAAGCGCTGGAAAAACATGCCCGCCCGTACCAGCTGCCATCATCAATATATGCGGTGTTTTCATGAACGCCTGCCTATCTTTTATTTTATTGGTATGAAAGGTTTATCCTACCGCTATGATGCCACTGATGAAAAATAATGACACGGCAAAAGTCCGCATAGTATAGAGTAAATCATTGTCTTATATACAGTACTTTATGCAGCGAAAGACACAAATTTCCAAGCCGTACTTGATCTCAAATTGGTTACGACTTGGTCTTGTGCGGCACTGATGGTACATAAAACAGTGCCATGGTTAACGATATCTTAAAACAGCTGGTTCACCTCGTCAAAATACGGATAAACATAGCCATCTTTATGCCGAAAATTTGAACTCAATTGCGATGATAAAATCTGTCGCGATATCTGTACCACATTGATCATCAATCTCACGTACACAAGTCGGACTGGTGACGTTGATCTCAGTGATGCGGCCACCGATTAAATCTAAACCTACGAACATGAGGCCTTTTTCTTTGACGATCGGTGCCACTACTTCTGCTACTTGACGCTCAATGTCAGTCAATGCCATGGCGACGCCGCTACCGCCGGCCGCTAGATTACCACGGGTCTCACCTTTGGTTGGAATACGGGCCAAGCTATAATCTACCACGGTGCCATCAACGATTAACACACGCTTATCGCCTTCTTTAATCTCTGGTAGGTAACGCTGCGCCATGATTGGCAAAGTCTCAAGCTCAGTTAATACTTCTAGTGTCACCCCAATATTTGGGCTATCAGTGGTCAAACGAAAGATACCAGTACCGCCCATACCGTCTAATGGCTTGACGATCACGTCTTGTTGCTCAGCGATAAACTGACGGATATGTGCCTGTTTGCTAGTCACAATCGTTGGGCTCATATAATCACTGAACCATGTCGCAAATAATTTTTCATTACAGTCACGGATCGCTTGTGGGTCATTGACCACTAGTACGCCTGCCGCCTTTGCATGGTCAAGCATATAAGTGGCATAAATAAAGCGCATATCAAAAGGAGGATCTTTACGCATTAAAATCACGTCATAATCACTGACTGAACCAGTGACTTTATCACCCAAGGTATAAAAATCTGCTGGATCACGCTTAACCGTGAGCGGCTGAGTATCAACCATCAACTGACCACGGTTTAACCATAAGTCATGAATCTGACAATAGCCAAGCTGATGCCCACGATCTTGAGCAGCCCACATCATAGCGAGGCTAGTGTCTTTTTTATAATTGACGCGCTCGATGGGGTCCATGATAACAAGTATTTTTAACGATTTTTCTTGGCTCATAATAAAGCTCACTTATGTTATTTTATTAATATAAAACAGATTCAAGCGGTATGAAAATTTAGTGCGCAACTATACGCCATATTGTTCACGGTAATGCTGCATCTTGGCTAGCTGAGTCGCATCTTTATACTGGCTATCTTGCTCTGCCAAATAGCTGATCAAATCATCGATATCGACCAGAGCACGTACAGGTACTTGTAGTGTCGACGCCAGCTCTTGGATAGCAGAGTGCTCTGCTTGGCCTTTTTCTTTGCGATCAAGCGCCACGATAATACCTGCCACACTGGCACCTGCTTGCTCTAAAATCTCCACCACTTCACGCATGGCTGTACCAGCGGTAATGACATCATCTAGCACCCACACTGCCTTGCCACTCACATCAGCACCGACCAAATTGCCGCCTTCACCATGGGTTTTGGCTTCTTTGCGGTTATAACCCCATTGGGCATTGATACCATGATGATGCCATAACGCCTGCGCCGTCGCTGCCACAAATGGAATACCTTTATAAGCGGCACCAAATATGACCAGCTCTTGCTGATCAGCGCCATCATTTGCGGCTGCCATTTGTTCAGCCATCTGTTCAGCTAAAGCATCTGCATAACCGCGCGCGAGCAACGATAGCATTTCACCTGTCGCAAGCAGCCCTGCATTAAAAAAGTACGGACTGATTCGACCAGATTTTAGGACGAATTCGCCAAATTTAAGCACTTGATTGTCTAAGGCCAGTTGAATGAACTGATGAGATGAAAATGATGAATCTTGAGCGCGTTGTACTTGAGACATGATGGCATTCCTATCGGCAAAAGGAGGGGCAGAAAATTTGCGTTATTGTACGTATTATTGATCCACTTGACCAATCATTAACTCAACCAGCCATTGATATCGTACTCTTGCATATTGGCATAGCGAGTCAATAAACCACTGCGTGATGAGAGATTAAAATAGCTCTGACCATCTTCTCGCTGCTGCACTTGCCAGCCCAAATGATATGCCGCCACGATGACATGGCCACTGAATATGCGCATTTGACGATAGGCATGCCGCTGACTCGGCTCACGAACAATCTGACTGAGCAAATAACTGCGGATATGTTGACAGATTTGGGTGGCACTATAACTATGATTGATACTTTTGCGAGTGCTGCATTGTTTTAGCGCATGGACAGCCACACTACAAGCCAGAATATCCGTCGCCAAACTGCCCTCACCAGTCTCAAATTGCTGCGGTTGTAATGTCACTTGCCAGTCATCAGCGTAGACACTGCTGAGTAGTTCGTCAGGATTATAACGCTTGGTCAATACTTGCAAAGACGCTGCCGATTCATTTGCACTTTTATGCGCAGCCTTATCATTTCTAGGCTCGATAGCAGCTGGATGATCAATCGCCTCAAATCCATAACGGCTCAGTTGTGGATAGGCACGAATGGCTTGCTGAATGTCCGACATATCTAACAATATCATATCCGCTAAAGGAGACAATAAGGGCGGCTCACTATGCGTCTGATAAAAGCTATCGGGTAGTTCAATTAACTGTGCAGCGCTGAGAAGTGACAAGTGCTCACCCAAAGTATCTGATGCCATCAGTGACCATTTCGACGAGCTGGCTTCAGTAGGCTGATAAAAGCGCGAGGAGTGACCATAAAGTCGCTGTAATTGGCCATTTAAGCGCCGAGCAGGCTCTGGAATATCACTCAATGACCGTGCAGGGTCAAGGGGTGACTGCATTGGATCAAAATTAGGATGTACAATCGCAGGCTGTTGACTGACGGGCAAGGCAGAGGATTGCTCAGCCTTATCTCTGCCCTGAACTTCTGCATTGTCATCGCCTTCTGCTACCTGCTTGGTATTAGATAGGTGGTCATCAGAAGTTGAAGGCTGAGTCATGAAATCTCCAGAAGCGGTTACTATAAAACATAAAACGAATGAGAGCGATAAAACCAAACAGCCATCTTGCTGTTAATGATTCTAAGCCTGAGAAGCCACGGCTTAATGACCCGGATTTTAATGACCCGAAGCCTGATAATCCAAAATATCACGGTAACCTACTTGCCAATCAGCATAATCAAGCCAAGCTAACGGAATATTGCTGTGTAAGCGTTTTCCTGTCACTGAGGTTTTTTTATCATCAATAGCTGGCGGTGCTTCACCTACTTGCTCACTGAGCCAAACACCAAGCTCAAGCGTGGTAACCGGTCTATAATCTGTCGCAATATAAAGAGACTTGGGTGTCTCTGTGGTCAGAACATTGGCAATAATCGTCACTAAGTCACGATCCATAATACGATTGCTCCAGTGGCTAGCTGCCACTGGTTCTTTTTGTGGCTCGCGGGCTTTGCGTAATTGCATCAGACGCTCGCGCCCATAAATGCCGCTCGGACGAATGATAATGGCTTTTTTGCCAAAGCCTTGTTGCAATGCTTGTTCTGCTTGTAATATGACCTTTGACGCAGCGCGTGCAGGTGTCACAGGTGCAGCATGCTCATCAATCCACTCACCATTGTCCTGACCGTAAACACCAGTAGAAGAAATGAATACCACACGCTCAAGTTTGGTGAGCTGTGGAGCAAGCGTTGCCAAATGCTGGCTAATGGCTAGATAACTGTTGTGATAACCGCTGGTCGAATACTCATCAGGCGTCACGATAATGGCAATATGAGTAAACGGTTGCAGCTGCTCTGCTGTCAAAGTTAACGCATCCGCTTGTAGGAAGTTAGCGTCGTTTACTAAATCATACTGATGGCGCTCACTACGAGCAAGTCCCGTCACATCATAACCTTCAGAGGCCAGCTTATTGGTGAGTGGCAGGCCGATATCCCCTTGGCCAATAATCAGTAAATTTTGCATACTCATAAAGCTCTTTCCTTTAATACAATTACTACAACGCCAAAAAATAACCAAATCTATAAATGATGTGCTTAAAAATAACGCCTGTATGACAGCTGTATGTCATCGTTGGTATCAACGCGCTCTTGCCAGTCATAGTTGGCATTGATACGTAGTGCTTGTTTTTTATCGATATCGTATTGCAGACCTAGCGTCGATATCGGTTGCCAATAGTGACCACGGACGTTCGACTCATCGCTGCTGCCATGATACCAATATGGCAGTTGCAATTCAGCCTGCGCGCGTAACTGATTGTTAATCTGATAACGACAGCCTGCATTGACACCTGCACCAACACGAAAGCCTTTATTGATACCGCGACCCGCTTGAGTCGTGCCTGCCAAAAAGGTATAGCAAAGTTGTGGTGGCATCTCACCCGTACCTGCATTAGGGGTTCCAAATGCCCATGACCAACCCGTCTCATAACCTACGCTACCCACTAAATGGTCTGTGCCGTCTTTTTGCGAACCATCATTGACACGCGTCGCTTCGATACTTGCGCCCCACGTTTTGCCTTTTTTGGCAGAGTTGACAGGGTTGAAAGAGCGACCACGAATCACAGTGAGGTTCTGTAATACTACGCTGTCTGGTTGATTGGGCTTATTATCATCTGTGTCATACAGACGCAGGGTCGCAGCCAAACCTTCTAGGTTAAAAAACTGCGGATATCCTGAAGCGTGGTCAAGCGTATCATGAAACCCTGCTCTTACCCCAATATCTATATAGTCATTATCACCGCGCTGCCCTATACCTATAGTCCCTAGCTGTAGTGGGTGCCTGTCTGTTGGATTATTATCCGATACGTTTATTTGACGCTTAAGTAATGTCTGGCTATCGGCTGACAGGCTAGATATAGGATTGAGCTGTGCAGACTTTATCTCGCTAACGGTCTGCTTGGCGCTATTGTGATAACCCAACTGCTGACGCTGTTGCTTAATCTCATTCAGCTGAGCTTGACGTAACGTGTTATCGGCAGGGGTATAAGCAGTACTTGCCAAAAGGTTTTTACTGCTTAATAGCTGAATCACATCAGAGGGGATGACGGCATAAGGTAATTTGCTTAATAAACTTTGCTGCGGACGAACAACATCGATAAGTCGTAGAATCTCAGAGGCACAATTGTCCGTGGTGAAGTAATACGGCATTTTGAGCGACTTAGTCTCCCAAACATGTCGCATAATCTGCTGCACCTCACTTGGGGTCAGATTCAATCGATATGTCCACGTGTCACGCTCGTCATCTTGTAGATACTTTGCCAGCTTTTCTGGATAAGGATCAATCTCAATAAGACTGCCGTAAGCACCAATCATTGATTTGACGGAGTATATCGGAAAGCTATCGTCTGGATCGCCGTCTACCGTATAATTGAGTGCATGAGCGTGCTGGATTCGGCTAGGGTCAGCCACACTTTCTTTTGAATCGATACGCAGCAGAGTATGAGCGAACGCTGAGAGCGGATTGTCCAAATACTCTTGAGCAAATACAATAGATAGCTGCTCAGGTGCCAATGTCGACATCCATTCGTCGAGCTTTGGGCACTCAGTTGATAGACTTACATCACCGATGTTTAACTGCTGGGTTAACCATGCAGCACGTGCTGGAAAACGGCATAGTACAGAGTCGTTACTGTTCGGGTGGGCATCAAGCTGTTGGTTGTTGGTAGTCGGCGGTAGTGTCAGCTCTTTTGCGAGCGCTACTAGCATGGCATCGAGCTCTGCACCTGAATCGTACTGGCCGTTCTCACTCAAAAAGAAGCGTGAATCATCGACCAAACTCTCCGTTTTCTTTTTACCAAATACATTATTTTTATCATCGTAAAAATATAATAAGCGCCGCCACGTTGTATGCTTTGCTAGATTGTCTGCACTCACCTGCTTGCGCCATTTTAACAGCAACTTATCTTTAGTGATGCTTGACGCTACCGCAGGACTGTCTTGAGTATTTTGTTCCGTGCTATGACTATTATTTGACTCAGATAACGCAACTGAATCAAAATCAGCAGGTGATAGGTCGGTTGATGATTCAGACGATAGTGATTCCGCGAGCGATGTAGATGGCGATGCAGATGAGGTGTCAGGCTCAATGACTGAGAGTGGCGTCGGTAAGAATGCATAAGCCGGTACAGAGAATAGCAATCCGGCAACAGCCACTGACAAACATGCTCGTGGGCCGATTTTTGCTAAGGTAGCATCTATAGATATAGACGTCAGTTTCATAGACATGAGGTAAAATCTCGCACGTTATTATTCATACGCTATCAGCGCTATCAAGGTCTGCTGAATCAAAAAATCAACTACTATAAAAAGTGCATTATCATATAACTACTTTGATAGAGTCTCTATCACTACTACTATAATCATTACTCGTATCACCGCTATCATAAAAAGAGAGGACTATGCCCACATCTTCATCAAGCTCGTTGCCCCTATCGTCCTCTACATCATCGATGACTATCACAGACGGCTTACTCTCAGCAGCCACGTGGCTTGCCTCACCAAACTATAATGTACGACCGAATCATGTGAGTATTGACGCGATTATCATTCACAATATCAGTCTACCACCGAATGAATTTGGTGCATGCGGCATTGATGGCACTCATTATGTAAAGGCGTTATTCACCAATCAATTAGACTGGGATGCTCATCCGTATTTTCAGACCATCAAAGGTGCAGAGGTATCAGCACATTTATTTATCGAGCGTGATGGCGCTATCACTCAGTTTGTCAATTTCAATGAGCGCGCATGGCATGCAGGTCGGTCAAGCTATTTGGGACGGCCTGAGTGTAATGATTATAGCATTGGCATCGAACTTGAAGGGTCAGATTTTGTGTCCTTTACCGCCTCTCAATATGAGACACTGGCAGAAATAGTCGCTGCTATATACACAGCCTATCCCAAAACGCGGCGTCATTTAACCGGTCATAGTGATATCGCACCAGGACGGAAGACCGACCCTGGTGATTATTTTGAGTGGTCAAAGCTGCGGCAGCTAATCTCCAAAAAATCATCAGATCACACATTGTCATAGCAAAAGCGATTTCCACACCCAATCCATTTATCTCGATTGTGAAAGTGCTATAATTCGTCAGTTTTTTTACGCCAACCATTTATTAAACAACTCAGTATATTACTCAGCAAGATAGGTTCTCATGGCAAAAAGTCGGTTATTTCGTTCAACCATGGTCGTCAGTAGTATGACCATGTTGTCGCGTATTTTAGGTCTGGTACGTGATGTCGTATTGTTAGGGGTTTTTGGGGCTGGTGGTTTGATGGATGCCTTTTTGGTCGCCTTCAAAATCCCAAACTTTTTGCGACGTCTATTTGCTGAGGGTGCTTTTAGCCAAGCATTCGTTCCGGTACTGTCAGAGTACAAAGAAAAATACAGCTTACAGCAAGTGCAAATTTTAGTCAGCCGTACCTCAGGTGCACTATTACTGGTCTTGTCGATGCTGACGGTGGTTGTCATTTTAATCGCGCCTTGGGTGGTCACACTATTTGCCCCTGGATTTGCCGATCAGCCTGACAAGTTTGCCATTACCGCTGAGCTGCTACGCCTGACCTTTCCCTATTTGCTGTTTATTTCCATGACCGCTTTTGCCAGTGGTATTCTGCAAAGCTATGGTCGGTTTGCGGCGCCCGCCTTTGCGCCAGTATTATTAAACCTATGTATGATCGGTGGGGCGCTGATATTTGCCCCTATGTTTGGCACCCCTATCATGGCGCTTGGCTATGCAGTTGCTATCGCAGGCTTACTACAGTTTTTGATACAACTGCCGCAGCTATGGCAACAGAAACTGTTGGTCGCGCCCAAGATTGACTTTCAGCATGAAGGCGTTCGTCGTATTTTAAAGCTCATGCTCCCTGCTATTTTCGGTGTCTCTGTGACGCAGATTAATTTATTGTTGAATACGATATTTGCCTCATTGATGATTGGCGGTTCGGTGTCTTGGCTCTATGCGGCTGAACGTATGAGCGAGCTACCATTGGGTCTGATTGGTGTGGCGATTGGTACGGTTATCTTACCGAGTCTGTCAAAAAGTGATGCTCAAAAAGACGATGTCAGTTTTAGAAAGACCATTGACTGGGCGGCACGTCTGATTATTTTGGTCGGTGTCCCTGCCTCAGCCGCGCTATTTGTATTGGCCGATGTACTGATGCAAGCGCTGTTTTTACGTGGTGAGTTTACCTTACGTGATGCACAGATGAGCTCGCTGGCACTACGCAGTATGGCAGGTGGTATCCTAGGGTTCATGCTCATTAAGATTTTTGCGCCTGCTTTTTTTGCCCGTCAAGACATGAGAACACCCGTAAAGATTGGTATCATCTCCGTCATTGCCAATATGGTTTTTAGTTTGATATTTATTGGTATATTTTATTTCTTAGAGATACCGCTACACGGTGGTTTGGCGTTGGCAACGACAGGGGCATCTTTCGTCAATGCAGGTTTGTTATATTACTTCTTACACAAGCGCGATATCTTCCGTTTTGGCCCTCATTGGAAAAAACTGTTCATACAATTTGCGATAGCAACTGGCTCAATGATTGGCATACTGTATGCCATGCTACCTTACTTCCCTACCGATGATGCCCAGTGGCAACGTATCATCGCACTCGTTATCATGTGTGCCGTAGGCGCCATTGTGTATGGTGTGGTATTACTCGCGACAGGATTCCGTCCTCGCCAGCTCAAGCATGGATAGACTGCAATACCGGCAGATATAGGCTTACGAAACCAAAACAAGCCTGTTATGAGAATTGACAATGCTCGCCCCTGATAGTTGTCATAATGAACCACTAATGAATACATGAAATTTGAGGTTTGATATGACAATAAAACAGCCAATCTTCCAGCGCCTACCGACCCTACTATCGGCGGGTGTCCTGAGTACCGGACTACTGCTTAGCGGTTGCAGCAATAATGAATCTGCGGACACTCAAGCTACCACCGATAGTGAAGATACCGCAGCGACCGTTGAGACCTCAGAAGACTTCACATTAAACAATGATATGGCCGATCAAGAAGAGACCACTGATAGTAGTGGCGAAACAGGCAAAGTCACAGACGGTGCTGAAGATAAGACAACGATTGATAGTGATAATATCAATCCAGTGACCCCTGCGACCGAACAAAAGAGCCTAGTGACCAATCCAACGCAAGCTGGCACACCAGAAGATACAGTAAAGCAAGCGCTAAACAGTTTGTATTATGGCGATGTAAAAGACGCGGTAGCTTACTATCAAGTAGATATGGCAAATTTTGAAGCAGAACTTGCCAACACTCAGTCGGCATTTCAGCAGACAGTCGAAGGCGTTACTATTACCGATACCACCTATAATGATGACAAAACCCGTGCCACCATTACCGGCGAGTTGATGCTCAAAGGACAGAGTGAACCTGCACCATTGACCTATCAGCTGCAGAAAATAAAAGATCAATGGAAGATTCTGGGTTGAGGTTTCTTAGGTAGAATTTTCTCAGGCTAACGCTTCTTAGGTTAAATCTCTTAGGCTAACGCTTCTTAGTTTAAGATGTCTTGGGTTAACGCATCTCAGTCTCTTGTTCTGAAGTATTATCTGAGGTCACGGCCTTACCGAGCATCACGACATCAGCGATGAATCCATCCATGTCGCATACCTCTGGCATATATCCCCACTGCTCAAAGTCAAGCTTACGGAACAGTCCTAAGCTTGGCTGATTGTGAGCGAATACTAGCGCGATGATATTGCGTATCCCTAAGCGTGGCGCTTGGGTCAGCATCCAGCGTGTCAATGAGCTGCCAAGTCCTTGCCCATGATAGTCTTGACTTAGATAAACGCTGATCTCTGTACTGATATGATAGGCGGTGCGCGCGTACAAATCGCTAAAGCTGCCCCACGCCACTACCTGTGATACTGTCTGCTCTGTGCTGTCGCTATTCGCTATTACTTTTTTGACCACATAGATGGGACGCGTGGTACTGTTTATATGCTCCTCAAACCAAGCCATACGCTCATCTATGGTGACCAATGCCAGATTGGCAGTTGCCTGTTTACCAGGTATGCTTTGGTTATAGACGTCTAAAACGCCTGCTAAATCTTCTTTACTCGCATGCTGCACAAAGAACTGATCGCTGAGCTGATATGTCGATAATTCGGTTGGGTTGGTATTCAAGGCAGCATCGGTCATAAGATCTCCATCGTTGTTGGGATTGTGATTAGCATCGTTGATAATAAAGAATAACCGTCCTATGAGTCATACAATCATTGCACACAGACTATAGGATGTTAGTGTGGCTATTTTACTTTATAATGGCTGATTTGAGACACATCAATGTTAAGTATAGATGTGTTTTTTCGTTTTTTTATTTGGTCTTGTCATAGCTGAAATTTATGAAAACCTATTTTCTTGAGCAACTGATCGCATCACCAAGCGCGCTGTCTGAAACCACCAGTCCAGTAGCGCTATCGCCCTGCGTGCTGACGATTGGCAACTTTGATGGTGTTCACTTGGGCCATCAAGCAATGCTCACCCAAGTTCGTGACATTGCACGCGCCCAAAACCTTGGGGCCGCTGTCATGATATTTGAGCCACAGCCGCGTGAGTTTTTTGCCCCTGATAAAGCACCTGCCCGTTTGACCAATTTGGCAGAAAAGCAAGCATTGCTAGCAGAGTATGGGGTTGAGACCTTAATCGTGGCAGGGTTTGATAGCGATTTTCGCTCGCTATCTGCACAGGCATTTGCAGATATTTTGGCCAAGCGTTTGAATGTAAAAGCACTGGTGCTGGGTGACGACTTTCGCTTTGGTCATGACCGTACTGGTGACAGCCAATTTTTGCGTCACTATGGCTTGGATGTGACCAATCTGCATACAGTCACTGATGGCGATACTAATAACGATGGCATTGATAGCGGCAGTATCGATACTATCGATAACGACGCTGCACGTATCAGCTCTACTCGCGTTCGTGATTTATTATTGGCAGGCGACATTCAAGCTGCCAATGCCTTGCTTGGTCGTGACTATGCCATCACAGGAGTGGTTGTCCGCGGCGATCAGATAGGTCGCACCATGAACTTCCCTACCGCCAATATCGATTTGCAGCGAATAAAACCGGCTTTGCATGGTATCTTTGCCGTCGATGTGGTCAGCCTAGACGACGATGGAAATGTCATAGCGGATGGTTTGAGCAAGCATGCAACCGATGACCAGATAGGTATAGCAGGGCTGCGAGCACATAGTTTGTTTGGCACTGCCAGTGTCGGTATCAGACCTTCAGTAAATAAAGGTAGTGACTGGCGCCTTGAAGTCCATTTCCCAGAGCTGCAAGCTGATTTGTATGGATTGAATTTGCAAGTACGCTTCTTACATTTTTTGCATGGCGAGCGCCGTTACGAAGGCTTGGAGGCGTTAAAGGCTGGTATTCATCAAGATGTCACTGATTTACTTGAGTGGCGTAAAGAGCAAGATTAAGGTTTAGCTAACCTCACATCATCTGCACAAAAAAGCCCCACGATAATATCAATATCGTGGGGCTTTTTATTAGCTATATGTTATTGGTTATACGTATTTAGGCATCGGGATGCATACGCACGTTCAAGTCGTCGATGACTTCAACCCATGCTGCGTCTTTTTGCCATTCTTCTTGCAAAAACATGCGCTGGTTGTCCGTCCAAACGCTTGCTTCAGTTAACTTTTCTTCGCTTGATAGTGGATTGTTTTCGACAAAGTTATCAATCGCTTCATCAGTGTTATCAAGACCTAATTGAGCAAATAGCTCATTCATATTATATTCTGGTTCACCCAACATAATTTTTCCTTAAATATTGTGAATTAGTTATTATTCAAATTGACTTAATTATTGTAGCAAGCTTTCTCTAAAAAGCTGTTAATCAACGTTTATCTAACGTTATCAATTGTGTTAATGGCGCGTTTTTATCCATTCAGCTAATTCACGATAAAACATCATGAAACTGGTTCAGACAGACACAAAAAAGCCCTCATATTTCAGAGGGCTTTTTTATGTGCTACTTTTGGTATTACCACTTAAGTAAAATATCTACTTATGGTAGTAAGTGTGCTACTGCATCACGCTCTTCGCTAAGCTCTTGCTCAGTCGCAGCCATTTTCTCTTTTGAGAAATCAGATGATACATCAACGCCGTCTACGATAGACCAGTCGCCATTAGTACAAGTACATGGGAATGAGTAAATCAAACCTTCAGCAATACCGTATTCGCCGTTTGAGTAAACGCCCATTGATACCCAATCGTTCTCATCAGTACCCAATGCCCATGTACGCATGTGTGCGATAGCAGCGTTGGCAGCAGAAGCCGCAGATGATGCACCGCGAGCTTTAATAATCGCTGCACCGCGCTGTTGTACTTCTGGGATATAAGTGCCTTCGTACCAAGTACGATCAACTAGATCTAGAGCTGGCTTACCGTTTACAGTACAAGCCGTTAGATCTGGATACTGAGTTGATGAATGGTTGCCCCAGATGATCATTTTTTTCACGTCATTGACAGTGCTGTCAGTCTTACCAGCCAACTGTGCCATAGCACGGTTGTGGTCTAGACGAGTCATTGCAGTGAAGTTGCGTGGATCAAGATCTGGTGCATTACGCTGAGCGATCAAGGCATTGGTGTTAGCAGGGTTACCGACTACCAATACTTTAACGTCACGGCTAGCAACGTCATTCAATGCTTTACCTTGCGCTGAGAAAATCGCAGCATTGGCTTCTAGCAAGTCTTTACGTTCCATGCCTGGGCCACGAGGACGTGCGCCAACTAGCAAAGCATAGTCGATATCTTTGAATGCAACGTTAGCATCATCAGTTTGAACGATACCCGCCAACAATGGGAATGCGCAATCTTCTAGTTCCATGACCACACCCTTTAGGGCGTCAAGTGCTGGCGTGATTTCAAGTAATTGCAAAATAACTGGCTGATCTTTACCTAGCATCTCGCCAGATGCAATACGAAATAGCATCGCGTAGCTGATATTACCAGCGGCACCAGTGACGGCAACACGTAAAGGCTGTTTCATTGACATGGAATACTCCCTAATTGATTATTAGATAATTCATAACGCTAATGGATGATTATCGTTTTATATATCGAGTGGTGAGCTGCGTAGCAGCATCTATAAACCGAGAGCTAGTGTAGCACTTCATCACATTGACCGTCTAGATACCGCAAGAGACCTACTGAAGATTATATTGTTACATTTTATACAAGCTGACACTTATAGCACTTAAATCCTTTTGGGCTATACGCTTGAGCGCTTTATAGAAGATAAGATAGCAGGATAGAGAGCCATTATTTGACGCTAGAATTGGACTATGTTCGCTAAAAAATAGAAATAAATGACAGGAAAGTCATCATTAAAGAGACGATATATGGAGGGTTTTGATTAAAAACTAACGACCACCTGAGATAATAAACTTGCTACCACAGTTGTCGGTTTTGCCATAGCAGGAGCCAAACTCGCTGCCTTCATAGCAGACATGTATGTCGGTCAGTATGGACTGACGACGACTTCCCTCTTGGCAAATAAGATCGACACTAGCAGTAGACATACCACTGTTTAGACGTGTCATTTGACTGATAAATCGCGATTTGGCGACGGTATAACTGTTGCCAGTATTGAGCTCATTGGGCAGCTTTAATGCACCAGCATAGTTAGTAATTTGACGAAAGTAGCTGCTCGCACTTAGCGGACTACAAGCACCATAGCGTTGCCATGTTTGGCTACGTACCGTGGTATCTGGCATGATGCGATTGACCACTTTTAGTTGTAATGGGGTCAATCGTGGTTCACTACCACGGCCGCAGCGCTCACCGTATCCCATGTCCAAGCCTGATACCGTCAGCGAATATCCTTCTAGGCATTGACGCATACGTGCGCGCGTTGGTTGCAGACTACACAGTGCTGGCGTCATCTCAATCATCAACACACGCTGACCTGTTTTGACGGTATTTGCAGCCTGTGCAGATAACATCATAATGCCTTGCATGATTAGCAAGGCACCAAAACCCACTGCCGTATTGACTTTACCCGTGACATGACTGTTCAGCACTCTTGTACCTAATGGGTATAAGCAACGAAGTGACGGTGTATTTACACTTATTTTGGCTTTTTTAATCATAGGGCTGAGGACAGTTCGTTAGCAATGATAAAAGATAGGCGATAGTTTAAGATGCTGTATTCAAGTATAGGAGAGATAACCTTCTACTTATAAGCTAAAAAAACTTGGGTACTAGTTAAGCTAATGGTAACAAAACGTTTTTTTTAATCTATAGCAAAAACGTAAACTTTGTCTTAATGGTCAAGAAATGTTGTAAAAACAAACACTTTATTAGGGCATGCCCTCAATTCAATCGATAATCATCTAAATGGGTTAAAAATGGCTAAATCTTGCCAAACGGTGTCAAATTGCTGACTAATATCTCGATATTATCTGCGCTATTTTCCTTGTTTGACGGCAACTTATCTCATTTCTATCACCATTTTTAAAATGAGGACACGCCACACGCCCTAGACAAATTGACAAGTCTTGGTCAATCTATAAGCTGATAACAATAGACCACTAACAATGATGTGTTAGTGGTCTATTTAATTAGGCTATGTCTCTAATACTCTAATTGATACGCTGCCGCATCTAAAACTAGGTACAGATAAAAAACCAAGCAGATTAAAAGACAGCAGGTACTGTGCCCATACGCTGACTGATCGGCTGATGAGCGCCCAAAAGACTGCTATAGATAGTAGCGTTTTCCATCACGTGTTTAACATAGTTGCGCGTCTCAGGAAATGCGATTGACTCGACGTACTGATCTGCCTCGAGTGAACCATACACAGGCTGCCAACGCTTGGCATTATTAGGTCCAGCATTGTAGCCTGCTGTGGCAACGACAGGCTGACGATTGAGCTTGCCCAAAATATCACCCATGTACCATGTACCATAACGAATATTGGTATCACCCGTGTTGGCACGACTGGCGCTATAAGTTTCACCCAAATTGCGAGCGATATATTTTGCGGTGTCAGGCATGACTTGCATCAGTCCACTGGCACCAACGTTTGAGCGCGCCGATGTCACAAAGCGGCTCTCTTGACGCATGATACCATAAGCCCATGCTGGATCGATCCCTGCTGACTGGCTATAACGAACCACGGCATCTTGGTGCGGCATTGGATGTGAGAGCGCGACGCTATCAACTCTGTCTGTATTGTCGACAGCATAAATAGCACGGTCGAGCCAGCCCATATCATACGCTTGGCGAGCTGCAGCGATGATTAGATTATCATCACGCTTATCACGTGCCTGCTTGACGGCCCAGTTCCACTCACGATTGGCATAAGCGCGGCTGGCATCAGAATTATACAGCGCAAAAGCACGTGCAAAGTTACCATCCTGCATGACACGGGCACGATCAGCGGTGCTGACATTAGGCAAGTTACTACCGCCCAGTTGACGGGCATCAAAACGCTGGCCTATTTTGTCTTTTGCCATCAAACCGTAGTAGTCGTTACTCTTTGCAATATTTTGATACATTTTTTTGGCCGTGCTGCGCTTACTACTACTGCTTGATTGCTCATAAGCACGCGCCAACCAATACTGCCACTGATTGCCTTTTTGGGTTTCAGCTTCCATTTTTGAGATGGCTTCGACCACATCATCCCAGCGACCAAAACGAATCGCCGCCATAGCATAGTCTTCTGCTTCTTCGAAGTTAAAATCATCATCTAAACTATTACGGAACCAGTCCACTGCTTCAGCATTGAAACCATCATCAGTATTATGATTCATACGCTTTACCCCAAGGGTACGATATGCATAACGACGGGTATCATCATTCAGCAGTTTTACTGAGCGCTGATTGTCTTGGCTAATATCAAAATCCAGCTGCTGCTGCGCTTCACGATAAGACTTATCAGCTAGGCGACCAATAGCATATAAATACAGATGTTGATTAGTTTGACTGGCAGGCTCACGACCAAAACGACTAAAAAACTCGGACGGATTGAGCTGAACCTCACTCAATGCTGAATAATTAATTGGCGTACCTAAACGAGATGACAATGCCATGATATCGCCTGTCTTACCTTTACGAAGCATACGCTTGAGGCGCGAGGCACGATCCTGATTACTGATCAGTGCGTTGTTATTCATCTCCATCGCTAGCTGATCACATAGCGCAGGCTGTTTTAGGGTATTCAACCAAACATCAGATTTGGCTGCCATAGCTCGCATGGTATCGCCGCCATTATTAAACCCTAAAGCCACCGCACAGCGCTCACTGGCATCTGCATTGGTGATCAGATTAGCCACCTGTCTGACCGACGCATAATCATTAGAACTCGCCTTGGTTTCAGCAAAGTCAGCCACTAACTTCTCAGCCATCACTGTGTCTGGATATTGGCGCACAAACTGCGACACAGCCGCTGAGCTCTGTGAATCAAGATCCAGATTCATGCGCCAGTAAGTAGGATACATCGCAAACAAACTGCCACTCATCGTTTGCTCATAATTATAGAGCGCACTGACATCACCGCGATCAGCAGCGATAGCAGCGCCCATAAACGAATCAATACTGCTGTCTTGCTGATAATTGCTTTCTTGCTGGTAGCTCTCATCATCGCCCCATGTCAGCTCTGCACAGGCCACTTGCGATATGCCAAGCGCACTCACCGCTGTTGCGACGCTCAGTGCACTCATCCGTAGCGTACCTACTGTGATTCGCTTTGACGCGTGTTTTTGACTGATAGACGCTTCATCCTTGATGTTACGAGTAACACGCAACTTTGTCATATTGACTCTCTTTATTATGTCTCTACAAATATGTGAACAACGATTGACCAAACATCGCCGAGGTTATTGCGCTTATCATACTATACTCATCACGCTTTCAACCATCCACTTTACCTTTTGTCAATAAATAGGACAGTACGGTGTAACATAGAAATGATAGTGATGCTTGTTTTTTATAAAAATAGAGACCAATGATAGTAAATAATTGATACTACTATGAATTATTTATAATATGACGGATAGATAGCCTGTGCTAATTTTTCACATTGGTAGAGGGTTGTGATAAAATACGCCACCTGTTAATCGTCTACCCCGCTATATTTTTAGTCAATCATGGACTTATCCTTATGAGTGTTACTGTATTCAATCCCCGCAATCATGACGCTGCTGCTGAAACAACCGCAAGCGCGCCTGCTGTCACTGCACTCAAAGAAGCAAGTTCAGCCCAATCGCCAGTCGACAAACCAGCCACCAAAAAAGTCTTTGTGACTACCCAAGGCTGTCAGATGAATGTCTATGACTCTGGCAAGATGCTCGACGTGCTCGGTGATTCTCATGGCATGGAAGTCACACATGATATCGATGAGGCCGATGTATTGCTAATGAATACCTGCTCTATCCGCGAAAAAGCGCAAGAAAAAGTATTTTCAGAATTGGGGCGCTGGCGCAAGCTCAAAGAAAAACGCCCTGACCTTGTCATTGGTGTTGGTGGTTGCGTGGCCTCACAAGAAGGCGATAACATTCAAAAACGTGCGCCTTACGTCGATATGGTTTTTGGCCCGCAAACCTTGCACCGTCTGCCAGAATTGTATGATCAATCAAACGAACAACGTGAAATCGCGCCTAAAAACCGTATCGGCACAGTTGACGTCTCTTTCCCAAGTATTGAAAAGTTCGACTTTTTACCTGAGCCAAGAGTAGAAGGCTTTAAAGCCTTTGTCTCTATCATGGAAGGCTGCTCAAAATATTGCTCATTCTGCGTGGTACCTTATACTCGCGGCGAAGAGTTATCCCGTCCACTCGATGATGTATTGGCAGAGATTGATAGCTTGGCAGCGCAAGGCGTACGTGAAATCAACCTCTTGGGTCAAAACGTCAACGGCTATCGCGGCGAAAAAGATGATGGCAGTATTTGCCGTTTCGCTGAGCTGTTACATTATGTCTCGCATGTCGATGGTGTCGAGCGTATTCGCTATACGACCAGCCATCCGCTTGAATTCACTGATGACATCATTGATGCGTATGCACAATTGCCAGAGCTGGTATCACACTTACATCTACCGGTTCAGAGTGGCTCGAATGCTATCTTGGCAGCGATGAAACGCAATCACACGATTGATGTGTATATCAATCAGATTAATAAACTTAAAGCCATTCGTCCTGATATTCACTTGTCGAGTGACTTTATCATTGGCTTCCCTGGTGAAACGGATCAAGATTTCCAAGATACATTGAACTTAGCAAAAGAATTGAACTTCGATCACTCTTACAGCTTTATCTACTCTAAACGTCCAGGCACACCAGCGGCAGAGTTGCCAGATGATGTGAGTTTCAAAACTAAAAAAGAACGCTTGGCTGAATTCCAAAAAGTCATCATTGACTCAACGCTTGCGAAAACGCATGAGATGGTCGGTACCACGACTCGCGTCTTGGTTGAACAAGTTGCCAACCGTCATCCTGACTGTTTAATCGGTACTGCAGATAACACCCGTACCGTTATGTTCCCTCATGATGTCGAGAAAATGGATGAAATGTTAGGTAAACTCGTAAGCGTACGTATTACTGATTTCGTCAGCCCACACATGGTGAAAGGTGAGCTAATCGAAATATTGGCATAACGGTTAAGTTATAAGTTTAAGTAAAAATAAAAAAAGCCGTTCACTATAATAGCGAACGGCTTTTTTGGGCGTGAATGTTAATCCTCATTATTCTGATAACCAATCTGTCTTCCGTAACTGCTGCTTGGTCTCACGGCGACGTTTTTTGCGGACGATATCGATATCTTCTTTTTCGTGAATACCACCTTTTCTTAATAGTGGATCCAGTGCTAAATAGTTGCGCGGCTTGACAGTGCCTAGCGGGTGTTGCACACCTGTCTCAGCTTGCTGTTCTAACTGTCGTTCAATCTGTTTGGCCTTTTTTAAGGTTTCTTTTAAGCTCATATTGTTACCTATATTTTCAATAACTCTAAATCTGTTTTATATATTCGAGTGACAGCATAGTGAGGCCACGGCTAGGAAATCGAGCGCAAATAGTACACTTAGTACATTAAGCTCGATTGACAACGTCGTGACTCTCTATGTTTTTACTCATTAGCCTTTAATACACATGACCTGCTTCAGCGTATGCACCACCTCAACCAAATCCGTTTGATTTGCCATCACTTCATCGATGTCTTTATAAGCGCCTGGTATCTCATCGATGACGCCTTTGTCTTTGCGACACTCGACGCCATCAGTCTGCGCCTTTAGCTCATCGATGGTAAATGCTCGCATGGCCTTACCTCGGCTCATCTGTCGCCCTGCCCCATGTGAACATGAGCAAAACGATTCCGCTGCGCCCAGACCGCGTACGATAAAGGATTTTGCGCCCATAGAGCCTGGGATAATGCCGAGCTCGCCAGCATAAGCACTAATAGCACCTTTACGCGTCACATAGACTTGCTCACCGAAATGCACCTCTTCATTGACATAGTTATGATGACAATTAATGGCTTCTTTGGTCAGCTGAAATCGTGGCAACCCCACTTGTGGCGACTGCAATGACTTAATGACGAGACGCATCATCTCACGGCGGTTTTCAAGCGCGTAATCCTGCGCCCAGCCCACTGCTTCAACATAATCAGCAAAGCTATTAGACCCTTCAGCAAAGTACGACAAATCTCGATCTGGCACATGACCGAAGCGCGATTGACGTTCTTTTTTGGCTAAATTGATAAAGTACTGGCCGATACAGTTACCGATGCCGCGGCTACCAGAGTGCAACATCACCCAGACATCTTTGTTTTCATCCAAGCAAAGCTCAATGAAATGATTGCCACCGCCTAGTGTTCCTAGCTGCTTTGCCCAAGTACGCTCAAAACCTTTGAGCATTTTGAGTAAACCTGGATGCTTATCAGTAATCAGTTTTAGGCGTTTTCCTAGTGGATCAAGCGTTGAGTTCTTGGCTTGGATTTGTTTGTGCATGTTGAAACCAACAGGCACTTGCTGCTCAACGATCGATCGCAGTGATTTTAAGCTGTCAGGCAAATCACTCGCCGTCAGGGACAGACGTACCGCATTCATACCGCAGCCAATATCCACACCGACTGCGGCAGGAATGATGGCGGACTTGGTCGGAATCACACTACCGACTGTGGCGCCTTTTCCAACGTGCACATCCGGCATCACCGCAATGTGTGAGTGTACAAACTCTAGCTGGGCTAGATTGCGCAATTGCTGCATTGCACCTTGCTCAACATCTGAGGTGTAAATCTTGACGGGTACGCCGTGCTTACGATTTTCGTTTAATATTAATTTAATGCTCATGATTTATTATTTCCGTTTTATTATTTTTATAACCATACATATTTTTTAATTTACTAATTTTTAGACATTACTTACCCGTCTCCATTAAACGATACGTTTAATAAGCACATAAGTTAATAGATCATAAAATAAAGACAATAAAATACCGTATTTTTATTAATTAAAAAATCAATAAAAATGCATAGTTAATTTATGATGGACGTTTTAAAGAAAGCTTTTACCATACCAAAATTGAGAGCATAAATATTATACGCGCAGAAAGGCATACGCTAAACAATAGCGTGAATCGCCTCATTAGCAATAACGGTAAAGAAAAATATTAGGTAGACAGGTAACAGCAAGCGCAATATGGCTTAGCACAATCGCAGAGCAATTTTGGCACAGTAGACTTAAAAGAAGGATAGAGCGATTAGATACAGAAGGCTATGCGTTGATATCACTCAATAGGATATCACTCAATAGCTTGTATATAGATTCAGCCAAACCTGTTCGAAGTCATCATTGCTGTCAGGTAGTTTACACATTCAATCTTTAAAAACGTCTTGATAGTTAAATAGGACACGATGATTCCTCCATAGGTTGTGGCTAATTATTGTAGACAATAGTAGCAGAATTATTGGAATAACTTATCGCTTTCATAGAAGCTAATAAATCAATGTGGCAATAATAACGATTTAAAAAATAAAGTCAATAATTAATTTTATTTAAATAGAGAATACTATAAAAATTACATCTCATCTAAACTATTAATTTAAATTATTACTTTGAGAATATCACTTTAAATATAGTACTTAGAAATATTTAAACCATAAAGCTGTTTATAACTTCAGCCAATAGAGCCGCAGCAATGACGATAAATATCACTCCGCAACCACGATTGAGCCAAGCTAGGCGATTACCAACATCTAGCCAACTTGCCAGCTTTTTGCCACCCAACGTATAAATGATTTGCCAAATTGTCTCGCTTAAAAACAATCCTATAGTTAATAAGACATACTGCGGCCATAATGGCGCACTAAAATTTATAAACTTGGGGAAGAAGGCTGCGAAGAACAAGATGGCTTTTGGATTGGATAGCGATACCCACACACCCGTACGAAATAAAGTCGTATTACTTGGTGATACTTTGACTGCCGCGCTAGAGAGCGATCGTGGCTGCGGTGTATTAGCCGTGCTTTCACTTTCACTGTCAACCGCAGAGTATTCCGCTGCGACTTCTTCACTCATTTCGCGAGCGTCTTTCATTAAACTGCCATCACCCGCATCACGCCATGAGCTGATACCTAGATAGATTAGATACGCCGCGCCAACTGCTTTGATAATCGTCAGTAGCCAAGGTGACTGGCGACTGATTACATCGAGTCCAAGTAGCGTCGAGAGGAGTAATATAAATAGCCCAAGACTTAACCCTGCTAGCGTCCACAGTGTTCGCTTGACGCCATAGTTCATACCGTACTGAAATGCTAGCAGCATGTTCGGACCGGGGGTCGCCGAGATAAAAAACGTACTGGCGAAAAATAATGCAAACAGATGCCAAGTCACAACAAACCCCTACTATGTATATATCAGCAGCTCTCTCACGAGCTGCTACATTACCAAAAAACAATACCGCCATTTAGGCGGTATTATTTATACTTACTCATATTATATACTTATGTCTAGGGCGTGTCCTCATTTTAAAAATGGTGATAAAAATGAGATAAATTGTAGTCAAACAAGGAAAATAGCGCAGATATTAGTCAGCTATTTGACGCCGTTTGGCAAGATTTAGCCATTTTTAACCCATTTAGATGACTGTCGATTGAATTGAGGACATGCCCTAGTATTTTAATACATTATTTAATGGTGCAGCTGTCTAGCAATTTCTGCAAAAAGGCATCACAGCGTGTCATCTCACTTAGCTCAACATATTCATCTGCTTTGTGAGCCTGCTCAATACTGCCAGGGCCACAGATAATCGTTGGAATGCCCGCATTGGTAAACTGACCACCTTCTGTCGCATAAGCCACTTTTTGGCGTTCGTCATCCCCTGTCAGTGCCGCTATCAATAATTGCAACTCAGCGCTGTCGTTATCGGTCATTGCCGGTACACTGACTTCTTGTAATAGCTCAATACCCGTCTCTGGCGCGCGTGCTTGCATCTGTGCCGTTAGCTCTGCCACCTTTATTTGAATTGGCTCTAGGATATCGTCTTGTGTCATGTGCGGCAGGTTACGATAATCAAAGGTAAACTCACACAAATTGGGCACGATGTTTGTCGCTGTGCCGCCTTGTATCGTACCGACTGATAATGTTGAATAAGGCACCGTGAACAGCGTATCACCATCATCACGAGCGCTAAGCGTTTCTGCCAATTCATCCACATAACCAACCAAGCGACTGGCATAGCTAATGGCATTGACCCCTTGCGCTGTCAACGATGAATGTGCTGACTTGCCATGCACGCGGCAACGATAAATGGAGATGCCTTTGTGCGCCACCACCATTGCCATATTGGTCGGCTCACCCACGATACAATAGTCAGGCGTGATACCACGTGCCTTTAGGTCAGCCAATATCAATGGCGCACCCAAACAGCCAACCTCTTCGTCGAACGACAAAGCCAAATGCAGCGGGCGACGCAGTTGACCGCTATTTGACAGCTGCACTGCCTGTGGCAATAGACTCAGCGCACAAGCGATAAAGCCTTTCATGTCACAAGACCCGCGGCCATATAGCTTGTCACCACGAATCGTCGCAATGAATGGATCTGACGCCCAGTCTTGACCATCGACGGGTACAACGTCGGTATGACCAGACAAGACCAGACCATTATTCACGATATCAGCGTTTTTGCCCGCAGGTACTGTAACAAACAAATTGGCCTTGGTTTTAGCATCGTTAAAGGTCAAATCGACTGTCAAACCCAATTGCTCACAATACGCTTTCACGTCTTCAATGAGTGCTAAGTTTGAGTGGCGACTGACCGTATCAAAGGCGATAAGGCGCGTCAGCCAATCGAGACTTTGCTTGGGATACACCGTACTGTTCGGCTGAACATCATTACTATTAACATTCTTAGTCATAAAACATCCTTATTATGAGGTGTCAAATTCGCCTTACGATGGATTATTTTGATTCATCGCATCAACCACTGGTGGCATTGGCTTTGGCAACTTTCCTTCTGCTTGTCGCTCTTTGGTGGTTTTTGCATCGATAGACAGTCCAGCGATCAGCGCGATGTCTTTGACGGCCTTGCGCTTACGTGTGGCAAAACTGACTGGTACCATGCGCGCAAATTCATAGATATAAAGATAAGACTCTTCGCCACCTTCAAAATCTTCGTCGTCTTCTAAGCGAATGCCACCGATTTTGGCCAAATCAGACAGCATCTCATTTTCTTCTTTGGTGAGGCCACAGTCGGTGATACCAAAACCGGTCATAAAGCCGTTCGCCCACTGTTTCAATGCCATCACGCGCTCGTATAAGTCATGTTCATCATCTGGCACCAGCGGTGTATAAGAATACGCATCATCCTTATCTTTGAGCTGGAATACAGTGTCTTCAGCTTCTTCTGTCAACAAGGTCAAGGCTTCGTCAGGTAGCGATGAAAAGCTCAGCTCTTCAAACACCTTAGCCCAGACGGCCTCATCAGGGGCATTGCAAGCCGTCATCAGCCCTGTCATCATGCCATGCACCTCACTGATAGACACATCGGTCCAATCGTCAAACGCAGTCAACCAAGTGTTCCAGCCAGAGATATTATCATTCATAATAGAGATCCTAGTAATTGATTTGCTTATAAAATAAAAACAGTCGCTGTAAGATGTCTTAGACAAATCACCCACGAATAAAAGTAAAAATACCAAGCCTCATGCTTGTAATTACTTTGTTGATATAGATATTATGCGGTCACCTATGGCATTATTAAATGCAGCGAACAAAACTCATTCACGCTTACTTGTTAAGGATAAAAACTGACTATGTATGACCAACTTAGAATATTAGAAAAAATGGTACTCGACATCAAAAAACAGTATCAGCTTGTCAGTGCTGAACTTAGCAGCCTAAAACAACATCCTGTTACTGATTCAAAAGAGTTCACCGCCCTAAAAACCAAGCTTGATACCAGTCACAGCGAACGTGATGCTGCTAAAAAACAATTGAATGATCTCGACAAGCGCTATCAAAGCCTAGCAGAAGCGCATCATATGATTGGTGAAGATCAAGACAAACAACAAAAAGAAATCAGCCAATTGCAACAACAAAATAGCGACCTGCAAAAGCATAATAACGAACTCAAACAGCAATACAGTGATATCAAACAACAGAACAGTGAGCTGCAAAAGAAAAACCAGCTGGCAGCTGAACGTACACAAGTGGTGCTACAACGTCTCACGCTGATTGACCAAGCGGAAGGTTAATCGTTAGCGATAACGGATGATACAAACAAACCGTTCATCTAGCTACTCAGCACGACCTGTCATACTCGTATAGTCGGTTCAATATAATTTCGATACAAAGGAACCGAGTGCAAGTTATACATTAGTATGCTTAGCGAGGATGACGACGTAGCGGATTTATATAGATTTGACTATATCACTTATTTCATTGACCACATACGCTAGGATTAATCATGACTGATGACCAAAAAAAACTGATAGAAAAACAGCCAAACAATAACCAAGCGCAAGATATAAGGGCGCAATCTCAAAAAACCAACTCTACCGGAGCAGGCACAGCCAGCACAGTATCTCAAGCAACAATCAAACCGACTAAGCCTGTTGAGCCACAAATCAAAAAGGTCGATATCGCGATTGCAGGTGTGACCTACCCCATCTATTGCCCAGTACACGAGCAAGAAGAGCTAATGTCAGCGGTCTCTTATATCAATAATCACGCCCTTGATCTAAAAAAAGAAGCGCCTAGCCTCAGTCAGGAGAGTCTATTGGTACTGTGCTGCTTGAATTTGTATGAAAAAATCCATGCCAATCAAAGAAGTGACGAAGATCGTATGCAGCAAAGCAAACAATCTGAAGCATTACTCAATAAAATCATGAAAGACGCACACTCTATTCTGTAAACGCATCGTACTTTATTAAGCCAATAAGCGCCTAGCCAATAAAGCTAAGCGCTTTTTTATGTCAGTCACTTATCTACTTAAGCATAAGGTTTGTAAGTCTTGCCCGCGTGAAAGTCTGCTTGATGTTCATAGTTGCAAAAGAACAACTCCTGACTGCTTTTAACATCAGCTTCAGTATTACTATCGCTATCTATCGCCACGCTACCGGTTTCGAGTACACCGCGATATTCAGCCAAGTTGTTGCAACAAAAATTACACTGGCGCGGTGTGGTCACATCACCTTCTTTTGGCATCATGCTTTTGGGTGCGCGTGGGTACATAAACTTATAAAAAGCCCACATCGATGCCCAAATAATGAGGATAACAATCATAACGGCAAACACGGCAGTGCTCCTTCAATGAGGGTTAAACGTGAGAAATAATAGAAACGGCTCAGCAACTGATTATTCGTGACGTTTTAATAAGATAAATTTTACCGTCAATAATAGCGATAATACAATGCCTTTACCGTTTAATTGCTGATGACACTGAATTGTCGAATAAATTCACTGAATGACACTTCTAAAAAATGGCTGTGCTCATAAATGACCGTACCAACTAATGACGCTGCTTTATAAAAGAAAAACCTGGCCATGATAAGCCAGGTTTTTCTTTAAAAACAATAATCAGGTTAAAATAACAATCAGCTTTTAGCAGAACTACAGTTGTAGCTCGCTGATATCAGCCACAGTCAAGAACAACGCACGAACCTGCTTTAGCAATGCCAAGCGATTGCTTTTAAGTGCAGCGTCTTCACTATTGACCATTACTTGATCAAAGAACTGTGTCAACGGCTCATCTAAGCTAGCAAGCGTTTGCAATACTTGCGTATAGTCAGCCTGCTCAAGTAATGGTTGTACCACTGTCTGTGCTTGCTTCACATTCGCATACAAATTTTGCTCAGCAGTCTCAGATAGTAGCGCTTCGTCGACTGTATCAGCCACGCTCACTTCTGATTTGGCCAATATATTGGCAACACGTTTGTTTGAGTCAGCCAACATCGATGCTTGTGACAGCTCGCTAAATGCTTGCACGGCACGGATACGCTGATCAAAATCAAGTGGCATATGCGGGTTAATCGCTTGTACTGCCTGAATCGTATCGACGCTAACGCCTTGCTCTGTATACATCGCACGATAGCGCGAGTTCAAGAATGCCATGACTTGGGTAAAAGTATCGCCCATTTTTTCAATCTTGCTACCTTCAGCATCGCTATAGCCTTTAATCGCTTGCTCAACGAGCGCTACCAGATTAATTGGCAACTGCTTTTCAATCAAAATACGCAAGATACCGATAGCAGAACGACGTAGGCTGAACGGATCTTTTGAACCCGTCGGTGCTTGGTCAATCGCAAAAATACCAACCAGCGTGTCCAAGCGGTCAGCCAATGCTAGGCAAATACCAATTGGTGTTTGTGGTAATACATCACCGCTGAATTTCGGCAGATATTGCTCTTCTAAACTGGCTGCGACCGCTTCTGGCTCGTTATTCAAACGCGCATAATACGTACCAGCGATACCTTGCAATTCAGGATACTCACCAACCAGTGAGCTGGCCAAATCTGCTTTGGATAAGATACCCGCACGTACGGTTTCATCAATATTAATATCAATACCTTGCTGCTGCATCAAGGTAGCAACGAACGCTGCAAGCTTAGCAATACGCTCAGACTTCTCCCAGATTGTACCCAATTTGTCTTGGAATACACGATTTTTCAGGCTCTCAGTCAACGCAAATAATGGCTGTTTTTGATCTTGTAAGAAGAAAAACTCTGCATCAGCCAAACGTGGACGCACGACTTTTTCATTACCTTCAATAATCTGATTAGGATCTTTTGACTCAATATTGGTAATAAAAATAAAGTACGGCTGCAACTTGCCAGCCTTATCGGTTAAGCAAAAATACTTTTGATCCGCTTGCATGGTCGAGATAAGTGCTTCTTGCGGTACTTGTAAAAAGCGTGCTTCAAAGCTTGCTCGTAGCGCAATGGGGAAATCAACCAATGCGGTGACTTCATCCAATAAATTCTGCGGTACGATGGCATCTGAATTGACTTCATCTGCTAATGCTTTGACTTGGTTCTTGATCAGCATTTGACGCTTATCAAAATCCACTACTACCTTTAGACCATCGAGCAGTTGCTCATAGTCGTTGGCATGAGCAATACTATGGTAGTCAGGGCTATGGAAGCGATGACCACGGGTTTGTGTGCCTGTCTGGTGTCCTTGAATGCTCGCATCAATGACAGTACTATCTTGCATCAATACCGCCCACTGGACGGGACGCACAAATTCATTGCGACTCGCACCTGAACGCATACGTTTGGCTATCGGCAAATTATCTAACGCCATCTGGAAAATAGCAGGCAGTAGCTCAGTAGTTGCTTGACCCTGAATAGTTTGTTCAAAGCCAACATAATCGCCTTTATCAGTGTTAATAGTCGTCAGCTCACTGGCTTCAATACCCAAACCTTTAGCGAAACCTATGGCCGCGCGGGTTGGATTACCCTCTGCATCGAATGCTGCTTTAATCGCAGGGCCACGTTTTTGCTCAGTGCGATCTGGCTGTTTGTCGCTAATACCTTGAATCTGAATCGCCAAACGACGCGGAGCAGCAAATGCTTTAATGCTATCAAAGGTAATATCTGCTGCCGTCAACTGCTCGGTGACGCTGGTTTGTAGCGCATCACGTAATGGTTTTAAGCTCTTTGGAGGTAGCTCTTCACACCCCAGTTCAAATAGAATAGTACTCATGGGATGCTCCTATTTATCGTTAGTAGATTGTTTAGTGTCAGTACTTTCTTTTGCTATGCTGTCTACCGCTAAGCTTTCTGCTGCCACGTCTTCTTTTGGCAAATACTTATCGAGCGCCGCTTGACGATGTTCTTCATCTGCCAATGGAAAGCCCAATTTGGCGCGTGCTTCGACATAACCAAAAGCAACTTTACGAGCAAGGGTACGTACACGTAGGATAAAACGCTGACGCTCAGTCACTGAAATAGCGCCGCGTGCATCAAGCAAGTTAAACGCATGAGATGCTTTTAATACCATCTCATAGGCTGGTAGTGGCAATCCTGCCTCAACCAACTTGTCGGCTTGTTGCTCATAAAAATCAAACATCTGCCCCATCATTGGCACATCAGCGTGCTCAAAATTATAGGTAGACTGCTCGACTTCGTTTTGATGGAAGACATCACCGTACGTGACACGGCCAAACTCACCATCTGCCCAGACCAAATCATAGACGCTATCGACGCCTTGTACATACATCGCCAAGCGCTCAAGACCGTATGTTATTTCACCAGTGACTGGGAAACACTCTATACCACCGACTTGCTGGAAGTACGTAAACTGCGTCACTTCCATACCGTTTAGCCAAATCTCCCAACCAAGTCCCCACGCACCAAGCGTTGGCGACTCCCAGTTGTCTTCTACAAAGCGCACATCATGCACCAATGGATCAATACCAATGGCTCGTAGTGAGTCTAAATATAGCTCTTGGATATTAGGTGGATTCGGTTTTAGTACAACTTGGAACTGATAATAATGCTGTAAGCGGTTTGGATTGTCACCATAACGCCCATCCGTAGGACGGCGAGATGGCTGAACATAGGCAGCATTCCAGCGCTCAGGGCCTAGCGAACGCAAGAACGTCGCGGTGTGAAAGGTACCTGCACCGACCTCCATATCATAAGGCTGCAATATCACGCAGCCCTTATCAGCCCAATAATTCTGTAGGGTTAGGATTAAATCTTGAAACGTCATCGGTTGAGCATCTTTATCTTGTGTCATCGAGGTTGTCGCTTGGGATGTTGTAGTTTCGGTTTTCATAGTAAAGTCACTGTGAAATGAGGATAATTAAATAAATCTCTGATAGCACTCGTCTGCCTATTTGGCAACGACTCTATTTGCCTGCTCACCTTACTAAAAATTGACTATTTTATCCATATTTACGTCAACTAAATTTGCATAGCTGACACAAATACTCAGTTATACGAGTGATTTGTGAGCAAATCGCCATAGAAAAAGTGCTGGTATGATAAATAAAAAAATACCCAAATGCGTTAGCATTCGGGCAGGAGGAAAATTGTGTCTTGGGCATCCTGATTATTCAGGCTTTTTATTTTTTGGAGGACTGCTTTTCGGTTGATTACTTTTAACGTAGCTTTTTTAGTTTCGTTTCTTTCAATGCAACTTCGATTCTTTATCTACTTTTTACAGACAGTTATCAGGATAACTTTACTGATAAGACTGACTGTTGGCTTTTGGCATCACTATCCATAAAACAATATAGATTAAGATACCGGGTACTGCTGCGCTCAGTGATGAGATGATAACGAACAATAATCTCACCCATGTCGGCGACCAACCTGCGTACTCTGCGATACCGCCCATCACACCCGCGATCATACGATTGTTTTGCGAGCGATGTAATTTTGCTAACTTAGCCAAATCAAATACCTCTCTATTTTCTATTCTCGTTTATTATTTATTATTTATTATTTATTCTATTTTTCTGCTTATCTTGCTTATTCGAACTAAAAGTAATCTTGCTCTGCTAACTTACGATTCAGTATATCAACTATTAGATATTAATCTGTTGAAGGTATAGACGTACTTTGTGAGTTTATGATACCTAAGCTTGCCCGAACCTGTCGTACCACCCTGCAAACCCCTGATTTTAAATAGTTATTTCAAAATGTTTCAAAACTAGCTTTGTTGCTAAATTCTTACAACTGCTCTTTATGTAACTAATTATTTTTTAATTTAATCAAAGAGATAAGTGGCATTTTGATAGCGATGATGACTGTTAAAAATCTCTAATTACCAAAAAATCACTGTTAGCGTGTTACTTCTAGATGCGCAGAAAGATTGCTGATGAAAATATAATAATCTGTAGAAAAGTAAGATTTACAATAACCTACCTGTAAATCCCTTAAAACCTTTATACCATGCTGATGAACAGCTTAGGTTTTAGCTGACTTATCATCAAACCTGAGATAAATATAAAACAATAACAAGGATGACTATGTACGACACTGGATTGATGATTGGGCATTTTGAGCCCCTACACTTGGGACAGATGCGCAGTATATTGGATGCAGCAGGACAAGCCAAAACCTTACATATCGTCATTATGGCGCATCCATCACCGCATCCAGACTTTACTATCACCTTACAAGACAAAGCGCGCTGGCTACAAATGGCCTGTGCAGATTTGCCCTTTATTCATATTCACACCACTCATGAGATCGAGCTGCCGCTTCATGAACACCTCTACAATGCGAATGAGGATGTCAGCGCCAGTGAGTATGTCAGTATCGATATCGCTGCTAGCAATACCAAGTTGCAACGTTTAATAGACGCTTTATCACTATCAGCAGAGACTGTATTGTTTATGGCTGACGACCATCCACTCACGCAAAATGATGTACAAGACCAGTTACTTTTGCGTGTGGTCACGACACCGCTACAGCCTGAGTTTGACTCTTATGCGATTGCTCGTGATCCGGTAGCGCATTGGTCAGCGATTCATCCACAAGCACGCGCCGATTATACCAAGACCGTCGCTATCGTCGGCGGAGAAAGCTCAGGCAAGACAACGCTAGTACATAAGCTTGCTAATTACTACGGTGCCAGCTTTGCCCTAGAGATGGGACGCCTATATGTCAGCACCGATTTGGGTGGTAGCGAGGTCGGATTACAGTACAGTGATTATGGTCCTATTTGTCTCGACCATGCTGAGGCAATCCGAGAAGCCAAAGCCCGCGCGACTGCCCCTATCACTATCGTTGATACTGACTTTGTGACTACGCAAGCCTTTTGTGAAGAGTATGAGGGTCGTACGCAGCCTTTTGTGGCTGCTTGTATTGATGAGTTCCGTTTAGACCATACCATCATGCTAGATAACAATACGCCATGGGTTGATGATGGTATGCGCTCTTTAGGGACGCCTGAGGCACGCGGACGCTTTGAGCAGCGTTTGATAGATATTTTTGCACGTCACGATATTGCGCCGCATATGATTGATCAGCCTGACTATGACGCTCGCTATCAACAAGCGTTACTATTGATTAATCGATATATCTATGGCAAAAAATCATAACGTGCACTGAGCATATTTATAATAACAATTTATTCAGCTAGCACATGTTATTCAACTAGCACATGACAGTTAGCACTATATTGATATCAGTATTTACTTTAGGGGAAAAGCAATGCGTATTCAGCTATTGGACAACATCACCGGAAAATGGGCAATGCAATGGATTGTCATTTGGTTTATTTGCGGTGTTATTGCTTTGTCCGCAGGTTTTTGGCTCACGACAGACCATACTACGCTTGATTGGTTTTATTTGGCGGTCTCGTTTATTGGCTTGGTTTGCGTAGTGTCACTGTCATTCCGCAAAAACGTCATGGGCAATGGCTTTGGTATGGGGGCAACCGCAGGCGAAGTCATCGTACAGGCAACGTCTGGCGCAGTAGGCTTAATGCTTGCACCACTTTTTAACTTTTTTACCCACGTCTACGGCATCTTCTATTGGTCAAAGCACACCGATCCTGATGGCGATATGATCCCCAAGTCAGCGAGCAAAGCGGTTTGGTTGATTACCGCTGCATTTATTGCCATTGGTCTTGCCCTTTTTCCAACGGTAAATGACTTGCTCACAAGCTATGGCTACGCAGTGGTAGCAGATGATAACAGTCTGTTTTTAGGGTTTATTTCTTTCTTTTGGATCAACGTGATTGCGTTTGTACTATCCATCACAGCTCAGGCGGCAATGATTCTGCGTTATTCATTTAACTGGTGGTTATGGATTATCGTTAACTTTGTTTGGCTCATCGTGAACCTCATGTCTGGTAACTATATTTTTGCTATCCAGACCATGGTGTATCAAGTAAACGCCTTTATCGGTCTTTATGAATGGCATCGTAGCGAACAAGGATAACGCATCTCTTATAGAAAAAGTCCCTTGCGAATTTTGAATAAAACCTTGCGGATATAGTGCTAGTAATACAACAGTATCTGACTGAGCCGTCTATCAGATGACATGGTGGACTGGCGCAATTAATGCTACAACTGATACTAAGCATACTATGAATACTTAGAGCATTATCGAATATCTGCTACTGATGTTCATTACTAACAGGGAGGTTAATATGTCTCGTCGTCAACCAAAAATGTCCAAACGTACGCTAGAGCAGTGGCTCAGTGAGTACGCTGTCAGTCACCAGAACTTAGTGAATAAAAAAATACATTGGCTATGTGTGCCGACTATTTTTGTCAGTCTGCTGGGTATGGGCATGTCGTTATCTGTGTGGTTTACCTTGGTGCTTAGCGCCTTGGTGTTGTTGTTCTATATACGCTTATCGACGCCACTGTTTTTAGCGATGGGCATGTTTATTCTTATCTGTTTGTCAGTGATGGCCGTCATGCCATGGGGATTTAAAGCATGGGCAGCGGTCTTTATCGTCGCTTGGATTGGACAATTCATCGGTCATAAAATCGAAGGGGAAAAGCCCTCATTTCTTAAAGACTTACAGTTCTTATTAATCGGTCCAGCATGGGTGGCCAACAGTTTGATGCAGCGTAAGTAGTTATTAGGATTTTTGCGCACAAGCGTCACAAAATTGCAAAATACTTAGAATACCCCGCCCGATCAAAACTTGTTCTTTTAAATACATAAAAAGCCACCTGATGATCCATCAGGTGGCTTTTTTACACAGACTTTTTTACATTGCCTTCTTATGAAGTATAGCGTTATGCACCAAAAACTTTCATACGCTCATCAACTGGCTTGAATGCTTTGTCCCCTGCTGGCTGCTCAATCTTACCAAATACCATCTGTGCATTTAGGGCCCAGTCCTGATCGATGTTCCAAGTACTGGCCACTTTTTGATCGATTACTGGATTGTAGTGCTGTAAGTTTGCGCCAACATTGATACTGGCCAATGCTGTCCAGATGACGTATTGATGCATGGCACTGGTCTGTGTTGCCCAGATTGGGAAATTGTCAGCGTATAGTGGCGCTGCTGCTTGCATGCCTCTCACGACTGCCTGATCTTCAAAGAACAGTACCGTACCAGCACCGCGGCGGAACCCACCAATCTTATCCTTGGTCGCTTGGAATTTTTCTTCATCACCGACGATTTCGCGCAATGCGTCTTTAGTCATATCCCATAGCTTACGATGGTCATCACCGAACAATACAACGATGCGCGTTGATTGCGAGTTAAATGATGATGGCGTGTGCAAAATGGCATGCTCAACCAGTTTCACGACTTCGTCATTAGATACTGGTAGCTGGTCGCTTAGCGCATAGATAGAACGACGTTTTTCTGCAAGCTGCTGTAGGGTTGTTAGGTCTGACATAGTGTTTCTCCACGTTGTTGGTAAAATCGTTGTTAATAAAAATAATTTTTAATATGAGTAATTGTTAGTATAAACATTCTAATTGATGGACTTCTTTGCTATCCAATGACTATATAAACAGCGGCACTTCCATCACCAGTACTCTGGTAGCTGCTTCTACATTCATAGTAAAACTCTTAGTATCCCAGATACCGAGACCATCACGAGTAGATAAAGTATTGCTCTCTATCACGACTTCACCGCTGATGACAAATACGTAGACACCATTGTTAGAATCATTTAACTGATAAGTTTGCGATATACCTTCGTCAAAATCACCCATGCTAAACCAAGCATTTTGATGAATCCAAACGCCAGCATCATCGGCATTAAGTGACAACACTTGGCTAAACTCATTAGGCTGTATGAGTGCGTTCATATCTACTTGCTGATAGCGAGGGGTGACGTTCATTTTGTTTGGCATGACCCAAATTTGTAAAAACTTCATGGCCTCTTCGTTGTCACCATTCATCTCACTATGGGTAATACCTGTACCCGCTGACATGACTTGAATCTCACCCGTCTCAATCACACCTTCATTACCAATGCTATCACCATGAGCGAGCTTGCCTGCTAGGGGAATACTGATAATCTCCATATCGCGGTGAGAGTGTTTACCAAACCCGCGACCACCAATGACAAAATCATCGTTGATAACGCGTAAGGCTCCAAAGCCCATACGCTCGGGATTATGGTAATTGGCAAAACTAAAGGTATGACGACTTTTGAGCCAGCCGTGATTGGCATCACCACGAGAATCTGCTGCATGATAGATCGTTTTCATAATTTATCCTTAGGTATCAACAGATTAATCCTCTATATACTTATTATCGATTAACCCGTTTAAACAATAACCCTATTATAATTGTTGACTATAACTAGATAAATAAGGATAAATGCAAATAACTATTCTTCTTATCAGAACAATAAGACCTCAATACCGTCATTAAACTGTCATTAAACTGTCATTAAAATATCCATAGAATGATGTGAGTATCTACCTTAACTTGTGCTATAAAACTCGTAGCAATTACAATCAGCAACAATTAAAATCATTAGTTCTCGTTATGGGAACAATCAGAAGGTGTCGATAATGGGACAGTTAGAAGACATGGCAATGTTTGTACGCGTTGTCGATGCAGGCAGTATCACCAAAGCTGCAGAGCAACTCAACATTGCAAAATCAGCCGTCAGCCGCCGTCTCAAAGAATTAGAGACGCGTCTAGGCAGTCAATTAATCAGTCGTACCACGCGCCAATCAAAACTGACACAGGCCGGTGAACATTACTATCAACAAGTGACCCATATCTTGAGTGCCGTCGATGCGCTCAATGAGGACACCAGCGACGCGCCAACCCGTGTTGAAGGCACGCTCAAGATGACCGCACCT
Organism: Psychrobacter sp. SWN149; assembly: GCF_015864565.1. NCBI lineage: Bacteria > Pseudomonadati > Pseudomonadota > Gammaproteobacteria > Moraxellales > Moraxellaceae > Psychrobacter > Psychrobacter sp. SWN149. The sequence goes on from NZ_JADYWX010000003.1 coordinate 313,980, forward strand.
CTATCATTTGGCATCATGCACCTGACCGATGTGATTGATGAATATGCCAAGCAGCATCCTAGCTTACGATTTGAGCTGGACTTTTCTGATCGGCGTATCGATTTGATTGAAGAAGGCTATGAATTGGCCATTCGGATTGGAGAGCTGCGCGATTCGAGCTATCAAGCCAAGCAGCTGGCGTTGATTCGTTGTGTGATTTGCGCCAGTCCTGACTATCTGAAGAAAATGGGCACGCCTGAGACAATAGGAGCGTTAGCAGGACATGATTTTTTGGAATACAGTCTTGGTCAGACAGGTAAGATAGAGCTAGTAGATGCGCATGGTCAGCATCATTATCACGTGATGAATGCCAAAATTAAGGCTACTAATGGGGAATTTTTGATTGATCTCGCTGTCAAAGGTCACGGCATCATCGCTATCCCGACCTTTCTTGCCTACAAAAAACTGGCGCGCGGTGAGCTGCTGCCTATCTTGCAACAGTATCAATTGACCACATTGAATGCTTATGCGGTATATCCAAAAAACCGTTTTTTATCTCAGCGCTGCCGTTACCTAATTGATTTTATTGCAGAGCGATTCGGTGACGAGCCCTATTGGGATCAGTTCTAATCAAGCTTTAACGAAACTAACATACCGTCAATACGAAACAATGCCGATATAAATAATGGAGTACAAACGATACATTCGTAAGGCTAGCAAGACAGACGCTGTAGCGGTATGGGTATGCTAACGAGTAGACCCTATAAGTGGTTTATATCTATCGTTCTGTCTAATTTGGAAGATATTTTGCATAAAAAAACCCTCACTTCTTATGATAAGAAGTGAGGGTTTAGTGCTTTTGCAAGCCATATTTGGAGCGGGAAAAGAGATTCGAACTCTCGACCCCAACCTTGGCAAGGTTATGCTCTACCACTGAGCTATTCCCGCTGATTATCGAATTGTAGTGTTGTTAACAACAACTCCGTCTCGATAGGCTGGCTATTCTATCAAATATCCTGAGTGTGTCAACATCTTTTTTAATATTTATGACCAATATTTTTGGCCTAAGCCTGTTTTTATGACTCAAATAGATATAAGCAATTGATTTAAAAAATAATTAATTTTATAAAAATTATAAGTTATTTTTTCGTCAGAAGGATAATTTGCAGCGCTGTTCTCATTGTTATACGACAGATGATATATAAATCACATGTAACCTCTCTTTATTTGGCAGAGTAATGCCATGCTGCCATGCGTTTGACTGATTTAATTCATTTACAATCAACCATTCTATTGTTACTTTTTCACTCTTGGTTTTGCTTGGTTAACATTATTATACTTATGTCTGATTGCAGTTCAGGTAGAATTTTACCATTAGAGTAGATGAGTAAGCCCTAATAAGAGGTCAATAAGGCCCCCTTTGCCATCTACAACACTGCTTTACCCTTTGTTCGTTTGTAGGTTTTTCCACTTTATAGAGAGGATATTTTTCATGAAAAAATTATTGAGTACGACGGTAATGGCCGCTTCATTGTCAGCCCTGACCTTGACTGGCTGTACCAGTACGACCAGTACTGGCGCGGTTGGTGTTGATCGTCAGCAGTTGTTATTGGTGTCTAGTGAGCAAGTATTGGCATTATCTGCCCAAAGCTATGCCAAAACACTACAAGACGCAAAATCAAAAGGTGTACTAGATACCAATACCGCTCAGCTAAACCGTTTAAAAAATATTGCGAACCGCTTGGTTGGTCAAGTTGGCGTCTACCGTGCAGATGCAGCGAAGTGGCAGTGGGAAGTACACACCATCAAGTCTAACGATCTGAATGCATTTGTGGTGCCGGGTGGTAAGATTATGTTTTATTCGGGCATCATCGATCGTCTGAACCTCACTGATGATGAGATTGCTGCCATCATGGGTCATGAAATCTCTCATGCATTACGTGAACATTCACGCGAGCGTCTGTCACGCGAGTATGCAACCCAAACGGGTATTGGTCTGGCTGCCAGTATATTTGGCTTATCACAAGGACAGGCTGAGTTAGCAGGTACTGCGGGTAATTTAGGCTTGAGCCTACCTCACAGTCGCACTCAAGAAAGCGAAGCCGATCAGATCGGTCTTGAGCTGATGGCACGTGCAGGTTATAACCCGCAGGCGGCTGTTACGCTTTGGCAAAAAATGCAAAAAGCGAGCCAAGGTGAGCCACCACAATTCCTCAGTACTCACCCAACGAGTAGCAGCCGTATCGCAGAGTTACAGTCACTGATGCCAAAAGTGACCCCACTTTATCAAAAGGCACGCCGTTAGTCGGTTCTTGCACACTGGCATCGCTACGTTGATGGTTTAGACTCTAAAAAAGCAAAGTACATACCATTTATTGTGCTTTGCTTTTTTTATGGTGAGTCAGTTATCAGATTCTCTTAGCATTCTGTCTCACTGGCGGTGTCTGTTATAATCAATCGTTAATACTATCTGTTGATTACTCAGACAAGCAGATTACAGATGACTCAGAAAAATTGAGCACAATATACTGAAGGATTATTATGAGTACCACACCCTCTGCCAATGCGCTTAACAGTGAATTACAAGCTTTAGACCCTCAGCATATTGAGCTGGTCAATGAGTCGATGAATCATGCTGGTTATTTTAAAGGCAAAGAAAGCCATTTTAAGCTAACGATCGTTAGTAAAGTCTTTGAAGGCAAGCGCTTGGTCGCTCGCCATCAGCTGGTATATGGATTAATCAATTCATTACTGACATCACAAGGTGGCCAAGTACACGCTTTGGCTATCCATGCTTATACTCCGGTAGAATGGCAAGGCCAAAGTCCTGACAGTCCATTGTGTGCTGGTCAAAACAAGTAGACCGCTACCCGCTCTACGTGTGTCTACATACTACAACTCTATAGGAAGCGATATTCGATGAAACATCTCCATATGCTAATGGCCTTGCTAACGGTTGTGCTGTTTTTGTACCAGAGCTATTTGGTACTGAGCGCAAACAGACAAGCGCCACGTGCAATCAAGATAGCTACCCATATTATTTATGCCCTACTTATTGTGTCGGGTGCGACCATGCTGATGCAACTAATGGGTGCTAATGCACCGATACAGTGGGTATTTGCCAAAATAATCTTACTCATCGCTGCGATCAGTTCTAGCATAAAAGCGTTCAAGCCAGATGCGACCCCAATACAACGAAAGACTGGTATTCTTATTGCCGCCGTTGGTTATATTGGTATCGTGATTCTTGCCTTTGCCAAGCCGGATAACTTGTTTTAGAGTACCTTATCGTATTCATTTAACTGCTAAATAGCATCCGTTCTCGATCACTACTGATGGACTGACGGCTTTAATCAGTCTATGAATAAAACAAAAGCACGGTCGGCTGGTAATATTTTTTCGATATCTTAATGATGCTATTTTTGCTATCTTAAATAGATAATATACAATCACTTAGCCCGTTGGAGCCATTATGAAAACGTTTACGACAGCGACCCTACTGGCAACAGTTGGCATGTTTGGTCTTGCAGGCTGCGCCTCTACTGGCACTATAACACCGCAGTATGTGCCTCCTAGCACTTATCAGAGCTATGATTGCCAAGCACTCAGCCAAGAATACAATCGCGTCAACCGCTACGTGGAAGCTGCACGCAATGAGCAATCTACTTTGTCAGCGTCAGGCGTGGGTGTGGGTATATCTGCAGGACGTTGGGGCATCTCGCCTAATATCAGCTTTGGGGTGGGTAAAAGCAACGATACCAAAGCGCGCGATGCAAAACTATCGAGGCTTTATGGTGAGAACGATGCAATCGTTCAATCAGCTCGTATTCAACGCTGTAGCTTCGCCAATGGCATTAAGATTTATGGTGAATAGTATTAAATAGAAAATATGCTATTGGTACTTAGTATCATAAAGCCATCGTTATGACACCATAAAAAAGCCAATACGCGATAAACGTATTGGCTTTTTGTTGGATGTAATAAAGTCAGACTTATTAAAGAGCATGTAACTCAATCATAACTACTGCAAACTTTGCACCCACTGAATGATTTGATGACTTGGCAATGCGCCTGATTGCCGTGCCACCTCCCTACCGTTCCTAAAAGCGACCATCGTCGGTAAGCTGCGAATATTATAGGGCGCTGCTGCTTGCTCGTATTTGTCGGTTTGGATTTTGGCAAAGACCACCTGAGGCAGTTGACTGGCAGCAACCTTAAACTCTGGTGCCATCATGAGACATGGCTGACACCAGCTTGCCCAAAAGTCTACAATGGTCAATACCTCATTTTTTTGAATGACTTTATTAGCTGTCTGCGCATTCAGCTCACGTGGGCTAGCTGTCAGCAATGCTTGACTGCATTTACCGCATTTCGGATCAGCACTGAGACGTGTAGCAGGTATACGATTGGTTGCTTGACAATGTGGGCACACTAAATGAAAACTTTGTTCGCTCATTACTTGATTCCTATTTTAATTATTCTAATCGTTTTGTTATCTTAAATACTCTAATGCTTTGCTCTAAAAGCTATTTGCATTGATTGGCTACACGAATAATTTTAGCATGATTGTTCATCTTAGTACTCTATACTGCTGAATGCGCAATGCCGCTATATACGTAGCTCATCGGTCGTGGACCTGGCAAATATGCTTCGCTCAACTCATCGATGACAAAACCAGCTTCTCTAATAATCGATGGAATATCACGATTGAGATGACAACCGCCCGCCATCGGTTTCCAAAATGGCGTCAATCGATGTTGCCAACGCTCAACAGAAGAGTCTGGTGCCAGTCCATGTTCACAAAATAGTAAGCGTCCGTTAGGTTTTAATACGCGCGCCATTTCTCGAAGCGCGGCTACTGGGTCATCAATGCTGCACAAGGTAAAAGTCATGACAATGGTATCAAATTGATCCGTATCAGCATGAATACCTTGTATATCGACGGCTATTACTTCGACTGGAATGCTAATGTCAGCGGCTCGTTTGCGTGCAAGCGACTGCATCTGAGCCGCTGGATCGACACCGATAATAGAGGAGACTTTTTTGGCATCATAAAACTGCAAATTTAGACCACTGCCAATGCCAATTTCCAACACCTCACCTAGTGCCTGAGGGACGATTTGAGATCGCGCTTTCATCACATAACCTGTACTACAAGTGATATCTATCAGCTTTGGCAATACATAACGCTCATACGGATTCATTGCTCTCTCCAGTTATTGCCGCACTTAGCGCTTGCAGTTGGTCATACACAGCATCTATAAAACGGACAGTCTATAGATTAGCATTCTTATAGATATTAATCATACGATACTTGCGTAGAGCTGCATCGGGTAACAAGTTTAACTTATTGCACTATAGTCAATCCTCTATAAATTGGATACGGTGTCAATCTCGCTCAGTCTACTACTTGTAGTACTTTCACTCGGCTTCCTTGTATCCAAATTATATTGAACCCACTATATTCAACTTATCCACCGAGTACATTAATCGGTACTTTTAGATAACGCGTACCGTTGTCTTCTGGCTCTGGAAAGTTTCCTGCATCGATATTGATTTGCACTGCTGGAATAATCAAGCGCGGCATATCCAGCGTGGCATCACGGCGCTCACGCATCTGTACAAACTCAGCCTCATTGATGCTGTCTTTGACATGGATGTTTTCTAGCTTTTGCGCTGCGACCGTCGTGGTTGGGCAATGTTTGCGTCCTTCGCCTGGATAGTCATGACACAGATACATAGTCGTATCTTCGGGAAGTGCCAGTAGCTTTTGGATAGATTGATACAGAGTTTTGGCATCACCGCCAGGGAAATCACAGCGTGCTGTACCCACATCTGGGGCAAACAAGGTATCGCCCACGAACACTACTGTCTTCTCATCATCATGAGCCAGATAAGCCATATCAGCACGGGTATGACCGGGCACGTACATCGCAGTGATGGTAATACTGCCAAGCGCTAGTGTCTGACCCTCATCTGTCAAAATATCAAACTGACTGGCATCGGTGCGAAAGCTGGTGTCAAAGTTAAAGATTTGCTTAAAGATTTTTTGTACTTCGGTGATGTGCTGACCGATGACCAATTGTCCGCCCAGACTTTCTTTGACATGGATCGCAGCCGATAGATGATCTGCGTGGGCATGGGTCTCAATGATGTACTGAAGCGACCAGCCTCGCTCGCGTACAAATTCAATGACTTCATCGACACTACTGGTATTCGTTCTGCCTGATTTGGCATCAAAGTTTAATACTGGATCAATGATGGCGCATAACTGCTGCTCAACATCGGCGAGTACATGGGTATAGGTTTCTGTGTCACTGTCTAAAAAAGAATGAATTTGCATGGCTACCTCTTCATTTATATATGACCATTCATACCATAGGAGTTTTTATTTCTAATTAACCTTAAGTGTGATAGGCAGTCGTATATAATATACATTTGTGTTGACGATTTATTTGTTATATCTAATATAGCAACCGCTCTATAGTTTATCAATTTATATAATGTAAATAATGATAACTTGATATGTTGCCTGATATCCTTGATAATCAACTATATATTGTTCAGCAGTACGGCGATGTCTATCGTCCTGTTTATACAAGGAGCTTATTCTGGCTACTTCTACTTCAGCAGTAGATATATCTACCCACAGCGCTAATGATGATGCGTCATCAGATAGTGCCGACTTTGCCCCTATGGATCTGGCCAAACAAATGCAGCAAGCATCGATGCAAGCCAGCCAATTGCTAAAGTCGCTATCACATCCTGATCGCTTGCTGTTGCTCTGTCAGTTGACACAAGGTGAGTACTGCGTTGGTGAACTTGAGAGTTTGGTCGGTGTTGGGCAACCAAGCTTGTCACAGCAGCTAGGTATCTTACGTAAAGATGCGCTGGTTACGACACGCCGCGAAGGTAAGCAAATCTACTATAGTATCGCAAGTGATGATGCGTTAGCCGTACTAGAGCTGCTTTATCAGAGATTTTGTGCCAAAACCGAATAACGCCGTACTCGCCTAACTATTTTATGCTGCTTTCTATATTGGTGATGTATTAATATGTCTTCTATCGCTGCTCGTCTGATTCCCAGTTGGCTGCGCCAATACCAGCTTACAGCGTTACCGACCGATCTTGTCGCAGGGCTTGTGGTGGGCGTATTGGTCATACCGCAGAGCTTAGGCTATGCCGTACTTGCAGGATTGCCGCCTGTGTATGGGCTCTATGCAGCCATTGTCCCTGTGCTCGTCTACGCTTGGCTTGGCTCAAGTAACGTACAAGCCGTGGGCCCTGTTGCGATCACCGCGATTATGACGGCCAGTGGGCTACTGCCTTATGCTGAGCAGGGCACTGAGCAATATGCCCTGATGGCGAGTCTGCTAGCACTGATGGTAGGCGCATTACTGTGGATTGCTGGACGGTTGAAGCTTGGCTGGATTATGCAGTTTATCAGTCGCGGGGTCTCAGCTGGGTTTGTGAGCGGGGCTGCGGTGCTGATTTTTATAAGCCAGCTTAAGTACCTAATGGCGATTCCCATCACTGGCAGTAGCTTAATTGGCTACTTATCTACCATGCAATTGTACGTGAGTCAGCTACATCCACTGACGCTACTGATCGGTGTTGTAGCTTTTGTACTGTTGGTTGCCAACCGCTACGCGAGCGGGTGGGTATGGCAGACGTGGCTGTCATCGTCCTATGCTAAATGGGCTGAACGCCTATTTCCACTTATCTTATTAGGTTTGTCCATCGTTCTGAGTATGGCGCTACATTGGGATTTACGTGGCGTTGCGACCATTGGTAGTATACCGCGTGGGTTACCAAGCTTTACGCTGCCACATGTGACAGACTTACAAGAAGCGCTCAAGCTCTTACCAACAGCGGGTCTGATGGCGCTTATTATCTTTGTATCGAGCAGCTCAGTGGCCAGCACTTATGCACGGCTACGTGGCGAAAAATTTGATGCCAATCGTGAGCTGACTGGGCTAGGGCTCGCCAATTTATCTGGTGGACTGTTTCAGAGTTTTGCCGTTGCCGGTGGCTTCTCACGTACCGCTATCAATGTCGACTCAGGCGCAAAGACACCGCTTGCCAGCCTCGTGACTGTGCTGATCATGATTGCCGCACTGGTCGCCTTTAGCGATGCGCTTGCCCCGCTACCCTACGCGCTATTGGGTGCCACCATCATGGCCTCTATCATTGGATTGATAGATATCGCCACCTTAAAGTCAGCTTGGCAGCGTGATCGCTTGGATGGTGCCAGTTTTTTGGCAGCGTTCATCGGGGTGCTCATATTTGGGCTAAACACCGGACTGGTCATCGGTCTGATGGTGTCATTCGCCAGTTTAATTTGGCAGTCAAGTAAACCCCACGTTGCCATCGTTGGGCAGTTAGGCAATACGGGACACTTTCGCAATATCAATCGCCACGACGTTGTGACGTTTGATAATTTATTGATGCTACGTATCGATGAGAGTTTGTTTTTTGGCAATAGTGAGTCCGTACATCATCGTATTCTAAATGCCATGCAGCAGCATCCACAGGCGCACGAGATTGTTCTCATCATGGCCGCTGTCAATCACATTGACCTGACTGCTCAAGAGATGCTTTGTACCTTAAACCACGAATTAACACTACAGAATAAGCGCTTACATTTTAGCTTCATCAAAGGCCCTGTCATGGACATCATCGGTCATACTCCGTTGGTGACTGAGTTATCAGGGCAGGTTTATCTAAGTACGTTAGATGCCGTCGATGCCTTAAAGAAAATCTAGTACTAATATTATGTTAGTGGCTACTCCTCAAATGTTATTGTCGTCTACAACACAATATCGCTATGATAGCGCCTGTGTTATCCTAGACCAACTGAGTAGGTGCACGTTATGCTCAGAATAGTATGCTCACACGATTTGATAAATTTTAATAAAAAAAACCCCTTAACAAACACAATTGATCCCATTTATGACCGATGAATTAACGATTTATAAGCAAATATACCCAAGCCAATGCATGAAGATTGCTGAGCTTGGCTATCGCTCTGTACTCAACATACGCCCAGACGCTGAGATTGAGACACAGCCTAATAGTTGTGACTTGGCGACGGCGACCAAGGCAGCAAACCTAGCCTACCATCATCTACCCTTTGATGATGAGCGCTTGAGTCTGTTTACCGTAGAGCAGTTTGCTGATTTTTATCACTCAATGCCAAAGCCTATACTGATGTTTTGTGGTACTGGCGCACGTGCCAAACTGCTGTATCAAAGTGCCTTGATGCAAGGTCTACTATAATCAGCCTAGAACCGTGAATGAAAAACATAACCGTTTCAATGTTTACATAGCTCGTCTTTAGAAATTCTCTGATTCAGATTAGGCTGAGCACTGTATGCAAATAACCAATACACCACTTTATATAGACAATAATAAGGAGCTCCCATGAGCCATGAAGTTAGCTTTACCGGCCAAATCACCCCTGATCAAGTACCAATGATTGCCGAAAATGGTTTCAAAACCATCATCAATAACCGTCCAGATGGTGAAGAGCCAAATCAACCAACCAGCGCAGACATTGAAGCGGCAGCTAAAGAAGCAGGACTGGCGTACAAAGAAATATCATTTGCTGGTAACGAGCTTAATCAAACCCACGTCGAAGCATTTGCAGATTTCTTTAATCAAGCTGAGCAGCCAATGCTTATATTCTGCCGTACTGGTAACCGCTCAAATGGTATCTATGAAGCCGCCAAGCAAATGGACTTGTTAGATGACTAGTTTGGATAAATAGAACTGCTTAACTGTTTAGATAATCAAAAAGTTTGGCCCACAGCACCTTGTGGGCTTTTTATCATGAGTAGAATCTCACTACCGATGTACACGGTAAAAACCTCCATAGTCACACCCAGTGGGTTACCAAACGCACTTAATACCACTATGATTAATCAAAGCACGTGATCTCTCTAATAGGATTCACCGTTTAGATGTACTATAGGTAGACGGTTGACTCCCCAAATACTTAGAAACTTAGAGAATTAGATACTTAAAAAATTTCACACATGGACTGTGAGCAGCTGCGCGATACGCGTATGAGCCTACTACTGTTTCTTTTTTAAAAGCCATCTTGATATGGCACTGTAGTTTTACAAGGAATGTTTGATGAACAACACTGCGTTAGCATTACTCCCACTGGCACTTGCCTACATCATGTTTACCCTAGGAGCAGGTTTAAAGCTCAGTGATTTCAAAGTCATTGCCAATAATCCAAAAGCTTTCTTTGTCGGTCTCGTCAATCAAGTTATTTTTGTGCCTTTAGTGGCCTTAGCAGTAGTACTTATCACCACACCGCCGCCAACCATTGCTTTTGGTATTATGCTGATTAGTTTTTGCCCAGGCGGCGTGACCAGCAATATGCTGACCTTTTATGCCAAAGGCAATGTCGCCCTGTCTGTCGCATTGACCGGCGTGGTCAGTCTGCTATCGGTCATCACCTTGCCAATATTTATCACCTTAGCGTTTGATCATTTCATGAAAGACCAAGCGGGCTCTATTAGCGCGGTAAAGATTGGTCTAGTGATGTTTTTATTGACCACGTTGCCTGTGACGCTTGGTATGCTCGCTCGCCGCAAGTTCACTAACTTTATGGTCAGCAAAAGCAGCATTTTAAATGGTATCGCCAGTATCTTCTTTGTGCTGATTGTCTTCGCTGCGGTCGCTTCTAACTGGGCATTACTCAAATCACAAGCGACTGCTATTGGGCTAGAGCTTGTCTTTATTATTGTCATATTATTTGCTTTGAGTATGTTGACGTCTAAGCTGTTAAAGCTCAGTTGGTTTGATACCAAGACCGTGTCGATAGAAACCAGTATTCAAAACAGTACCACTGCCATCACCCTAGCACCCATCATCATGGGAACGGCAGCAGGTCTGCCTGCCATCGCCCTACCTGCTGCCCTGTATGGCGTGCTGATGTATGTGGTTGCTATTCCTGTTATTGCATTGATCAGAAATAAAAACTGATTATAGTCGACATCAAGAAAAGCCCGTCCAGATTTTGGACGGGCTTTTCTTGGAATATTAGGATCTATTGAAATGATAGAAATAGCACTTAATAAATGACAAAAATATCGCTCAAATTATAGACTGGTAGACTTTCAATATTGAGTACATATAGTCAGTTCAATATAATTTCGATACAAGGAAACCGAGTGCAAGTTATACATTAGTATGCTTAGCGAGGATGACGATGTAGCGGATTTATATAGGCTTGACTATAATAAAAAATTGACCTGACTCATAGGACTGCATGATGCAAAAACCGCTACTTATCATTGGCAATAAAAACTACTCATCTTGGTCGCTACGAGCTTGGCTATTGCTCAAAGCGTTCAATGTTGACTTTGATGAACAACTTATCGAGCTGTTCCATCCATCAGCACGTCCAACGCTTGAGGCGCATTCGCCAACGGACAAAGTACCCATTCTGGTCTATAGTGAGGGCGATAAGCAAGTAACCGTCTGGGATACGCTGGCCATTGCGATACATATTAATGAGTACTTTACGGATAGTGATATTTGGACAGGCATGAAGAAGTCTAACGCTAGCGCACAGCATGACAGTCAAAGTAGAATAAATAGCGCCTATTGCCAAAGCATCGTGGCGGAGATGCATTCAGGATTGACAGGTATTCGTAATGAGATGCCTATGAATATCAGAGCAACCGCTAAGATACAACCAAGCGACGCGTGCTTGGCTGATATTGCTCGTATTGAGAGTATTTTTGCTGATTGTTTAAAAGGACGCTCAAAAAACAGTTTCTTATTTGGAGATGTCACAGCAGCTGATGTCTTCTTTGCTCCAGTGGTACTGCGATTACAGACCTATGCCGATGCCTCTGATATCGAACTCAAGCCACTGACCAAGCAGTATTGCCAAACCATAATGAATAACCTGCATATACAAGCGTGGCAACAGTCAGCACTAGCAGAGACTCGTATCATTGAAGAAGATGAGGCGGGTGAGATACTGTCTATCGTTGGAGTACTAGCCAATTAAAAAAAACCACTTTAACTGATGTTAAAGTGGTTTTTTTTAATTGATAAGACTTCAAGCATAACGTTTTACTGCTTTTGCTCTAATGCCTCTTTTACGGCTTTTTTACCCCATGCGCTCAGATCGAGATCCAATTTTTCATACTCTTTTGCATCGAATAACGGCTCTTTAACCCCTGCTTTTAATTGACTTGCAAAGTCATCAAGTAGACGTTTGGCTCGTGGAAATAACATAATCAAGGCCAATAAGTTTGCTAGCGCTAGCACACCCATTAACGGGTCAGCAAAGAAGAACACTGCAGTTGCCGTAGGTGCTACTGCTCCCAAGAACAATATCGCCATCACGACAATTCGTAACACCAAAGTCGCCGTCTTGATATTCTTTTTGATCAAGAAATTAATGGCGTTTTCGCCCATGTAGTAGTTATACATGATAGAGCTTAGTGTAAACAGCAATAGCGATATGGTTAACACATACTGTGCCCAATTCCCAAGCTGAGTCGTGAGCGCCTGCTGGGCCAGTACAATACCATCGACTTCAGCACCTGGTTGATATACGCCGCTCAGCAAAATCATGAATGCTGTGGCACTACACACAATTATCGTATCAATAAACACAGACAGTGACTGTGAGATACCTTGACTCACAGGATGCGTGGCATAAGCAGTGGCGGCAATGTTAGGCGCAGAACCCAAACCTGCCTCGTTAGAGAATAAGCCACGCTTCATGCCTTGCTCAATCGCCACACCAATACCACCGCCCACGACAGATTCAATACCAAATGCATTTTTAACAATCATCACCATCAGTGCAGGCAGCTCTGTGACATTGAGCAATATAACAATAAGCGCCATACCAATATAGATTAATGCCATCACAGGAATGATAACGTCGGCTACTTTTGCAATGCGCTGAATACCGCCAAAGACGATAAACCCACCCGCAACCACTAGTACCGCACCTGATATCCAGCGATCAATGCCGAAACTTTCAAGCGCAGAACCTGCCACTGTATTACCTTGGAACGCGATAAACCCAATGGAGAAAGACAGTAGTAAAGCAACAGCATAAATGACGGCAAGCCAGCGATAATCTTTACCTAAACCATGTAAGATATAGGTTGCAGGGCCGCCGCGAAAATTGCCATCACTGTCTCTGCGCTTGTAGAGCTGCGCCAAGCTACACTCAACAATACTAGTCATCATCCCAACTAAGGCTACAACCCACATCCAGAAGACCGCACCGGGGCCACCTAAAGAGATCGCAACTGCCACACCAGCAATATTACCACCGCCAACACGCCCACCGATCGAAACGAGCAACGCCTGACGGGCAGAAATGCCGTCATCCCCTACTTCATCCGTCTTAAACACACGGAACATACGTTTAAAATATGTAAACTGGGCGAACCTGCCCACAATGGTAAATAACAAACCAAAAATAATTAACATAGGCACGAGTGCCCAGCCCCACGTTAGATCCCCGACTAGGGCAAAAAAAGATTCTATATATTCCATGGCTATTTTCCTTATAGTTCATGACGCTATGATAGGTTTTATTGGGCTTATTATCGCATCTAAGACCCGTATTTGTAACGAAAATGGCGCATTTGTAACGTAAATGATAATATTTTTCAAGAGAAATTGCTTTGTTCACTCATCCAAATGACTGGTTTCTAAACTTTAGGCGCTATTCTATAGAAAAATTCCTACACAAGCGCAAAAAAACCACCTCAATTGAGGTGGCTTCTCAGACTAACTTTACTGCTGCATAGCGTAGACCGAAACAGCTTACTGCATAACCAAATATTCAAACGCTGACAATGCCGCTTTACTACCCTCACCCATCGCGATGTTAATCTGCTTAAATGGGACAGTCGTTACATCACCGCAAGCAAAGATACCTTTGCGATCGGTACGACAGCGCTCATCAATTTCAATCTCACCAAAGCGGTTTAAATCTACAAAGCCTTTGATGAATCCAGTGTTTGGTACCAGACCAATCTGTACGAATACTCCTGATAAATCACGCTCATGGTTCTCACCAGTACTGCGATCTTGATAGACGATTGATGACACTTTACCGTCAGTCGCTTTGATCTCTTGGGTAGCTACCCCTGTGATGAACTCAATGTTGGTTTTTTCTTTGGCTTTGTTGATGAGTACCTGATCGGCTTTTAGATCATCAGCGAACTCAAGCACAGTAACGTGATTGACAATACCTGCCAAATCTAGTGCTGCCTCGACACCTGAGTTACCACCGCCGATGACTGAGATGTCTTTACCCTTAAAGAAGGGGCCATCACAATGCGCACAGAATGCCACGCCTTTACCGATGTTTTCTTCTTCGCCCGGTACACCCAACTTGCGCCACTGAGCACCAGTCGCTAGGATGATACTGCGAGTCTCAAACGTCTCGCCCGTGTTTAACTGAATACGGTAGTTCTCTTCTTCAGTCTCACCGATGTCTTTAACGCTCACATGCTCTTTCAGTGTGATGTTGTATTCGGCCAAATGCTTGACGAAATTGGTCGATAAGTCGGTGCCATTCGTTAGCGGTACAGAGATTAAGTTTTCGATATCTTGTGTGTCTTTCACCTGTCCACCGATACGATCAGCGACCATGGTTACTTTCAGACCTTTACGTGCTGTATAGATGGCAGCTGCCACGCCTGCAGGACCAGCACCAATGATAGTAACGTCTTGCTGCTCTAATTGCTCAGCATCGTCTTCTACTTCTGACAGTAGGTCTGGGAACTGTTCTTGTAATTTTCCGATCAACTTAGCCGTATCGATTAAGCCATTAGCGAATGGTTTACCGTTTAAAAATACTGCTGGTACGCCTTGGATTTTGTTCGCTTCTACTTGCTCTTGGAACAAGGCGCCATCGATCATTTCATTGCTGATACCATCGTTCAGTAATGCAAATTGGTTCAATGCTTGAACGACTTCTGGACAGCTGTGGCATGACAACGACACATAGGTCTGGAACTGTAATGGCTTATTAAAACGCTTGACCAGCTTTTGGATACCTTCATCCAATTTTAGCGTATGACCACCAGCTTGCAAGATTGCCAAAATTAATGAAGTAAACTCGTGACCACCTGGGATACCGCTGAATACAATACCAGTATCAGCTGACACACCTTCAACATGACTCACTACTTTGAAACTAATCGCACTAGGTAGGCTATCATCAGTTGCTGCTGCATCGAAATTGATTTTATCCGTTGTACCCGCAATCTTGGTCAAAAAATCCACCAATTCTGCACGCTTTGTGTGTGTACCCGTACCCAATACGAAGGTAATTGGGCGGGTCATATTTTTGCTGTAGCTCTTAACGGCATCTAATAAATTCTGGTCTATCATGTTTGTTCCTCATTATGACTGAATATGTAACGGCAACTGTCATGCTGCGCGTCTGAATATAAAATAGCTGGGATTAATAATATTGTATAGAACGTAATATGTAGTGGGCTTGTACCCTTTGATGTCCCTATTATCAGGTGTTTGAGTGCATTCGGCAAGCTGAGAAACTCAAACCTTATGTTTTATAAAACTAATCATTATTTAATTTAATAGATTAAATATAAATACACTGACAGATAATAGACGTGGTTTCTAAAGGGTTTTTTCGCTACAATCGAGAATAGTTCTTACGTTACGCCGCCTTTTACAACAATACGCAACTGCTTATGACAAGCTTGCGTTTCATGACAAGGATGAACACATGAGAAAAACAGATACCTTCCACGACAATAAAGATATTATTGCCGAGCTAAAGCTCAAAGACAGTCATTTTGCGAATATTTTCGATGAGCATACTGAGCTTGATCAAAAGATCAATTATCTCGAAAAAGATTTGGTAAAGCATGCCAGTCGTGACGAAGAAATAGAACAAATGAAACGACGGAAGTTGCATCTCAAAGATGAGATCTATAGAACCATAGATGCCAACCAAGCAGGTTAAGTCTGATACTTATAAAATATATAACTACATAGCATACAAGCAAAAAAAAGACCCCATCAACAATCGCTGATAGGGTCTTTTTAGTTGTACTGGTTTGACCTAACGGTATCGACCAATACTATATTTACTTAAGCAGTGAAATACCTACTTAGATTTTACCAACTAGGTCAAGACTTGGCTTCAATGTCTCGCCGCCTTGTTCCCAAGCTGCTGGGCAAACTTCGCCGTCGTTTTCACGAACATACTGTGCCGCTTTTACTTTGCGTAGCATGTCTTTTGCACTACGGCCAATACCACCAGCATGAATCTCAGCTACTTGAATCAAGCCATCAGGATCTACTAGGAACGTACCGCGTTCAGCCAAGCCTGCTTCTTCGATCATCACGTTAAAGCCGCGAGTGATACGACCAGTAGGATCGCCGATCATTGGATATTGTACTTTACCAATGGCTTCTGAAGAATCATGCCATGCTTTGTGCGTGAAATGCGTGTCAGTTGATACTGAGTATACTTCAACACCAAGGCCTTTAAGCTCGTCGTAATGAGCGGCCATGTCTTCAAGCTCAGTTGGGCAAACAAAAGTAAAATCAGCTGGGTAGAATAAGAAAATTGCCCAGTTACCTTTTACGTCGTCAGAGGTGATGGTTTTGAACTCACCGTTTACGTACGCATCTGCTGAAAATTCTGGGATTTCTTGGTTAATGATAGACGCCATGATTGGATCCTTTATAGTGAAGTAAATTGAAAATTATTTATATGGTTTTTCAGATTAACCCTTAACAAATCTGGGCTACCCGACAAACTATACGCGAATTCTATGGTTAATCCAGTTAAAAGTTTTTAATGTGATGTTTTGTTTTATTAAACTTGTTAAACTATTCTCTCTACACTTTATCACCCGTTCACAATTGGTAATTTACTGCCTTATAAAGGTTAACTAAGCATAATAAATTGCAGGAAAAACCCACTAAAAGAGAGGTTTTATGATTACTTTACGACAACTTGAGTTTGCTCTAGCCGTCGCCAAACATCGTCATTTTAAACGCGCCGCAGAAGACTGCAATATCTCACAATCTGCCCTAAGCTTGGGTATCGCTGAATTAGAAAAACAGCTGGACACCCAGATTTTTGAGCGTAATAACAAACAAGTACTGATTACCCCTATCGGTCAGGACATTCTCACACGGGCGCAGCGAGTGTTTTCTGAGGTCAGTGATTTGACCACGCGCGCGCACAGCCATCAGACGCCGCTGGCGTACCCCATGACCGTGGGCATCATTCCAACGATTGCACCGTATTTGCTGCCAAAAGTATTGCCTGCACTGCGTGCTCAATATCCTGAGTTCCGTATGAATATCGTTGAGCAGCAAACCGAGCGTCTGCTCGAACAAGTGCGTTACGGTCATATTGACACTGCTATCATTGCATTGCCCTATGCGGTCGATGGGCTGCACAGTTTTGAGTTTTGGAGTGAGGACTTTTTTGCTGTATTTCCAAAAGACGATGTCCATGCCAAGCTTGAAACCATCAACTCTGAAGAGCTTGCCACTGCCAATCTGATGCTGCTCGGTGAAGGACATTGCCTGACCGATCAGACGCTGTCTGTCTGTCATTTTGACCGTGCTCAAATGAAGTCGAGCTTTTCAGATGCCAGTCTGAATACTTTAATTCAGATGGCACTTGCCAACATGGGTACGACACTAGTCCCTGAAATGGCACTCGATCAGCTGCATCTACAAAACCAAAACGCCGTTGCTATTCCATTGGCTGAAGAAGGCCCGCATCGCCATATTGCTTTTGTCACTCGTCTGAACTATGCGCGTGTTGACGATGTCAGTCTGCTTGGAGACGTATTTAACCAAGCGTTCAAAGATGCGGCTGATACAAAATAGTTGTAAGCAATCAAGGATGAGTATGAGCGAATGGTCACCAATAAATACTGAGCTGGGCAATCGTTTTTACTTGCACTTATCTGCTATCAATAGCGATATCACGCCAGAGCAGGCACAAGCACTTTGGCAAGATATCGCAGCGCATTATAGCGAACCAAAACGCGCCTATCATACCCTCGAGCATATTGAGCAGTTATTCATACAGTGTGAGAGTATTCAGCACGTTCTGTCTGAGCCACATATCATTGCGTTGGCAGTGTATTACCATGATGTAATATATGACCCAACCCGCTCAGACAATGAGTTGAGAAGTGCAGAGTACGCAGTCGATGCATTAACTTCTTATCTAAGCGATGAGCAATGCAAGCATATCTATGCACTCATCATGATGACCGCTAATCATCAGATAGATACGTTGATAGACAGTGACAAATATAACGATGCAGCGTATTTGTTAGATATGGATTTAAGTGTTTTGGGTACGCCGTGGTTTACCTATCAGCAGTATGCAAACGCCATACGTCAGGAGTATGCGCATGTTTTAGATACACAGTACCGCGACGGTCGCACTGCCGTACTGGAGGGACTACTGGCGCACCCAAGACTGTATCTGACTGACTATTATTATGAGCTGTTAGAAAATCAGGCTCGTGATAACATCAAAAGCGAAATTCATTCGCTACTTTGCTCGCAGCTTTATAAATAGCTCGCTACCCTGCCGTGCTGGATGTGAATTATAACTGCGCTCCATAATATCGATGTCAAAATGAGTGTCAAAACGCTGCTGGTACTCGTCCTTGCTGCCGCCGAATGGTGGTTCATCCCGTCCAAAATCCGTATCAAACAACAATCCGATCAGCTTACCTTGTGGCTTTAATAACTTTGCCATTTGTTGCACGTATTCATCACGTCTCGATGGATTGATCGCACAAAAAAACGTCTGCTCAAGTATCCAATCAAACTGATACTGCTCATCCGATAAGCCAAAAAAGTCTGCGCAGACTAAATGCTCAGCCGGAAAGTCAGGATAGCGTTTGGCAAAGGCTTCAATCGGCGCAGGCGCAAAATCAACCAACGTCACATTGGTAAACCCTTGCTCATATAAGTAACCCACCTCATAAGCATTACCCGCACCCGCTACCAATATCGCTTGATCTTTTGCCCCCTCAGGTAACTGATCGATATAAGCTTTGAGCGGCGGTGACACTTGACCCATATCCCAGCCGATGCTGTCCCTCTCATAGCGCTGCTGCCAAAAATCCGCTTCACTGACATTTTCCATATGACATCCTTGTATACAAACACGATAGTTAAACGACACGATTCGTACCATTATTTCTTATCATAGCAGGCTTATTAAGGCGTGTCGTCACTTTAAAAGTGATGATGACAATGCAGTAGATTGCCATTAAACAAGGACAGTAGCGTAGATAATCTCAGGGCATTTACTAGGCCCATCTAGATAGTTAGGTGATTAGGTAGATAGTTAGTTAGTTAAATAGATAGTTAGGTGATACCTTTAATCCAACTGACCTGTTTTGCCCGCCAGCATATTATGCCATTGCTTATAATCTGGCATGGCTGTCGCCACTGTCTGCCAAAATGCATGACTGTGATTGGCATGATGTAAATGGCACAGCTCGTGGACAATGACGTATTCTGTGCATTCGATAGGATAAGCAGGCAGATAAACGGACAGCCAAATTCGCTTTGCACGAGTGTTGCAGCTGCCCCAGCGTGTGTGCATTTTTTTCAGACGAATCTCATTAGCATGAGCGCCAACGATTGGTTGCCACTTGTCGAATAGCGATGGTGCAACATCAGAGAGTTGCTGCCGATAGTATGTGATTTTTTTATCGGGACTGAGCGTAACTGATTGCTCTTTACCCCATAGTAGGACTGAACTATTAGCAGTTGAAGAGTTTGATGACTTGCTCTGTCTACGTCTGTATTGCGCTAATACTTGCGGGTGATGCATCATGGCCCAAGGTATGCGCTTGGCCACAAACTGTACTAGCTGTGCTTCACTGATAGTCATCGGCACAGAGACCATCAGTGAATAAGGTTTTAGGCGAAAGTTGATATTTTTGACACGCTTTTTGCTAACATGCAGCTCGATACCAGCCTGCATAAGCTGCTGCCTGACAGTATCTAAACTGATGTCTACGCTAATACCCTATCTCCTTGAATGACTATTACTAAGATTCTAGTAATAGTCATTATTAATCGCCATGCCTATTCAGCTGTTGCTCTCGCTAAATGTCACATATCATAATGCTTGCAAATGGTTGTCAAAAGACATTTTATGTGGCGTGCTGCTTTTGATAATACGTTCAGAATGTTCAGCATCATTTGCGTCCAGTGTTACCTTTGGCAAAGCATTTACCCTTAACGCTGTTAATTGTCCTTGCCCATTACTGACGATAAATCCTGAAGGCTCAGTACGGTCGTCGATGTTACTAGCTGAAGCTGATGCATCAGAGTTAGCTAAAATCGAAGCCCCTGCACAGTCTGGCAGACTGACATCATCGATTAAATCTCGAGTCGTCAAATCATAGATCGCCGCACAACCACCAATCGGCGTGGTTACGCAGAGTAGATTGCGCTCACTATCGACGGCCACGCTAGCGATATACTGATGAAAGCGTTGCCATTGATTGTTTGGCATCGTGAGCGGTGTCAAACTGACATCACCACGCTGATGAGTCAATACCAAAGGCACATTGACGTGCTTTTCACCTTGGAACTGAATACCAATCATGACAGTGCCATCATCGTGCATGGCTAAGTGGCGCACACTCATCTGGTTGTGCTCGGGAGTCACTTGCTCAAGCAGTGTGCCATCATGGCGATTCAGATACACCAATGATGGGCGCATGGTATCTAGATTTAGCTCCTCGCGTGATGCTTGCTCAGTTTTGATACCGCCATTTGCAATCACTAGCGTTTGACCATCAGGATGCATAATCAGCTCATGCGGGCCAATACCATGCGAGTCGAACTCTGCTATTTTTTTATAAGCATCGTTGGCATCATAGATACCAATTTTACCTGCCAGACTGACTGTATCATTCTCAGTCACATAGAGCCATTTGCCATCTAAGCTATAGCAAGCATGACCATAAAAATGTCGATTCTCATCAGATTTTATCGCATATTGTACTTGTCCATTAGAGGTCTTTAGCACCCAAAATTTTTCGCTTGGGCGTCGTCCCATCACGACGACATCGCGTTTTTGGGTAGCATAAGTTGACTTATCTTGAACATCAGACTCATCGTGAGCATCAGGCTTAGGTTCACGGTTAGGCTTGGACAGGGGCTGTACAACGATATCATGGACACGCTCTGGCATAGTCGTCTGCCAGACGATTTGGCGATCAGCATCGATACCAACCACACCAAAATCATGCTCATTATGATTCAGTGACGTTTGGTCTTTTGGCATAGATGCCACACCGCTGACCCAGCTGACTGGTCGCGCCAACATCGTCGTCGTGTGCATAGCAGTAAAGTCAGGTGCAGCAGGCTTATCATTACCTATATCATGCTGATAAGCCTGCTGCCACGTTGCCGATGCTTGCTGATAAGCATAACGCAAGCGCGCGAGCGTCGGCGTAGAATCAGGGACAGATCGTAATGTCTGCCACTGCGTACGAATACCATTGACATAGTCTTGCAAACTGGCATCTGGATGCTGCTGTTTACGATAACGGTGATGTATGCCGACTAGAGCTACTGTACCAAGTGCTGTCAGCATCGAGGTTGTCAGTAGCTCATAACTTAGTGCTCTTGACTGTACCCCAGACGATGATTGACGGTTGGTGGGCACTTGCACTGCTGCATTCGCTTCGATGATAGACATTGTCTAATCGCCATCAGTACTATTGAAACCCACACGGATGCCAAGTGCTGGGATCAATTGACGCTTGATTAAGCGCGTGACTGTCGTGAGATGGTCATATAGCGCTTTTTGATCAGCTTTGTCCGCTTTTGCCAGATCTTCTGGCATCTGCGCCAGCAACGTGGTTGTATCAGCCAAGGCAGTTGACAGATTGTCAGTGACTTTACTCTCGCCATTGCTGTTGAGAATAGCCGTCAATACAGGGTCGGTCATGGCTTTATTGATAGTGTCTAATTTGGCATTGATAATAGCGCGGCTTTGACCAGCAGTAGCAGCTGGCAGATGGCCTTTTGCTTTGCCCGTCAGACCAAGTGGCTGATCGATCGCGTTAGACTTCATAGTCTCAATCAATGATAGCAAAGAGTTGACCCATTGGTTTAGGCCTCGATCGCTCTCAGCTGTTTTATCAATCGCCAATAATTCGGTCGCGTTCTGTTGCCAGTTTTTCTCAATAGCTTTTAGACGGGTGCTAAGCGCACTCGTTGCGCTAAGCACATAAGCACATTGGCCTGCGTCCAAGCTGTCATTGGCATATAGAGCTTCTTCTAATCCTGGCACGCCTTGTACAATCGCACTTTCGTCAGCGAGCTGCTCTGGCGTTAGCTTTGGATTGGCAGCAATCAAATCTGCCACACCGCTATGCACCAAGCCGCGCTCATCGGGGTAGTAGTTGATGTATAAATTGCTCATGCTGGCAGTCGCAGGGCCAAAATTGACCATCTCAGCACTCGCCCAAGCTTGTGCTAGTACCAACC
The DNA here is from genome assembly GCF_015864565.1 of Psychrobacter sp. SWN149. Classification (NCBI taxonomy): domain Bacteria; kingdom Pseudomonadati; phylum Pseudomonadota; class Gammaproteobacteria; order Moraxellales; family Moraxellaceae; genus Psychrobacter; species Psychrobacter sp. SWN149. The sequence continues at coordinate 336,507 of NZ_JADYWX010000003.1, forward strand.
ACTGCGCGCGTAGTGACTGTAGCTCGTCACCGCTGACAGGCGCTTGCTGACAGTGTTTTTGCGCCAACTCGTTCAGCAGGTCACTTTGCTTGGCCACATCGGCATAGGCTGGAATCACAATCTCGTCTGCCACATGCGTCAAGTAGGTCGTTTGGGTCTCAGGACTGATATCGACAGCGACGATTTTTTCAGCGCTCGCACCGTCAACGTCTGCTGGGCTGTCTTGAACGACTTTTTGACTGTCCACCTCTGCCGTTTTATTATCGTCAGCGGGTTTGACACAGCTAATAAGCAATCCGGCGCTCAATGCAGATAGTGCCATTGCCAAAGCGTGGTTTATTTTCATAAGTTTCTCGGTAATATTATAAGTAGTCAGTTATATCGTATGTACATCATTATCAAAAAAAGCTCACACACCGTATTTGGCCGTGTTGTTTTTATAATGATTTTAAGAACGCATTTAGCTCAGTGCGACCTTTCTTATCTAATTTCAATACTTCCTGCTGCTGTTTTTTGGCTTCTCCGCCATGCCACAGTACAGCTTCCATTAGCGTACGAGCACGACCATCGTGCAAAAAAGTCGCTTGTGGGTCAACCGTTTGAGCCAGTCCCACGCCCCAAAGTGCAGGTGTGCGCCACTCATAAGAGCTGGCTAAGAACTCAACTTGGAAATCTTTCGGTGGTAATTTACCTGCGATCGTACGATCGGCAAGATCATCACCCATGTCATGCAATAACAAATCTGTGTAAGGATAAATCACTTGTCCATGCTGCTCAAGATGATCATCGTCGGTTTTTGGCAACTGATATCTTGGCGTATGGCAGCTTTGACAACCCATGTCATAAAAGCGTTTTTTACCAGCGAGTACGAGCGCATCATCAGCGTTACGGCGATGCGGCACTGCTAGATTACGAGTATAAAACTCCACAAACTTAGCCACCTCATCATTCACTTCGACAGGTGATTTACCATTACCCTGCTCATCAGCACCTGTCGCTGCATTTAGGCAAGCGGTCTGCGTTGGCATACATGACTCGTTAGGACGGATGTTCGACGTCAGACCCATGTCTTCGTTAAAGGCACTTTGGTTCTGAGTAATAAGTTTAGTTTGACCAGCTTTCCAACCAAAACGCCCAAGCGCTTGTTTGCCAGTTTGCGGATCCATGACCCAATTGAACTTGCCACTGATGTCACTTTTATCCTGATTAACGGCTTGTTTTTTGATATCGTTATCAGGTATTTGCTCGAGTAATCCCAGTCCAATCATTGGTAGCGCCACACGCGGTGATACCATCATCGCATCATCAAAAGCACCATAACCTAGATTGGTTAAGTTAAACGTTGGCGCACGCAGCGTCTCGACGTATCCATCAGCAAAAGTCACAGGCTTATCCGTCCACTGCACAGCTATTCTCGCCTCAGCAGGCACACCTTGAATACCACGATCTTGCAGCTGCCCCCCATACATCGGGTGGACGACTTTTTCGATGAGCGAGTTCTTTAGTTGCTCTCGTTGCTCGTCCGTGGTCGCAGGCATAGACAGACGAATCAACAAACTGTCTGCATCGTCATCGGCGGTCATCGGCGCGTGGCCTCGTCCGTCTTTCACATGACAGGACTGACAAGCTGCCACATTGAACAATGCACCCAGTCCATCACGACTGTCAGTACTGGCAGGGGCCACGACCCATGGCTGCTTAAAGAATGCATTGCCGATGAAAAACGACCCCTTGCGTGACGCCGCTATGTTCGATGAAGGTTTAGAGTAGCTCTCTGCACTACTGATACTGATACCAGAGTCGCCGCCTTGCTTGATCTCTTGAGGATCAAAACTGACCAATTGCTGCATCGGCACACCCGCCAATGCTTCGATATTTTTGTCATGCTCAGAGGTGAGCAGTTGAGTATTTGCACTGTCTTTATTGTCTGAAGCCTTGTCAGAGGCGTTGTCTGCTGGCTGACAGGCAATCAATGCAATCGTACCCATCATCATGAGCACAAGTTTGGATGGGAGGTTATTTGACCGTTTAGAAGGGAAAAGAGAAGCAGAAGATTTGGTATAAATGGCTTTCATAAAAATTAAGCGCCTTGGTTTTGGAGTAGAACCATGAAAATTTCGAGCAGTCACGCCCTTATTCGTCCTAGGCATAATCATCTAAAAGCTCGTAAAAATACGTTGCCAACCCTAGTCGACAACGTATGTACTATATCCAATTTACCTGTATAAAGGCCAATGCTCATTCAATTGTCATCACTGATGCAATATCATAAATAGCATGAACAGCCTCTACTCATCACAGCTGAGCCTAAAACTGTGAACCCGCGTCCGCATCTAGATTATCAATTCCGACAGCCTTGGCCGCGTTTTCGATACCAGCGGTCAGCTCTTGCAAGCTGTTGATACCCGCTTCAACCCATCCACGGCGCGTATTTTGCTCTTCAGCAGAGATGCCTTCTTTACTTGCTTGACCGACAGTTGCGATCATCTGATCAATTTTGATGCCGTCTTTTTCGCCTTTTTCTACGATGACATTGAATGCACCTTCTACTTTGTTAAAGTCAGCAGCCAATTTATCAGCAGCCTCTGTATGTCCGTTATCCGTGAGATAGTCTTTGATACCATAACCGCCCACTGTTTTGCCAGCGACGGTTTTATAGTTACCATTAAAGACATTCTGAATACCGCGGGCATTATTGGCATAGCTTAGATGCGTCAAATCACTAAAGCACTCATGCTCGTCTTCGGTAGAGCCTGTCACAAAGGCAACCTGCATACGCTCAGAGGCAAGCTCACCTAAGGCTAGGCTACCCATTTGATACATAATTTGGCGCAAACCATTATCATACTTACGTGCCATCAGATCACTACGCAAGGTATTGTCAGTTTCAGGCTGCCACTGGGCTTCCATCGCGGTCAAATCATCCACTAGCAATTGAGTTGCTGCCTTTAAAAACTCACCACGGCGCTCACAAATACTGGCATCTTCGTTGACTGTGTCGCCACTGGTACACTGACCAGCTTCAGTCGCATAATCAGTGACTGGACGATTGCCAGCACCTTCTTTGACGCCGTTGGTGTCTTGACCCCATAGCATGAACTCAATGGCATGATAGCCCGTCGTGACGTTGGCTTCGCTACCACCGATCTCGTTCATTTCTGCAAGTAGCTCAGGCGTAATGGTAGTAGTATCTTGCTTGACACTACCCACAGCGATACTATCACTATTGATGATGTTGTCTTTGCTATTATATTCGCCTTCATAGTCATCACTGACATAATCAATCAGTGCTTCATCCAGTGGCCAAGCATTGATCTGACCTTCCCAGCTATCGATACTATTGATAGCGCGCTTATCATTTGCTGTCACAAAGCCTTCATCAAAACGGAAAATTTCGGTTTGTGAATACGGCTGACGTGCAGCTTTATAGGCTGCTTTAGCAGCGTCTAGATTTTCTTGTGTTGGCGTGGTTACGTATGTGTTTACTGCCGTTTGCAAGGCTTTAGCAGTGTCGAGCGAGTCTTTATAAGCAGCATGTGCCATATTTGCATAGCTGATAACCAATCTATCAATGTGTGCTTTTTCAGCCGCTGAAATCTCTGTGCCATCACTTGACTCAGTGCTTGCTACGTCTGCCTGCGCTTCTGTGCTCGCAGTCGTTTTCTCATCGGCTTGTTTGGTACAGCCCGACACCATCAATAGTCCTGCCAGTGCAACAGCTAAAGTAGTTGGTAGAATCTTACGGCTCTTTACTGTGGTAATCGTCATACATATCCTCAAAAATATAGCAAAAATTTGTTTTGGTTAAGTAGCCTCAATTATTCTGATAATCAAGCCATAATTACAGTTAGCTGCCTTATCCATACGCCATCGTTATTTATGAGACGCGAGCAAGACTTATAATATCGTGATGATAAAAAACACTGGTAAATTATAGTGTTATTGATAATCATTATCAATATTTAATTTTATATTAACTTAATCTACGAAAATCCACTGCTATCACCAACTTAAACACAAAAAAAAGAGCCAGCATATTGCTGACTCTTTTAGGAGTATCTATCTCAATCTAGACGATACGTACTCGATATCTGTAAGAAAATATAGATTAGTTTACGCTCTGTGGAGCGTTAACTGTTAGCTCAACACGGCGGTTTTGCTGACGACCGTAATCACTGTTGTTATCTGCAACTGGACGTGACTCGCCGTAAGCGACGACGTTAACACGGTTAGAAGCAACACCGCGAGCTGTTAAATAGTTAGCAACTGAGTAAGCACGGTCACGTGACAGACCCATGTTATAAGATGCTGAACCTACACTATCAGTGTGACCAGCAATAGTAATGGTGTTTTGGTTATACTGGTTCATGGTAGTCGCTAGCTTATCAAGCGTAGGCTTGAATGATTGGCTAAGCGTTGCATCATTGAATGAGAACGTGATGCTACCTGGCATAACAAGATCAATGTTACCAGTCGTTGGGTTCTGCTCAACAGTCACGCCAGTACCAGCCATCTGTTGCTCAAGCTGCTTAGCTTGACGCTCCATGTAGTAACCAACGCCAGCGCCTAGTGCTGCACCAATCGCTGCGTCACGACCAGTTTTGTCGCCACCAGTTGCTTTAGAAATAGCGGCGCCACCAACTGCACCAGCTAAGCTACCAATAGCGGTTTTATTCAGACGTTGTTGTCCATCAGCAGTAGTAGTACAACCGCTAAGAACTAGACCTGATGCTACTGCTGCAATCATTAATGTATTACGCATAATATTTCCTCTCAAGTATCAAATTTGTGTGCAAAAGTTATATAAATCGTGCTTTTTTATAAAGATTATCCATTAATCTTTTAAGTACTTATCGCCATTATTATGGCAACTGCAATCTAAACGTGTGTAATATTTTGTCATGCCTATGTATGAGAAGTGCAGATTATATTACTGACACTCGCTATCGACTTAACAGATATTCTGTATTTTCTGCTATCACAAGTCACGTTTACCCTCATCTCGCCTGCCCCAATTCTGCTAAAATTATACCGCCAAATAAGGCTTGCTCTAATGAAGATTAGATGAAATATTTGCTAAAATCTATCGGCAACTGACACAATTTAATAAGATTGAACAAAAAGGATTGAGCATGCGATTGACTTCTGCCATTCGAAAAATGCACAAGCGTGCCCCAACACTCAGTAAGGCCATCTCACTTGCCACAGCCACAGGCGTTATCGCGGCCAATAGCTTTGGCGGTAGTATTCCATTATGGCTGATGGGTGTTGGCAAAGTTATCACGGGCGCTCCCATCGCAGACAAAGCTGTAATTAAAATCGCTACTTATTGGATCAGCAGTAACAGTGCTTTGATCGATGACATGCTGCCACGTAAAGACTGGCGAATCACATTACCTGATGATGTGCATATCAATGGTAAATACTTGCTTGTCAGCAATCACCAGTCTTGGGTAGACACCAGTATCGTGCAATACATTGGTGAAAAGCGCTTACCACTGACGCGATTTTTTACCAAGTTTGAGCTGATTTATATTCCTATTGTCGGTCAAGCTTTTTACTTTTTAGACTTTCCCATGATGCGTAGGCACTCCAAAGAAGCCATCGCAAAAAATCCTGCATTAAAGGGTAAAGATATAGAAGAGGCAAAACGTGCCTGCGCGCTCTTAAAGGACAAACCCTTTACCTTGTTGAATTATTTAGAAGGCACGCGATTTACTAAAGGCAAGCATGCCAAGCAGCAATCTCCTTATACTCATTTGCTAAAACCACGCGCAGGCGGACTGTCATTGGCTATCAGCGCATTAGGTGATGATATCGATGGCATATTAGATATGACGATCGTGTACCCTGATGGTGTGCCAAGCTATGGCGATCTATGGAAAGGCAATATCAAACGTTTGGGCGTTGATTTGAGATATATCGACATACCAGACGCTCTGTTTGCTGGTATCAAGCAAGGCGGCTACGAATATGATGAAGACATCAAAGCGCAAATGTTTGATTGGGTCGAACAAGTCTGGCGTCAAAAAGACCAACGCATCACAGAGATGCTCGCAGATTTTTCCGAAAACCCTAAGCCATAGTCATGCTTGATTCCTTTACGCAGCTAACTCTTATGTAGCTAACTATTATACAGAGGGCACACGCTATCGTAATGGTTAAAGCCATACGTATATTTTAGTAAGAGATGGGTTGTTTTTTAGCCTTATTCATTGATAATGTCACTAGTCATCGTTTTTTGAGGATTGTTACGGTATTGACGGCAATATGTGCGCGTTGACACCTGTATCGACCATCAAAATCCATTTACGCTTTGTGCCATTTATCATTATAAGGTATGACTGTGCCCACCTCCTCTACTAGCACGCCTCTAGCAACAGCGCCTGTCTCGCCTCATCTAGCAGAAGGTGAGCCACTGAAGCCAAACCACCCAAAACCAAGCCGCCTAAAACTGACTTATGACATCGTCATGCTTATTGCCATCAGTATTGATTTATTATTAATCAGTCTGGATGCTATTTTGATGAGCAACTTTAGTGCCAATGCTGCGCAGTGGCTGACGATGAGCGACGCACTTATCTGGTATCAAACAACGTTGCATGATCCACTACGCACTGTTGGCGGCTTTTTTACGCTATTTTTAGTATTTGAGCTGTTGTTACGCTGGGCTATCTCTATTAAGGATAAAGTCTACTATCGCTGGTTCTTTTTTCCTTTTGTACATTGGTATGAAGTATTGGGCTGTTTTCCGCAGCTACGCGCCTTGCGGTTACTGCGCGCAGTGGTTATTGGACGTCGTCTATACCAGCTGGGTTATCAAGTGTTACCGCAAACGTGGATCAATCGTATCAAGTTCTATATTGATCTACTGTTAGAAGAGCTTTCGGATCGTGTTATTTTGACCACGATACAGAACTTTCGACAAGAACTCACCAATTCAGACACTCATAAATCCTTCATCGAGTCGACCATTGCAAAAAACCGTGTTGAAATTGAAGCGGCGTTATTATCTGTATTACGTGCAGAGCTGGTGCCCAAGCTACAAGAGCTAACCACAGCGTCAGGCGGTGGCAGTATATTGGCCACTGAAGTCGGCAATGCGATTGAAGAGGGTTTGGCAAACACACCTGAGCTACGCCGTTACCTACGCATGATACCTATTGCGGGCAGTTTAATTGAGTCTCAACTGCAATACGTTGGGCACAATATAGGCGAAAACGTAGTATATGCGCTGAACACGCGCCTACTCGATCCAAAGCTCCTTGATTCATTGATGGTGGCCATTGCCAGCGGTGTGGCTCAAATAAATACCAATGTTCCAGCACTAGATGCCTTAATTTCGAGTATCATTGAAGACAGTTTGACTGAGTTTGAAGCACAGGTAAAAGTGCAGCAGTGGAAACACCAAGACATGTTAAATCTATAACGGATTAAATCCGTGACACGACTACCAAACACCCTGATTTGACCATAAAAATACGACCGTGACTGTAGCCGACAGCATTATTTTTGAGAGTTTATATATGACAGTTTCAAACAACGATACCCAGACCGAAAGCACCGCGCCCGCTTTGGCATTCTATGGCAAGATGCTGACCTTTTCACGCTTGCAGCTCAGTACAAATGAGCTCGGCGCTATCGAAGCACAGCTCGCTGAAACACTAAGCAATAAAGTAAGCAACATCCCTATTCTGATCGATAGTGAGGTAGAGCAAGATTTATCCGTATTGATAGAGCTTCTGTGGTCATGGGGGTTACAGCCGATCGGGGTGGTGACGGGCTTACTCGACTCACAAGCCATTGAGCAACGTCTGGCTATCTTTCCAGCAGATGGCAAGCGTATTGAGCGTATTATCCCTAGCAAAAAACCCTTGAGCGCTGCTAAGCCCATTGTAGAAGCCACATCAAGTAACGGTGTCAGTGATAACGATAGCGCTGATGCTGCCGCTAGCACCTCTCAGACTGAAACAACCCTGTCTAGTGCCCCAACAGAGATGTTGCTGAACGCTCAGCACATCACCAGTCTCATCTACGATCAGATGCTACGCTCAGGACAGAGCCTGAATCACGTCGGTGGTGACTTGATTTTGACCAGTAGTATCAATAGCGGTGCTGAAGCCATTACTGATAATAGCTTACACGTGTATGGCCGTGCCCAAGGTCGTTTGGTTGCAGGCGCAACAGGTGACAAAGATGCTCGAATTTTTTGCCAAGTTTTCAACCCCTCATTGGTGTCCGTTGCAGGGACTTATTGCTTGCGAGACAACTTACCTCCACATGTCATCGACAAGTCAGTTCAGGTTAGGTTCGTCGAAGGCGAAGGTTTGGTGTTTACGGTGATGGATGAAGCATAGTGGCATAGTGGCATAGTGGCATAGTGGCATACAGATAATAAGCCATAGATGATGCCGTACCATCCATTAAATGTAGAGGAACCGTCACCTTATTAAAAAGAATACACGATCAGGTGATTTTTGTGAAAAACAAACTGGCTACACTGCATGACCGTCGAACCTATAATGAATAAGACTGCCCTGCTTTAATAGGCTGATGGCCTTATCCAGGTAGTGAGTCGGTTCAATTAAGAGACTGTTCGATAAGACAGGCTGGTTTTTGTCAAAATTTAAGAGGTATAGGTGCCTTTATTATTGCGTCAAAATCATTAATATCAGCCTATTAAGATCAAGTATAAAGGCTTCATAGCTTGTCTATAAGTTGTTTTTCTGCTTTTGTATAGACTGGCTATAAATCTTTGTTTATTTATGCTAGGCTAGCTTCGCAGATAGTATAATTTAGTAGGCTAATATCCTGCAATTATGCTGTTCATATAAAAGATATCCCATTGATTCATAGGAGTGTGCCATTGTGGCGAAGATAGTTGTAATCACTTCAGGTAAAGGCGGTGTGGGTAAAACCACAACAAGTGCGTCTTTTGCCGCTGGTTTAGCATTACGTGGCTATAAAACGGTTGTTATCGATTTTGATGTTGGTCTACGTAATTTAGACTTGATCATGGGTTGTGAAAATCGAATTGTGTATGACTTTGTGGATGTTATTACTGGTAACGCACGCTTATCGCAAGCACTGGTCAAAGACAAACAGCTTGAAAACTTGTTTATCCTACCTGCCAGTCAAACCCGTGATAAAGACGCACTGACTGACGAGGGCGTATCAGAAGTGATGGATGAGCTCTCTAAGCAGTTTGACTATATCATTTGCGACTCACCTGCTGGTATCGAACGCGGTGCGCAGTTGGCGATGTATCATGCTGATGAGGCCATTATCGTTACTAACCCCGAGATTTCATCAGTACGTGACTCGGATCGCATTATCGGTATTTTGCAGAGCCAAACCAAGAAAGTGGCAGAGAATCAGGGCACGGTACGTGAGCATCTGATCATCACTCGTTATAATCCTGAACGTGCTGCTGCAAATGAGATGATGGATATTGATACCATCTCTAATGATATTTTGAAAGTACCATTGCTTGGTGTTGTTCCTGAAAGTCATTCTGTTCTTGAGGCTTCTAACCACGGTGAGCCTGTTATTCATTATACCGATTCTGTTGCCGGCCAATGCTATGATGATATCGTCGCTCGTTTTTTAGGTGAAGAGCGTCCACTACGTCACATTGATGTGAAGAAAAAGAGTCTACTACAGCGCTGGTTTGGGGGTTAATAATGACTAAGAAAAAAGGATTTTGGAGTAGCCTATTTGGTACTGACGATAACAATAATACAGGCAGCGCTAATCTAGCGACTGAGCGACTTAAGGTTATCGTTGCTAGCGAAAACCGCTTAAACAACCGACTAACGGCTGATCGTATCGAGAAAATGAAGCGTGAAATCTTAGAAGTGGTTAATAAATACGTCAATGGTGTACAGATTGATGATGTCAACATCAATCATCGTTCTGAGGACAGTTTGGATGTGTTAGAGATGAATATCAATTTGCCTGAACATAAAAAGTAAATGGGTAAACACTCATATTATCAATAAACACTTTTAGGTCTCACCTAAAAAAGCCCTAAGTATATTACTTAGGGCTTTTTTGTATGTGTCTGTTGGTATAGCATATAAAGGCATTATAGCAAGGTTTTTATCAATAACTGCCTATTTCATACGTGCTATTAAATTGTCTTTTTTAACGAACTGATGGTATAGCGCGGCTACGATATGTAATACGGTAAAGCCTATAATCATTGTCCAAATGATATCCACATGCAAATCATTATAAAAACGCGCTAAGGTGCGATCAGGCGTAACGAATACAGGGATTTGGAACAAGCCAAAAATATCGACTGGTCGACCACCATATACAGACATTAATAGACCCGCCATCGGCATTGCAATGAGGATGGCGTACAGAGCGAAGTGCGACAGCTTCGATGCCAGTGACTGCCATTTTGGCATTGGTATCGGTGGTGGCGCCTTAGTAAATATGCGATTTATCACACGCGCAATCATCCAGCACAGCAAGCTGATGCCAAATGCTTTGTGATAGCCAATGTATGAGTTGCTACCTAAGTATTCATACAATAGGATCATTGACCATGTGACTAGCAGTAGAGCGGCGCTAATCCAGTGAAAAATACGGCTACTGATAGGCCATTTTGCTACATGCGAGCGAGTATTGTTCATGAAGGGCTCTATTATCTGTGTGCGAAGTTATTTTCAATCAATTTTATAGAAAAAATAGCGACTCATGCAACCGTAAAAATCATAAGTATTACTGGGTCGGTATCTATAAAGTGAAGAATACTCCAAACCTAGACTAGAAGCTAGTCATCCAAATCAATCAAGTGATGAGCAATCTTATCCAAATCTGCGACCATGTATATCACATCATCAATCATGACTGCTTGGTAGATATAAGAAGCTATCTCATTTTTGTCCAAATACTCATTGCTTGCATCGATATCGGTGCTGCCAAACCGTTCAGGTAAATCAACATCTTTGACGTCAGAAATACGTACTTGCATTTGACGTAAGTCACCTGCCGTTTGTAGGGCAAATCGATGGTCTGTCGTATTGCCTTCCAATACGATGATTTTCTCTGGTATCTGATCTTGTGGTAACAAGTGAAATACAGCCACGTCTTGCTGATGCCAATGATAGGTAGATACACGTTCTTGATGATTGTCTACGCTTAGAATCAGACCGGTGGGAATGACCCAATCAGGCTGATCAAATGCTGGAACAATCGTGATATCTAACATACCATTAGTGGTGGTCAATAGACTGACAGCCTCAAACGAATGCTTCAAAATTTGTTTCATACGTCGCTCACAATAAGTTAGCGTGAATGGCTTGCCGCCCTTTCACCGATATAGTTAGTCAATTTTTGTGCCAAATCTGTAGGGCTGCCAATAAAATCGCAATAGCCTGAATCAATAATAGCCTGAGGCTGACTGGGGCACGCACTCGTGCTCGGGTCTTGCGCCCATAGTTGACTATGATTGTCTTGAATTAAATCCAGATACTGAGAGCCATCATTACCCATGCCTGAAAATATAATATTGATAAGCTCGCTACCATGCACATCACTGGTGTTTTTGAGAAGATGACCAATATCAGGCTTGTATTCACCAATCCAAGCTTGATCCAGTAGTATTACTCGACCTGTCGAATCACACACAACTTGCTTATCTATAGGCGCGATCAGGCAATGCCCTGCTCGCAACCGCTGTGAGGACGCGATAATTTCACAGCGCCACTTATTATGGCGATTGAGTATACGCGGCAATGTCTCAATCATCGTATGATTAAAATGATGCGCCAGTAGAACACAGACTGGTAGCGTGGGTGACAGGTTATCTAAAAACTCCTTTACCGCACTAGGCCCACCCATAGAAGCACCCAAAAAAACCACATAGTGCCAGTCTGTCTCATGCTCACTTTTCTTGTAAGCAGCAGCATTTACCAATGTCGGCAAGGCAAGCAGTTCTGCAAACTTACGCTGCAACTTACGCTGCCATTTGGCATATTGCTGAGATTCATTGAGATAAGGTGCTTGACTGAAACCGACCAACACAGCTGCTGGCTTAGAGGCGGTCGTCGCTGTTATCATGCCATCATCGTAGTCACTGTCTATTAACCAAATATCGACAGTGGTATTGGCCAGCTCACTCTTTTCTTGCCACTGTGCTCTTGAGACGCAGTCAACCAGAGTAAAGCCGCAGCTACGTACTGTGTCTGAAAAAGCCATACGCTGGCGGTGGTCTTCTGCCACCACCAGCACATTAATGTCACTCTTACTCTTTTTTCGCAGCGCTAAAACACGTGCATTATCCTTCATCAGTCAGACTGACCCCTTTACCCAGTAGTTTTTGGATTTTCTCAAGCAACTCTTTTTCTTGGAATGGTTTGCCCATATAGTCATTTACCCCAATGTCTAGGGCACGCTCACGATGTTTTTCACCAGTACGTGAGGTAATCATAATGATTGGAATATTATGTAAACGATTATTATATCTGACTTGCGTGGCAACCTCGAAACCATCCATACGAGGCATTTCTATATCTAGCAATATCATATCAGGTGTCATATCCTGCAATATCTCAATTGCATCGATACCGTCTTTTGCCAGTGCAACGTTGAATCCGTGACGCTCTAAGAAACGTGACGTGACTTTACGTACTGTGACCGAGTCATCGACAACCAAGATAGTAGACTTAGATTCAATGCGCCCTTTTCTCACATTCGTCGCTTTGGCAGTATTTTTGACCAACTGCGCATTACGCATCAAAGCAATCAGATCCAAAATGAGCATGACTGAGCCATCACCCATAATAGTGGCCGCTGAAACCCCTGGAATATTTGATAGCTGATGTCCTAACGGTTTTACAACCACTTCAATCCGTGATCCTGCAATTTGATCAACTTGCAAAGCAATATTTTGCCCAGTACGATTTTTAATGATAATCAGCGGTAGGCTAGTATTGGTATTAACGACCAGCTCGTTTAACTTACTGCCCGATAAAATCTCATTTAAATAGCGTACACGATAATCCGTGTCTTCAAAGTTTATTGTCGCATCATTTGATTGATAATAATCATAGAGCTTTTCTGGGCTGACACGTACCACACGCTCGATCTGTACCAATGGTATGGCATAGTAACGATCTGCTGCACGCACAACGAGCGCATCGGACACCGCGACCGTCAGTGGTAATCGCATGGTGAAACGCGAGCCTTTACCAAGCTCTGAGACAACCGAGACAGTACCACCTAATTGACGAATCTCGCTAATAACGACATCCATACCAACGCCGCGTCCAGATATCTGAGTCACCTGTTTACTGGTACTCAAACCGGCATTGAAAATATACTGCATGATGTCAAGATCGGTCAGACTGTCATCGTCGACATCAATAAGGCCTTGAGAGATAGATTGCTGACGAACCGCCTCTACATCGATGCCGCGCCCATCATCTGTCAATTGAATGACAATTTCACTACCTTCACGCTGTACTTCAAGAGTAATGTGCCCACTACGCTCTTTACCTGCTTTTAAGCGTGTCGACGTGGTTTCAATACCATGATCGACAGCGTTACGTAGCATATGCTCAAGCGGTGAGGTTATCCGCTCTAGAATGGTTCTATCCATTTCATCATCAGCATTAATGATGGTCAACTCTACCGACTTATTAAGCTCATTGGCTGTCTGACGAACAATACGTTCAAGTCGAGGTGTCAGGCGCGTAAATGGCACCATACGCGAGTTCATCAGACCATCTTGCAGTTCTGTTTGGGTCCGTGATAGCTGCAATAACAGACTCTCACTGTCACGGGTTTTTTCCAATAGCGTTTGATTGATATCAACCAAATCCGATGCTGATTCAGTCAGAGACTTGGACAGCTGATTCAAAGAAGAGTATTGATCCATCTCTAGAGGGTCAAAGTCTTCGTTATCGATCAGATCTTCATCTATCTGCGATAGAATCTGGGCTTCAAGCTCAATTTCCATACGACGTAACTGATCGGCGAGTCGCTGTACCGTCGTACCCATCTCTTCAATACTATTGGTTAAGCTACTGATGCCCATGTCGATACGTGCACGGTTAATCGCTGACTCACCTGAGAGGTTAATCATATGCTCAATCAAACCACCAGAGATACGGATCATCTCATTGCTATTAGCGCTTTGATCTCCCTCATTGGTGTCTCTGAGCATAGAAGGCATGTCGCTGATGTCTTTTTCAAGATAACGAGCGCCTTGATTTTCTTTAGCAATTAAAATGGCTTCGCGCTGTGCTTGTAGAGACTCTTTAGGGATTTGCTTTAAGCTATCAGAATTTTTGCTAAACTGCTCCAATGCCTCAATCAGTAATGTAGGCGTAGGCGGGTTGATATGCTGTTGTAAAATAAATACCGCATCGGCAAGCCAATCATGACCGGCGACCAATAGCTCCAATGCTTTTTTGGTTGCTGTACGATGATGACTCACAAAGTCGGTATACACAGCCTCCATGGCATGAGCCAGATTAGCAGTACCCGTTGCTGCTACCATTCTCGCACCACCTTTGATGGTATGCATGTCACGCTGCAGCGCTTGTAGTGCGGTGGTGTTTGCTGTGTCTTTTAAGAACACATGCAGGTATTTATTACGGTTGGTCAGCTCTTCTGCTTCTTCTAAGAACACAGCCAAGATATCAAGATCAGGTAGTCCATTTGCCCATGATTGCTTGATCATGTCCTCTAAGCGTGGCGCATCTAACCCATCAGTTCTATGCTCAATTGTCTCAATAGCTGGGCTTTGAGGTGTTGGCTCAAAATACTTCTTCGGCGCTGGTATAATAAGCTCTATTGTCTTTGGCAATATCTTAGCTTTTTCGAGTACTCTTAATTGCTCAATCAGTTCTGGCGTAAAGAATGATTTTTTATGACTCACAATATGCATGATTTGCAATGACATCGTGTCCTGCACCATTTGCATGACTTCTAGCCACTGCGGTGTTGGCAGGCGGCGACTCTCTACAAATGACTCATAAACGCTTTCGGCTTCATGAGTCAAATCGCCAATACTGCGAATACCAGCCATTCGCGCACCACCTTTAATGGTATGCAAATGACGTTGCAACACTTTTAGCGCATTCATATTGGTAATGTCATCGCGCCACTTATTGAAGCTTTCATCTAGCGCCGTATCAAGCTCTTGCGCCTCTTCTAAAAATATCTCTAATAGTTCATCATCAGTGTCAATGGATTCAAGCTTTAGCTCAGGTGATGCGACTGCTCGAACGGTAAAGTCAATATCATCAGGAGTTTTTGCTTGATAAATACTTTGTAGCTCGTCGATGACGTTGTGGTCTATCTTCAATGACGTGCTACCAGCCAATGCATCAAACAATCCAACCAATTGAGCATGACCCGCCAGTAGTATAGATTGAACTTCTTTGTCTCTTGCCTGATCTATATTGTCACTTAGATAGACATAAGCATTACCCAGCTCACTAAGAATGGTCGTGAATTTTGGAAATGCTTGCGCCTTAGCCGCCAGTCCAGCGATTTGTGAGACTTGTTGCTCTACATAATGTTTGATCTGTGCTGGATCAGCATGATTAAGCGCATCATCTAAGTCCCACTCAGCATCTAACAATTCGTCAATATGATTGTCTAATAATTGCTCTATCGTTGGTTTGTGGTCAGAGTCGACATTAGTATTCTGAGACACATACTGCTCACCCAACATCGCTTGCAACGACTCGATGTCTTTTTGGCTTTGTGCATCTTCTACCGAACCATTATGCTGCGGCAAACTTTGTTTATAATTGCTTAAATAGCCTTCCATTAGCTTGGTCGATTGAGCCAATGCCTCTAAGTGTTGGGTATTCATCGCCGTGTCTTGCTTCTGTAACAGTGCCAAGCTATGTTCTATCGTTGCGCTAACATCACTGATAGCCGCAAGAGCGCTTGAACCGGATGCAGCTCGCAAGGTATGAAAGGCGCGTACAATATCATCTGTCACTTCGATAGATGAGCGGTTTTGATTGTCTTTGACAAACTGGTCGATATTACCTAAAAGCGCCTCTGCTTCCTCAATGAATATCTCACAAAACTCTTTTTCTTCTTCAGTTTGAGGCGTTAGGACGATAGTCGCTTCTGCCATTCTTTCGTTCACAGAATGAATCGTTTGCAGCGTCGTATCTATCTCTTCACTATTACTTTCACCAGCGTTATTGGTCTCGTCACTATCGGATAGCAGCGGTACATCCTGAACTGCCGCAGGCTCAAGCTCATAGATTGCTTGCGTATACAACTCAGCATAGCTGAATTCATCGCCGCACTTTTTGCTATACGCATTGGCACAGATGACCCATAAGGGCATCATAGCTGGGTACTCTTGGCTGTTGCTCTCAAACGCCGTTAGTATCGCAGGATATGCTGCCAACACATCCGTAATCAGCTGATACATGTCAGCCGACATCTCAACACTACGGTCTAGGACACGGTTCAGCATGTTTTCTATGGCCCATGCTAGCTCGGCGCTATAGTTAGCCCCTACCATACGGCCAGACCCTTTCAACGTATGAAAGCCACGGCGGATATCTTTTAACCCATCTAGGTCAGTCGCTGACAGCTGCCAGCGCTCATACAGAGGTACGATTTCGATTAATACGTCGTTGGCCTCTTCTATGAATATCTCTTTAATATCGGGATCTGCATCATTAGTATCGGCTGATAACTGCTCAGACTCATGAATAAAGGGTAGCAATATCTCTGGTATCTCTAACTTGGTTAAAAATTCCGCTGTGTTACTCGCTTTATCATCATCAGGTAAAGACAGTTCGGCATCATCAGTGGTGGTCAGTGATTCGCTTAAAGCACTCTCTAACGATTCATCTGAGATGTCATTGTTGTCAGACTCCGATATCGTCAATCCAGTATTGATAGGCTGCTGCGCCATGAGATTGTTACTTTGCACGATAGTAATCGCAGGGTCAAAGCGTGCAGGTTGCTGCGCCTCAAAATCTAATACCAGTACCGATAAACGTTTCGTCGTCTCTATCACAAAGTTTACGACGTCATCTGTGATAGGTAACGCCTTATTTAGCAAACGATTGAGCAAGTGTTCGATTGACCACGCTATCTCACTGATACTAAAAGCACCGACCATACGGCCTGACCCTTTTAGCGTATGGAAACCTCTACGTACTTCAGTCAGTGGCGTCAGATCCTGTGAGTCCTGCTCCCAAATAGGCAAGAAATCCCCTAGATCAGAGAGAACTTCCGTCGCCTCTTTGATGAAAGTATTATGAATATCTGCGTCCACTTCAAAGCTGTCAGGTTTGACTTGTGTACGGGCATGCCTCAGGGCATCACTTTCTGCTGAATCAATAGTAGAGTCTACTCCTATAGCAGGCGCAATCTCGCCACTATCATCATAGCGCGTCACGTTATGAGTCGTAATGGCTTGTTGGACAAGCCACGTATCATGTGGCACTTCTGGCGAGTCAAGATACATATCCAAGAGCTGGTTTGCTCTAGCCGTATGTTCATTAGCCAAGGTGAGTAACTGCTGGTCGAAAACCTGCTGTGCTAGCCTATCAAGAAACAGTTCAATCGATGTTAAGCTTTCAGCCAACGCTTGGGTCATATCCCAGCTCAATACTGCCACCTGATGCATCGTCAATGTTGCAAAGACACTGGCTATATCGTTGATAGTTTGGCGAACACTGGCAAGCCCCATATCATTAAAAGCATCTTCGAGACGAGAAAAAGCGGCTGCCGCGGGCAACAGCTTTATATCTTGGCGCTGTGTATATCCATCGAAGCCTTGCTTTATCTCTTCTACCGCAATACGTAGCTCACGCAAGTCATGGTCAGTAGCAATCGTCTGCTGTATAGCGCCATCTTGTCTGTCATTGCTCTCAGACACATCAGGCACGGTAGAAAAAGAAGCTGACTCACCAATCTTGAGTGATATGATTTGCTCGGTACTATGGATGCTGTTATACAACTCTTGGAGTTTTCGCTCAATCTGCCACTGCTCTTGTGCAAACCCTGTGTCTGAGGACAGTGCCTGCTGCAAATCTGCCAGAATAGATTCAACTTGTGACTCATAATAGCGCCAGCCACGACTCTCAAACTGATGCTTTATTTGCTGCAACGGCGTGATAAGAGTATCTGGCTGATCCAGCTCAAAGATAAGGGTATCAAGCTCGTTCAACAATCGAAGCAAAAAGCGTGGCGCTGCAGTGTTGCTCTTTGATACCTCATCTAAGATTAACTGTGTACGGTCACTGCTATTTGCTAAGTAACTTAGTTCAATATAGACAGCTGTGATGAGGTCTTGTACATCCTCTGACGACAATGAGATTTCTGTCTGAGCACTGGCTTCTATGGCATGATCTAGCTGACTTAATAAGGGTGCATAATATTCCGGCAATGGCGTATCGTTATCAGCAAGATCATTTAGCCATAGCTCGGTGAGATACCAAAGGCGCTGAAGATCCATCTCTTCTGCCGTTTGCCAGAGGTAGTGGCTGACTTTTTGTAAGATCGTTAGCACAGACGATGTATTGACATTAGCCACTAGCAACGCTTGCACTTGCTGTCGCCAAACCAATAACAGCTGCTGATATTGATGACTCTCTAAATGGGTGACAGCGACATTGGTTGGTATGACCGTGTCCATGCTGCTGACAATGCTCAGGCTTGCGTCATGACTGGTGTCAGTATATATATGTTCTTGCTGGGCATTACGGGTGCTAATAGACGACGCTACTGAGAGACCTCGTTTGGACAATGCTTGAACCAACTCATCCTCAGCGCTATCTACTGTTGCGATATGATGGCTACCAATGCGTGCATGTTGGTTGAGCTCATGCTGCAATACTCTATGAGAATGTTGCCCCATGCGGCGGTCTTTGACAGATAAATCGGTATTAGACGCCAATCCTGCTAACAAACTCAACTTGTTAGCAAGGCTCGCTAAAGAAGACAGTTTTATCATGGTCAGTGCACCACTAACCTCATGGTAACTCGCTGCCATCTGCTCATAATTGGCATTGACAGCATCTACTTGCCAGCCATTAGATACCTGTGATAATTGCTGATTGAACAATGGCAGTAGCCACTCAAGCGTCACTATGTCATTGGGCTGGTTTTTCATAGGGTCATCCTAACTCGTCTAAGCACTTATTTAGGCACTAATTTTTTGCCACACATTAACCTGTGGGTGCGCAATACGGCGCATATTTGAAGGACGCCAAAACAGCGCCTCACCTGGAGCCAATATAATATACCCCTCTAGCGCACACTGCTCTGATAGACGCACCAAAATATCACGCTGATCAAATTTTCTAAAATACAACAACATATTTTGGCAGATAATCACGTTTTGCAGATACGCTGTGGGTGGTCGGTGTTCGATAATATTATGCAAAGTAAAACTAACATGTGATTGTAAAGTAGAGGCAATTTGCCAATGCGGCTGCATATTATCCATCATTGACACAGTAGATGAGTGATTGGTATTTGAACGCTCTATCGCACTCTCAACGGCTAACGGCTGGATAAATTGCTGACAATCTGCTGGAATTAAAGACTGCTGCCTTTTATCATATTGACCCAAGCGGGCGTTTCTGATGGCCTCTTCACTGACATCCGTCCCTAATATTTCATAGTTTGGCAGCTGGACTGCTGCCAAACTCATGGCCACAGACCAAACCTCTTGACCACTTGCACAACCAACACTCCAAATACGAAATACGTCGTCAGTGTCCTTGGCACTCGCTTGATGTTGCAAGGCGCATTTTTCAACAAAATCGATAGAAGGCTTGTGACGAAAAAAACGGCTTTCATGAATCAAAACTTTGTCTAGCAAGTGTTGGCGCAGTTCATGGTTCTCTGACAATTGGCACCACAGCTGCGCGGTCGTTAATGCATGCGATACTGCGGTATGCTCAATCGCATTTTTGAACCACTGCTGCTGTATATTCGGCAGGATAAAGCCGATCTCTCGCTCTATATAGCGTTGCCACTGTTTTACATTAAAACTGTCGTTTTCCATTACAGTATCATCCAAGGAAAGATCGACTGTCTTAATCGAGTGCCTATCTAATACCAACTATGACACTCATCATGACTTCAAGAGCAAAAAACAGTACGATTTATCAAGATAATTTCAAAATCAAAAATACTTGTTGGAGATTTGCTGTCTGTATTAAACACTTGCTGACATTGCACTCTCAGCTGCTAGCATATCATGCGCCAACATATCATCATCATTAGTTACTTTAAAACCAGTCACTGATTCTTGTAGTGCTGCAGCCATCTCACTCAGCTCACCGATAGAACGCGCGGTTGCCATCGTACCAGAGGATGTCTGTGAGGTAATATCTTGGATAATATTCATCGTATGAGAGATATGACCCGCAGACTCAGCCTGCTGCATTGCTGCATTTGAGATGTTTTGAATCAAGTCTGCCAAAGTGTTAGAAACACTCTGTACTTCCTCTAGTGCTTCCCCTGCATCTTTTGCTAGACGGGCTCCGCGTACCACCTCAGAAGTCGTTGATTCCATTGACATGACGGCTTCGTTGGTATCTGCCTGAATTGTTTTTACCAGTGTTTCAATCTGTTTGGTGGCGTTCGCTGAACGCTCAGCCAGACGCTGAACTTCATCAGCAACAACCGCAAAGCCTCGCCCTGCTTCACCTGCCATAGAGGCCTGAATCGCAGCATTCAATGCCAAAACGTTGGTCTGATCAGCAATATCGTTAATCAAACCGACGATGTCACCAATTTCTTGCGAAGACTCACCCAAGCGTTTAATACGTTTTGAGGTTTCTTGAATCTGGTCACGAATCACGTTCATACCTTCGATAGAACGCTGTACAACCTCAGCACCATTATGAGAGATCGCAACTGAACGCTGTGCAACCGTTGCAGACTCTGACGCATTGTTTGAAACTTGGTCAATTGATATCGTCATCTCATTGATCGCCGCTGACACACCAGCAATTTCTTGTGCTTGATGCTCAGATGCTTCAGCCAGCTCAACCGCATTCATCTGAGTCTGATCTGAGGACTGTGATACTTGGTTGGCCGTGCTGTTAATAACTAGTACCAATTGGCGCAATTGGTCAATTGCAAAGTTTACCGAGTCAGCGATCGCCCCTGTAAAGTCCTCTGATACGGTCGCATTAACCGTCAAATCACCTTCTGCCAAATCACCCAACTCATCAAGCAGACGTAAGATTGCGATCTGGTTACGTTCGTTTTCTTCTTGAATCTGACGAGCACGCTCAGACTCTGCTTCGGCTTCTTGACGGCGGCGTAAGGTTTCTTTTTCAATCAGTAAGCGCTCTGAGCCATCACGTTGTCTGAGCAACCGGTATGAGGCAAACAAAATACCCAACGCACTGACGGTAAAAATAGCAACTGGTAAAATAACCGATTGGCTAAAGTTGCCAAAATACTGACTCACTGATGATAACGAGTTAATCAGCCAAATCAGACAAGCCACACTCAATATGGCAAAAAAACCCAATAATAGCTTCCACGTATTATCAGAATTTTTGTTATCTGCCGCTGTGTTGGCCATGCCATTTACAGGTTTTCTTATAACATCACTCATCTTGCATATTCCTTTCAAACCATCATCAAAGTCTTATCGTGTCTGACTTTGACAATCTTATTGTTATCGAAACAATGATTAGCAAAGCCTGTATAAATGCTGACATGCCACTGCTTTATATCAGTCGCTATTATTCTGTCACTGCTCAGCAGACAAATATTCTATTGTCTATGATTATATTGCTGCATCTGCATACTGTATATCTTGTGCGAGCAAGCTTGGCATAAAGACATACCACTCTTGTTCTGCTTTAAGAAATTTACCATGATTGTAAGGCGCAAACGGCGAATCGTAATCGATGGCCTCTGCACGGTATTGTTCACGAGTGAACTGTTCGATACCCAGCACTTGATCAACCAACAATCCTGACAAAACATTGTTATATTCAACAACAATCACTTTGCGTTGGCTCATTTGTGGCACTAGGCTCGGAACCTGCAAAAAATCGGCCAAATCCGTGAGTGGTAATAGACGACCTCGGATATTGGCAATACCGAGCATCCAGGACTTGACTAGAGGTAAGCTTGTATATTCTGGCATGCTCAAGACTTCTGATACTTGACCCATAGGCGCAACCAGTCGTTGTCCACCGATCTCAAACACCACGCCTTGCCAATCAAACGCTTGTCCACCGCGGCGGCCGCCTTTGCGCGCGCGCGCCAAATCTGCTGAACGCAGAAGCTCAATAAACCCTCTAGAAGCCACGAATTACTCCATCACTGTACGAATCATATTGACCAATCTATTTTCATCAACTGGTTTGTTCATGTATTCTTTGGCACCTTGACGCTTGCCCCATACTCTATCTGTCTCTTGATTTTTAGTACTAATCATAATGACTGGAATATGAGCGGTGGTTTTGCCTCGGGTGATTTTTCGCGTTGCCTGAAAACCATTCATTTCAGGCATAACCACATCCATTAAGATAACATCTGGCAAGTGATCAACCGCCATCTGGCAGCCTTGCTCACCATTAGTGGCTTCCAATACTTTGAAATGATTCTTGGCAAGCATATCGCGAAATTTCGCCATTTCTGATGGCGAGTCGTCAATGACTAAAACAGTAGTCATAGAAATTTCCTTTGTTTTCAGATATCCATAAGGATATATTCATATATTATTGGGACAGTACAATTGAAAGTAGTATCTCAAAACTGACTGATACGATGAGCTCCCTAACATTCGTTAGTTAAAACTCGTCATCAATTGTATGAATTAATCGACAGATTGCTATATATACTCGACTAACGGTACTGATTGATGGCATCAAAAAGCTCATCTTTACTAAATGGCTTGGTCAAGTACTCATCAGACCCGACAATACGACCACGGGCTTTATCAAATAAACCGTCTTTTGACGACAACATGATCACTGGTTTGCCAGCATAATCAGGGTTATTCTTTATCAATGCACACGTCTGATAACCATCTAAACGTGGCATCATAATATCGACGAAAATAATATCTGGGTTATTATCGACAATTTTTGCTAACGCATCAAAACCATCTATGGCAGTGACTACCTCACAACCCGCTTTTTGTAATAAGGTTTCTGCAGTACGGCGTATGGTTTTTGAGTCATCGATAATCATTACTTTCAAACCAGCAAAATTATTTTCCATTATCATTGTCCTATTAACGACTATTTATTCGTAACACTATCTGTCAATACAAAGTTTTAACAGTCATCTTAGTTTGTGACATCACTTATTATTGGATCGATACGAACGGTTGAGTTTGTATTATAAAGTGTTATGACAGCGAATATCTTGTTTATCAGCAATTGCTGTCAAACGAATCACAAATATCAGTTATACCCCTACTTTGCCATCATTCAGCTTAATAAGTGCGCGCTCTGTAGCTATTCATGCCCTTTATTGGTGGTCAATATTTGCCGTATTCAAACAAAGACTATTGCTTTCAGTGCACTAAACGTGAGCATGGCATACTATTTTTTATTGTTTTTACATTATATAGAACCAATATATACCTTGCTGTATAATTTTCTTTTGTAATAAAAATGTAGTGGTGTATTTCATTATGTTGTTTTAGCACAGTTATTGTCTATTTTCCAGCTATTAGTAAATTAATGTTCAAACTCGTAAGTACCATAAATAACTGTCTTTATTGGAAAAACCACTGTTTGTTTCAATTATTTGATATCAGCTTTTAGCTCTCTTGACTGTAGCACTAGTGCATAAACATTTCGTCATACCTCAATTCACTATATAATAAAACGATGACTATAATGGTGACTGCGATGACAGCTTCTACATATATAAGAACTTATATAAATAAAAGAAAAAGCCTCTGCGTATTCATCGCTTTGCTGCTGACAGCATGTCAGCCATCACCACCTAAAGATGTGCCCTCAACCATCGAAAACGAAGCCATCGTAGAGACGCCACTTGTCATTACGAGTGAGAGCGTCACGATGACATCAGAACAGATATTGAGTATCAAGCCTACCCGCTATCAGCCAAGTCTTGGATTGCAAGGCCATATCGAACCTATCAGACAAACCAGCTTTGTTGCTGCACATCCGCTTAAAGTAGAAGAAGTGCTGGTCAAAAAAGAACAATGGGTAGAAAAAGGAACGCCCCTATTTATTGTCAAACGACTGAGTGCAGTGGACAAAACCACCAATGACAGTGCGACTGTAAAAACGTCGACTCAGAAAGATTTAGCGACTAATGACAGTAATGACGTGACATCTAATAGCCCGCAAAAGATTGGTGTCAACCAAAACGCTGCTCCTGATAGCGACATCACTGCTCCCAAAAACACGACTGCTGACAGTAAAATCATATTAAAACCAAAGACAGCTGATGCTGATGCTGCTCGCAGTATCGACGATGCCAAAAAATCCTCCCCCTCATTTGACTTGATCACCGTTCATGCCAGCTTCTCAGGCCGTATCGAAAATCTATATGTTAAAAAAGATGACCAGCTAGACCCTCGTACCACACTGCTGCAACTGAGTGACGAAACCAAATTGCATTTTATGGCGACGCTTCCTATTCAAGCAAAGCCGCAACTGTCGGTTGGTCAGACAGTCAATTTTACTACCGAAGGCTTGTCAGGTCAGTTCACTGGACAAGTGAGCAAACTGACAGCCACCCGTCAGCCAAAAAAACTTTTGGTCTATGTCAATGTCATCGATAATGAGATGAGCCGTGATAAATTACAGCCCAATATGAAGGTGACAGGACGAATCAATTATGGTCAGATAGAGGTGGGTACTATCGTGCCTAAACACGCGTTGCATGATGTCGATTTGACAGAATTACAATCACCGCCGTATATGCCCCTAAGTCCGCTTACCGCAAATGTGTGGGTTATAGGACAAGATCAACTTTTGACACGCCAACCCATTGAAGTAGTCGAGTACGATCCTACAACGAAACAATATTTAATCGCTGGTGTGAGCAATGACAGCTTAATTTGCTTGGCTGACTTACCCCTTGATTCTAAAGGTAAAAAAGTCATCGTCTCATAGCGATTGATAATGACAGTTACATTGCGTAGAAACATTAACAAAGCCTATCTTGTTTTGTAACAGCGTAATTAGGCAATATGGCGGTATCATATATAACAATAACCGAGTATTTTAAACGATTTATGTTTTTTCGAGCGGTTCCTATTGATAAGCCAATCGTGTTTCATATTTTATAGGTTTGAAAACGTATTTGAAAACATAGAGGCTTAAGGATTTAATGGCTAAAAGCATCCAATTCTTCGGTATATTTACCGATAGTTAGATATTACGGCACGTTCTATCCTTAGCAAACCATAACAACAACTAGAGGGTATCCCATGAGTAAGCAAATTTTATTGATTGAAGATGATCCGGATTTGGCAGAGTTGATCAGTGATTACCTCACGATGAACTACTATGATGTGCATCATGCAGGACTGGGTCAAGAAGGTCTTGAACTACTAGATACCAAAGAGCGTGGTATTGATTTGGTCGTTCTCGACCTGATGCTGCCTGACATGGATGGCATGCAAGTGTGCCAAAAAATTCGTGGCAACAAGAACAACATGACCAATAAAGTACCGATTATCATGCTGACAGCAAAAGGTGATACCACCGATCGCGTGCTCGGTCTAGAGATGGGTGCAGATGATTATATTTCTAAACCTTTTGAACCACGTGAGCTATTGGCGCGTATTCGCGCTGTAATCCGTCGTCATGAGCAGCCAAATCAAGCAGACAGTCAGTCGGATAGCCTAACTTTTGGGCGTTTGAGCGTCTTCCCTGATAGCCATGAGGTCACCATCGATGATGAGGCTGTGCGCTTGACGACGCATCAATTTCAGCTATTGCATTATTTTGCTACCCATTCTGGCAAAGTGCTCAATCGCGAACAATTATGGCAAGCAATGCCAAATGACGACAGCTCAGACAATATTGACCGTGCTATCGATGTCCATATTTCGCGTCTGCGCGCTTTGATTGAAGACAACCCACGTCAACCAAAACGCATCATCACAGTACGCGGTGTGGGTTATCAGTTTGCCACTGACCAAGTCTAACCGTATTAAATGATGGAATAATGCATAAAAACTACGTAAACTCCAATTGTATGCGTCGATATCAGCATTCAATAATAGGGTCATAGAGATTATTTAATGCAGCAATTGGGTTTTCGTTCCGTTTTTGCCAAGTTATTTGCCAGTGTCATGCTGGCACTTATCTTGTTTGCAGTTGCCATGGTGCTCCTGACTCAACTTGTCCATGACAAGGATGCAGGCATACGATCAGAGATACTCGCCACACAAATCTTGGGACAAATTGACCCATTTCTGCATGAGCTCAATATCTCTATTGGCAAAGACAATCGGTTACAGTCACGGTTTATGCTTGCTGTTGTCAAAAAAAGCTTTGACATCTTTGATGAGTCCCTACAGGCAAAAATGGGCTTGTATGACAGCGAAGGTCGGTTGCTCATGCAAACGGACAACAGTGATTTACCATTAGCCCTACCGCCTACCCCTTCTTTATTCTCACGCGTTTTCCCTTCTTTTGCAGAGACCTCACCGACCAAACAAGCTCAAGTGTCTAGCAGCACCGGTTATACCTTGCTGTACGAATCTCGTCTGACGCCCAAAAAACCAGTACTCTCTGCCGCGCTCAATCTGTTTACTGGTACGCTGCTATTACTCGTTATCATGGCAGGCGTCTTATGGCTGATCGCTCGCACGATGACATGGCGTATCGATCAAATGAGTCAGCAGATGGCACAGTTGGGTGATGGAGATTTCACAGTGCGAGTCAATGCTCGTGGTAATGACGAAATTGCCTCGCTCGCGCGTGGGTTTAACCAAGCTGCCCAAAAGATTGAGCACCTTGTTGATGCCAATAATTTACTGCTGGCTCACGCCTCTCATGAGCTACGTACGCCCATCACTCGTATTCGCTTGCAGATTGAGATGATGGACATGTTGGCTGCTGCGTTACCCTCTGATACCAAGGCAAAGTTCGACAAACGCGCGCACGCCATCACTCGAGACCTGTCAGGACTCAATGATTTGGTAGAGAGCATATTGTTGGTCAGCCGTATGGACGCAGGTCACGCGCTGCAGCAAGTTGAAACCCTAGATCTATATGACCTCGTCAATCAAGAGCGCCAACATTATCCTGAGGCTACTTTAATTGGGGAGCACATCGTTATAGATGGACAGTCCTCGATGTTGACCCACCTCATTCGAAACTTGCTCACCAATGCGATGCTCCATGGTAAACCGCCTGTGACGGTCTTGCTATATGGGATTCAAACCCTTGATGAGGCAGGGACTGTCCCTGACTATTTGTTGCAGACTGTGCTATCTAGCAGCTTTGCTGATTACAACAGCTTGGATTTTGATTCCTATGATGAGCAAACTGACATCGATACCAATAAAAATCTAGCCTCTCTCTCTGAACCACATACATCTCAATCACTGGCTGATCAAAACAAAGCGGAATCAATAGCGGCTGATCAAGAGCTATTAGCGCCATCGATTTACAAGAATGGCGAAAATATCCTTTTTAATACGGATATGGATATTGAGACTGGCTTAGATAATGTTGGTAATTCTGAGTCAAATGAGGGTTTATTAGCAGTACCTCTGTCTGGTCATGATACCAGCAATAATAAAAACTCAGATAATATCAAACACTCGACAGGCAATCACAGCCTATTGGACAGTACGCTCACAGATAAAGCAAAAGATGCTTCATTGTTTGCCAACTATCAAAACTATACCAGTGAGCTCGCTGACAAAATTAAAAAAGTCATGTGGCGTGTTGTTCCTGACGTTACAGTTACCTCAAAAACTGATGGCGTAGCGATAGAATCATCAGACATTGCCGTTAATCAGGACATGCCTATCCCTACAGTCGATATGGCACAAAAAACGCCGAAACCAACGACTGACAATACTACTAGTAAAAACAATGCCACAGAAGGTGACAGCTCAGGTACATCACGCAAAGAAGGCTTATTTGCTAAGCACATGAAAAAATCCAAAAACGATGCCACGCCACCATTACCAAAATATGTTGTACTAGCAGTGATTGACGAAGGTACAGGCATTCCTGAGGGTAAGCGCGAAGAAGTATTTAGTCCGTTTGTGCGCCTGCAGCAGAAGAATAAAGGCTCAGGTTTGGGTTTGTCTTTGGTTTCTCAAATTGTCACCGCCCATCAAGGACGTATTATCACTGATACGCTCAACGGTCATACACGATTTTTGGTTACCATACCTGTCAAACACGACCCTCATTACAACTATCATGAATAGGGCCTAGCGATACTTACAGCGACACTTATGATAAAACGTAGGCAAGGTTTTTGGTGCTTTTCCCGCTAGATGATAGTAAATAGTTTATGAGTCCTTAGACTAACAGCACGGCATTTTTTAAATTAGACCCGTCATACTCTGTGACTGTTAATCTATCCGCGCAAGCCTCGCTCACTTAATCACGATTCATCATAAGCCCTTCACGTATGTGCATATCCAAAGTGCTGGATAATATGCTATATTACCGCCCCTTATAATAGGGTTATCGACGGTTGTGTTTAATAGGCCACTGACTATTGGTCGCAGTTTAACCACTAGCAGTAAGCGCTTAACAGCACGTTTATGACCATCAAAAAAATTATTGAATCTTGAGCCCTCCATGAATGACATGATTGTCTTAAACGATGTGACCAAAAGTTTTTTAAGCGACCGATCAATCAAAGACAAAAACGGCAAACCGCATTGGTTTACAGCTGTTGAACCCACGTCGCTCGCGATTAAGCAAGGCGAAATCTTTGGTCTGATGGGTTATTCAGGTGCGGGTAAATCTACCTTACTGCGCCTCATCAATATGCTTGAGCGCCCAGATTCGGGACAAGTAGTCATAGACGGTACAGATTTGACCACTTTATCAGCCAGTGAGCTACGTATTGCCCGTCATAATATCGGTATGATTTTTCAGCAATTCAATCTGATGTCCAATCAGACCGTTTTTGACAACGTTGCCTTTAATCTCAAAGTCGCAGGCTATCCAAGTCGTGATATTCATAAGCGAGTCATGGAGTGTTTAGAGATTGTTGATTTAACGGATCGCGTTGGTCACTACCCTGCCCAATTATCAGGGGGACAAAAACAGCGCGTCGGTATTGCGCGAGCCATTGCGCCAAGTCCCAAAGTGCTACTGGCTGACGAACCAACCAGTGCGCTTGATCCTGCAACCACGCGCAGCTTACTCACCTGTTTACGTGACATCAATGAAAAACTGGGCGTGACTATCGTTATCGTGACCCATGAAATGAGCGTTATTCGTAGACTTTGTGATCGTGCAGCACTATTGCATCAAGGACAACTATTAGAAGTTGCTGATGTAAGAGATGGTCTGATTCAGGCAAATACCCCGATTGGCCAAGGCTTAGTGCAAGAAGACTAATGAGGCAGGAGAAATAAATATGTTAACTGATAGTGGATTATCCGCCTCGATAGATAAACTGTTTGTCTTGCGCAAAGAGATTATCAACGCCTTTATTGATACGTTTATCATGCTTGGCATCTCAACGACAGTAGCCATCATCATCGGCGGGCTGTTTGGCGTGTTCTTATTTTTATCGAGTGACCGACAGTTTTTACAGAACAAGACCCTATATGGTGTACTTGGTGGCATTACCAACTTTATGCGTGCCTTCCCTTTTGTCATTTTGATGATTGCCATGAGCCCGTTTACCAAGGCCATCGTTGGTACAGGTATTGGCCCTATTGCCGCATCATTAGTACTCGCTATCGCGGGTTCGTTTTATTTTGCCCGTCTGGTCGAGCAAAACTTACGTGAAGTACCGCGTGGTATCATTGAAGCGACTGAGTCGATGGGTGCACGGCCTTTTACGATTATCAAGGTCCTGCTGAACGAAGCACGCTCAGGGCTGGTGTTGTCTGTGACCATCCTCTGTATTAGCTTGCTTTCTTACTCGGCAGCCGCTGGTATGATTGGCGGCGGTGGTCTAGGTGACTTGGCCATTC
Source organism: Psychrobacter sp. SWN149 (assembly GCF_015864565.1). NCBI lineage: Bacteria > Pseudomonadati > Pseudomonadota > Gammaproteobacteria > Moraxellales > Moraxellaceae > Psychrobacter > Psychrobacter sp. SWN149. The sequence continues at coordinate 366,616 of NZ_JADYWX010000003.1, forward strand.
GTTATGGCTATTACCGTTATCAAACTGAGGTCATGATTTTTATTGTGATTGTACTATCGATCATGGTCATCTCGATTCAAGCCTCTGGTAATTGGCTCGCCAACCGTTTGGACAAACGCTAAGAACATCATGGCATAGCAAGCAGTCCGCTGCTAATAGGATATGAATAATAGGTAGATCTTAGCGCCAATTCATCATAAGTAAAATGCTTGACTTTGTTACTGAGACCCTTTAATTTTGACACCAAATAACCAACCGTTAACTTAGCAGCATTACTATCCCTAATGTTGCTTTTTTATTGGTCAAACATTTTCGTTCCATCACCCTTAATAAGGAAGTTCCATGAAATTAACAGATATCAGCCGTCAGTTAGCCACTGCATTTGCCGCAGTTGGTGTATCAGGCCTAGTTTTGGTAGGTTGCAGCAATTCATCAGCACCAGAAGCGACCAAAGAGCCAGTAACCGAAGGCGCAACTGCAGAAACTGCCGCTAGCGATATCGATCCTGACCATACCAAAATCATCATCGGTACAACCGAAGGCGATTTCGCTGATATGGTACGTAACCAAGTAAAAGGCACACTTGAAGCCCAAGGGTACGAAGTTGAGCTAATTGCCTTTACCGATTATGTCCGTCCTAACCTTGCATTGGCTGAAGGCGACTTAGACATCAACATCTTCCAGCACAAGCCTTATCTTGATAATTTCAAAAAAGAAAACAATCTTGATCTAGTAGAAGCATTCCAAGTACCAACGGCCCCGCTTGGCATTTACTCAGGTAAAAAGACCAGTCTTGATGCGGCGTTCAAAGGCATGAGTGTCTCTGCACCAAACGATCCTAGTAACTTTGCACGTGCTTTGGTTATGATGAATGATCTTGGTTGGATTAAATTAAAAGACAACATCGATCCATTGACAGCATCAAAATCAGATATCGCTGATAACAGCAAATACGATATCGAAATCGTTGAGTTAGAAGCCGCTCAGTTACCACGCGCCCGTGATGAAGTTGACTTTGCTGTGATCAACGGTAACTACGCCACTGACGCTGGTATCGAATTGACTGAAGCTCTATTCCAAGAGCCAAGCTTCTCTTATGTGAACTGGTCAGCCATCAAATCTGCCGATACTGGTAAAAAATGGGTTGAAGATGTAACCAATGCTTATAACTCAGAAGCGTTTAAAAAGTATGCTCATGAGACGTTCCCTGGCTACAAATATCCAAAAATCTGGGGCGGTGATCAAGGCGCGCATACGGATACCGCTGTTAAAGCTGAGACTGCCGAGCCTGTAGCAGCTGCTCAGTAAGACTTTCTGTAAATGATGAATACCTGAATATAAGGGTATTGTGATTATAGAGACGCCCATCGCGCTAAGTGATGGGCGTTTTTTATGGTCTCAGTTTTAAGGTAATTGAGGCAATTTGAATATCGAGTACAAACCTCTCTCATCTTCAAAATCACGTTACAGCCTGTTTGTACTTTGTAGGAAACCGTCACTCCCCCTTCCCCTTAGCCTTCGTTTTTCTTATAGTGGACAAGCTCGATAGCGAATTGTTAATGAATTGATAGTGGCTTACTAGCTAAATCTCGCTATTGCTGACATTTAAAATGAATGAATAACTATAAGATATAAGTAACAAGGATAATAATATGAGTGCTAAAAACTACAATATTCGTACCGCTGAACAAGCAAATATCCCTATCTTAGGCTTGGGTACGTGGCAATCTACCGGACAAGACTGCGTAGATGTCGTCAAAAAAGCGTTGCAAATGGGTTATGAGCATATCGATACCGCTCAAGCTTATGGCAACGAAAAAGAAGTTGGTGAAGGTATCAGACAGTCAGGTGTGGCTCGTGATAAGTTCTTTTTGACTACTAAGATATTTCCTGATGATATGAAGTTTGAGCCAGAAAAACTGGCGGCAGCAGCGAAACGTTCTTTGGAAGACTTGGGGACAGATTATGTCGACCTGTTGCTACTCCATTGGCCTGATGATCGTGTGCCATTGTCCGAGACTATCCCTGCGCTTTGTGAGCTACAGAAACAGGGCTTGACGCGTCATATCGGTGTGTCTAACTTTAATATCGCCAATATTATCGAAGCCGAAAAATACGCAGATGTGCCAATCGTGGTCAACCAAGTCGAATTTCATCCGTTTATCAAGCAAAATACATTGCAGACTTTTTTGAGCAATCATCATATTTTGCTAGAAGCCTATTCACCGCTCGCGCGTGGTGATGTGTTTGATAACGATATCATTAAAGGCATTGCAGAAGCACATAACGTCACGCCAGCGCAGATTTCATTGGCATGGATTCTATCGGACAAACATCGTGTCGCGATTCCAAAAACATCTAACCCTGATCATTTGCAAGGCAACTTAGACGCGATTGATGTAAAACTGAGTGCGGATGAGCTAGAACAAATCGGTAAGCTAGCACGCTCAGATGGTCGCAAGATTGCACATCCTGACTATAGCCCTGTTTGGGATGACTAATAGCATTAACGATTAGTTGATTAGCTAAACATAGCCCACTAAAAAAGCCACCGATAATCGGTGGCTTTTTTATATGGTATGAAAACTCATAGTTTCTATTGTTGTAACGTGTCGGTCTCATGAATCTTTTGGGCAGGATTGTACTGCTCAGAAGAAGGAGTGGCACTATTACGATTGTTTTCTTTCATTGATTTGGCAACCTCTGGCGGCATGTAGTTTTCATCATGCTTTGCCAACACTTCACCAGCCACAAAAGTATCTCCCTGCATCTTACCCGTGGCGACGACGCCAGAATTTTCGGCAAACAAATCTGGCAAGATACCTTGATAAGTCACTGGTACTGTCGATTGAAAATCAGTAATCGCAAACTCTACATTTAAAGGGTTGTCTGCGGCACGCTGCACACTGCCAGCGACGACCATACCACCGGCACGGATACGCTTGTCTTGCGGCGCTTCACCTTTAGCGATGGCAGTTGCATCAAAGTAGTAATCAGTCTGCTGCCCAATTGCATAAAGAACCAACACCACGGCTATCGCAGCCCCTGCAAGCGTAAACATAACCCACATCAGCTTTTTGCGACGAACTGCATTCATACCACTACCTCATTGATGAGTCACTATTTTATAGACTCTAGCCGCTCTTATATACATTATCGTAAACAGGCTATCACACGCTATAAAATAGAAAATATTAAAGAAACTACCATTAGAAAAACGTTTTAAAAACATCGTTCTAATCGTACTCTTCTAATGTCTATATGATAGCATTTTTTGGATAAATCAATCTGTAATCGCTTAGTGATAAAAGCATGAAATGAAAACACTCATTTACCCTTAAATAAGTGTTATCTGATAAATCAAAATTTTGATGGTGGCATAGTCTTTAATCGAGGCGCTTGGTTGCGGGTGTCGTGGTTTTGGTCGTGCGCTGTGCCTGACGTGCTTGCTGGATAGTCAGCTGCTTGATCAAAGCTTGCCTTTGTCTACGGCTATAAATAACAAAAGCCAGCATCACGCCGACCGTAATCGCCCAACACGACCACACAAACACCCCATGCTTACCCATGGCAATGAACTCAGATACGCTATAAAAATAAGGCTGCATAATAGGTTCCTAGTCGTTATTTTTGTTGACCACGAATGTATTCTTTGACCCATGCTTTGCCTTGATCACGATACAGAATTAAGGTATTGGTACGATAAATTGCCAAGGTCGCGACCAATAAATAACTGCCAATAATCATCAATAACAGTGGCAGCCACATGTCTGCTGACATCTTTGGTGCGGCTGTCAGACTAAAGGTCGAGCCTTGGTGCAAGGTATTCCACCATTGCACGGAGTACTTGATAATAGGTAAGTTCACCGCGCCCACGATAGATAGAATAGCGGCCGCTTTGCCGCGATTGGCCGTGTGCTCAAATGCGGCAAACAATGCCATCACACCAGCGTACAGAAACGCCAAAATAAGCATGGAGGTGAGACGCGCATCCCACACCCAGTAAGTACCCCACGTCGGCTTTGCCCAAATAGACCCCGTCAGCAGACTGATCACACATAGCAAAAACCCCATTGGGGCAAGCGCCTGTGCAACGAGGTTGGCGGTCTTGATTTTCCAGACCAAATAAATCACCCCCAATACAGCAAGGGAGAAGTAGATAGAGATGGCAAGACTGGCAGCTGGCACATGGATAAAAATAATACGGTAGCTATTACCCTGAAGATAGTCAGGCGGTGCAAAAGCAAGACCCCACACGCTACCGATGAGCAAGAAGATACTGGCCAATATCGCAAGCCACTTAACCCAAGGGCTAAAAATTCGAAAAAACTGCTTGGTACCCACAGTGGTCAAGAAGCCCTGCCAAATGCGCTGCCACAAGCTAGGAGATGAGACGTTGTTCAGATTGGGCATGGGAATGAACCTATTACACAGCTTACTGGTGATAACCGACAGAGCATACAGCGGCTCTTAAATCAGCGTACCGACTGGCGTTAAACACTGGATAAAATTTACAATGCGCGGTTTACGTATTTGAGGGGCTATTATAGCAAAATTGCCAGTTTTCACCATGATGTTAATGCAATGGGTTTGGACGACCGCGTTTTAGTTCAACCATGACATTTTTAGGGTCAAGGCAATCACCCATGGCATCACTAAAACGGAGAGTATGCTCCCTGCCAGTAATAACGCCAAAATAGGCAAACCATTAAGCCCAGTCGCAAATAAATCAACCGCTCCAGTGGCAAATATCAATACAGGTAGTTGCATCGGCAAAGCAATCAATGGCACGAGCACAGCGCCGTTTTTTAGCGACAATGTCAAGCTACTAGCCACTGCCGATAGCATCAATAACATTGGACTGCCTGTCACAATAGATGCCATCAATATCCATGCCTCAAACCAGCTAAGCTGAAATAAGGGCACCGCAAGTAAGCTGAGTGCCGCCACAATCCCACTACTAAATATCCAGTGAATCACCAACCTAATCAGCACCCACAGTGGTAATGATGCCTTTGCAACGACCAATTGCGCAAGCGTACCATTATCAAGTGCAGGCTTAAACAAGCCATCGATACCCATCACCAGTGACAGCAATGCGGCAATCCACACCGCTGATACACCTAGACGCTGCAACAGTGCAGGCTCGCTACCCACAGCGAGTGGAAATAGCGTAATAATGACCAAGAACAATACCAATGGATAAAGCCATTGTACTGCCCCTTGCTGCTTCACTTGCCATTCACGGCGCCACAGCTGCATAAACCCAATCGCTCGCGGCATCGTTGCGATAACGCGTGGTTTATTATCCGCAGCAGCTATTGGGCGGGTTTGCATCGGACTGTCTGTCATTATTGGTCCTTTCACCTATACCGATTGTATGAGCGCCTATTAAACTTATACCATGTAATCTGACAAATCGAGTACTTGATTGGCCACGCCCACTGCCTGATGACTGGTCGTCAATATTGCACCGCCTGCATGAGCAAAGTCGTGTAACCGCCTCTCCATTCGTGCCACCATATCGACATCTAGCGCCGTAAAAGGCTCATCAAGTAGCCACAGCGGTGTCACATCAGGGGTAAGTAAGTACAATCGTGCCAGCGTGATACGCCGCGTCTGCCCAGCGGACAGATGACTTGAACTGATTGTCTCAAATCCTTGTAACCCTACCCAAGTGAGCGCATCATCGATATCGCTAGCGCTTGGGCTGATACCGTATAAATTTAATAAAAATATCAGGTTTTGTGCTACCGTTAGATCTGGATGAATGCCTAACTGGTGTGAGACATACAAAGGCTGAATGGGCAAACCTGCCTGCCCTTGATATGAGACCGTGCCTGTCATAACAGGCAATAACCCTGCCAGCTGCATCAATAGCGTGGTCTTCCCCGTACCATTGGCACCAATCAGATGACAAATGCTACCGGCAGGTAGCTGCAAGCTGACCGCTTCGCACAGCGGTATCTCGCCGCGTTGAACCGTCAAGTCGGCAAGTTCAAGTATAGACGTCTCTAGAACCGTCATCATAACCTCTGGTTATTTATAAAGCGGCAGTCAATATTCATCACAAATACAGACAATGTTCGTGGCATAATACCTTATCTCTGACACAACCGCACAGTATAACAAATTGTCGATTACTGTAATCTGAAAACTATTGACCTAAAAACTATAACTTCAAATATATGACCTCAAAATCTATGCAGACTTTAACAGATAGCCAAAACAACATGACCAATGACACCAGCTTGTTAAAAGAGCCATCAACCCGTCGTTTCACGATAGACAGCTTGATCGATGCGCAAGTTGGTTTTATGCAGCAGTGGCTGCACGAGCAAGCTGAGCCACTAGCGATGGAAGCTTGGCAATGGTTTGGTGCACAGCCATTCAGCAAATACATCAGCCGTGAGCATTTACAGCATTTGCTGAAAGACTGGCTGTTAAATCAGCCGATGACTGAGGTGATGCGCACCGATATCCGCGATATTTTGCACACCCTTATTTATCATCCCGTCAATGATAGTGTACCGCTGTCTGAGCTGGTCGATGATACCCAAGTCAAGACGCTTGCCAATTATATCGGTAGTCATGAGCAGCAGCGCAATATCCTGATTCACACCCTCGTCGGCAACGAAACTTTTGCGGATTTATTGACCCAAACGCTCCATCACGCTATCAACGACTTTATGGAAAGTACGCTAGACAAGGCGGGTGGCGTTGGTAAATTGATGAAACTGGGGCGTAGCTCTTTTGAAAAAGCTACCAACAGAAATCTTGATGAAAAACTGCAAACCTATTTGCACCGCAATATCAAAGATTTGACGCGCAAAGCCGAAGCCAATGCCCAAGCACATCTGTCTAATGAAGAAGTAGCGCGTCTGATGGTCATGGGCTGGGATCGTATCAAAGATCAGCCTATCAGCGAGCTGCAGACGTATCTGAGCGATGAGCCAGGTAATAGCAGTATCGACCATATCGAAGCCAGTATTCAGCAAAGCTATAACCGTCTGCGACTGTCACCTTATCTACACAGCTTGGTATCAGCGAGCATTGACACTTGGTATGCCAATCATCAGTCTGACACGATGGCGACCATTGCCGCAAGTTTGCACATTGACGAGGCGGCCATGAAACAATGTATTACTGCTCTGCTGCCTATCGTGTACGATTCGATTGAGACGCCGTGGTTGACCGCTCATATTCGTGAGATGCTAGAAGCGTTTTATACGCAGCCGAGTATCCAAGAAGGCCTAGCGCTCAATCAAAATTAACTTATAACCCTTACTTGTCAGCATAATATTATGAGTCAACGCAACAAACTCAGCTTATGGCAAAAAATAAAACGATTTCTGACTGCGTCAGCACCGCAGTCAGTGGTTGATCATAATGGGATCAGTACACCAGTACACTCCTCATCTGTTGATGCCACTAATAGCGAATTTGATAACGCTATAAAACCCTCGACTCAGCTGCCTGACAGTCATCTCATTCGTAATACACCTACCGATTCTGAGCAAAGTAGCAGTCATAATAGCGAGCAATCGCAAACAGATCTGTCTGACCTACATACAGACACGCGACGCACTGAAGCACAAGACCATAGTGACACGCCTATCGTTGATTGTTTAAAGCAGTATTTTAATAATAAACAATGGCACTATACGCATTATCGACCCAAAGCCAAAGACCGCACCAATGACCGTCCACAGTCTCATCATTTATCCTTAAGAATGCGGCATAAGCAATTAAACTTCGGATATCTGTTTCGGGTTCAAGAACAAAATAAGCTGCTGGCCATTTATGGCATTTTGCCATTTTTGATACCCGAGAGTCATCAGAGCGCCGCGATGCTACTCATCACCCAAATCAACTACGACATGCTGATTGGCAATCTAGAAATGGATGTCAATGATGGCGAGATACGCTACAAAAATGCGATCGATGTCGAAGCGGTCGGTATCGATAACGATATTATTGAGCATTTATTACAAAGCGTGGTATCAATGACCACAGTCGCGGGCGAGCTGTTTGGTAATTTGATTAATAATCAAGACCCCGCTGAAGACATGCAGTCGTTACTGGCAGACCTACGTCAACAATCGGATGCGCGCACGTTCTTCTTGCCGACTCAGTTTGTTCAGTAAGCCGATTTTTATTCATGCGGCTTTTTGATAAATCAGTTTATCCAGAAAGTGATGACTAGCGTTCGCTCTCACCGTGACCTTAGCCCGCTCGTCCACCACACCATCAATATGATGCTAAAAATACTAAGCTAGAATTCTTATGCTAAAAATTGCCTACTCTGACGTCTTTCGCTATTCCGTGCCAGAAAAGCACCGCTTTCCCATGCAAAAATATATTATGATTCCTGAGCGCTTATTAGCAGAAGGAACGATCAGCCAAGATAACTTCTTTGCCCCTGAATGCCTGAGTGAAGATGAGATTTTGACCACGCATACCGCAGAGTACTGGTATCAACTAAAAACCCAAACACTACCGCGCAAGGCGGCGCGCGCCATCGGGTTTGAGATGACGCCGCAGTTGGTTGAGCGTGGTCGCTATATTGCGCATGCCACTTATGAGTGCGCGCTGTATGCGCAGCAATACGGCGTGGCCATGAATGTCGCAGGTGGCACCCATCACTCGTTTGCCGATCACGGAGAAGGGTTTTGCGTGTTCAATGATGTCTGCATCGCCAGCAATCTATTGTTAAATCGCGGACAGGCACAAAAGATTTTAATCATTGATTTAGACGTTCATCAAGGCAATGGTAATGCTAGTATCATGGCGGATGAGCCACGCGTCTTTGTCTTTAGCATGCATGGTGCCAAGAATTATCCATTTCGTAAGCAAGTATCAGACCTAGATATCGAGCTGGACAATGATACGGGTGATGCAGAATATCTACAGATATTAGAAGAGACACTGCCGCATTTGATTGCGGACTTTGCACCAGATATGATTTTTTATCAGTCGGCGGTTGACGTACTAGCTACGGACAAATTGGGCAAGCTTGGATTGACGCAAGCAGGTTGCAAGGCGCGTGATGAGTACGTGCTGCATCAAGCAAAAGCTGCCAATATACCGGTTGCCATTGTGATGGGAGGTGGCTATTCAGAAGACATCGACGATGTGGTCGAAGCACACTGCAATACCTTTCGCGTGGCACAGCAGATTTATTTTGGTGAAATAGCGTAAAGGGCGTCACATGTTTACAATAACGCAGCAATGCCTTGCCAGCCAACGCGTATGCCAAGCACAGTTAATATCACTAAAATAAGCTGACGAAAACGTGATTGCGGTAAATAACGACGCAGACGAATCCCAATCAACAGGGTAACAACAGATATCACACTTAACCACGCAACCAGCTGCCACTCACTGCTACTGAGTGCCATAATCGGCTCACGTAATACGACGATTTGGGCAATTTTACCCAAAAAATAGCACATGTTACCCACTTTGGCGATGGTGTTTTTATCGTCGCTGGCAGACAACAGATACATCATCAACACAGTCGACATGGCATTGGTCGAGCCACCAATAACCCCCGCGCCAAATCCAACCGCAATTAATACAGGCTTGGTATCTGGCAGACGAATCTGCTTGCCCAGTAAGCTACTGACAACATAAAAACCAATCACAGCCGCTAACAATAACAATATATAAGCGCTATCGACCCACAGTAGTAGCTTGGCACCCAAAATACTACCGAGCAAACTGGTCAGTGCCAGTAGCCAATAGCGTCTGCCGTAATAGATAAAATTTTGCCAAATGGTGCGCTCCCCACCTGCTAGCCATGTCATGGCATTAACGACTAGCGAGGGGAAAATTACTAACACAATGGCATGTGGCAATGGATACATACTAGCAAGCGCGGTGGTCGTCACGAGCGTTGCGCCAAGTCCGCTAATACCATGCAGCAGTGATGCCAGTGCAAAAACAGCCATCAGCACTAGCATCTGCGTGCTATCGTTATCCACTATATTCGTCATCGTTTACACACTTTTTTGTACACCATGCCCGATACCTAGTAACTAGCATATGCGCTGTTTTAACGTTAGCAATTTTGATATTAGAAACTTTGACGTTGAACGATTGTCTCACCAATAATACTGGCAAGCTGCTCGGCAATTTTATCTTTGCTTGTTTTTTCGAGCGTGATCGCTTCACGCTGATGACGCTCAGAGAAAAACACTTGCATGGCATTGTCATCACTTGCAAACCCAATATCTGCACGTGAGACATCATTACAAGCGATGAGGTCTAGACCCTTAGCGACCAATTTTCCACGTGCATAGTGCTCAACGTCTTGCGTTTCAGCCGCGAAACCAACCACAAACAATTCTGGGTGAGCCAAAGAAATCGTTGCCAGAATATCAGGGTTTTTAACCAAATTTAGCGCCATAGCATCTTGGGTTTTTTTGATTTTTTGCGGAGCAGCTTCTTCCGTACGATAGTCCGCGACCGCTGCCGTGGCAATAAAGATATCAGCAACTCTTACACTGTTATCGGTGCTAGTCGTCACAACATCATGCTCGTCTCCACAATCGCAATCACCATGTTCGTGTGAGTGGTCATGGTCATGATGATGATCGTGGTCGTGGTCATGCTCATCTTCCAAGACCCACTGAAGCGCGCTATGCGTACCCTCTACACATTGCTGCGCTGCAACGAGCATATCTTTGGCTGATAGGACATCAATCCGCGTGACATTAAGCGGTGTCGGCAGAGCTATTTTGCCACCAGCAATCAAAATCACCTCTGCACCAGCTGCCACACAAGCTCGTGCTAATGCAAAGCCCATCTTACCGGTAGAGTGATTGGACAGATATCGTACCGGATCAATCGCTTCTACGGTTGGACCAGCTGTAATGACCACTCTTTTGCCTGAGAGTAGCTGCGGCGTCACATGCATCGCTTGAAACAATAGCACTTCCTCTAGCAATTGCTCAGGCTCAGGTAATCGGCCTGCCCCCACATCACCGCACGCCTGCTCACCGCTGGCTGGTTGAATAATCTGATAGTTCATATCACGTAGTGTCTGTACGTTTAGGTTGACTGCTGGGTGCGCCCACATCTGCTGATTCATCGCTGGTGCAATGATGACAGGTGCCGTGGTGGCAAGACAAACGGTGGTCAGCAAATCATCGGCCATACCCATGGCCAGACGCGCAAGCGTATTGGCAGAGGCTGGCGCAATAACGACTAAGTCTGCCCATTTTGCCAGTTCAATATGCCCCATCCCTGCTTCAGCACGCTCATCGAGTAATGAGATATGCACCTCATTACCCGTCAGCGCTTGCAGCGTCAGTGGTGTGATAAATGCCTGTGCACCTGTCGTCATGATCACACGCACATCAAAACCTGCTTTAATCAATAAGCGGGCAAATATAGCAGATTTATAAGCGGCGATACCGCCAGTAATAGCAAGCACAATATTGGACATAAGCGTATCATCAACAAAAAATTAAAAGATAAAATTGCGCTTATAGTAACAACTATGAGATAAATTGGGTAAGGTTTTCCGTATTTACCTCACACAACAGCTACCGATCCATTTTCAAGGAGTGATGATGGCGATCAAAGACTGGCACGAAGATGACCGACCACGAGAAAAACTATTGAAATTTGGCGCGTCTCATTTGTCTGATGCTGAGATATTGGCCATATTTTTGCGTACTGGCACAAAATCACAGTCCGCTATTGAGTTGGCTCGCCATCTAATCGACCAATTTGGCAGTTTAGCAGAGTTACTCTCAGCCCCTCAACAGACCGTGCTTGCCTGTCACGGTATCGGCCCTGCCAAGTACGCGCAGATATTGGCATCGCTTGAGATGGGTACCCGCTATCTGGACAGCAAACTTAAAATGGGTCAAGCACTTGGGCGCTCACAAGTGGTCAAAGACTATATCAGTACCCAGTTGCGCGGTGAACATCGAGAAGTGTTTGCCGTACTGTGTTTAGACAATGCGCTGAATCTGTTGAACTTTGAGATACTATTTACTGGTGGACTCTCGTCCTGCTCCGTCTGTATCAAACACGTCCTCAGACATGCATTGAGCCATGCTGCTAGCCAGCTCATTATCACGCACAATCACCCTCATACCGATGCGACACCATCAGGCGCAGACAATCTACTGACTCATGAGCTAAAAAAAGCGTGTGATTTGTTGGATATCTCGCTGGTTGATCATATCATCGTCGGACGTAACGATACCTTATCTTATGCCGAAAGTGGTCTTAGCCCTTTTGGCTAAGGTTATGTACATTAGTCAAATATATAAATTATCATGGGCTTAATAGCTAGTAATTACTCCATACCCTCATTATTCATGCTATTTGATACATATTGTCGACACAGCGTAGCATTTTGGCTATTGATAGTTATCAACAATCGTTTCATATTAGTGGATGGCTTTGTCATTCATTTTGCAAGCGGATTGTATTGTACATGCAGTCACTATCGATGCATCGATAGGGTATAAACTACCGCATCAAAGCCCTTAAAATGTAAAACTTGGTTGGTCACTAGATGCTTTGTGAACCCCTAAAAAATATAATAATTATCGTTTTTAAACCGTTTTACTCACATATTTTTCATGCTTTTTATTGAGCGTCATAAAGGAGATAGTCATGGCAATTGGCTTGTTTATTCTGGCAGTCATCATTCAATTAGCCATGGTCTTGGCCATTTTTTTGCTGTCGCTGTCGCGAGTGACTGGCAGTATCGCTGCCCTTGTCACTGTGGTCATCACCGCAGTTATTAGCCCATGGTCACTGATCTTAGGCTTGCCAATGGCCTTGCTCTGCTTAGTATTACTCATCTCCTCTGTTCGCCAGTCATTAATTACTAAGCCTGTCTACAAAGTGCTAGGCGGTGCGATGCCAAGTATGAGTGATACTGAACGCGAAGCATTAGATGCGGGCACTAGCTGGTGGGAAAAAGAGCTATTTATGGGTGCGCCTAACTGGGAGACCTTTGCCAATTATCCCTATCCACAGCTATCAGAAGAAGAACAGAGCTTCATCGACAATGAAGTAGAAGTGCTGTGCGCCATGCTCGATGAATGGAAAATACAGCATGAAGATAAAGACTTATCCCCTGAGGCATGGCAATTCATTAAAGCAAATGGCTTTTTAGGTCTGATTATTCCTAAAGAGTTTGGTGGATTGGATTTTAGCTCATATGCGCAAAGCCGTATCATGAGCAAAATTGCCTCGCGCTCACCCACTGCTGCTGTGACCTGTATGGTGCCAAACTCACTAGGCCCTGGTGAGCTACTGATGCACTATGGCACAGACGCACAAAAACAGCGCTGGTTACCTGGTTTGGCCAGAGGCGAGGAAGTGCCTTGCTTTGGTCTGACTGGACCAGAAGCGGGCTCTGATGCAGGCGCGATTCCTGATACAGGTGTGGTCTGCTACGGTATGCACGAAGGCGCGCAAGTACTCGGTCTACGCATGAATTTTTCTAAGCGTTGGATTACCTTGGCACCTGTTGCTACGGTTGTGGGTTTGGCATTTAAAATGCATGACCCAGAAAGCTTATTAGGCGATCCTAAAAAAACCGATTATGGCATCACCTGTGCATTGGTTCCTGCCAATCATGAGGGTGTCGTGACAGGCCCACGCCACAATCCAATCGGCTCGCCATTCATGAATGGTACGGTCGATGGCAAAGATGTCTTTATTCCCTTAGATTACATCATCGGCGGGGTCGAAAACGCAGGCCGCGGTTGGCGCATGCTGATGGAATGCTTGGGCGTCGGTCGCGGTATCTCGCTACCAGCACTGTCCACGTCCGCCAGTGAGATGACTTATCTGTCTGTTGGGGCATTTGCCAAGGTTCGTGAACAATTCAAAATCTCAGTTGGTAAGTTTGAAGGGGTACAAGACGCGACCAGTCGTATGGCCAGTAACACTTATATGCTAGAAGCATTTCGTCATCTTGTCACGTGTGGACTGAACCAAGGCGGCACACCATCAGTAATGACGGCGATGGCAAAATACTACGCCACTGAGACCATGCGTAGTGTGATTAACGATGGTATGGATGTGGTTGGTGGTCGAGCGGTACAGATGGGGCCACGCAACTTTTTGGCAACGCCGTATCAAGCGATTCCTGTGTCTATCACGGTCGAGGGTGCAAACATACTGACCCGCTCGCTGATGATCTTTGGTCAAGGCGCGATGCGTTGTCACCCTTATCTATTTGATGAGCTACAGCTATTACAAAGCGAAGACAAGGAAGCAGCCACCAAAGAGTTTGATGTTCTGTTCTTTAAGCATCTAGGTTATACCTTTAATCGCGGTGCCAAAGCATTTATTGCAGGCTATGTTGGTGGCAGTAATAATGCACCAAGCTTTGCAGACAGCTTTACCCGTCCCTACTACAAACACATTAACCGCTTAAGTGCGGGCTTTGCCTTGACCGCCGATATGGCGCTAGGACTACTAGCAGGTGACTTAAAACGTAAAGAGATGCTTTCTGGTCGCTTATCAGATATTCATAGTCACTTGTTTATTGCGACGGCTATTTTGCAGTTTTATGAACATGGCAGTAAATCAGCGTCTGAGCGTTTACATGCCGAAGTCGCCCTACAGAACAGCTTGTACACCATTCAAGAAGCCTTTGTTTCCTTCTTTGCCAACTTCCCTAACCGTCTGGCAGCCAACGTCGTGAGCTTTGTGACTTTCCCAAGTGGTCGTATCTTTACGCCTGCCAGTGATGAGCTCAAACGCCAATTGGGTGATACCTTTATGGATGATTTTGCAGCCAATCCATTCCGCGATTATCTTAAAACTATGGTCTATTACAATACCGATGCAGATGACGTAACCGGCCGTATGGAGCATGCGTATCAGACCTTGACCAGCATCGAACCGTTATGGCAGAAGTTTAAGAAGGCTGAGCACCAAGACAGTTTTGAAGGTCTGACCTTTGAAGATCATGTCGTGCATGCCAGCCAAAATGGCGGTATCACCGAAGAAGAAGCCGAAGTGCTTATTCAATATAATGCCATACGCTTTGACTCGTTATTGACCGATGTATTCGATGAACATCTATTGCAGGTTCAAGAACGCGCCAATCCACACAGCCTCGACAATGCTGTACAGCAGCTGACTGACTATGCGCAACTAAAAAATGCCGCTCAAGCGAGACATGGTATTGCGACTGATAGCGAACCCTTAGTTGATGATTCTAATGTTCCTGCTAGTGACAATGTTTCTGCTAGTGATGACGTTCCTACTAATGATAATATTTCTACCAATACCGATGAACCAACCGGTGATGCCAACCCCAATCATGGTTATGAGATCGACGGTGATGTCGAGATGGTTGCTGAGCAAGATACTGTAGCAGAGGTACAGGCGCAGACCGACTTTGAAGACTCTGACCCTGAGACAGAAGCACTTGATCCTCGTTACCGTGATGCAGAGTCACATTTGAGCGAACGCATGAGTAATAACCATCGTCTCAATAAAGACCATGCTGAAAGTTCTGATAGCGTGGCTAACACTGACAAATCTGATAATTTGTCAGCCGTGAATGAGAGTGTACAAAAATCCAATTATCTGGATAGTGCTGAAAACGCACAAAGAGCAGATAATGTAGAAAAACCCTCTGCATCCGATAGCAAGTGGCGAGATGGTCTGCGTCGCGATAAAAGCGATAACGTGTAAACACGGCAATACATAAATGTGACCGTATTCGAGATATAAAAGTCTCAACTACCGCATGACTATTGTTTAATTTAAAAAGACTGTCCAACTTGGGCAGTCTTTTTTTTGGTTACAAACAAAAACTTTTGCTTATCATTAGTGGAAAAAAGCAGTATTATCTGCTCTCTTAAAATCGTGGGTAGCCTGATAAGCCGATTTATTATTGGGTTTATCTTGGCTGAATCATAAAAAAATGTTGCAGTAACCTTAACAATTATTTTATATTGTTTGAGAACCTGACATAAAGTGACCAATCAAAATTTACAGACGTAGCAAGATCGGGTGTAGAAACAGCAATCATTTACGCATTGATTTACTATCATACCTGCTATTGGACGTTGTACACAAAAGGATAGAGGTTATGTGGAAAAATATGGGACTGACGGGCAAGATCATGGTTGCCATGGCGCTCGGTATCATACTGGGTTTGTTTTTAAACTATTCCGGATTGAATGGCGAAGGCAGTTTTGTTAATACCTATATTACAAACGGCTTCCTCGCCATTATTGGCAAGCTATTTGTTAACTCACTCAAAATGCTGGTCGTACCACTCGTACTTATCTCATTAATTTGCGGTGTTTGCGGTATTGGTGATATTCGTCTGCTTGGTCGTATTGGTACCAAAACCTTTATGATCTATATGTTCACCACGGCATTGGCAATTGCGACAGCGATTGGACTTGGTGTTCTGTTTGGTATCGGTAAAGGTATGGACATCGGTACTGATGCGACCTTTGAAGCCGCGTCAGCGCCACCACTTCTTGACGTGTTTTCTAACATCATTCCATCGAACCCCATCAGTGCGATGGCAAACGGCGATATGTTATCAATCATTTTCTTTGCGATTTTGATTGGCGTTAGTATATTGATGGTTGGCAAGCCCGCTAAAGGCTTGGTTAAAAGTTTAGAGCTTATCAATGAAGTCATCTTAAAGATGGTGACCATCATTATGAACCTAGCCCCTTACGGTGTCTTTGCACTATTGACTAAAGCCATGGCAGAGCTTGGCTTAGATTTGATTTGGTCATTGTTGGGTTATGTGGCTGTATTGGTCGGCTCATTGGCGTTCCATTTCTTTATCACCATGATGATTGTCCTAAAACTCGGTTCAGGCTTATCAATCAAAACCTTTTTGGCAAAAATGCGTGAAGTACAGATTTTTGCATTCAGTACTTCAAGCTCGAACGCGACGATTCCTATCACCTTACGTACCGTTACCAAGCGTATGGGTGTCAATAACTCTGTTGCCTCGTTCACCGTTCCTTTTGGTGCCACCATCAACATGGATGGTACGGCAATCATGCAAGGTACTGCGACCATCTTCATTGCCAATATCTATGGCATTGATTTGGGTATCACCGAATACCTAACCGTTATCTTGATGTCAGTATTGGCCTCTGTCGGTACCGCTGGTGTACCAGGTGTTGGCTTGATTATGCTATCGATGGTATTTGCTCAAGTTGGTTTGCCAATCGAAGGTATTGGCTTAATCCTAGGTGTGGATCGTATTCTTGATATGTTACGTACTGCTGTGAACGTTGGTGGTGATGCTGCTGTGACTGCTATCGTGGCAAAATCAGAAGGCAAAATGGATTTGGCTATTTATAACGATCCTAATGCTGGTGCAAAGGATGTGTTCGACGGTCATATCGATGAAGACAACGAGCGTGAGTTCTCTGAAGTCTTTAGTGATGGCATCATGGGTAGCGAATACGATGATGTTAAAAAAGACTAATAATGACTAACGGTCTATCCGTAGCATTGTTCCATAAAAAATCCCAGTCTACTTTATAAGACTGGGATTTTTTATGATTTATATTTATATAGTCTGTATTCAAGGGTTTCAATATTTTCGTAGTTCGCTGACTATATTAACCAAATACGTATTTGGTCAGCATGGCAAAACACACCAATACAATCATTGGACGAATCAGTTTACTGCCACCTTTGACCACCATATGCGAGCCAAAATATGCACCGATGGTTTGTCCCACCATCATCGCCAGCCCCACTTTCCACAGTACATTGCCACCCAAAATAAAGAATATCAGTGAGCCAATATTGGTGGATAGGTTCAATACCTTTGCCGCGCCTGTCGCTTCAATGATCTGGCGACCACGCAATGCCACATTACCAAGCGCAAAAAACATACCAGTACCTGGGCCAATATAACCATCATAAAAACCAATTAAAGGTGCCACTACTTTTTGCCACTTGCTCTCTGAGATGCGCGGTGCTGCTTCTACTTCACCAAGCCTAGGGGCAAATAACGTATAGAGACCAATCGCTGCGATCAAAAATGGAATCAGTCTTTCGAGCAAATCTGGTGGCGACATCTGCACCGCAATCGTACCTATGACTGAACCAATAAAAGCCGCAATAATGGCCACCTTTATACGTTGCGGTTTGACGACACCTTTTCTAATCATAGTGATAGATGCCGCTAATGCCCCTGAAGCTGCTTGGAGCTTGTTGGTACCCAATGTCAATACGGGCGGGATGTTGGCCAATAGCATGGCTGGTATGGTCAATAATCCGCCGCCGCCAGCAATCGCATCAATAAACCCTGCCAATGCCGCCACCGCAGTGAGCATTAAAATAACTTCTAACGAAAATGATAAGTCCATGACCCTGACCTGCAAGATGTTGTGATAAAAAAAAGAATAAGAAAAAAAGCTACGATGGTATTTTTGATTGGATTATAGGATGCTGCTCAGACCAGATTATAATTGTTGTAGACTCAAAAAATAGCGCCCAGTACGTCCACTATAGTCAGCGAACTGCTAAACCGCTACGGCGTTCCCCTCCTTAGATGTACTACTTGTACAATCTGCAGTCGGCTGCCTTGTACCAATTTTAGACTTCTTTGACTATATAACGGCATCAAGCCTCGGTCATTATAAAGACAAAAGCGTCAAAAACATCATAAAGTTTGCCAGATTTATCGAGCAGGATACTAACACTTGTGCACAAAAAATATTTTTTTAAAAAGATTTAACGACTTACAACTGTATTGACCTTCATATCCCCTTTATAATATTGCTGTTATTGATATAAAAAAGCGAGCGGATGGTCTTCGCTCAACGTATTTTGTTGTTTATATTAATAAGAGTATGAGAAACTGTTAGGGTCTATCTGCTATCGTGATACAAACAGCGGGATAGACATTTGAAGTTATTGAATGATTTAGTGAATTATATTTAGCAAACGGGGATGATATGGCAATACGAAGGATTAAGGCGTTTTTTGAGTTTGAAGCAGCGGGTGGTATCGTTTTAGCCTTGGCTGCCATTGCTGCAATGATCATTGCCAACTCCCCTCTCAACGTATGGTACGAAGGTTTTATTCACGCGCCTGTCTCCATTCAAATCGGTGAGTTCGCGATTGCCAAAGATGCTCATCACTGGATCAATGACGGTCTGATGGCCGTTTTCTTTTTCTTGGTCGGGCTAGAGCTCAAGCGCGAAGTGCTGATTGGCGAGCTGTCTAACGTCAAACAAATCATCTTGCCAGCCGGTGCAGCACTCGGCGGTATGATCATGCCAGCAGTCGTTTATCTACTGTTTAACTACAATGAGCCCGAGTTTTGGAAAGGGTGGGCCATCCCTGCCGCAACGGACATTGCTTTTGCCCTCGGTATCTTAAGCTTACTCGGTAATCGTGTACCAAATTCTCTAAAAGTATTTTTGGTCTCTATTGCGATTTTTGATGATATAGGCGCCATTTTGATCATCGCTTTGTTTTATACCAGCGAGCTGTCATTAGAGTCATTAGCCGTGGCTGGCCTATGTTTGCCGTTCTTATATGTTCTGAATCGCCGTAACGTCACCAATATCACGCCTTATCTCTTAATTGGTCTGATTATGTGGATTGCCGTGCTCAAGTCAGGCATACATGCCACCTTAGCCGGTGTGGTGCTAGCGCTGTTTATACCGATGTTTGACCGTACTGATCCTGAGCACTCTCCGCTTGAGGAGCTAGAGCACGATTTACACAACTCGGTGGCGTTTGGTATTTTGCCTCTATTTGCCTTTGCCAACTCGGGCATCTCTTTAGAGGGTGCAGGCATGGCTGAGCTATTCCACTCAGTGCCGCTAGGTATCGCTGCAGGTCTGTTCATCGGTAAGCAGTTGGGCGTGATGTTCATGTGCTGGTTAATCTTTAAGCTTGGTATCTCAACCATGCCAAAAGGCATGGACTACAAGCAAATATATGGCGCAGCGCTATTGTGCGGGGTTGGTTTTACCATGAGCTTGTTCATTGGTGGCTTAGCGTTCGCTGGCGAGGCGACCATGTTTGATGAGCGCTTAGGTATCATCATGGGTTCAAT
The DNA here is from genome assembly GCF_015864565.1 of Psychrobacter sp. SWN149. NCBI lineage: Bacteria > Pseudomonadati > Pseudomonadota > Gammaproteobacteria > Moraxellales > Moraxellaceae > Psychrobacter > Psychrobacter sp. SWN149. Next base: position 386,675 of record NZ_JADYWX010000003.1, read on the forward strand.
TGTTTCAGGTATCGCCGGTTACATCATGCTCAAGGTGAGCTTGAAAGATAATGCCAGTGGCACATCGGTTGACTTGACCCGCTCTCATTAATATCAAAACGAGCGACTTATGAGCACGACGCTTATAAGTCGCTTTTTATTACCTACAAAAATACTGCTGAGTTATTTGGTCGGCAATATAGGCTTAGCTTAATCAGAACAGACCATCAGCGTAAATTGATTGGTATTCATTGATAATATTGGCCATAGGGAATCGCTATGTACCGCTCTGTACATCATGTCATACGTCAGCTTGCCTTAGGACTGTCTATTATTAGCAGTGTCTATCTACTGTCAGGCTGTGCCACGCTCTCTAAACAAGAATGTATGGTCGGTGACTGGCAAACCATTGGCTACAACGATGGTGTCGCAGGTTACCATTCAGACCGTCTGGCCTCTCATACCAAAGCGTGTGCCAAAGCCGGCGTTGCCCCTGATTATCAAGCATGGGAGCGTGGTCGTCAGAGTGGGCTTAAGCAATACTGTACTGTTAATAATGCTTATAACGTTGGCAGGCGAGGCCGTCAGTTAAACACTGTCTGTCCTGTCACTAACGCCCATGTGCTACAACAAGCCAATCAGCAAGGTCTCGATTACTATAAGCTGGACAGTCAATTGGATGAAGACAAACGCCTGTTAGACACTTATCAATCAGAATTTGATAAGCTGGAAGGTGGCGCGATGCTAGACTTCGCTAATGAAAAAGAAGCCCGTGCCAGACTGCTCTCACTCTCTGAGGAGATTCGTCAGACGAAGCGGCGCATCCAATCTACTCAAAATCAATTGGATTCATCTATTCGCTCGTATCAGTAATTAGTATAAATCCCAGCCACAGTACGGATACTGTCCTAGCGTCTAAGCATAAAGGTGTTTAATTAAAAAGGTACTTGATAAGATGGATAAGAAAATCACCAATACAGCAAGTACCTCCACGGGCAATAACCATCCTCCATTACTGGCTTCTTATCAGCGTCACGGACGCACCACGGCTATAGATGACCACAGTGATCTACAGGTTTTGAGGCGGATTAAACGTTATTTGCTGCCAAAAGACTTTGCTATTTCACCTGCACTGCTAGAAGAGATGGTCGCAGGCTACGATATCGGTGACCCGCTCGCAGATGCGTTGGCCGCTGAAAATATCCGTTTTTCAAAGCCCTTACAGCAAGTCATCAGCGGCGATGGTCTAAATAACGATCTCGCAAACAACTCCTCATTTAATGCATTAACTGAGCAATTTAGCGGTCATCCTGATTGGTTCGACCCCAGACTTGCCCAGATTGGTGCAGTCGCTTATCGGCGCTATCCACTCATGCTGATTTGGCTACTGCGTAATGTCGCGCTGATGGCCGGTTATAGCATCCCTGCCCTGTCACTGCCACTCATTCAGACAGGGGCACTGATGCACGATGCGCTACCACGGCTTATGCGTACTTATGCTTATATATTGGCGGTGTCTGAGCATACACGCTCAGATATGGGCACGCGTAATCAGCGCAAATCTATCGATCAAGTATTGGCCATTGGCTCTGAAGGCTGGCGACAATCCATCAAAGTACGTCAGATACATACTCTAGTACGGCAGAATTTACTCAAAGGTAAAGGTAATGCAGCGACAGGCGTGATACCAAGCGCTGATCAGCATCACAATCCTGATGGCAGCTGGAATACTGACTATTGGGGTGTGCCTATTAATCAGACCGATATGATTGCCACCCACTTACAGTTCTCCTTATTGATTATGCGCGGCTTACGACTTCTGGGCGCACGTATTAGCACAGAAGAAGCCGAAGGTATCTTGCATCTCTGGAATCTGGCCAGTTATTGGATGGGCGTTGATTTAGATCGTCTGCCAAAAGATGAAGCGGCATGCTGGGAGTGGCTATATACGTACCTATCCATTCAGCAGCTAGATTTTAAGATGGGGCAACCACTGGCAAAAGCCTTGCATGACTTACCACGTCAACTGATGGGTGAAGACAATCGGCGTGGACGTTTCGTCGAGATGGTCAACGCGAGTGTCACTCGGACTTTGGTCGGTGATGACATTGGTGATGGGTTGGATTTGCCAAAATCGAAGATACGATTTGGCGTGCTGTCTTCTGTGCCTATTTTATTTGCACTAGATACCGCACGGCAGCACAATAAAACTATTGCTGAAAAACTAGAAGCCTTTCGTGCTCAGCGCCAAGACAATATGAACTGGTGGCTGAAAAAGAACGATGATTATTATAAGTAGATAAAATCTATCAGCGTTTGTTTTCTACGCGGTAGTACCACTCTAGCTGTCGGTCAAACCCTGTTTCTAATAGGTTAGCAATCACACGTCCTGTTAGTCCCCACACTGTCTCACCATCGACTTGCCAGCTCGGTGTAAAGATGGTGGCTGCCTGATCCTGCATTGTGTATTCAATTTCATACTCAACCGTTGGCTGCGTCACCAATGACTCAAAATCTGCCCAAAATATACGCGATATCTCTCCTGCCTCTGGAACTAATACCAGATCTGGGGCAATGAGTGCGACGATTGGGCGTACGCTCATGCCACTCTTAGAGGTTTGAATCGGCAGCTGCCCAAGAAGCTGAACTTTATTGGGTGGTAGTGCTGTCTCCTCACAAGCTTCACGTAACGCAGTAACGACGTTATTGCCATCGCCAACCTCATGCTTACCGCCTGCACAAGAGACTTCACCAGCATGACTGTTCATGTGAGCTGCGCGCCGTGTCAATAGCAGCTTCGGCCTGCGTTCATTGGTAATCGCGACCAGTATTGAGGCATCAGCAATCGGTGTCTGATACAGACTATCTAGGATACGCGTGCTGTACGAGGTATCACTGGTCTCGTACATCGCAGGACTCGTCAGCGCATTTAAGGTTTCATGTTGCACTCGCTCAGCCAATTTTCTGAGCGTAGGATGGCGAATAAAAGTGGGTACAGCGACTGATAGGTTATCGAAGCTTACAGCCTCTGGAAGGAGTAACATTGTAATTGCCCTATATCTTTGTCATTATCAAGCGTTATCAAGCGTTATCAAGCGTTATCAAGCGTTATCAAGCGTTATCAAGCGTTATCAAAAGTACTGTTTGCGGATCTAGTTTTGGATGACAGCTTTTCCTTCATCCAATATACGCACACTAAGTAAGATGGTTGGCCACCCTTTTCTCTTATTTGGGCTGTTTATTATGAGTATATAGTCAAGGAAGTCTAAGAGTACTCCAAGGCAGTTGAGTGCTGCCCCTGTCTCACTAGACTAGCGTAATCTCATGCTAGCTGCATGTTATTTATGTGACTGACTCACTACTTGGCCATGCTGGATAGTGTTATTTATAACAGACCCTATTTAGTTTATCAGTGATAATGATACGTTACTGTTATCCTGATTCTGTATGCCAATAATATGTGGTATCTTAAGACTACAACTGTTTCTTAGAATAATCTCTTATAGATAGTTGAGTTCGTATAATTTCGATACAAGGAAACCGAGTGCAAGTTATACATTAGTATGCTTAGCGAGGATGACGATGTAGCGGATTTATATGGATTTGACTATAGCAGCATCTCAAAGTATGGGCTTTATAGCCTACAAAAATCACCATGCATAATCACTTTTCTAATAAGGTAGTCGATATGAGCTATTGTCTCCAATGCGGTCATGAAGCAGAACGAAAAATCCCACCTACAGACAATATGCCGCGCTTGGTGTGCCCAAATTGCCACTATATCCACTACGAAAATCCAAAAGTTATCTGTGGTTCGTTAGTTGTACACGAGGATAGAGTACTGCTGTGCCGCCGTGCTATCGAGCCTCAATACGGTCTATGGACCATACCTGCAGGCTTTATGGAAAACGGAGAGACCATGGCTGAAGGTGCCGCACGCGAGAGCTACGAAGAAGCCGATGCTACCGTGATAAACCCGCACTTGTACTGCATTTATGACTTACCAGATATCGGACAGATCTACTCTATCTATCTGGCTAATCTAAAAGATGGCGCTTATGGTACTGGCTCAGAAAGCCTCGAATGCGCCCTATTTAGTGAAGAAGATATCCCATGGGACAAGCTGGCCTTTGAAGCCATTCGCCGTACTTTGAAAAGCTATTTTGCTGATCGTAAGCAGTTTGATGAATTGTCTGACTTCCCGATTCATCAGGATAAAATTGGCAAAGATTTGAGTATCAAGCGATATTAGCCAATTACTTAACCGCAAAAAGCCAAGCATAATGCTTGGCTTTTTTGTGTTCAACTTTTAATCAAAAACAAATCTAATGGTCTTAGCTCTTAATTCTACAAACTTCAAAGCCTAACGCTTTTACTGCCTCTTCTTTATCGTAAGGCGCTAGTACCGCACGTACGTGATCCTGCCCTTGCAGATATTGTTTGGCAACACGCTGCAAGTCATCGATTGTCACGGCCAATATTGACGCACGCATTTTACGCTGCCAGTCGACACCGCGATGATGCAGATTTGCAAAGCACGCTTTGATCGCCTCACCTGCAGGAGAGCCTGGCTTATCCATACCTGAGATAATACCTAAGATAGCTTCTTCCAACTGCTCATCAGTTTGTGGTTCGTTCAATACCCACTCGATACTGGCATCAAAGTGCGCAAAGGTCTCAGCACACTGTGGATCACGATAGCTAAAGAACTTAAAGGCACAAGCATTGGCATCGTAACCTGCGCCGCCACCATAGGCACCGCCGCGCTCACGAATAGCACTGTGCAAATAGCCGTTACGTAAGTAAGGCGCTAATACCATGAGTGCAGCGGTATCAGGATGATCAGCAGCAGGCACGGTATAAGCACTGGCATTGTGATAGACGTTGGTTGGTACTAGCCATGCCAGATCTGCAACATCGAGCACGTCGTTTTTAACATCATCGCCACTCTCTAACGCCTTAACTGCATCAGTCGCACCGTTTAACGCAGTATCTAATTGCAGATTGGCAAATTCACTTGGGACATTTGCTTCCGCGTTCGTTAAGTTACTAGCAGACTTTGCTACTTGGCTGTCTTTCCAGCTATCAACGATTAAGCTGCTCAAGCGTTCGGTTTGCTCTGCTTCACAGATAATAACCGCATGCTTAGGCAAGGTGATCAGACGTTGATGTAAGTCCATCAAGCTCGTAGCCAATTGATCCCACTGGGCATCATCTGTACTGGCATGCGTTAAGAAGTCTTTAAGCGCGTTCAATGCTGGTAAACCGCTGCGCACATACTCTAGCTGCGCTTGGCGACTCATACCACGACTAGCCGTTTGCATCGCATAAGAATGCCCTGAGCCCGCTAGGTTTGACTGCCAACCCGCTTGACGCTGTTGCAAAATTTCTTTGATACGGTCATGCTCAGAGAAGATACTATGCTCCATCACTTCTTTGAGCAAATCAATCGCTTCAGGCTTGCGATTCAGCGCACGCGTTGCCACGACAAAATAACTGCTAATCGCTTGACTGTCATCGACGTTGGTACGCTGGCTGATACGAGCGGTCACACCAGAAGAATGCGCGGCCTGCTTAGCCTGCATCTCATGAGCGCTGAGCGAGTCAGTACCTAGCTCAGACAGTAGGCTTAAATAAATAGGCAACAATGGATGATTGATCACATCATTGACTGGTAGCGCATCTGCGTTCGCATTACCAATCGCATCAGTCAGCGGTATGATGACTTGATAGTAATAAATGCCATTGGTGCCAGCTTCATACTCAAATAGCGTGCTGTCTTGCCCGCTCAAACGCACCTGCTTTTGCGTGCCTTCTTTAAAGCTAATATCCGTTGGGACATCTTCTAGACCTACTTTTGGCAACAAGCTTAAATCATCTGGCGCAGCTTGACGTGCAGCCAAATCTAAAGCTTGTTGCTTCAAAATAGCTTTGTCATCAGCAGTCAAATCCATTGCGATGGTATCTAAACGTGTCTGCTCAGCTGCTGCCAAACGTGCTGTTTTTTCGCTATCAGGGGTCATCGTTACGCGTACACGATGCTGATTGTCCAGTAGATGCGTTTTAATCAAGTTCGGTAGCCACTGCGGATCGACGACTTGCTCACGTAGCCACTGTAGATGCTCGTCTACTTCCCACACGTCGATAGGATTACCATCATGAATGGCGGTACTAAAGCCCTCTAGCATGAGGTTTAGACCATAAGGAATGCTATCGCCGCCGATGTGACGCTGATCAATCTCAATCTGATGTAGGATGGTTTCGATTGTCTCATCGTCGACTGGTGAATTTGCCACGTCAGTCAGCAAATCAATAATGCCCTGCTCGACCGCTTCGGCATGTTCAGGGTTGGAGCCACGCAGTCCCGTATAAAAAACCATCTCATAATGACTGTCATCAAGACCCAATAGCGGACTTGGCGCTTTACCCAGTGGATGACTGTCAAGATAAGCACGCAATGGCGAGCCTGCATGCTCAATCAACACGCCCTCTAACAAACGTAATGCTAAGCGCTGCTTAGGATCGGTAATCGATGGCAATAACCAAGCAAGCACATGATGCGTCTGATCTGGGCCCGCTTCATCAGCAGTATAAGTATCGACTGCGCTGATTGGTGCAGACAAACGCTGTTCTGGACGCGATACATGCTTCTTGCCTGCTTCAAACTGAACCAAAGCATCTTCATGAATTTTGACTTGCGTCTCAGCAACAGGAATATTACCGAAGCTCATGATGACACTGTTCGACGGATGATAATGGCTCTGGTGAAACTCGGTCAGCTCAGTGTGCGTCAAGTCAGGAATATCGACAGGATCGCCGCCTGAATTATAATGATAGGTCGTCGTTGGGAACAGATGATGAGCAACGGTATGATATAGCTGGTCAATCTCGCCACTCATTGCACCTTTCATCTCATTAAAAACAATACCTTTAAACTGCGGCTTATCATTTTCATCTAACTCAACACGAATGCCTTCTTGGGCGAAATCGAGCGGATGAATATTTGGGAAAAACGACGCATCTAGATATACAGCGAGCAAGTTGAAATAGTCGTTTTTGTTTTGAGTCGCATACGGATAGGCAGTCCAATCGGCTGCAGTCATCGCATTCATAAACGTGTTTAATGACCGTTTAATCATCGAAAAGAACGGATCACGTACTGGAAACTTGTTCGAGCCACATAACGCCACGTGCTCTAAGACATGCGCCTCGCCTTTTGAATCCATTGGCTGGGTGCGGAAGCCGACTAAAAACGCATTTTCATCACTTGGGTGTGCCAGATGATAATGCATCGCTCCTGTTTTTACATGCTGACTGATCAGCACATCCATCGATAGCGCCTCAATATGGCGATGCTCAATCAGCTCAAATGCTGGATGCAGCGTTAAATCAGCAGTAAATGGCGTGTCCGTCATAGTTATCCTTATCGCTTATCATGCGTATAGTGCCCTGACTATCAGGGAAAATAGAGTAATAAATTGGCTAAAAAAGAGTTGGCTTAGCGCTATTAGTGGGGCTGCGGCATGGATAAGTCAAGGCAGCAACCATGTAATAATCCACCACACAGTAATCTACGCGGGTAGCCATTAAAGCCTTATAGTTACAAATTCATCTATATCCACAATTTTATTATGGATTTATCGCTTAACAAAGGTGATTTGCACTGTTACTATAAAGTTAACTACTAACAGGAGTGGAACACCTTATGAGCTACCAACACGTTTTACTGGTCACTGACTTACTATCCGATGCGGACACAGTGGCGCTAAAAACCAAGCGTATCCTCGCAGGCTCTCCTGAAGCCAGACTGTCCGTCTTGCATATTGTTGAAGATGATATGGTACGCTTCGGTTATGAGCTCGTGCCTGCCTCTAGTCTCTCGGGTGATGTCGATAGTGAAAAGTGGCAAGAAGCACGGGCTAGACTGGCGCAATTCCTCGCACGTAACGATCTAGAAGCAATGAACTCTGAGGTAACCGCTGCCATCTCTAATAGTAAAGGTATCATTAACTATTGCCGTGAAAAAGAGGTCGATTTACTTATCATTGGACGCCATGAGCGCCATGGCATTGCCGCGTGGTTAGTAGGTGCGACTGCTGATAGTATCCTGCCAAATGCTCCTTGCGACAGCTTAGTGGTTAAGCTTGATCGGCCTGTATCAAAATAATTGGTATCGCTCTCATCCGCTGCTAAAGACGACAAGCTTTACTTAACAGCGCCCTAGAGTAGTGCTATAGTAAATACTATCTGACATGAGGAAGACGCTATGAGTTACGAACATATTTTACTGGTCACCGACTTACTCTCTGATGCAGATATAGTCGCACAAAAGGCCAAGCGCATCGTCGAAAACCGTCCAGGCTCTAAGCTATCCGTTTTGCATATTGTCAAAGACACCATGGTTGGCTTTGGCTATGAGCTGGTGCCAGCCTCCAGCTTATACGATGAGATTGATGATGAACGCTGCCAAGAAGCACGTGCAAAGCTGGCGCAATTCCTTGAACGCAATCAGCTAAATGCAGCAACGTCAGAAGTCACCACTGCCATCTCTAGTAGTGAAGGTATCGTCAGCTACTGTCATAAACACGATGTCGACCTATTGGTCATCGGTCGTCATAAACGTACTGGTATCGCTGCATGGATCAGTGGCGCAACTGCGGATAATATCTTGCCCAATGTACCTTGCGATAGCTTTGTAGTGAGACTGGATAAACCTGTTTCAGCATAACAATATGCTTTGATTGTCTTATCTGATATCAAGCATGTCTTAAACAAGAAAGCGCAGCGTAAATTTCAACGCTGCGCTTTTTTATGGCTAATAGACTTTAGGTTCATACAATCTCATCGTTTAACCTTGTTGAATAATATCTATAAAGGTTTGCCAAATTGGGCTTTGGTGACGGGCTTTATGCCAGACCAGCCACCATGTACGCGATAGATCAATTCCCGCCACGTTCACTTGTACCAACGTCCCTGTCGCGAGTTCTGTCTCAATCACATGCTGTGATAGACAACCAAGACCAATATCTGCACTCACCATATGCTTGATGGCCTCGGACTGATGTATCGCCTTTACCACTTCTGCATTGGGTAGATACTTAAGCAATTGCTCATCGATAATCTGCCGTGTGCCCGACCCTGCTTCACGCACCAGTAACGGCAACTGCGATAGTTGATGAATGGTCAGCTGATAGCAGTCCTTATCTTGGCTATAGGTAGCCACATTCTTTAGCCACTTGCTATCACGCTTGGCAAATATCATTAGCGTATCAGTGCGCCATTCGCGCTGCTCAATAACTTTCATATCTATCGGACGCGGCATTCCTTCTACCAGCGCGATATCAATATTTAATTGCTCAACCTCGCTCACCACTTCTTGCGTATTGGCAATATACATATCGACATTGGCATCAGGCAGCGCCTCATATAGCTTGCCAAGCAATGACGGCAGCACGTAGTTGCCGATAGTGGTACTGGCGCCGATATGAATCTGACCTGCTTGATACTGATGATAATGCTCAAGCGTGAGCGACTGCCCCAAGATAGCCTGTGCTTGTATATAAATAGGATGAGCATTGGGGTGTTGATTGAGCCTGCGACCGACGCGCTCAAATAGCGGCATCTGTAGTCTAGACTCTAGCTCTGTCAGTGCACTACTAACCGCTGATTGTGATAAATGCAGCTCCTCACTGGCGCGACTGGTGCTACCTGTCTGATAAATACTGACAAAAACAGCGAGCTGCTTAAGCGTAATCTTTGGCACTGTCTGCACAGATTTTTTCATGTTATCGATAATACCTTATGTCAGTTTTTAGCCTGTCTTATTCGCTATACATGTTTTTTTTCGATGCTCATACGCGGTATGTCGACTTCTATCATAAATTTTAACCTAAAAAATCGATAGCTTATATCTTATTAATCTGTTTTTATTATAAATGTAGCGGGCATATACTGTCTATTCATAAGCTTATGCTTATCTTAATATAAGTAATAGGATGCCGCATCATGCACACATTCGTCCAATCAGTCAGCAACTCCGTTCATAACTACACCCCCAATCACCGTCACTTGGCGGGATTGGTAGTTGTTCTGATTGGTAGTTTGTTTTGCTTATGGTTGGACAGTAGTCTGGATGTATGGTCAAACGGCCGTATCGTTGGACTATCCTCTTTAACGCTAGCGATTTTGCTAGGCATGATCTTGGGCAATACCATTTATCCCAAATTCGCTGCACGCTTAAACGGTGGCGTTTGCTTTGCAAAGGGTCAGATATTGCGACTTGCGATTATGTTTTATGGGTTTAAGCTGACCATGACTCAAGTTGCAAGTGTCGGTATGCCAGCGATTATGACGGATGCACTGGTACTGACATCGACCTTTATGCTGACTTATTGGTTAGGTACTAGATGGTTAAAAGTCGATAAAGAAACGGTTATTTTGATTGGCTCAGGGGCAAGTATTTGCGGTGCTGCTGCCGTCATCGCCGCAGAGCCAGTCGTCAATGCGCAAGCTCATAAAGTCACTATCGCAGTGGCAACCGTGGTGGTGTTTGGCACTATCGCGATGCTGCTATATCCTTTTCTCTATCATCTCGGTTGGTTACAGCCTTGGCTAAGCGCCCAGCAGTACGGCATGTATACTGGCTCAACTGTACATGAAGTGGCGCAAGTCGTAGTCGCAGGTAATGCAATCAATACTGAGATTGGCGATACCGCTGTCGTGACCAAGATGATACGCGTCATGATGCTCGCGCCTTTCCTGCTCGTGTTATCTTTTGCGCTAACCAAAGATCGCACCGTAAATAATGCCGCTATAGAAGACGAGAGCAATAAGAGCGATGTAGCCTCATTTATGACCCGCGTCAAACAAGTCAAAGTGCCATGGTTCGCGTTTATATTCATCGGCATTGTGTTGATACATACTTGGGTGCCGATGTCTGAGAGTATCGTACACAGTATGGTTATGCTGGATGATGTGTTACTGACGATGGCCATGTTTGCGCTAGGTCTGACCACTCATCTAAGCGCGATCAAACAAGCTGGTGTTAGACCGCTTATCTTGGGTGCTATTATGTTTGGTTGGTTGATACTGGGCGGCGGTCTGATCAATATTGGCATTAGCTTTATATAATAAACCGACTGTCCCTTTTTAGCTGCTTACATCACTACTTAATAAAAAAAATACCTCCGGCTATACAAATAGTCGGAGGTGTTTTTTTATCTGTCATTTTGACTAGTATGATTGGCTTAAGCCTTTTATATAAGGCTGTCACTAATTCTAATACCAATGTCTTAAATACTAAATCGCAGACGAAAAAAAACGAACCCGAAGGTTCGCTTTTTTACATCTATTAATCTATCTGTCTATAAAGACAAATTAGATAGCAACAATGTTATGTGCTTGTGGGCCTTTTTGGCCTTGAGTTACAGTGAACTCAACTTCTTGGCCTTCAGCCAAAGTTTTGAAACCTGAACCAGTGATTTCGCTGTAATGAGCAAAAACGTCTGCGCCAGTTTCTGGAGCGATAAAACCAAAGCCTTTAGCTTCGTTGAACCACTTAACTGTACCTTTTTGAGTATCTGACATATTGATAATCCTACTTTTAAATTTATTAATGGCCTAGTGACCGGTAACGCTTGCAAATAGCTACTGAACGATAAATATTAAAACGAAGGATTATAACTAATACTACGAGGTAATGATTTGGTGCAGAACTGCTCTTAAGCTTGGGCGTATTATAAGGGGTACATCCTAGTATCGCAAGTCTTATCTGACTTTTCGTGTAACAGAAGCCATTTATTGACCGATTTTGGCGCAAATTGCAACGATTTTAGGCATTCGGTAAACGGAACAAATACACCGCTACCCCACTACAGACAGCGGCTACCAGCCATGCCACCCACATCGTATCGGCAGGCAAACGATAAAACAACATAATTGTCGATGCTGCCATCATTATGGTTGCCAAACACTTGGCATATAGCGGAACGGCATGATTGTTTTCCCAATCACGGACGAATTTGCCAAAGTATTTATGATTGATCAACCAAAAATGAAAGCGCCGAGAGCTACGCGCCCAGCAACCTGCTGCCAATAAAATGAAAGGCGCCGTAGGCATCACGGGTAATAATATACCGATAATCCCTAATATAAAAAATATCCAGCCAAGCGTCAAAAACGTCCAACGCAGCATTGGGCTTTTTGATTGATTGGTCTTGGGTCTGTGATAAAACGCTTTTTTATTATTAGTCATATAGGTGATGTCGTTGGACGATACAGTGGTTGAGGTAAGTAGCCTTGAACGCTGTATACAACAGCTACCTGTTTAAGTAGCTAAGCATGCAATATCATCGAAAATTGTACAAGACTATTTATATGAGGTTTTTGCTATTGATAGGTATGTTTGGTTAGTCATTGGGTAAATGTTGGCGCTTACTATCAACAGACTTGCGTCATGACTTATATGTAATCTATGATGGCGAGTATCAATCAAAAATAATGCAATACCTATCAATCTTGTCGGGGTGCTTTGATTTAATGCTGTAAATACAGCCCACATCATCGCTGAGACACACCCGTGAACCTGAAGCAGTTAGCACTGACGTAGGAAACAAGCGTGACACGCCCTCAGAGGTCTATAAATAAGAGCAGTCTATAGAGGATGTACTGGTGATAACCATATCAAACGCCAAGCATCTGAAAGTTAGTATCGAGACCTCGCCTTTCTTATTTGGCCTTTCTTGTTTTACCTTAATAGTATCAGTCTGATTGTTTCCCACATTCAAAAAAGGAAACAACAATGCAGCCAACTACCAAACTTATTCTGACCCTCGAATGGTTTTTAAACCCTGATCACTTGCCCTTTATCGCTGGTGTGAACACGGGCGCATATGAGCAAGCAGGGCTTGATATCACTATTATCGAGCCGGACGACCACTATGATGGCTTTGCCGAATTACAGAACCAAAGTATCGACCTGCATGTCAATGAGCCTATCCATCTGTTTGAACATTACGCGCCGAACTTACGTGCGCTAGGCTGCTTTTTTGAGACCGATGGTGGCATATTGATGCAGCGCGCTAGCATGGATAAGCTAAAAAACAATCAACCGATTCGCATCTGTACCCCTGCTGCTGAAGAAAAAACCAATCGCATTGGCTTTGAGATATTGACTCGCTATGCCAAGAAAAACGGCTTTAGTATCAGCCGTGATAATGTGAGCTTTGTGCAAAAAGACTTTTATCATATAAAAAATCTGCAAGAAGACTCAAGCCTAGATGGCGCATGGCTGTGCTTTTATAACTTTGAGGGCGTTGAAGCAACTCATGAGGGTTTAGAGTTTGAATTTATCGATCAGCATCTGTCACCTTATCCGAATTTTTCGGCGTTAGAAATCCTCACGACTGATGAGATCTATAGCGCGAAAAAAGACGCGATAGATACCTTTATTCAAGTGACCAACCAGATGACAGAACTGTGCAAAAATGAGCCAGCCACAGCCCACCGTATGTATTACGACTATAGCAAGACCGAAGCAGATGCGTTGATGGATGCCATCATTGATAATACGCTGGGCAGATTGGTCACACCCATCAAGCCTGATGCAAGTAAGTGGGAAGAACTGCGCGAGATGCTGGCAGAGATCGATATCGTGACGTTGACTGATGAGCAGTATCAATCGCTGTGGGCGCTGTAGACATTTCAGAAGTTAAGATATTTTGAACCATAAAAAACCGCCATAGTGTTTGCTATGGCGGTTTTTTAGTCAGTGGTAATTAGTCAACGATATTAGAATAATAGGTTATTGCTGCACGATACCGAGCTGCTTGGCTTCTTTTAGCCACATTGGAAACTCTTCTAGCATGTTTTCATACAAGGCTTCTTCGCTAATGTCATCTAAGTCATCGAGTTCAAAAAAGTCGCAATTATCAATCACGCGCCCTGCCATGTCGTCTAGCTTTTTTAGGATGCCATAACCACGACCACCCAAGCCCACAAACTGCCAAAATATCGGCAGTTTCGCCGCTTCCGTCATGACTCTGGTGATACCGCGATTGTCATTCACCCCGCCATCACTGATAAATAGCACGTAGACAGGCACATCCAAGCCGTCTTTTTGATAAAACTCCGTCACGGCTTTCATGACCTCTGCTTCATTGTTGATACGCGGGCCAAGTGCCCATTTGCGCCAGCCACCATGAGCGTTGTCAATGAAACCGTCATAGTTGCTCAGCCCAATCTCACCCAAATACTGCGGATCTCGGGCAAACGCCCAGCAGTCTAACGCTTGGTCATCATCGAAGCTCACTGCCAATGGCAATATACGGTTGACCACTTCTTGCACGCGGCCTTTTTTGTACTGTCTGTTCATTGATCCTGAGGCATCTAACACCAACGCCACTTTTGCGGTTAGTTGCTGCAATTGGCGTTTCTCAAGCGATATGGTGGCTTTTTTGGCCAGATTGACCAGTTTTGGCGCTTTGTCTAGCATGACCTTCTCTAACGACGGTTTTGCTTGCACTGGTGTGGCGGTTACATCCGCTGCTTGTGGGCTGCCCTCTTCTACGTCACCACCAAAATGCTGTACGATGGCGGCCAGTCCACCATTAAAGCCTTGTGCGACGTTGGATACTCGCCAAACGCCACCCTTGCGATACAGCTGCATCAACATACTGGCTTGCTGCTGGGCAAAGTCTACTGCTTGATACGCTGCCTGCGCTTTTTGTGATTGCTGCCAAATGCCAATCTCTAACGATTGAATTTGATTCAGCGGCGTGTCGGCTGATAACACAAAAAACAAGCTGTCTATATTATCCGCCAGTTTGGATAAATTAACCTCAAACTCGGCTTGGATGCCTTTACTGGCCGTTGGCTGTGACTCGTAATGGGTGAGCTTGATTTGCCCGCACGGTGAGGTTGGCTGATTATAAAACACCATGTAATCATCATTGATCAGTTTGCCCGCTGCATCTAAGGCAAAGCAGCTGATATCCATCTCTATCGGACTTTGGCGAGTGAACTTGAGCGTGATTGGTGCGGTGTCGTCAATAGAAAGGTTGCTTAAAGGCGCGCGTTGTCCGACGGTGAGATGGTTCATGGTGTTCCTTACATGAGAGCTTTATTCTTTTAAAGATAATAGACTAATTACTGACATTAAAAAACCGCTAAAGCCAGTGCGGAAGCGGTTTTCCAAATACAGTTAACACGACTTAAAAAGCAAAGAAGTTTTGCTATGAATCCTTTGAGAAGGTCGTAGAACATGCCACAGATTGTGCATAACCACTAGCTTTTTTTAGAACGTCATACTTTTCTTTTAAAGGTGGCTTAGCTAAAGCCGAATGTGCTGTAGTTGATAAAATAACGAGACTTATCATCTTGACTATAGAAGATTTATCAAAAAAATACATGGGCTCTCACTTAGGTTTTATTACATATCATTTACATTAGAATTAATATAGTAACAATTTTAAAAATATAGTCAAATATAGTTGGCTAGATTTCCATAAAAAAAGAGACACTATATAGCGTCTCTTTTCTTATCATTCAAAAATCCAGCTGTTACAATGCTCTCAACTGCTCCATCTGCTCCATCTGCACCGTCAACTGCCTCTCTAACTTAGGTAGTTTAACCTTTCCAGCATCGACCACTTCCGAAGATGCTTTACTAATAAAACTTTCATTACCTAGCTTGCAATTTTTTTAAGTATGGAATAACTTATAAAAATCAC
Source organism: Psychrobacter sp. SWN149 (assembly GCF_015864565.1). Taxonomy (NCBI): domain Bacteria; kingdom Pseudomonadati; phylum Pseudomonadota; class Gammaproteobacteria; order Moraxellales; family Moraxellaceae; genus Psychrobacter; species Psychrobacter sp. SWN149. The sequence continues at coordinate 402,382 of NZ_JADYWX010000003.1, forward strand.
AGAATTTATTTCACCAATACTCAGGCTTCAATATTGGTTTCTTTTTGGTAGGGACTTTATCAGGCAAGTGACTATCTACCAGCTCATCATCAGTAATATACGAGCGCGTCCAATCTGCATATTTGCTTAGCTTCTCATTCTGTGGGCGACGACTATTAGAACGTATGGGAATGATGATGCCAATGACAATGGTATCTCCCATATCTTCTCTGAGTGCTTTAAGCGCTGGCTCAATATCGGTATCATTGGTGACAAATACAACTTGCTGTGCCTTGTTCTGTATTGCATCTCGGTAAGCAGTCAATGTGATATTAACATCAGTTTGTTTTTCTTCTAGACGCCACACTTCAACACGGTCACCTTTATCAGGTGGCTGTTTGTATCTGAGCAAATTACCCTTCTCTAGCGCATAATATCCTTTTATAATGACTATATTGTCGGGATACATTTTTAGCAACGCCCTATGATAGGACTGCTGAGCGTTTTGAGCGGCTTCTCCTTGCGTTGATATTTTCGACTTTATATCTGCAGTGAAAAAATATACAGTGTTGACTACAGCGCTTGGGTTTTGTCCATGAATAATACGCTTAGCAAACAGATGGTATAAGTCTAGCCATTTATCATTACTGTGCTTTAGACAGCCATAAAATAGGTTATAACCATCTATATATACATTGGTTTTCAAGTTTATCCACCCAGTTATTTTATTGACATAAAAAAACCGCTACAGCATAGCACTGTAACGGTTTTTTTGCCCTAGGCAATCTAAAAACTTAATTTTAGTTACTAAGGGTGAGTTGTAAATTTATTATAGCTACCCCAAAGGTATTATGCAAATATATTTAGTACGTTTATTTGCAATAAAATTACCCAATTACAACGCCTTTAATTGCTCCATCTGCGCTGTCATCGCGGTCAACTGCCCTTCTAGCTCAGCCAATTTCGCTTTCTCTGCCTCTACCACTTCCACAGGTGCTTTACTGACAAAGCCTTCATTGCCTAGTTTGCGGGCGATACCTTCGGATTGACCCTTCAACTTATCATATGACTTACCTAAACGCGCCAGCTCAGCCGTTGGATCAATCAGACCTTTCATCGGTACAAGTACACGTAGCTGACCGACCATACTTGAGGACGATAGTGGTACTTCATCGCCTTCTTTGACGATCTCTAAGCTCTCAACTTTGGCAAGCGCTTTGAACTGGTTTTTGATACGTGATAGACGCGCATCTTCATCGCTAGAGATATTTTGTAGTAGCACTGGCAGACGTACCGCGTTACCCAGTTTCATCTCACCACGGATGTTACGGACGCTAGCGATTAGCTCCTGTAGCCACGCCATATCCGCCTCTACCTGCTCACTGATTTGTGCGGTATCCGTTTTTGGATAGTCAGCGACCACGATGCTGTCCGTGTTTTTACGACTCAATAGCGGCGCAACCGTCTGCCAGATTTGCTCGGTCAGATACGGCATGATTGGATGGCTAAAGCGTAGCGCCGTCTCTAGCACGTGCAGCAATACATAGCGGATTTGCGCTTTGCGTTCGTCCGATACCGAATCATCATTTAGACTGGCTTTAGCAAGCTCAACATACCAATCACAGTACTCATTCCAGATGAACTCATAGATATCTTGGCTGACCATATCGAGACGATACTGGGCGAAATGCTGATGGATATCGGCAACGGTAGAGTTCAGGCGACTCATGATCCATTTTTCTGGTAATTCCCATACATCAGGATTCGCGGCTTGGTCGATAGGCTTGGCAGCACCTTCGCTATCGACACAGTTCATCAGTACAAAACGGCTGGCGTTCCAGATTTTATTACAGAAGTTACGATAGCCCTCGACACGCTTTAGATCAAAGTTGATATCGCGACCGGTACTGGCAAGGGAGGTAAAGGTAAAGCGCAGTGCATCCGTACCAAAGGCTGGGATGCCTTCTGGGAACTCTTTACGCGTTTGCTTTTCGATTTTGGCCGCGTCTTTTGGATTCATCATATTACTGGTGCGTTTTTCTACCAGTGCTTCTAGATCAATACCGTCGATCAGGTCAATTGGATCTAAGACGTTACCTTTCGATTTTGACATTTTTTGACCATTGCCATCACGTACCAGACCATGCACATAGACAGTCTTAAATGGTACTTGCGGCGTGCCGTCTTCGTTTTTCACGAAGTGCATGGTCATCATTATCATGCGGGCAACCCAAAAGAAAATAATGTCAAAACCTGTCACCAACACGCTGGTCGGGTGAAAGGTATCCATCACGCGTGGATCAGCGTTGACGTCTGCCCAGTCAAGCGTACTGAACGTCCACAGACCAGAGCTGAACCACGTATCGAGCACGTCATTATCTTGGCGCAATACGATATCGTCGCTTAGATTGTACTTGCTACGTACTTCCGCTTCGTCACGAGCGACATAGATTTCACCCGTTGCATCGTCATACCATGCAGGGATACGATGTCCCCACCACAACTGACGACTGATACACCAATCTTGTAGATCAGTCATCCACGACATATACATGTTTTTGTACTGCGCAGGGACGAATTCGATGCTGCCGTCTTCTACCGCGTCAATCGCAGGCTTGGCAAGCTCTTTGACAGCGACATACCACTGATCGGTCAACCACGGCTCAACGATCGTACCGCCACGCTCAGCACGCGGAGCTTTTAGTGCGTAGTCTTCGATATCTTCTAGCCAGCCCTGCTCGCCTGCTTGCTCTACAAGGAATTTACGAGCGGCAAAACGCTCAAGTCCTGCATATTCGCTTGGCGTGGTCTCTAATTCTGGCTCACGTGTTTGCAAGTCAGGATAAACTTCCATCGCTGGCAAGATATTGGCGCGCTCATCAAGGATATTAATCAATGGCAAGCTATGACGACGACCTAGCTCATAATCATTAAAATCATGCGCTGGAGTAATTTTTACGCAGCCCGTACCGAAATCTTTTTCGACATAATCATCAGCGACGATAGGCACGACGCGACCAGTGATTGGCAAGGTAATGGTTTTGCCGACTAAGTGCGCATAACGCTCATCGCTAGGATTGACCGCAACAGCGGTATCACCAAGCAAAGTCTCAGGACGTGTGGTGGCGACGACCAGATAGTTTTTGCCATCTTGAGTCGTTAAATCTTTATCCGTGAAATGATAGCGGAAATGCCACAAGCTGCCTTTTTCATCATGGTTTTCTACTTCTAGGTCAGATAATGCGGTTTGGAATTTTGGATCCCAATTCACTAGACGTTTGCCACGATAAATCAAACCATCATCGAACAGACGAACGAACACTTCTTTTACCGCATTGGACAGACCGTCATCCATGGTAAAGCGCTCACGTGACCAGTCAACCGAGCTGCCCAAACGGCGAATTTGGCTAGTGATATTGCCGCCCGACTCTTCTTTCCATTCCCACACTTTATCGATGAAATCTTCACGCGTCATATCACGGCGTTTGATACCTTGTGCTTCTAAGCGACGCTCAACAACCATTTGAGTGGCGATACCTGCATGATCCGTACCTGGCTGCCACAGCGTGTTATCACCATCCATGCGGTGGTAACGTGTGAGCGCATCCATGATTGCGTTGTTAAAACCATGTCCCATGTGCAGCGAGCCAGTGACGTTCGGTGGTGGTAGCGCGATAGAGAACGACTCATCTTTATCAAACGTCGGCTGAAAATAGCCGCTTTCTTCCCAGCCTTGATACATGCCTGCTTCGACTTCCGCAGGATTATAGGCGTTTTCAAGTTGGCTTAAGGCCGCTTGGATAGAGGCGGTTAGGTTGTGGTTACTCATAATGGCATTATCTTTTATTGATTGAATGTGATCAAAGTTAATTGAATTAAAGCGAATATAAAAATTAGGAAAATCATGAATAGAGTGATTTTAACGCAGATAGGCAGATTTTGTTAGATGGTAAGGCAATTTATAAAGCCTGAAGACAGTTTTTGAGCAAATTATTAAACAATTAACAACAGCAATCGGCTCAATGCTAAACATAATCAGCGATCGTCGTACGATAGAATATAGCTTCTGTCTCTACGTTAGACATATCCTATATAGCAAAACCATTAGCCTATAACCAGCGAGCTGACCGTGTCCCAAGATAACGAGCATACCCATGATTCTCAGGCTAATCTATCAGACAGCGAGCGTCTGAGCGCGAATACCGTCACTCCTGCGTATGAAAATAACGAGAAACCAGAAGCAAACGACAGTCCCTCTAAAAGCGGTGAAATAGACAAGGACGTAGAAAAGGAGGCAGACGACACTACAGACAGTCATGCAAACGAAACTTCAGATAGCGACGAAGACCAACCTATCAAGGCCACCGAAGAGCTAGAAAACGATGACCTACCAGAAGAAATCAGCGACGAAGATAAGGAAACCATCAAAAAGGTTGCCAGTGATGACAATCTAAGCCAAGCAAAAAGCTACGCCAGTATCTTAGTCGAGCAAGTCATCCACGCCAAAGAAACGTTTGAGCGCTCACTTGGCTCGTTATTTACCAGCGCCTTTACCGCTGGGCTAGAGATTGGTATTAGCTTCTTTATGATTTTATCCGCGTTTGCCCTCTTAAATGAGGTGATACCAAGTCACTACGCCATGGTGCTGTCATCTCTGCTGTATCCGATCGGCTTTATCATCGTGGTGATTGGTCAGTCGTTATTATTCACCGAGCAGACTTCCCTCTTGAGCTTACCTGTCTTAAATAAAATTGAACCGCTGCACAAACTCCTGCGGCTATGGGGCATTGTGATTGCGGGCAATATCGTTGGCGGCTGTCTGTTTGCCGCGTTAATGGTAGGCTTAGGGTTACATATGCATCTGTTTACGGACCATGCCATCGATGTCTATGCCGAGCATATTTTGGGCTTTGAATGGTGGGTGATATTTGGTAGCGCGGTACTGGCAGGTTGGATGATGGGCGTGGCCGCATGGCTGGTGACCTCAGCACGCGATACACTGAGCCGCATTGTCTTAGTCACAATCATTACTGGTAGTATCGGATTTTTAGGCTTACACCACAGTATCGTGGGCAATATCGAGGTATTTTCAGCATTACTGTACGGCAACACCGTCAGCCTATGGCGCTATTTGGTGTTTTTAGCAGTGGTGTTAGTGGGTAATACGGTCGGTGGCGTGGTGTTTGTCGCAGTACTGAAGAACCGCACCTTCTTGTTTGAAATTGAAAAAGTGAAAGAACAAGCCGCTGAGGCAAGAGCAAAATTGGATAGGCGTCGATTCTAGAGCGTGTCTTCAATTCAATCGATGGTAATCTAAATGGATTGAAAATGGCTAAAAACAGCGCTAAACGCAAAAGCCCTCAACAACCTTCATCAGTTAAAGGGTGTTATGGGCTTTTTTTAGCAACGCACTACTCATATATTGAGTGTATTACATTCTACGCGCTGCCAACACTCTGCTTTCAACTTCAGTTCTTTTGGCTTTATTGTGCATAGCGGTAAATACTCTGACCATAATACCTGCGGTCAAGAACATAATTAACGTGTAAATAGCTGGGGTCAACGACATTTTGTAGTTGGCTAATAGGGTCAATGCCATAAACATCGACAGTGTACTGTTTTGCAGGCCCACTTCCATGGTAATGGATCTTCTTTGAGCTGGGTTTAGGCCGAACCATTTACTGGTGTAATAACCAAGTGCCATCGTCGATACGTTCAATATCAAAGAGACAGGACCAGTCGCGATCAATGCTTCGACGATAATATCTCGTTGCACATAGCTTAAGAAAAGTACCAAGAAGCTCAAAAATATCACGCCAAAACGAGACACCATAACCTGCGCCTTATCTGCAAAATTGGCGGCATAGCGTTTGATCAGCATACCAATACTAACGGGCAGAATAGTCAGAGCAATCAAGCTAACCATAGTCTTGACCACTGGCAACTGAAACTCACTGCCCGCGCCCATGAAGTACACGAGCGAAAAGCTGAGGACGATAGGAATGGTAAAGACAGTAATGACACTGGCAATAGCAGTCATCGTGACTGAAAGTGCGACGTCGCCTTTGGCCAGATAAGTAAATAGATTTGATGTCGTGCCACCAGGACACAGTACCAGTAACATAACCCCGACGGCATACTCAGGCTCTAGGGACATGGAGGTTGCCAAGGCGAAACCGACCAAGGGTAAAAATATTAGCTGATTGGTTAGTCCTATGGCGACTGCTTTAGGGTATTTGATGACTCTCTTAAAATCATTGGTAACTAAGGACAGCCCCATTCCCATCATAATCAAAAAGATACTAATAGGAATGACTTTTGAATTTACAAACGTGACTAACTCCACACCTTCCATAACTACATCCTTGTAGATAGCGCCCTTACACGGGCAAGTTTATAACAACTTCGTAATGCTCAATCAGCCAATCCTGCTGATATCTTGGGTAAAAGCCACCGACGTTGTCAGCTTTTTATATGATACGTCTTTCGCAAAATCGTGTTTTAGAACGACAATTCTTTGATGATACTGGTTTATACGAACCGAAATAATAACGGAACGGCAAAATTTAGTATATCGCTGTAAAAGTGTATGTATTTGATTTTTTTGACTACTCGTCAGTCAACTATGGATTTTTATACTTGAAGACAAGGTCAAAACAATTTAAAGAGAGGTTTGATGATTAATAGCAGAGGTAGTGTGAGGGTGGTCAATACTGATGACGGCAGTACCGTAAGCGATGGCTTCTACCATGCTGCCCAATTGATTGATGTTGGTGACTTCAAGGCGTAACCCATAAATATGCGTGTAGCCTTTGGCTTTTGCATCAGCGCGCATACGAACGATGGCTTCACGGCGAGCGCGATCTAGCAGTGTCTCGTAGGTGGTTAGGTTTTTGCCAAAGATACTGAGTACACGAGCGATAATCATTTTAAAGTAATCTTGAGCAATCACCACGCTACCAAGTACCAGCTCACCTTCACTTCCAGCTGCCAACTTAGGACGGTATAAACGTTCGCTGGAGACTGTAATATCGCCCAGATCCTGCTCTGCCACGCGTAGCTGCGTTAAGTGCTGACGCTCATGACGCGACCCAAAAAACCAACCAACGACGAATAAGAAAACAAACGGCCCATAATTGATGAGCATTTGCGTGAGTGAATCATTCATAGCACGTTTCTCATCATAAAAAGCATTGGTGCTTATAGGATTAGCCAAAAGGATTGAAACGCGGTAAATCATCGGGTGCGACTTGGGTTTGAGGATTTGTGTTTTGACTGGTGTTTTGATTGGAGTGATCGTAACCGCCATTTGGTGGGGCTTGATACGGCTGCTGAGATATCGGTGCAACCTTGACCGCAGTCCCATAAACAAAAAGCTCAGAGGCACCTTGGGCGATACTCGAGGTCGAAAAACGCAGACCGACAACTGCGTCAGCGCCGAGCGCTTCAGCCTTGACAATCATGCGATCTATCGCTTCTTGGCGCGACTCTTCTAGCAGTTCGGTATACGCGGTCAGCTCACCACCGACAATGTTTTTTAGCCCAGCAAACAAGTCTTTGCCGACATGTTTTGAGCGTACGGTACTGCCATAAACCACATCTAAGCGCTCAGTAATTTGATAATTAGGTAAGTGTTCAAGATTAGAGAGTTGCACAGTCATGGTATGACCTTATCGGTGATTTATAGAGTAGCTGATAGAATGAGCAAGGCTGTGTGACAGCCACTTAAATAAAAGACAGTACTGGCAGCACTGTCTTTTAGAATCACGAGTGTTGAGCGTGGCCAGTCATTGGTACGAAGTTACTAATTATTGGTACGAAACAATTAGTCGTTGGTATGAAATAGCAGAAACAGCTCAGTCAAATTGCCTTCGATGCTATTGGCCATTTGTACCATTTTATCTTCGTCAGCACGCATCTGAGCAAGCTCTGGATCTTCATCATCGATACCGCTTAGGACGATCATCGGTAGCGTCAATACAGCGACATCTTCTGCGGTATCTTCATCTTCAAACCAGTCGCTTGCTTCATCGCCATACATGGCATCTACAAAGCCAATTGACCAAGCGACGATATCTGACTCGTCAGAGAAATCAACAGCGACCTCTTCGTCTCCTGCATCTTCGCTAAATGGCAGCTCAATAGGCGTCTCGTTTTTTAGCTCTGCCATGATAGAGTCGCGCCAGCGCTTGATGCCATCGATGACGTTTTCTGGAATCTCGCTCACGTGACCTTCAAACAGGGCGTCGAGCCAGTTAGGCAAGGGACGACCGATGACTGTCGCAGTCAAAAACCCATGAGCGGCGACGCTATCGAGCACAAACTGGCTCTCTTGATTGTCCAAATAGTCTAGTAATTCATCAAAACTTAGTTGATTACTCATGGTTCGGTTATCCTTGAAGTATAGAGTATGTCAATCGTCAAAAACGATCGGTTAATGCACGATAGCAGATAATCTGAGCATAAAGGCTGCTTGAATAACCAAAACCAAACAAGCTATTAGATCCAGTGTCATCGAACCGATGAGCTTTTAACGCTCGCTCGTATCGTAACCGCTCAAAACAACTGTCAAAAGCCAGTCTATCCGATTGGGTAGATGAGCACCGATGATTAAAGCACTTTAGTCAGCTTAAACGAATGATGTCTAAAAATTAGAAATCGTCGTCATCCCAATCATCGCCATCTTCATCGAAGTTGTCGATATCATCCAAATCGTCTTTCAACTCTTTGGCCAGACGCTTTTCTTCTAACAAATTATCAATCAGTCGGCGCTTTTCGAGACTGCTTAGACGTGTACGTACACTCGTCTCGGCTTCTTCGACCATCTTTGCATCATCATCGTCGACAAAATCATCATCAAAATCGTCGTCAATATCAGCGTCACTCATGACAAACTCCTATCATTTTTAGGCAAGGGTATTAAACATACAGTAATATATATATGCCTTATAAAGTCTCTACTGAATGTTGTCAATCCTTTTTCTCAATATGACCCATCTCATTTTTCAGACTGGGTCTGCAATATGACTCATATAGCAGACAATTGTACTGTAAATAAGCGAGCGCAAAATACGTCTAAGGATCAGTATATATTTAGTCTACTACTCATCTTCTTCGATCATCAGTACCGCATTACGGACGTCTGCCAAACGCTGAATCATCGAATCATTACCACCATCAAATATCGCACACTCACGCTCATAGACGGTGGTGGGTCGCATGATGCTATGTACTTGTATATGATTACTTATCTGTTTGAGGCCATTGTTTGGCAATAGAATCAGTAACTGCTCTTTTTTACCAATGCTCTGTAATAAGTGAGTCATAGCCTCTGACTGCGCGTCATCGCTCACGCCTGCTTTTGCCGGCAAGGCAAAGCGCGACAGCTCGATATGCTTATCATGAATGATTTTGTTGAGCATCAAGTACAATTTGGCAAGCATCACCCCTGCCAGCGCCACTTTAGCATGGCTATTGTCAGCTTTTAGCACCACACTAGCACCATTGTCTGCAAACTGCGCCTCATTCATGGCACTAACACCGAGCAGCAAAGGTTGTTTGAGCAATTCTGTCACCGCTTGATTAAAGAGCTGTGTACATAGCGCCAAATATGGCAAACGCTGGGCAGGTGCAAGACGCTCAAGCATATTGAACTCATCATGAAAGACAATCTGTACTCTCACTTTATCTACAGAGCGTGTCGCTGATAGTTTGGATGATTGGTGGCCAGTCCCTGCACTATCGGTCTCAGTGGTATTACCCTCACCTGATAGACTATCTGCATCAGCATCTACCGAGCCGCCAGTCGCATCTGTGATTTCCGTATTTTGCTGCGTTCTTAGGTAGTCGTTTACCTCGTTTTGTACATTAAACTTACGCGCACTGGTGACCATGTCATCGATTTCGCTCTCACTAGCAGCAGGTGGATGATTATTCGCTGCGTCATCAGATGAGCGTTCGACATCTCGATTATAGCCACGCTGATCGACTTGTGTATATTGCTCAATATATAACTCCTGGATATCATGGCTCAGCGCATTGATCTGCTCTTTGGTAGGGCGTGCCAAGTAGCCATACAGCAGCCAAAGCAATAAATGCAGCAGCATGGTGCCTATAACAAACGGCCATTGCATGGCGATAATCTCGCCTTTACTGATATCTTTCAATGTCAATGCCACGCTACCGATTACCGCATCGCCATTGGTCGCGATTTGACTAATGGTATCGCCTTGCTGCATCGGTGCATTACCGACGGGCACCAATATCTCATCGTTATTGTCTTTAATCAGTATCCGTGTCACGTCTTGCTCACTGGTATAGCGATTGGCAATGACACTAAGACTGACACGATCTTTGTTTTCTAACGATAGCCTTGCTTCATCAATCAGCTGGGCGACCATCTGCTCGCCTTTCAACGCACGACTGTTGCTCAGCTGCTGGTCGGTACTGATGACCAATAGCAGCGTCTGCAAACAAAAACTAACCAAAATAATGATGGCAAACAACCCTTGCCGCGGCGCTAAATACGTCATGATATAGTAAACTTTTTTGGAGAGAAGAAATTAAAAAACGAGGCATTCGCTCATTTTTTGGCTGGTTTGATAAAGCTAATTTGCATAGATCAGATATCTATAAAGCGAGGTCAACGCAATCATTTTTCTATAGTACAAGGGATATAGAAGCGTGACTTTTTATCTTGTCCACTATATCACCATAACAAGCCTGATGGCGTGAGTCACTTTATAAATTTATCACAATGACGCGATGGTTTTTTTCTGGTCATTTGCGCCATGATTGTGGTTTTTTTACGCCATTGATACTTTGCGTGTCATCTATAGGCGCTGCCCAGTAAAACTGTTATTATTCCCAATCTTATACGAGCATACAAGGGACAATTGAGCCATGCCAAAAAATACATCTTATTCGTTACCAAAAGACAGCAAAGCATGGCAGCAAGCCGTCGACTCTATTGCGGCATTATTACCTGAAGATACTAATTTGCAAGATTTTGATGCGCTACAGTCGCTGCCTGTTTTTGCGCTCATCGTTGTATTGCCGACTCACGTATCTACGCTAGATATTCATCAATATGTTCAGTCATGGGTCGATGAACAGCCCAACTGGCATTTGGTGACGGTCGCTGAAGACACGGACGCCAGTTTTGTCAATATCACAGTTTCTGATACAGAGCCAACGGCCGACGGTGCACAGCGCCTACCCTTTACCCATGCTCAAGTATTCCGTTACCTGCTAGTCCCTGTCAATGACACGCTGATGCATCCTGGCAAAAAGACCGCTGCCGCGCACATCATTGATGATCAGCTAACCACACGCTTGCGTCGTGATTTGACTGAAGAGTACAACAATACACGCAGTACAGACAGCACCGGCAACATAAACGTCGTTGACTGCCATATCTTATCTGTCGGCCATATGCTACGTACTCATAAGCTTGCCTGCTTTGATATGGATTCAACCTTAATTGAACAAGAAGTCATCGTAGAGCTGGCAAAAACCGCAGGCATTGGTGAAGAAGTCGAAGCCATTACTGAGGCCGCCATGCGCGGTGAAATTGATTTTGATGAGTCATTCGCTCAGCGCGTGGCATTATTGAAAGGCACACCAATTGACGTACTGGATGATATCTGTAGCCGCCTGACCGTCTCGGTAGGTGCGCGCACCACCATCAGTGCGCTAAAGGCATTGGGATATCATACCGTGCTAGTATCCGGCGGCTTTACGTATTTTGCCCGTTATATCGCTGAGCAGTTGGGGATTGATGAAGTACATGCCAACGCCTTAGATATCGACGAAGGTGAAGTCACCGGTCATGTACAGTGGCCTATCGTCAATGGTGACAAAAAAGCCGCCATCGTCAAGCACACCGCTGAGCGCTTGGGTATCGAGATGTCACAAGTGGTCTGCATTGGTGATGGCGCCAATGACTTGCCAATGATGGCCATTGCCGATCTAGGCGTCGCTTATCATGCCAAGCCTATCGTACAAGCACGTGCCGATGCCGCTATCAACGTGACGGGACTTGAAGGCACGCTCTATGCACTTGGCTATCCTGCGCTGTCTGATAGCAAGTCTAATACTGAGTCTAATACTGAGTCTGACATCAAGCCTGATGCTGAGTAATTGCTAACCACATTAAACGATCTCATAAGCTGGGTTAATGCTTTGTCATTGATCTGGCTTTTGTGCTTTATATGGTTTTATATTGCTTTTGTATGGCAGTCTTACCATTGTGATACTGCTTTGATATTTTATCATGATGCATAAAATCCACTTTTAGATAACACAGATTCTTAAACGATAAAGGAATGTTTATGACGGCACCACAATCTCCACGGCCAAACCAGCCGTCAGTTCCGCAACCATCGTATCCGTCACAGTCGTCAAACCTGAGCACTACTCCGACTCGTACTGACAGTCCAAAACAGCTCTTGGGGATTTATGTCAAAGGGATGGCCATGGGCGCTGCTGATATCGTGCCTGGCGTCTCTGGTGGTACCATTGCCCTGATTGCTGGTATCTACGAGCGTCTGATTAATGCGCTTGGCAGTATTGGCCCCAATCTTTGGCAGATATTTCGACAAGAAGGGGGTATCAAAGGTTTGCTCGCCGTTTGGCGACAGGTTGATGCGACCTTTTTGTTATGTTTGGTACTGGGTATTGCAACCAGCTTTGCTACTTTAGCCGGCATCATTAAGCACTTACTGGACAATGAGCCACTGCTCATTTGGTCGTTCTTTTTTGGATTGGTGGTTGCTACAGTATTTATTTTACTCAGTGAGATTGAGCGCTGGACTATAGGCCGTGCAGTATTGTTTGCTACTGGATTGGGCGCTGCAGTGGTGATTAGCAGTTTGCCATTACTCACGACCACACCCAGCTTGCCCTATTTGTTTTTTGCAGGGGCGATTGCCATTTGTGCGATGATTCTACCCGGTATATCAGGCTCATTTATTCTATTGCTGTTAGGTGCTTATGATACGGTTTTAGAAGCTGTCCATACCATGAATTTGAGTATTGTTCTTACCGTTATGGCAGGGATGGTCACTGGGCTGTTGTTATTCACACGTGCCCTAAAGTGGTTACTGTCGCGTTACTATCAAGCCACTTTGGCTTTACTGACAGGCTTTATCGCTGGCTCCTTGATAAAGGTATGGCCATGGAAAGTAGATGCCTTAGGCGCTCTAGATAATGAGGCGATTAATAATGTCATGCCATGGCAGTATCCTACTGGTGCACACTGGCTAACGACCATCGGACTCATGCTACTCGGGGCGATTTTAGTATCGTTATTATCTTGGTGGGGCAATCGTGCCAATCGAGTCTAAATCTTCAGCAAACCTGTCGCCTTTTCCTGTTAGTTGACACTATCTTGTCAAACCCAATCAAACTCCTTCTGCCCTCTAAAGTAAGCGTCGTTCTCTACGGCGCTTAGCCTATCCCCTAGCCATTAAAAATCGCAAAAACCAGCCAAAAAACCAAACGTCAACGGTTGTCGCAAAGTCGCCTCTCCCCTCTTTAGCTTTGTCCAACAACCTCTCATAATAACTCTATTGGAATTCACCTTATGAATAGCGAGATGAATGATGTTATTAACTATATTTTCTTTTGTTGGTGTTGAGGCGTGGGGCGTTATAACATGGCTCGGCTATGGATTGCTGGCAGGATTGATAATCGCGCTCGTGCTATCATCGCAGCGTTGGCTATTGCTCTATCTGTTTGGCGGTATGGCCTACTGGTTGGCTGTCGAAGTCGTTCAAAACGTTTTGTCAGGTAGCACTATGTTCTCTGAGCTGTCAGAGTGGCATCGCTATGTCATCGCGATGGGTGTGAGCTGGCTACCGCTAGCGGGCTGGGTACTGTACCGAGCATTACGCTATGATGACGTGAGTCAATCCGTGCAGCAGCAGCGTGCGCTAGAGGCCGCACGCTATATTGAGCATACGCCTGTTTATGACGACGATTACAAACCGCGATTTCATTAATCCTGCCTGATCCTGCTTTCGATATTGCTTTTATCACCATATTATCTTTATAGCTGCTATCACTATAATACCGTTGCTGAGATATCACGCTTAGCAACGAGTCATGTCATAACAATATTAAATGTTACAAGATGCTTAACACTCTCTACTTAACTCCTAAAGAGTTCAGGTTACTGCATGGTTTATAATAGGGTTATATATTTGTCATAAGAATTGGTATAAAGTACGCCTTATTTTTATGCGTCATTTTTTAGGAGTTTTACTATGTTTACAGTTCCTGTGTTAGACATCAAATCTGATCCATTAGACGCTTTATTGGCAGTGGTTGGCTATCGCTTATCAATGCTAGCTGATAGCAACGATGAAGCTGTCCAAAAGCTATTCGCTGATCGTGCAGTCACGATCGAATTTGCCAGCACTGAATCTGAGATTGCTCGTCATTTTATTTTTGATAATGGTCAGTTTAGTCAGCAAAGCGGTCATGCAAAAAAAGCAGACCTTACGATTACTTTTAAAGACTCTATGACTGGCGTCAAGCTGTTGACCAAAGGCAGTTTGCCAGCATTTATGACTGCAGTACAAGAAGGCAAATTAAGCATTGAGGGTGATTATAGCCTCATGATGTGGTTCAATAAATTGGCCAAACATATCGTGCCGACTATTCCAGAAGAATGCAAACCGTATCTGGATAAAGCCAAGCCTTATGCATATAAAGCACAGAAATTCGCTGAGCATTGGGTTGGTGTTGCTAAGCATAAACTGGGTAAATAATTCGCTATAGATGAGAGGTGTATTAAATGGAATCAAGAGGTGCGTTAATCAGTAGTCATTGATACAATAGATGGATAGTTACTACTTATATACGCCACTGTGATATTTACACATACTCTCCAGCAGTGTTCTGATTTTCTAAAAAGGTTACGGTATACTATATCGCAGCCTTTTTTATTATTTTAAAAACACAAAAACATTTAGATGTACCCAATACCGTTATAAAAGGATTTATCTCATGGCAGGATTACTTAACATCTCAGAACCCAATGCCGATAGCCACGCTCAGACACTCAATCATCAAAACAGTAACGATGATTTTTTGGCCAGTTTAACCGATGCCAACCAACCAACTCCGCACAAGCATAGCCGCGAAGAAATCGCCGCACTGTTTGATTTGCCATTGATGGATTTGTTGTTGCAAGCACAGACTGTTCACCGTGAGCATTTCACAGCCAATGAAGTACAGATTAGTACGTTGTTGTCGATTAAAACGGGTAACTGCCCTGAAGATTGTGGCTACTGCTCACAATCAGGTCACCATCGCGACACCACCAAACTACAAGCAGAAAAACGCATCGAAGTAGACAAAGTCATTGCCGCTGCCAAACGTGCCAAGAATAGTGGCTCGTCACGCTTCTGCATGGGTGCGGCATGGAAACATCCAAGCGCAAAAGACATGCCTTATGTGGTTGAGCTGATCAAAGAAGTCAAGGCACTAGGGCTTGAGACCTGTATGACGCTTGGTATGTTAGATACCAATCAAGCAACGCAGTTGGCGGATGCCGGGTTGGACTATTACAATCATAATCTAGATACCTCGCGCAGCTATTATGAACAAGTCGTCAGCACACGCAGCTATGATGAGCGCTTAGATACGATAGAAAACGTGCGCGACTCAGGCATCAATGTCTGTAGCGGTAACATCGTAGGTATGGGCGAAAGCCGTGATGACCGCATCGATTGGGTACATGAACTGCTCAAAATGCCAAAAGCGCCAGAGTCTATCCCAGTCAATTTGCTCGTGCCGATTAAAGGCACACCGATTGGTGACAAAGTATTGGCCGAAGGTCAACTGTCTGTACTTGAATGGATTCGCACCATTGCCGTGTCGCGTATCTGCTGCCCAACCAGTTATGTGCGTCTGTCTGCTGGTCGCGAGAGCCTATCAGACTCTGAGCAAGCCTTAGCATTTATGGCAGGTGCCAACTCGTTCTTCTATGGTGATAAACTGCTGACAACTGGAAACTCAAGCCAGTCAGGCGACGATAGACTTATGCGTGAGCTTGGCTTAACCAAGCAGTTTGCCGCACCACGAGCGCCAAAAGTATTGCCTGTCATGGACGCGATGAGTGGTCATCAAACACAAGTGGTACTGGCTGACTAGTTTGACGATGTGCCGCGACTAGTTATTCATCATCTGCATTTGATTGGTCAACATTTAACCCTTATAAAAAGCATATGAAAGTAAGCCTAATATCAAAGGGCTAATAACAAGAGATTAAGTCATGGCAGATTATTTTAACTGGATTAAAGCAGCGCATATTATTTCAATGGTCTGCTGGTTTGCGGCGATATTTTATTTGCCGCGTCTGTTTGTTTATCATGCGATGAGTGATGATACCATCAGCCAAGAGCGCTTTACCATTATGGAGCGTAAGCTATATCGCGGTATCATGACGCCAGCGATGATAGCGACATGGATATTTGGTCTATGGATGGTTGGACTAGGTTGGGATGTGTATAAAACCCAAGGCTGGCTACACGTTAAGCTTTTACTAGTGATATTGCTATCCGGCTATCATGGCGCTTGCGGATTGTATCGCAAAAAACTGATTGATAATCCACACTATAAATCGCATAAGTTTTGGCGTTGGTTCAATGAAGTGCCAGTCTTTGCCTTGGTGATTATCGTCATTTTAGTCGTGGTAAAACCTTTCTAAACCTAGCGATAGAGCTAGAAAGATAATTAATACTTACAAAGCAAAAGCGTCCGCCACTTTATCAGTGACGGACGCTTTTTTTATCACACTATGGGGTGCTGGGGATGCTTAGACACTAGGACGCATGATTTGATAGACATTGCTCAAATCATACACGCGATAACGAGCTGGCTCACGGCGGTTTTCACCAGCATAACTGAGTATCAGTGCTTGCTTGGCACGTTCATCGACCCAGCCCACAAACAGTCCACTGTGCTCGACACCATTGTAGCCATGATTGATATAATAGAGCCAATCTCCCACTTCAATCTCGCCACTATTGGCATAAGGGCCTTGACCATAGGTGCCTTTATGGATGGTATCGCGCGATACCCCCGCCCGATTGAACACCGCGTTTAGATAGTCCCAACAGCCACCTTTGATGATGGTGCGCTCGTTGAGCGCCATTTTACGCGCCATACTCACCACTTCACGTGCAGCCTGACTACTTTGTGTCTCCGCACTGCTCAGTAGCGGCAGATATTCACTATCAACATTGTCATAATTCCCTGATAAAAACGCAGGCAATACTGATGCATACTGACGTTGTACCTCCGGATAGCGATAAGTAGTACTGATCGTAGATTGAGCCGACTTCTGAGCAATGAGTGCGCTCATGCTGTCTGCGTGGGCTTGGCTTGCCGCGCTACAAGTAAGTAATAATAAACTGCAGGATGCGGCAATTGATGGCATAAATTTAGACATAGACATAGGCAAACGCGACATGACTGACTCCCGGTCAATGAACGTTCACTGACGGTGTAAATAATAATGAGGATTAAGTGTTGCACTGTTACTTATAAACCATTTAAGCACAAATCTGCAAGTATTATTCACCCAATGTAGGCGATAACTGGCATAAAAATACTGATGAATGGTAAAAGCAAATAGAGGATATGGGAGACTTGCAGGAAAATATTGGGGATATTAGAGCAGGTTAATGAATTGGTTGATGTGATTTTTCATAGCACTAACTGTTGGATGTTAACCTGTGAATGAGGAACTTACTGACCGCTATTCATTTTAATATTGACATGACGTTTGCTAAGCGCTTGCCCTTCTAGAATTGCTTTGGTGGCTTTTGCTTCTTGAGCACTCTCAAAACCATTGATATGATATTTACGTACGTCGCTGCTATCGACAATCTGTAATTGATCGCCTATCAGCACTACCTTGTCACCATCAGCCAAATAAATGTGATCGCGTTTGCCCAGATTGTCATGCACCAGCTCACCTGCCCGTACCCATAATGTGCCATTACTGATCATACCGCTCATGGCTTTTTTGTGTTTCTGACGCTGTTTATTAAAAATAAAGCTGCCAATAATAAGAAGCGCAAGGGCACCAAGGGCCAAACGTTCAGACAATAGGCTCATGGCCATAGCAACTGCCACTGCTCCTATCAATAAGGCAGACCCAAACCAAAACATCCCGTTATCACCAGCGTTTGGCTGACTCTGTAAGGTGATTTTTGCGCCATCATCAGTCAGCTTGAGCATGCATTCTTACCTATTACGAGATGTGAGGATAATTGTCTGTGAAAAAACTGCCTATCAGGAACCAACAGGCAGTTATTAAAACTGAAAACAAAGTACGGTGTGCAATGAAAACTGACTACCAGCCAAGTGCAGTTTGTTGCATCTTAATGAGTTCTGCAATGCCTTTTTCGGCCATTGAGAGCATAGCGTCTGCTTGAGCACGCGTAAATGGTTTTTCTTCAGCAGTACCCTGAAGCTCAATGAACTCGCCTTTTTGGGTCATGACTACGTTCAAATCTGTATCACAGCTAGAGTCTTCTTCGTAGTTCAGATCTAAATACGCCTCGCCATCTTTCATACCGACAGAAACCGCAGCTACCAATCCAATGAGAGGATCGGCTTTAAGCTTTTTGCTTTTTTGGATGGTTTCTAACGCATCAATCAGCGCAATTGCCGCACCAGTGATACTCGCAGTACGAGTACCGCCATCCGCTTGCAAGACATCGCAATCAAGATAGATGGTGTTTTCGCCAAGCTTACTCAAGTCAATCATGGCACGCAGACTACGCCCGATCAGACGCTGAATTTCTTGGGTACGGCCGGACTGCTTACCACGGGCCGCTTCACGTTGGTTACGGGTATTGGTCGCACGTGGCAACATACCATATTCGGCAGTGATCCAACCTTTACCTTTGCCCTTGAGCCAGCGTGGTACACCCGACTCGACACTGGCCGTACATAGCACTTTGGTGTCGCCAAAACTGACCAATACTGAACCTTCAGCATGCTTGGTATAATGGCGCTCAAAGCTGATCGAGCGAAGTTGGTCAAGCTCACGATTGTCAATACGCATAAAAATTCCTAGTACGGTGTTATAAAAGCCATGTCAAAAAACACACTATTTTTCATCCGAGGATTAACCAATAGGCATTTAGTAGACTAAAATCTTAAGATATCCTAACGTGACAGCGGCGCAATAGCAAGATTCACTCACGCTATTACGCCGCTGCGTTGGTCAAGTTTGATACTAAATTTATTCTAACCCTTCCATCTTACGCAATTCTTTACGTAAGATTTTACCCACGTTCGATTTTGGTAATTCGTCAACGAACTGTATATGGCGCGGGCGTTTATAGCCAGTCAATTGTTTTTTGCCATAATCGAGCAGCTCTTGTTCTGTGACGTCGCCCTTTTTGACCACAAACAATTTTGGCTCTTCACCGCGATCATCATTAGGAATACCAATTGCACCGCACTCAACGACCGCTGGATGCTCGCTCATCGCTTCTTCGATCTCATTTGGATACACATTGAACCCAGAAACTAAAATCATGTCTTTTTTGCGATCGACAATTTTGATAAAGCCTTTTTCGTCCATGATACCGATGTCACCGGTTTTTAGATAACCGCTAGCTGTAAAAGACTCAGCTGTTTCTTCTGGACGGTTTTGGTAACCAATCATGACCTGTGGACCTTTTACGCAGATCTCACCACGATCGCCCATCGCCACTACATTTTCGTCTTCATCGATGAGCACAATGTCAGTACTAGGCGCAGGAATACCGATTTTTCCAGTAAACTCTGCAATGGTCATTGGGTTAAAGGTCACAACAGGTGAAGTTTCAGATAAACCATAGCCTTCAACGATTGGCAGACCAGTGATTTTATGCCACTCTTTTGCCACGCTAGGTAGCACTGACATACCACCGCCGATAGACGCTTTTAGATTAGAGAAATCCAAATCGGCAAAACTGTCTTTGTGCACCAAACCATTGAACAAGGTATTCACGGCTGGAATAAAAGCAGGTTTGTATTTGCCCATTTCTTTGATAAGCCCATCAAGATCGCGCGGGTTTGGAATGAGCAACCCTGCATAGCCTTGATACATGCTGCACATACCACACACCATAAACGAGAAAACATGATATAGCGGCAATGCAGTCAAAATAACGTCTCTGCCATCGATATCATCATCAAAGGCACTGTTCATCAACGCGCTGACCTGTAGCATGTTGGCGACTAGATTACCATGAGACAGCATCGCGCCTTTAGCCACGCCTGTCGTACCGCCTGTGTATTGTAGCAATGCCACGTCGCTTAGATTCAATTCAGGGCGCTGGTATTTGCTGGCTGAGGCTTCGTTTAATGCGTCTTTAAAACTCACACTGTTTGGTAAGCGATAAGCAGGAATCATTTTTTTGACATGACGAGCAACGAGGTTGACCACGGCTCCCTTGATCGTTCCTAGCATGTCGCCAATTTTACAGACGATGACATGCTCAACTTGACCTTTGTCTTCCGCATCTTGATACGTTTTTGCAAAGTTCTCAACGATGAACAATGCTTTGGCACCACTGTCATGCAGTTGATGTGACAATTCGCGACTGGTATACAACGGATTGACGTTGACCAGTATCATACCGGCACGAATAACCCCCAATGCCACTATTGGATACTGCAAAAGGTTGGGCATCATGACCCCAACTTTATCGCCTTTGACCAACCCTAATGACTGCAGATAGCTGGCAATCTGACGACTGTACAGATCTAATTGCTTAAAGCTAATAGACGCGCCCATACAGATATAGGCTGTTTTTTGTCCATAACGACTAAAGTTACGCTCGAACACATCAAGTAAAGACGTACTATCCTCGGGCATCTCAATAGTAGCATCGATGTCATAACGCTCATAAGCACTCAGCCACGGACTGTCGCTTGCGATAGTTGGCATCGTGGGAAATGCATTGCTTTGATAAGCATTGCTGGCTGCATCAGCTTTGCCATCAGTCGCTGCATTATTTTCTGTCGTCTCTTTATTGATATTGTCCGTCATAATTTTCCCTAAACGTTACCGTTAAAAACATAGAATACTTTAATAAAAACACCATTATTTTTTATGATTCATCAATGATGGCAACATCTTGTGAATGAGAAGCCGTTGAATAAAACCGGCGTATCATTCACAGAGTGTTAATCAAAGAGGTGTGTGAGATTCATACCAGATAGGCCGCCCTACATAAAACCAAATCACGAATTAGATATATCATAATAATGTGTCAGCCATACAGACCAAAATCATCAATTTTTCAGGTATATACAAAAATACATCGATGGGCACTATAGCAGTTTTGCTAAACATTCTCTATTAATAGTCGCTGTGTCATATCCACCTTGAGACTGCCCAAAACCATCAAGACAAAAAAATGATAAGACAGCATAGTTGCAGTCTTATCATTTTGGATTATCACAGCCTATCTTGATTCATGTTTCAGCTGTGCTTATCCTTCATCAGTACACTCATAGAGCTCAAGCATTCTACTTCAGCTTACCTTGAGCGTACCTATATTAAACACCGTATCAACCGTGATTTTTCTCTTCGAGTACACGTAGATCTTTACGTAGGATTTTACCCACATTAGACTTTGGTAGCTCATCAATAAACTCAACACGGCGAGGACGCTTATAGCCTGTTAAATGCTCTTTACCGTACTCAAGCACTTCTTCGGTGGTCAGACTAGGATCGTTACGTACGACGTAAATCTTAGGAATCTCACCGCTCTTCTCGTCTTCGATACCGATGACACCGCACTCTAAAATCTTAGGATGGCCGGCCATGACCTCTTCGACTTCGTTAGGATAAACGTTAAATCCAGACACCAAAATCATATCTTTTTTGCGATCAACGATCGTCACGTATCCGTTGTCAGCCATGATACCGATATCGCCCGTACGGAAGAAACCATCCGCTGTCATCACTTCAGCAGTCGCTTCTTCGCGGTTCCAGTAGCCTTTCATGACCTGTGGTCCACGGACACTAATCTCGCCGCGCTCACCAAGTGCCACTTCGTTACCAGCATCATCTAAGATGGCCACATCAGTCGCTGGCATCGGTACACCAATGGTGCCCGTAAATGTTTTACTATTGCTAGGGTTCGAGGTTGCAACCGGTGCAGTTTCTGACAAGCCATACCCTTGGATAATGATATTGCCTGTTACTTGACGCCATTTTTCAGCGGTCGGGCTCAGTACTGCCATGCCGCCGCCCATTGATTGACGCAGCTTGCTATGATCCATCGCGATAAATTCTTCGTTATTGGCAAGCGCATTGAACAATGTATTAACCGCTGGGAAGAACGCTGGTGGATTGGCTTTGTATGCCTTTAACAAGCTATCAAGATCACGTGGGTTTGGTACCAGTAGCACCACACAACCGCGATATAGACCAAACATACCGCAGACAGTGAATGAGAAAATATGATACATCGGCAATGCTGTCATAATGACAGGCTGCTCACCTCTTTGATCAAAATCATCAAAGGCGGTGCCCAAAAAGGTATTAGATTGAATTAAGTTTGCGACCAAGTTTTTGTGTGTCAGCATCGCGCCTTTTGCCACACCTGTCGTACCACCTGTATATTGTAAGACGGCAATATCATCAAGTGTGATATCGGTTGGGCGCTTATATTTGCTAGCAGCGACTTGCTTTAGGGCACTCTTAAAAGGAATGCTGTTGCTAATACTGTAATCTGGTACCATTTTTTTGACATGGCGCACGACCGTATTGACCATAAAGCCTTTGAGCGTACCCATCAAGTCGCCCATACCAGTAATCACGACCTTATCGACCACATTGCGACCAATATCTTGATAGGTCTTGGCAAAGTTTTCGACCATAATCAATACTTTGGCTTGTGAGTCAGTCAGTTGATGCTCAAGCTCTCTGGTCGTATATAATGGATTGACGTTAACTAAGGTATATCCTGCCCGCAGGACTGCAATGACCGAGATTGGCAATTGCAAAATATTGGGCATCATGACCGCAACTTTGTCACCTTTGACCAGTCCTAATGACTGTAGGTAAGCGGCCATTTGACGACTGTATAGGTCTACTTCTTGGAAGCTCAACGATGAACCCATGCAAATGTAGGCCGTCTTATCACTATTTTTAGCAAAGCTTTGCTCAAAAATATCAATGAGTGAGGTGTCATTAGCCGGTAGTTCAATGTCGTATTCTAGCCCAAGCTCTTCATACGTTTTTAGCCAAACCTTATCATCACGACGGGTTAAGTTTACTTGATTTTCCATAATCTTTGTTCTCCTAGTAATAGTACATTATCGCCAACCCAAGCAAACCACAGTGTGATAAACATACCAAAATCCGAGATTGCTTGCCACATAACGGTAGCAAACAAGTCTATGACTGAATCGTATGGTGCTGAGTGAACGATATAGCAGTAAATAGCCCTTTGTTCATTAACATACACACTTTGTACAAACTACTCAATATAAAAGATTGCTGCATGAGTTCTCAAATCACCTTGACGCCTAAAAAATTATTAAATATCAAAATGTTATATTGGATTTTTCATTCAGTCATCGATATTTATCGAGGTTGATTTTGAATATTCTGTAACAATGTTGACACAGTTAATGACTCTTCATCGCGGCTTTTTATATTGGTTTTCTGCTTTATGATATTGATCACTGTATAAAAAGGCTTCATTGAGAGATTTGACTTCAAATCATACAATCACCAATCCACCTTTACCAAGCACGTCACGAGCTGTCGTATATTCTGACATACGTCTTTTTAATTGCCTCAATATCCTTTACGATAGCACTATCCTATTTGCACGCTTGAACCAATTATCTATACCTATTAAAACTGATAAGTGAATCCTATTTTATGTCTGATGTTATTGATAATACGATTGCCCCAATCATTCCCACTGAACCGATGGATACTCGCTCAGTCGCAGAGTTCACTGAGCAGGCCTATCTCAACTATGCCATGTACGTCATCATGGATCGGGCGCTGCCAAATATCGCTGATGGTCTAAAACCAGTACAGCGCCGCATCGTCTATGCCATGAGTGAACTGGGGCTAAAATCGACTGCCAAAGCCAAAAAATCTGCACGTACCGTCGGTGACGTCTTAGGTAAATACCATCCGCATGGTGACAGCGCTTGTTATGAAGCGATGGTACTGATGGCGCAGCCGTTCAGCTATCGCTATCCGCTCATCACAGGTCAAGGTAACTGGGGTAGCCCTGATGATCCAAAATCTTTTGCGGCGATGCGCTATACCGAAGCCAAAATGTCTGCTTATGCCAATACCTTGCTCGCAGAACTCGGACAAGGCACGGTCGATTGGCAAGATAACTTTGATGGCACGATGCAAGAGCCAACCACTCTACCTGCCCGCCTACCTAATATTTTACTCAACGGCACGACAGGTATTGCGGTCGGTATGGCAACAGATATTCCGCCACATAATTTAAATGAAGTGGTACGTGCGGCGATTCGTTTGCTCAAAAATCCTGAACTGTCGGTCAAGCAGCTTACCCAATCGATACCAGCACCTGATCTGCCAACGCCAGCTGAAATCATCACCAGTAAAAAAGATTTGCAAGCGATGTACGAGACTGGTCGTGGCAGCTATAAAATGCGTGCGACGTTCCATGTTGACCCTAAAGAGAAAAACCTCGTCATCATCGATGCGCTGCCTTACCAAGTATCAGGCAACAAAATCCAAGAGCAAATCGCCAAGCTCATGACCGATAAAAAGCTGCCTTGGATTACCGATATCCATGATGAGTCAGATCACGAAAATGCCTGCCGTATCGTGCTTGAGCTAAAATCAACTCGAGTCGATGTCGCTCGCGTCATGAGCCATCTGTTTGCCAGTACGGAGCTTGAGAGCAATTACCGCGTCAATATGAATATGATTGGCCTAAACGGTAAGCCGCAGGTCAAAAACCTAAAAGAAATCTTGGAAGAATGGCTCGTCTGTCGCCGCTCGGTGGTCACACGTCGCTTGCAATATCGTCTCGATAAAATCGATAAGCGCTTGCACATCTTGGCAGGTTTACTGATTGCTTATCTTAATATTGATGAAGTGATTCGCATCATTCGTGAAGAGGACGATCCAAAAGCAACATTGATGCAAGACTATGACCTGACTGATATTCAGGCCAATGCTATCTTGGATATACGTTTGCGTCAGTTGGCAAAATTAGAAGAGATTGAGCTGCGCCGCGAGCAAGACGAACTGGCTGCCGAACGTGCCATTATTCAAGAGTACTTAGACAATCCAGACAGTCTGACCAATCTAATGATTGACGAGCTGACAGCCGATATGAAAGAACACGGCAACGAGCGCGTATCACCATTAGCAGAACGTGAAGAAGCGCAAGCATTAAAAGAGTCTGACCTCGTACCGAGCGAGCCTGTTACCGCTATCCTATCGAAAGCGGGCTGGATTCGTGCTGCTAAGGGTCATGATGTCGATGCAGCAGGCATGAGTTATCGCTCAGGTGACAGCTATCAAGCACACGTGCGCGGTAAATCCAATGAGAAAATCTACGTGCTCGACAGCACTGGCCGCAGCTACAGCATTGACGCGCATAACTTAGCGTCTGCGCGTGGTCAGGGCGACCCACTGACTAGTGTGTTGAAGCCGCCAGCAGGTGCTAGCTTTGAGCAGCTACTAACGGGTGCTGACGATCAACGTATTATCCTTGCCAGCTCCGCAGGTTATGGTTTTATCAATACCATTGGTAATCTAGATAGTAATCAAAAAGCGGGTAAAAACATCATCAATCTAGCTACCGATAGTCAATTACTTCCTGTCGCACGTATCGATGCGCCAGTAGAGGCGACTGCTAATGCTGACGGTGAAAATACCAATACGAAGGTAGCTCCTGACCATGTCGCCGTCGCGACCAATGCAGGATATTTACTGATATTTGCTCTCGATGATTTGCCTGAACAGGCGCGCGGTAAAGGCAATAAACTTATCAAGTTAAAAGAGGGCGAAGAGGTACTTACTATCACGCCACTCAGTCAGCAAGACAGCCTTGTTATTACCGCTGGCAAACGCCATGTGACACTCAAGCCAAATGATTTAGCTAACTATACGGGTGTTCGCGGCAATCGCGGTGGTCAGCTACCAAGAGGCTTTCAGAATGTGACAAGTGTTGAGGTAGGCTGAGCAGTTGGTTATAGCTATGCTTTGCGCACTAATCGCTCAAGCTCACAACGTTTTTAATAAAAAGCCGCTTATACACAATGTATAGGCGGCTTTTTTATGCCAATTAAAATAGATAACGCTTATGATATATAAATGCTATTCATCTAAAATTTATCGGATTCAGCACCTTCAAATATCGTTGTCAAAAAGCTTTCAATCTGAGTGCTTTTCATTAAATAAGGATTGAAATCAAAACCTGCTGAGAAACTTTTCAAGGCATATTCCTCATCTTCAGCACTTTCCGTCAGGTGTTTGGTTACGAACCCATCCCATCGAAGTACTTCTATTTCTTCTACCTTGACAACATTAGGGATAATCTTAAAATGCTCATCAATTATCTTCGTTAGAGCAGCATTGACAGCTGGTCTTGAGCCTTGAATGTTTTGAACAAAGTAACCGTCATTGATCACAAGCGCTGCGACCAACCCACTTTCCTCAAAGTATCTTCGCCACTGTTCAAGAGCACGGGTTAATTCTATACCTGTTTTTAATTCAATGTTTTTACCGATATACGTTAGGCTAATCAGAAGATGCTCGCCATGTCTTTTCCTATTTTCTGAAATTTGACCTGCCATTGTATGCATAAGAAAATCCATTTATATAATAGGTATATAAATTAATATACACTTTATCATAAAGTATAATCAATTAAACTCTTGAAAATTGACCAAGTTCTTATCATTTACTACCTTAAAATAACACAACAAAAAGTAACTCAGGCAGTGTGATAGCATCATTCTAATTGTTAGAAATTCTCATCTGTATGTGCCGATATACCAATTTTCGATCCACAAACAGGAATCACTAAGGCATTTCTAGTAGTCAAATATTGTGAGAGTTACTTATGAACATCAACCAATATTTTGTCCAATTGCTAAGAATACACCCTATACCGATACTGGCAACTTGCTTTCATCAAAAAGCCGCCTATACACATTGTACAGACGGCTTTTTTACGCGAGTTAGAATAGACACCCATTATAGAGAGCGGATACTACCCTTTTAAGATTTACTAGATTCGACTTCTTCAAAAATTGCTGCCAAAAAGCCTTCAATCTGAGCACTTGTCATTAGATAGGGATTATAGTCAGAACCTGCTGAAAAGCTTTTTAGGGCATACTCTTCATCTTCAACGCTTGAGGTTAGATGTTTGATTAAAAACCCATTCCACTGACGCGATTCTATTTCCCCTATATTGACAATATTGGGGAAAATGGTTGAATGCTCGTCAAGTATCTTTGCTAAGGCAGTACTGATAGCAGGCCTTGTTCCTTGAAAACTTTGAACGAAGTAGCCTTCACTAATGACTAACGCTGAAACGATATCGTTTTCTTCAAAATATCTGCGCCAGTACTCAAGTGCACGAGTCAGCTCAATTCCAGAGTCCAAGTCGACATTTTTGGCGATATATGTCATGTTGATCAGAATATGCTCGCCATGCCTTTTTCTATCTTCTGAAGGTTGGCTTGTCATTGTAGTCATAAGAAACCTTATTTGTGAGAACCTAATCTAATTTAAGATACACTTTAAGATAAAGTATAATCAATAACATTTTGTTTCTTAATGATTTTTTGTTATTTAGCATCATTGTATTTCTAAAAATACGCTTTAGAAGTTTGATGAGATAGGATGCCAATACTTCTCAGAGTACAATTGTACTATAAAAATTGGCATAATTACTGTGATATCATTATTCTAATAATTAACAAGTCTAATCTGTATTTTCCTATAGCACTGTCTCAATTATACCATACGATTTACCCGTGTTTACTCAGTGCTCAAGGGTTACAAACATCAATCAAAGCATTGCCTATTCACTAAGCTCGCATATTTTATAGAGAGGTGAACCTAACTCACGCTCACTAAAAAGCCGCCTATATACTGCATAGACGGCTGTTTACACTGTCTAAAATGCTTGATTGATTAATACCGACCCATCTCAACCGTGGTTTCAGAAAGTACCATATCCCCCTGCCATGCCTGTACATCTACCGTATATAAATGATTTTTGCCACCTGAACAAGGCGGCTTGTACGCACCGCCTACTTCACCTTTGCGGCTACGGTATTCTGCCACCATCTCAATACCGACTGGTACTTCATAAGTATGCCCAAACACGCGTGGAATCTCAGCACTCGTAGCACCCTTTGGCAGCGCAAACTCTACCATGCCATGTCCACCATGTTGCATACGTTTGTTACTCACATCGTTATAAACGAATACCAAGCTCTCCGCACCGGCTGGAATGTTTGAGACCGTCATGCTTGGTGTGGCTGGGCTTTTTCCCTCATAGTTTAGACACTGCTGCCCTTCAGGGATTTTTTTACCATTCCAAGCTGCATCGTCAAATGTAACATCCATGGCAAAAGCATTGGCAGATAACACTAAGGCGGTCAAAGCGGTCACTGATTTTAGGGTAAAGATTTTCATCATGGTTCCTTTGGATGGCAGATTGGTGAAGGCAAAAATCGATTTGATCTTATTGACTGATCTGAATAATTAGTCATAACTTTATAGTAAATAACCCATACTTGGTTAATCCTATCGTTTAGGATTTTTGTTACTTCTTTGGCTGAGTAGCTAGGGATATGTTTATAGAGACACAGGTTACGCGATAGGTATTTATCTGATTGGCTGTGTTGTAGTAGTATCGAAGTCATCAGTATTGAAATGACTACAATAATAGGATCATCATGTTTATCGAAAATAAAATCGCTAAAGAAAGTCTGGCTACCAAAATGCCTATTCCAAAAATCATTTTTTTTGACATCGATGATACCTTGAGCCGTAACGGTATTATTGCAGAACACAACAAAGCAATGCTGGAACAGCTGGCAGACACCGATATCAAGCTAGTCATTTCGACCGGACGCTCAAAAGCCATACTGCCTGAGGATGTCCTAGCGTTGCTAGAGGCAAATGTGCTCGATGCCATTATTTGTATGAATGGACAGTATAGCTTTGATAATAGCGGTCAAATCAGCCATTATCCACTGACCGCCGAGCAAACGGATAAGATCGTAAAGCTGTGCCAACAGAGCGAGTTGATTCATAAGTTTGACTCAGCCACTCATATCGCATGGTCTGGTGAAAACGAGCGTCTGCGCGAATTTAATGCCATCACGCCAAACTCTATCGTTGACCCTGACTACTACCAGTCAAACACCGTTTATCAATGCTCGGTGTTTTTTAATAATCAACAAGAAAAAATGCAGAACATCGACTTTGCTCAGCACGATTTAAAGCTGGTGCACTGGCATCAAATTGGCGCAGATATATTGCCAGCCAATGCGTCCAAAGCTCGTGGTATCAAAGACGTGTGCGACTATTATGCGGTAGACGCAAGCGAGTGCATGGCGTTTGGTGATGGTATGAATGATTTAGAGATGTTTGACTTGGTTGGGTTTGCCGTAGCAATGGGAGACGCTCAGCCCGCGCTGATTGCACGTGCTGATTTCGTCACTGGGACGATTGAAG
The DNA here is from genome assembly GCF_015864565.1 of Psychrobacter sp. SWN149. Classification (NCBI taxonomy): domain Bacteria; kingdom Pseudomonadati; phylum Pseudomonadota; class Gammaproteobacteria; order Moraxellales; family Moraxellaceae; genus Psychrobacter; species Psychrobacter sp. SWN149. The sequence continues at coordinate 432,104 of NZ_JADYWX010000003.1, forward strand.
AGTGTGGCATACAAGCAGTGCTTGAACCGTTCTATGCCACCTCATCCGTAAAGTAATATCTAAACTTGCGTGTGTTTTAGATATTCATTAAGGCATCGTCAAACCACCATCCACAGCAATGGACTGACCAGTAATAGCCATGCTCAAATCAGAGGCCATGAGCAGTACTGAATTGGCAAAGTCAGCGACTGATGTTGCTTGACGCAGAGGTGTTGTAGTCGCGATATAATCGAATACCTCTTCAGTGGTCAGGCTACTTGCATCGGTGGTCTTTAGTAATCCGCCTGCCAGTAAATTGACCCGAATACCATATTGACCAAGCTCGTTCGCGAGATTGCGTGTCAGCCCTATCAAGGCAGATTTAGCCGTGGTGTAATCATAATAAGTGACCACTGGATTGTAGACAAGATTGGTTGAGATATTGATGATTTTGCCCATCTGTTGCGCTTTCATCTGTGGCAATACGGCCTGTACAGTGTTGACCGCCCCTTTGACGATACCATCCATCTGCTGCGAAAAATGTGCCCACTTAACCGTCTCGATACTGGTGTACTCCGCACTTGGGTTAAATTGATAGCTCGGTAAAGCATTATTGACCAAGATATCGATACGGCCGTAACGGCTAACAACTTCAGTGGCCATTGCCTTTACTTGCTCAAGCTCGGTGACATCTGACTGATATGCAAATGCTTGTCCGCCTACGGCTACGATATCTGCAACCACCGTGTCAGCTGCCTCTTTACTATTGAGATAGTTGACGCAGACGATCGCACCTGCTGCTGCCATTTGCTGAGCAATCTCTGCACCCAGTCCACGACTGGCGCCGGTGACGATGGCGACTTTATTGGTCAGCAGTGCTGGAATAGTTGAGGTGCTATGAGTCGAAATACTTTGATTCATTGTGCTTTGAGTCATTGTGTTGCATCCTTTATTATTATGGTATGGTTAATTAACATTTTAGAGGCCAAAGGCTTGTCGCTATTTGGCGCTTGAGCCTGCGCTAATCATAGCATGGTTATATATTATCTTTTCTCGAGCCAATGTCACTCACTGACAGTTCTACCCAAAATTACCTGCCTTTAAGTTATTTTCGCTATTCATTTGATTAGCCAAGCCAGCTCCTTTTATTAGTATTACTAAGCATTGCCTTGATAACAACCCTTTAAATTGCACAAAGTAATGACCATAATAGTTTTATTGGCCATGTCAGGCTTTTATCTTTTTGGCTTTTTATTGAATTTTTCTGATTTGCACTATCTTTATTTAGGAGAGATATTTTGACCCATTTATCATCGTCCCATCCAACTACTAACACCTCGGCTAGTATTGGTCGTATAGTACCAAAAGCATTATTAGCAGCGGCTGTCGGCTTGGTGCTTGCCAGTTGTAGCAACTCTGACAATGCGGCTGACGGTAGTGCGGCGGCGAGCAATGTGACACTGAACCTGTATAACTGGTCAGAATATATGCCGCAAGAGATTCTAGATGGTTTTGAAGAAGAGACTGGTATCTCTGTTAATTACACCACGTTTGACTCTAACGAAGCGATGTATGCCAAGCTCAAACTGCTGGATGACTCTAGCCAATATGATTTAGCCATTCCATCGACTTATTATGTCGAAAAGATGGCGAAAGAAGGACTACTGCAAGAGTTAGATAAGTCTAAATTAAGCAATTTTAAAAACCTTGATATCTCATTTACCAATACCAAAGTCGACCCTGAAAACAAATACTCTATCCCTTATATGTGGGGCAGCACTGGTCTGGCGATTAATGGCGATAGTGTCGATCCGAAAACTGTCAATAGTTGGAATGACCTATGGGATCCTAAATATAAAGGTCAGGTAATGCTCACCAATGATGTGCGTGAAGTATTTGGTATGGCACTACTGACCCTTGGCTACTCAGGTAACAGTAGTAATCCTGACGAAATCAAAGCCGCTTACGATAAGCTCACTACATTGATGCCAAACGTCAAAACTTTTAATTCTGATGCCACACGTATGCCGTATATCGAAGGTGAAACATCGCTCGGCATGACATGGAATGGCGAGGCAGTCATGGCCAATGACGAAGGTCTGACCAGCTTGGTTTATAAATATCCAAGCGAAGGCGCTATCTTATGGATGGACAACTTTGTCATTCCAAAAAACGCCAAGCAAGTTGATGCGGCACACAAATTTATTGATTACTTATTGCGTCCTGAGAACGCCAAAATCGTGAGTGAAGAGATTGGCTACGCGTCACCAAATATAGCAGCACGTGAGCTGATGGACGAAAGCGTCCGCAACAACCCAACAATTTATCCTGCCAAAGACGTACTGGCAAAAGCTGAATTCCAAGAAGATGTGGGCGATGAGGCGTTGCAAGTGTATCAGCAGTATTGGGACAAGCTAAAGACTGGGCGTTAATGGTTTTGATTTAGCACTTTAAGAATAAAGTAGTCTTTCAAAATAAAAACGCTGATCCTAAATGGTCAGCGTTTTTTTGTGTGTTACAAATGTAAATCCGTTTCGCCGCCCTGCTCTTTTATTCGGCGCTGCTCACGGCGCTGATAACCCAGACCAGAGGCAGCAAACCAATACGGTTTGGAGATTTGCAATAAGTCACTCAATTGCTGAAGCTGGGTTTGCAGCGTTTGTGTCAACCAAAAATACCCTTGCCACTCAAAGGCTAAGTGCTGTACGCTTGGATAGTCTGAAACCGCGATACGAGTAATAGGCCTAAACACTTCATCACTTGGACTGCGCAACACTGCGGCCATGTGCTGCATCGCTTGGGTTAGCTCATTCTGATAATGTATCAACAGTACATGATTCTCTTCATCAATATCGATATTCGCCAGACGCGGGGCTGCACTTAACAATAAATCAATTGTGCCGATAATATTACGATGTGTGCGCTGAATCGTCTCTAGCGTTTCCTTTTCAATACCTGATTCACTTGCTGTCGCCGCCAGATGTGGACGCACGGCCAGCAGGCGTTTATTAATCTGCTGTAATGCTGTTACCAATGTCCTATTAACAGGCACCTCATTAACCGCAAAAGCCACCGTGTTTGACTGCTTGACAGTGTCATCGGTCATCCCATCTGCTCCGCCATCCGTTGCATCAATATGATGACCCACGCCAGCATAGAGACTACTACAAGCATCGAGATTACTACTCAATAAAAATCGCCACATTAGGGTCGATTTCAGCGGTAAAATCAGCGTTACTGCTACCGCGACTCCAGTACCTAACAAAATATTTAGCACACGATAAATACCGTCCTGACCGATGCTGTTATTGCCCAAATCAGAGACAATCATCAACATGGTGATGCCCGTCAGTAGCCCTGTGTAGCCAAGATTTCTCACCGCCAAATAGCCAATGATGCCACTGAGCAAGCCAATCAAGGCATAATCGACCCACAGCCATGCACCTGCATTTTGGTTGAACCATAATACCCCAAGAGCAATCCCAATGCCTAATAGTGTACCAAGCACGCGCTCTTTTGCCTTGGTATAAATAGCCCCTTGATACTGTAATAAGCCCAAAATAATAAATACAGTGATGGTCGTCCATTCGCCATGTGGAAAATTGGTGACCCCGTTGAGTAACAAAGCGAGTATCACCGCCACACCCAAACGTATGGCATGCAAAATATCCGCGTGCTGATAGCGAACATAAGGCTCAATAAATGGCGCAGTAACACGTTGGTAAAGGGTTGGTTTCACGCAAGACTACTCTTTTTAGTGGATAAGTGAGATAAATAATAATCGAGATAGATAATAAAAAGCACAGGTTACTCATAAACAGGCTATCAGTCGAGCCTCTATTTACAAAGTAACCATCAAAAAAACGCCTTTTGCCCATAAAAGGACAAAAGACGTTTGAGGTAAAGCCTGCGTATCAATCGCTAGGTTTATACGAATCTCGTTATACTTCCAAGAAATCTAATATACCTTCAGCGGCTTCACGACCTTCCCAAATAGCAGTTACGACCAAATCAGATCCGCGAACCATATCACCACCGGCAAATATTTTAGGGTTTTTGGTCTGGAATTTAAAGGTTTGCTTCTCTGCGGCCAACACGCGGCCAGAGCTGTCCATCGCCACTTGCTGAGACTCAAACCAGTCAGCAGGACTCGGTCTAAAACCAAAGGCCATAATCACTGCATCACAGGGGATGATCTCTTCTGAATTAGGAATCGGCTCAGGGCGCTGACGACCACGGTTGTCCGGTGCACCTAAGTGAGTAGTGACGACTTTTACCCCATTGACCTTACCGTTCAGACCAATGATCTCAGTAGGCTGGCGATTGAATAAAAACTCAACGCCTTCTTCACGAGCATTGACCACTTCACGGCGTGAGCCTGGCATATTTTCTTCATCACGGCGATAGGCACAGACCACTTGCTCAGCACCTTGACGAATACTAGTACGGTTACAGTCCATTGCTGTATCGCCGCCACCTAGTACGACCACTCTTTTGCCTTTGAAGTCGATATATTCTTCGGGATTCTTTTCCCAATCATTACAACGGTTCACGTTGGCAATCAGGTAATCTAGTGCATCATAGACGCCTGTCAGTTCTTCACCAGCAAACCCGCCGCGCATATAGGTGTATGTGCCCATACCCATGAACACGGCATCGTATTCAGCCAATAGCTCATCAATGGTGACGTCTGTACCAATCTCTGTTTCTAGACGGAACTCCATACCCATATCTTCAAAAATCACGCGGCGATTGCGCATGACGTCTTTTTCCATTTTGAACTCAGGGATACCGAAAGTCAGTAAGCCGCCGATCTCAGGGCGTTTGTCAAAGACGACCGGTTTGACGCCATTTCTAACCAAAATATCTGCACAGCCAAGACCCGCTGGCCCTGCACCGATAATTGCGACTTTTTTGTCTGTCCAAACAACTTCAGACATGTCTGGACGCCAACCTAGAGCAAAAGCGGTATCGTTGATGTATTTTTCGACATTGCCGATAGTCACTGCGCCAAAGCCATCATTCAATGTACAAGCGCCTTCACACAGACGATCTTGTGGACACACTCGGCCGCAGACTTCAGGCAAAGTATTGGTACGATGACACAATTCAGCTGCTTGAAATATTTGTCCTTCAGTGGCCATTTTTAGCCAGTTAGGAATGTAGTTGTGTACGGGGCATTTCCACTCGCAGTAAGGATTACCGCACTCAAGACAGCGATGCGCTTGTTGTGCGACGGCTTCATTTTCAAATGGCTTATAAATTTCAACAAACTCAGTTGAGCGTGTGGCAATGTCTTTTTTGCTTGGGTCAAAACGAGGTACATCTAAAAACTGAAAATTATTTTCTAAGCGTTTTGCCATGGTGCTATCTCTTTTATCTGAGGTTTTTTTGTAGTGGGTGGTGACAGTCAGCGAGTCTCGCTTATTTGATACCCAATTTGGGTCAATGCTGAGCGCTATCACGTGCTGCTGTCACTTACCTGCTAAAAACCTGTGAGTTAAAACGTCTCTAAAAACGGAACGCTGGCTACTCTAATTCAATGGTCATCAATCAACACCGACTCAATCACTCACTATAAAGCGATGAGTCAGCGTTATAGATCGGCTATTGTGGATCGGCCATGGTCGTTTTAAGAAGGCTTGCAATGTTTGCCGCTTTTGGCTTCACCAAATAGAACTTACGAACATAGTGCTCAAAGTCATCCAGTATCGTCTGGCCCCATGCGCTGCCTGTTTTCTCTACATGAGTCTCAATCACTTGTTGCAAATGAATACGATGCTCTTCTGTTTGCTCGCTTGAGATGCGGTTAAGGTCAATCAGTTCATGGTTGCAGCGATCAAAGAAGTCACCTTCCATATCGAGTACATAAGCGAAGCCGCCAGTCATACCCGCGCCAAAGTTGAGACCCGTACGTCCAAGGATCGTGACGATACCACCTGTCATATACTCACAGCAATGATCGCCTGTGCCTTCGATGACGGCATGTGTACCGGAGTTACGCACCCCAAAACGCTCACCTGCTGTACCAGCAGCATATAACTTGCCACCCGTTGCGCCATATAGGCAAGTGTTACCGATAATGGCGGTCTCTTGTGCAATAAAGTTTGAGCCTTTTGGGGGATAAATCACAATCTCACCGCCTGCCATGCCTTTGCCTACATAGTCATTGGCATCGCCTTCAAGCTCAATGTTTAAGCCGCCGGCATTCCAAACACCTAAGCTCTGCCCTGCCGTACCCGTTAGACGCAGTTTAATTGGCATGTCACTCATGCCAAGGTTGCCCCATACTTGCGCAATCTCACCTGAGATACGAGCACCGATAGACCGGTCACAGTTACCAACGAAATAGCTATAATCACCGCCTGAGCCTTGACGAATATTCACCAGCATATCACTAATCATTTGCTCAGCAAGCAAGCCTTTATCAAACGGCTCATTGCGCTCTACCTGACAGGTTTGTGCTTTGCCAACGCTGGCTGGATGACTAAATAACAATGGCGTTAGATCAAGATGACGCTGCTTATCAGTATTACCTTCTAAAATATTAAGCAAGTCAGTACGGCCGACCAGATCTTCCATACTACGAACGCCAAGTGCCGCTAACCATTCGCGCGTTTCAGTCGCCACAAACTTGAAGAAGTTAATCAACATCTCTGCTTCGCCAATGAAATGCTCATCACGTAGCTTAGCTTTTTGAGTCGCAACCCCTGTTGGACAGTTGTTTAAATGGCAGATACGTAGGTATTTACACCCAACCGCAATCATCGGCGTGGTACCAAAGCCAAAGCTTTCTGCACCAAGAATGGCTGCCTTGACTACATCTAGCCCTGTCTTCAAACCACCATCGGTCTGAACACGTACCTTATCACGTAATCCATTTACTCGTAGAGACTGATGGGTTTCAGCCAGACCTAGCTCCCATGGCGAGCCTGCATGATGGATAGACGATAGCGGAGACGCTGCTGTACCGCCATCATAACCTGAAATAGTAATCAAATCGGCATAGGCTTTTGCGACGCCCGTTGCGATCGTTCCAACACCTGGACGCGATACCAATTTAACGGATACCAGTGCGTCTGGATTGACTTGTTTCAAATCAAAAATCAGCTGTGCCAAATCTTCGATAGAATAAATATCATGATGCGGCGGCGGTGAAATCAAAGTCACACCCGGTACTGAATAACGCAAGCGTGCAATCAGTGCATTGACCTTACCACCTGGTAGCTGTCCACCCTCACCTGGCTTAGCACCTTGAGCCACTTTGATCTGCATGACTTCAGCTGAGCGTAGATACGCAGGTGTCACCCCAAAACGACCAGAGGCCACTTGCTTGATCTTTGAATTGCGCAATGTGCCATAACGCGCAGGATCTTCACCGCCCTCACCAGAGTTTGAGCGACCACCGATGGTATTCATTGCCATGGCGATTGATTCGTGTGCTTCTGGAGACAGCGCACCTAGCGACATACCCGCTGAGTCAAAACGCGTTAAGATCTCAGAGATATCTTCCACCTCATTGACGTCGATGCTGTTGTCTGTTTTTAGCTGTAACAAGTCGCGTAAAGTCGCGACTGGACGGCTATTTACTAGGTTGGCATAATTGAGATAGTTATCATAATCGCCTGTACGTACAGCTGTATGCAGGCTGTTGATCACGTCAGGGTTAAAGGCATGATACTCTTTGTTGAAGACGAACTTCAGCAGACCACCTTGATCTAGAGGTGCACGGCGCTTAAATGCGTTGGCAGCCAATTGCGCTTGATCAGCAGCAAGATCGGCAAAGGTAGCGCCTTTAATACGGCTTTGTACGCCTTTGAAGCACAGGCTCACGACTTCTTCTGAGAGGCCCACTGCTTCAAACAACTGCGCGCCGCGATACGACACAATGGTAGAGATACCCATCTTTGATAGGATCTTTAACAACCCTTTATCCAAGCCTTTGCGGAAATTGACACGTGCTTGAATCGGATCGCCCAGCAGCTCACCAGTCGCCACCAAATCATCGATGACATCATATGCCAAATATGGATAGACGCAGGTCGCACCAAAGCCAATCAATACTGCTATTTGATGTGAGTCACGAGCCAGACCCGTTTCAACCACTAGATTGGCATCGGTACGAATGCCTTGCTCGATAAGATAATGATGCACAGCACCCGTCACCATGATGGCATTGGCTGGTACTTTGTCTGCATCGATGTCTTTATCAGACAAGACAATCAGTGTATTACCCGAGCGGATGTTATCTGCCACTTGCTCACAGATAGCGACGATAGCATCAGATAACTCTAAAGTACGGTCATAGTTCAAATCAATGCGTGCCATCTTGAACGCAGGATCATCTAAAGTTTCAAGCTGCTGCATTTTGCTGGCTGACAACACAGGCGATGATAAAATAATACGATGTGCATCTCTCGCTGATGGCGCAAATACGTTCGTTTCAGCACCTAAGCAGGTCTGTAATGACATCACAATCGATTCACGTAGTGGATCGATTGGCGGATTGGTTACCTGTGCGAACTGCTGACGGAAAAAGTCACCCACATGGCGAATTTGCTGTGACAGCACTGCCATTGGCGTATCATCACCCATCGAGCCGACTGGCTCTTGACCATTCTCCGCATTGGGACGAATGATTTCTGTACGCTCTTCATTGGTGATGTGATACATCTTTTGTAGGGTTTTTAGCTTATCACCGCGGCACGCTTGCGTTGCTAAGGTTTCTTCTAAACGCTCATCATCACGTATACGTGTCGCTTCTTCACGCAGCCATTTACGGTATGGATGCGCCGTTTTAAGTAATGTTGCGATAGCAGTGGTATCTAAAACTTTACCCGTCAATGTATCAATGACCAGCATTTGACCTGGGCCAACGCGGCCTTTTGCCAATACATCGGTTGGTTCATAATCCCAAACACCAACCTCTGATGCAACGGTGATATAACCGTTCTTAGTCGTCACCCAACGCGACGGGCGCAGACCGTTTCTATCAAGCATACAGACGGCATAGCGTCCATCTTGAATGACGAGACCAGCAGGGCCATCCCACGCTTCCATATGCTGCGAATAGAATTCATAAAACGCACGCAGATCCATATCCATGCTATCGACATTCTGCCATGCAGGTGGCACCAAAATCGACATCGCATGGAACAGGTTCATACCGCCTGACATCAGTACTTCAAGCATGTTATCTAGGCTTGATGAGTCAGAACCTGTACTGTTCACCAGCGGTGTCAATTCATTCAAGTTTGGCAACTTGTCTGATTTTAATTTTGGCGTGCGCGCCTTAGACCAGTTGCGGTTACCCGTGATGGTGTTCAATTCACCATTGTGAGCAAGATAACGAAACGGCTGTGCCAGTGGCCAGCGCGGTAATGTATTGGTAGAAAAACGCTGATGGAACACGACGATATGTGAGGCCAAACGCTCATCTTGTAGATCCAAAAAGAATGCCGGCAAGTCTGATGGCATTACCAGACCTTTGTAAATAATGGTCTGACAGCTGAGTGAGCACACATAAAACAGCTCATCATCTGTCAGGCGCTGCTCTGCTTTTTTACGTGCGACAAACAATTTACGATTAAAGTCATCTGCAGCCAACTCATCTGGTGCATTGACGAACATCTGCTTAAAATCTGGTAATGTCTCACGGCCAATCTCACCGACGATACTCAAGTCAAGCGGCACATCACGCCAGCCTGCGACTGCTAACCCTTGCGCTTTAATCTCATCGCTGAGCACTTGCTGACTATGCTTAGACTTATCATTATCCAAATTGACAAACACCATACCGACCGCAAAGTTGTCGGTCAGTACCAATTGTTGCTCAGTGGCAATCTGTTTGAAAAACTCAGTAGGCGTCGCTAATAATAAACCACACCCGTCACCAGTTCTACCATCAGCAGCAACGCCGCCGCGGTGAGTCATACAACTCAAACTATGAATGGCAGTTCTTACCAAGTCATGGCTGGCTTGACCCTCAATGTGAGCAATCAGACCAAAACCGCAATTATCAGAAAAATCATCTGGCGTGGCCAGGTTTGTTTGCGAGGAAATCATCGACATAGCTTGTCCTTTTAAGTAGACGGGCAGCTTATATCTCCAATGCGGAGTGTAAGCTGGTACCCGTAGGCAGAACGGGCTGATAAAGGATATTCGGGTCTTAGAATTAGTAAATGGTGCAAGGCTTGGACGTTATACCCTAAAACACAGAAAAACCGTGGTTTTCTTAATCGTTAGGTGAAGTCTCGACATGTGGTTCGTGTATCAATAGCTTGTGAGTATCGGCCCTTGGTAATGGGTTAAAACCTCTCCCAAAATACCAGTCACGCGCTTATTGATATCTTATGTCTTTTGCTTAAGCATCAATTGTTATGTTGATTGTCATATTTCAGCTGTAAACGTTTATCTATGACAGATTAATAACAATGCATTTGATTCATCTTGAATATCTGACGCTCTGTATTCAAGTGATGTACTCACCCTAAAAAAGTGACAATAAGAGAAATTGTGGCACTTACCATCACTTCCTAGCAATCAATTAGTGCCACGCTTGAGACAACAATGTCTGGCAAAGCGCCAAAAAAACAGTATATATACTATTAAGTCATTGTTAAATAAACATTTTTACGATAACTATACAGAACGTCGCCCACAGTTATATTAGTTAATGATTGACAAAAAATCTAGTCTTTTCTATCGATTCATCAGCCATAATTTGTAATAGTATTTATTACTATTGGTTATAGGACAATCAATAATCATATTAAAATTCGAATATGAGCGGCTCATCTGTGACATATAGTCAAAGAAGTCTAAAACAGCTACAAGGCAGCCGACCGCAGATTGTACATATAGTACCTCTAGGGAGGGTAACACCGTAGCGGTTTAGTAGTTCGCTGACTATAGTTGGGTAGGCCTATGGTAATCGACTGATTTTGATCGCTGTCTTCTCATTGTCTTTTTAGCCAAAAAACACTTGAGCCATAAAAAACCCACTAACAAGTTCATTAGTGGGTTTGATTAAGTCGTATTGAGTATTTACAAAGCGGTCGTTAGTGCCATCATAAAACCTCAATAGAACTTCAGGCAAGCGAGGCTATCTGCAAAAACTAATTGCTCTTATCTTCTATCAACGTTTTTATGCTATCACTGCTTTCTTTTGGCGCATTGTTGTTAGCACTCTTAGCATTGGCACTCTTGTTATTGGTGTTCGAAGTAGTGCTCGGCGGTTTAGGCGCTGGCACCACTGGTGGCTTTTTGGTGGTGGTTTTATCCGCTTCTGATGATGCAGGCTTTTTAGTCTCAGACACCGGCTTGCTTGTATTTTCTTCATTTTTGGGCGAGGTTTCAGATGAGGGTACGTCATTACCAATCGTGCGCTCTTCACTCACAGAGAGGGTTTCAGACGTATCAGCTGATTGGCGAATACTTGGCTCAGATTTACTGCTAGCAGTATCTTGAGCATTACGACTACTGTTGTCAGTAGCTGCTTGATCGTTCGCCGCCGCCTCCGCTTTTTGGCGAACAGGTATTTCACGTTTGGTTGGTTTCAAGCTAACCGCACGGGTACGCTTTGTACTCAAGTCTTTTACTGGGTCAGGGCGCTCATAATTGTCAATAATACCAACATATCGATTGATCTCTTCTGGCAATACACGAACATCCGTAGGCAATTTAAAATCAATCAGTTTGGCAGCCCCTACCGCTTCTTGTGGACTACTCATCAGCCCATAGGTCAACATATAACGAACTTGATTTTCGTCATCAAGATACCGAAAATAAGCAAATTTCTCGCGATCTTTGCGGCTTTCTAAGTAGCTAACGATCACATCGTTTTCGGCCACATTCATCACTTGCACAGTCCACTTGCCTTTATTGGCCAGTAGATAACGCTTGTCTTTGAATTCGTCAGGATAATCACGCAAATCACGAACCGTGGCATCAAAGTTAATGGGTTGCACATCCGTATCAAGCTCATGCAACGACTCTATCTTTAATGGCTGTTCAAACTCATCAGCCAGCATTTGCGGTGCGGATACTGGCGCATTTTCGATCTTGGCACCCATTGCTGGCGTTTGACTCAGCATCCATACCAATGCGGTGACAACGCCCAATAGCAATGTCACTACCAGCCAAATCAAGGCCTGACGACTGTATGATTGGCTAGCCGTACGTGTCGTCGGTTTTGATGCTGCCATGAGAGTGTCCTTGATAAAAACATATTTGAGTGCACTAAAGCGTATAGGTATCCCTATACATTTACTAAAACTTTGATAAGTTGCACACGATCTTAATGAGCTACGCGCTATATTGTGACAATACTTCAGACAACAACTCGTGATCAAAGTCATTGGTCAACACAGCATCGCCTATTGATTTTAACAAAATCAGGCGGATTTGTCCGTGTTTCACTTTTTTATCATGCCCCATCAGGTTCAAAGCAGTCTCTACCTCGATAACTGGCGGTGTGATAGGCAGATTACCTAGGATTAAGACACGCTTAATACGCGCAACCTCATCATGGGTTAGCCAGCCAATCTTTTGGGACAGCTCAGCTGCTTGCACCATGCCAGCTGCTACTGCCTCACCATGCAACCAATTGCCATAGCCTTCATTTGTCTCAATCACATGACCAAAGGTATGACCGAAGTTGAGTAGTGCTCGCACACCTGACTCTCTTTCGTCTTGTGCCACAACATCAGCCTTATACTGACAGCAGCGCTTCACCGCTTCCCCAAGTACTGCCAAATCCAATGCCATCATCGCAGGCAGATTGGCCTCAAGCCATGTCAAAAATGTTTCGTCCATGATGAGGGCATATTTAATAATTTCAGCGATGCCAGCTGATAGCTCACGTGCCGGTAATGTCTTAAGAGTACTCATATCGGCAAGGACCATTTGCGGTTGCCAAAACGCCCCAATCATATTTTTGCCTTGTGCATGATTGATACCTGTTTTGCCACCCACGCTTGAATCCACTTGCGATAACAGCGTCGTTGGAATTTGGATAAAATTTACCCCGCGCATAAAGCTAGCTGCGGCAAACCCTGTCATATCACCGACCACACCGCCGCCGAGCGCGATGAGCGTGACATCACGATTAAAGTGCTCCGCCATTAGGGCATCATAGATTTGATCGATACTGGTTTGGTTTTTGTATTGCTCACCATCTGGCAACACACAGACTCTTACCGTAAATTGTACGGACAGCTCGTCTTCCAAGGCTTTCAAGTACAAAGGTGCGACCGTCTCATTGGTGACAATCAATACCTGCTGACCACCAATATAAGGCGCTACTTGCTGTGCCATACTGCTATTTTCTATCGCGGCGTTTTCAGTAATGACAATTGGATAATCATGACTTTGTGTGTGAACCGTTAGAGCATCATAAAACACTGGCATTGTCATGAAAGAGTCCTTAAAGATTGATAATAAGATAAAAAGCAGATCTAAACAGCAACCGTGCTGCTCGATCTGCTATTGTTCATTTTTAGGGGCTGAGGCTGGTGTCACCGTGGTAGCGTCAGAAAAGGTTTCTAACTGCTGTAACAGTTGGTTGACCATATGCCGTGGATACGTATGGCCCGTCGGCATGATGATATGTGCCACCTGCCGATACAAAGGGTCTCGAGCACTGTACAAATCCTGCAGTATTTTTCTAGGATTTGGCTGCTGTAATAATGGTCGAGATTTGTCCTTGGCAGTACGAGCCATTTGCACATCTACAGGAGCATTAAGGTAAACGACGATACCACGCTGATGTAAAAACTCGCGGTTTTCAGCGCACATCACTGCACCGCCGCCCGTTGCCAGTACGATTTGAGGGTTTTGGGTCAACTCGTCGATAGCACGTGTTTCACGCTCACGAAAGCCCGCTTCGCCTTCTTTTGCGAAGATCCAAGCAATATCGGCACCGGTTTGCGATTCGACATACCAATCACTATCTACAAAAGTGCGGCCCAATTGTTTGGCCAGTAATTTACCGATTGTCGTCTTCCCTGCTCCCATCGGTCCCACTAAAAACACCGACGGCAATTCCTGCACCATAGTACTTACTCAGCTAAATTAGGTATGATACAACGTCATTGATATTCTGGCTAGTAATGAGCCATGATTATTGTGAGTAAAATTTAGCACATAAAAAAGCAAGCACGTTGGCTTGCTTTTTTTAATAAAAACCAACTGCCCATTAATTCAAACGGCTTGTGCCATCATTGATCAGTTTTGGCGTGACAAAAATAAGTAACTCTTCCTTAGTATTGCTACGTACATCTCGGCGGAATGCACGGCCAATATAAGGCAGGTCTCCTAAGAAAGGTACTTTATCTACGCCGTTACTGGTACGGTTTTTAAACACACCGCCTAGTACAACTGTCTGCCCATCTTCGATAATAACATTGGTCGAGATAGAGTCCTCAGAAATAGCCACCTGATTGTTGATGATAGTCGGTGTACCATTGGTAATGACCAATTTTAGACCTATTTTGCCATCAGGTGTGATATTCGGTGTGGCTTCTAAGCTCAGTGCTGCTTCTCTAAAGCTGGTCGTTGTAGCACCACTGGCTGATGCTTCTTGATAAGGAATCTGCGTACCAGAAGAGACTTTTGCCGTTTGCTTGTCTGCTGTCAAAATCTTTGGTGTTGAGATGACTTCACCGCGATTGTCGGCTTGTAATGCTGACAGCTCAAGATCAAGCATCACATCAGACATACTGAGTAAGCCAAAGGCAATACTGCCCGCTGGGTTAGAAACGCCTAAATCAACGTTTAAATTATCAGGACTGGTAATGTCATACGACGGATACGAGACCGTTTGACCATTGACTGTGGTGGTCTCTATGTCAAAGTCTTTGAGATCTGCCAATGTCTGATTACTACCACCAACCAACAAGCTACGGTTGTTTGCCGCGCCATTTGATAGGATGCCCCAGCGAACGCCGATTTCTTTACTAAAGCTATCTGTGGCACTAACGATACGCGCTTCAATCATGACCTGACGAACGGGGATATCAATTTTGCTGATTAATTTGTGAATATTTTCGATACTCTCAGCCACGTCTTTAATGATCAAAGTATTGGTACGATCATCAACGGTCACTGTACCACGATTAGACAACAACGTATTGTTTTCATCGGCTCGGCTTGAGGTGCCACCACCAGATGAACCGCTACCTTGAGAGATAAGCGTCAATACATCTTGCGCTATAGCATAGCTCAAACGGATATACTCAGTCCGTAATGGTGCATAAGACTTCACGGCTTGCTGTGCTTCAAGCTCACGTGCTTCTTGCTCAGCAAGCTCTGTAGCAGGCGCGACCAAAATAATATTGCCGTTTTCACGCTTGTCTAGATTTTTGCTCTTTAAGATAATATCGAGTGCCTGATCCCAAGGCACATTGATCAGACGCAGAGTGATGTTACCAGCGACTGAATCGTTAGCAACGATGTTCATCTCGGTAAACTGTGCCAAAATATCCAATACACTACGAATCTCGACGTCTTGAAACTCCATAGACAGTGGTTCACCGCTATAGACTTTTTCTTCAAGCGTTGGCTCACGTAGTAGTTCAGGTTTTTTGATACCGATATTCAACTGATTACCAGACTGATACGCTTGATACTCATAATCATCTGTCAGGTTTATGGTGATGACACCATTTTGACCTTGGTTTTTAGTATCGATACTACTGACAAGACCGCTATTAATATTCAATCGACGTAGCAAGTTTCTTGGCACTGTACTACCAGTCAAACGCACCACCAACTGATTGCCTTGACGCTGTACATCTACTGGAATAGCTTCATTAGCCAGTACAACGCTGATATTACCACCACCATCATTGCCTGCCGAAAAATTCACCGCACTGAGACCGTCGTAACTATACTGTTTACTCACTTGTGAGGCAGCAAGCTGTGGGTTGAGCAGTGGATTGACTCTGACCACCATCGTATCTGCTGGTACTTCTTGTTTCAAAGAAGGCGTGTTCGTACGAACAGCAGCAACTGGAACACTACTGGTCTCAACAATTGGCGTAACAATTGCCGTCGTCGTGATGTTGTTATTACTATTGTTATTGAGCACATCCTGTACCGGATCACTGGTAATCACAGGACGACTCGGATCAGTGATGGTCAGCAATAACTCGTTGCCCTCAATCGCGGTCGTATAACTGCCCGACTCTTTTAGGCCAACAATAAGACGCGTGGTACTGTCGCTGCTCAGTGTAGTGACATCATTGACGACACCAATATTATATTCATTGAAGCGACTGGCAAGTCCGTTTTGTACTTGCTCAAAATCTAACACCAAGCGACTAGGATCATCCAGTTGATATGCTGCTGGTAATACTGGCGTTCCTGTGAACCCCAAGCGCATTTGAGTCACGGCTGGTGCCGTTTGTACTACAGAGACATTGTTGATGCGCTGTGCAGCATATGCGCTATTGCTCACGGCTATCATGCTGACGGCCAATGCTGAAATGGCAAAAGCGGAAGACACACGACTGCTCATTATCATCACCTTGTTGTTGCGTACTGTCATTATTTATTCCTCAAAAAATCTGCCAACTTAGCTTATAGGGGATACCAGTGACTGGGGTTTTTCAACGAACCCGGCACGACTGTCTGGCACAATTTCAATCAAGTTAACCTGAGTCGGCGTGATTTCAACGATACGGCCGTCATTTAATCCAAGATAATTACCTACTTTCACACTAGCAACCGAGCCATCCGGACGTTGTATCAACGCATACTGCTGGCCTTCTGGAGCAACCACAACACCTCTGAAAATCAACTGTGACAGCTCATACTGCTCAAGCGGTTCTTTCGTTCTGGTAATGTCAGGTCGCACACCATCGATTGAGGTTGTAGGGCCCTGTACATTGACCAAACTTGGCGGCAAAAACGGACTGCGCTGGGCACTGGCACTATAGACGAAGTCCTCTACCAGCTCAGCCTTAGGCGGTGGTTCGATAGGTTGGGCAGGCTGATTACGTATGTCAGCCATTGATTGCTCTGCCATACCAATACGATCTGTACAACCTGTCATCGATAACGTTGCCATGCTCAAAACAAGTAATATCGGCAGTCTTTGAATAGTCATTAGTTGCCTCCTGCTGTAGCTGCAGCGTCAGTTGAGGCAACCGCTTCATCACCTTCAGGAGCCGCTTCTTTAGATCGATACGTTTTGGTCTGTAAAACCAAATTAAGCTCTGGTAACACATCCAAAGTAGGCTGTGGATTACTGACTTCAAAATCGTGCATCGTGATGATCCGAGGTAGTGCTGCCAGACCACTGATAAAGCTACCAAACTGATGGTAATCACCCAAAGCAGCTATACGGATAGGCTGCTCAATGAAGAATTCATTTTCGATTTCAGGTTCTACTGAGATATCTTGGAAGCGTATGTTACTACCCACCCCTGTCATATTGATGCCTTCTACCAGCTCTGAGACACGCGTGTCTTTTGGCAATTGGTCTAGCAAAGTATTGAACTCTGTCTCCATCTGGACGACTTGTTCTTGATAGGCTTTTAGGTGACGCGCACGTGATTCTTTTTCACGGTAACTGTCCAGTAATGTTTGTTGCTGACTTTCAGCCGCATTGATCTCATCGATTTTGCTACTGATTGGCAGTGCCCATGATAGCGCAGCGATAAAGGTAATAATAAGACCAATCACAGTTACCTTTACTGGCAATGGCCAGCTACCATAGTTATCAGAATCTAATGATTCAAAACTGCGGCGAAATTCGTTTAGATCAAACTGCTTTTTGGGTTTTAAGTTATTCTTTTTGGTCTTGATTAGGCTTTTTTTGCGGACAAGTTTCATAACTCACCTCCCAACACAGCATCCGTAGCGGCAGGCGTCTCTGATTGTACTCTCGTCGTTACCACAAACTGTACATAACTGTCTTCTGGATACACAGGGCGAGGCTGCTCACCAGTCGTTACCGTATTGTTAAGAGCAGGTGCCGTTTCATAAGCGCTAATATTCTGTTGAATATTACTCACTGCTGAATTACCCATCCACTTACTACTGTCTAGATTGCGAATCAAACTCGACACAATGTTTGGATTATCAGCCAGACCGGTTAAAGTTAAGACATCCCCTTCACGCTTAAGATTGTTTAAATAAAGCGCTGGCGGAATGGCTCTAGCCAAATCATCCCACAAACGTACAGGCACAGGACGGCGACCCTGCAAGTCTTGAATCACTTGCATACGCGATATAATATCTTCACGGCGCTGCTCTAAACTATCGATTTCGGTCAATGCGGTATCTAAGCGTTTATTTTCTTGTTCGATCAACGAATTGGCATCGAGCTGGTCAGCAAGCTCATTATTGAAATAGCTCCATGAGGCAAATGCAGCCAATAGCGTCAGCAAAGTGACAGCAACCACCAATGTTAAGAATTCTTTATTGCGACGTTCGCGCTCTTCTTGGCGCCAAGGTAAAAGGTTAATACGAGCCATCAGTCAAAGCTCCTTAACGCAAGACCGCATGCAGCCATTAAGCTTGGTGCATCAACAGCCAATTGCTCATTGTCAATATTTGGTGCGATAGTCATATTAGCAAACGGGTTGGCCACACTAACAGGGACACCCAGTTTTTGCTGTGCCATACCAGAGAGACCCGCAATCGAGCTGCTACCACCTGCTAACACCACGTGGTCTATACTGCTATACTGGCTAGATGAGAAATAAAACTGTAGGGAGCGCGTGATTTGCTGAATGGTGTTTTCTATGAAGGGCGTCAATATCTCAGGATAATAGTCATCAGGTAAGGTACGCTCACGTTTGCTCAATGTGGCCTCTTCTGCTGATAATCCGTAACGATTTTGTATCGCCTCGGTCAACTGCACACCGCCAAACAATTGCTCACGACTATAAATAAACTCACCATTTTTGGCGATATATAAAGTGGTTTGATTATGACCAATATCCACTAAAGCAACCAATTCTGGCATATTTGGCAGATAATCGACCATCAGTTTAAAAGCACGCTCTATGGCATGTGATTCAATATCCATGACTTTGGTTTGCATGCCACCAAAAGCTAACGCATCGACGCGTTGGTCGACATTTTCCGAGCGAGAAGCCGCCAGCAATACCTGCACCATATTATCGCTCGCCAAAGAGGGACCCAAAACTTCAAAGTCTAAATTGACATCTTCTAACGGGTAAGGCACATACTGATCCGCATCTAAACGAATTTGGGCTTCACGCTCAACGTCATTTAACGCCATATCCATGTCAATGATTTTGGTTATAACAGCAGAGCCCGAAACTGCTGTAGCGACATTGCTGCCCGATACTTGGCAGCGTCTGGCGAGGCTGGTTATGATAGTACCTACTGTTTCTGTATCTACCAAGAGTTTGTCGACGACTACACCTTCCGGAAGTCTTTCGATACCATAAGATTTTAGGTGAAACATGCCATGTTGGCGCTGTATGTCAACCAACTTTACTGAGGTGGCACAAATATCCACACCAATCAAATGTCGACTTTTAGAAGTAAATAGCCTCACAAACTCTATACCTTATATTGAATGTACAATTTGATAGTTATTTGTAATAATCAGATACAATACTTTACTTAATTGATAGTTTCAAGCATTTAAAAATATATTAAAGCACACTTACACATTTATTATGACCTGCCGATTTTGTTCGAGGTATAATATATTGTTCGCTACAAATTCTAACTAATAAGTCTTATTATGGCCAAAAAAAATGCTACTGCTCGCCTCATTCATTTTTTAGTGGGTGTTTTTATCGCATGCCTAGCATTGGCGGTTGTTTTAGCGCTTGCTGTACCGATTGGTTTTTATGGTATGGCAATGTATTTATCGCCGACCTTACCAAGCACTCAAGAAATTAAGACTGCCAGTTTAGAGATGCCATTACAGATTTATAGTAGCGATGACAAACTGATTGGCCAATATGGCAATCGTTTATCTTTACCAGTCAGTTTTGAGGACATTCCTGAAGATTTAACCCATGCTTTTTTAGCAGCAGAAGATGCCTCGTTCTTTCAGCATAGTGGTATCAGTATTAAAGGACTTGGTCGCGCCGTTACTGAGGCCGTGACCGATGATGACGGTCAAACAGGTGGGTCGACCATCACCATGCAGGTTGCCAAAAACTATTTCTTGAGCTCAGAGAGAACGCTAAACCGCAAACTGACAGAGTTATTTTTAGCACGTAAAATCGAAGATGAACTCAGCAAAAACGATATTCTAACGCTTTATGTCAATAAGATTTATTTGGGTGAAGGTGCTTACGGTATCCGCGCTGCTGCCAAAAAATATTATAGTAAGTCGCTAGACAGCTTAAGCATCGCTGAGATGGCAATGCTAGCAGGCTTACCAAAAGCCCCTTCTAAATATAATCCTGTTGCCAATCCTGAGCGTGCATTGACCCGTCGTAACTGGATTATCGGGCGTATGCATGAGCTTGGTTATATCACCAAAGCGCAAAAAGACGAAGCCATTGCTGCACCAGTGGGCATCAACCTTTATAAAGAAAAGCTTGATGTCAATATGCCTTATTTGGCAGAAATGACTCGTGCTACCTTGGTGGAACGCTATGGTGAGCAGGTTATGCATGGTGGTTGGCGCGTACGCCTGACAGTAGACAGTCAGGCACAGATAGATGCAGAGGCGGCCATACTAACGGGTTTGGTTGCCTATGAGCATCGTCACGGTTGGCGCGGTGCTGAAGCAAATGATGAACCGCTAGAAAACTTTCAACGTTATAGCAGTATGTCTCCTGCCAAAATTACCAAGGTCAATTCGCGTAGTTTTGAAGCCACCCTACAGTCTGGTGAGAGCATTACCGTTAACTGGTCTGGCATGAGCTGGGCGCGCAAATACATTTCTGCCGATCGTATCGGTTACTATCCGAGTAATGCCAGCCAAATTGTCAAAAAGAATGACATTGTCCGTGTTATGCCAACGGCGAACGGCAATTGGCAACTGGGTCAAATACCTAAAATACAAGGAAGCTTGGTTTCCTTAAATCCAGAGACTGGCGCGGTTAATGCCTTGGTCGGTGGGTTTGATTTTAACCACAGCAAATTCAACCGTGCATTACAAGGCTGGCGCCAACCAGGCTCAACGATTAAACCGCTTGTTTATACAGCAGCGCTAGAAAAAGGCTATCGTCCAGACACCATCGTCTCCGATAGACCGATTCAGGTAGGTGACTGGAAACCCAAAAACTCTGATGAGCGCTTCTTAGGTGATATTACCTTGCGCCGCGGGCTTTACTTGTCTAGAAACTTGGTTTCTATTCGTTTACTACAAGCCATCGGGATCTCTAGTACACGCAATCTATTAGAAGAGTTCGGTTTAGACAAAGAAAAGCTGCCCACCACATTGTCGTTAGCACTTGGCGCAGGACAAGCCACGCCACTACAAATGGCAACAGCATATTCAACCTTTGCCAATGGTGGTCATCGCGTACAACCTTACTTTATTGAACAAATATACAATTATAAAAACGATCTATTGTTCCAAGCAAATCCACGTCAAGCTTGTGCGCTATGCTTTAACAAACAACTTGAGCAACGTAATAAGCAATCAATCGAGGCATATAATAAGTCACTCGAAAACGATAGCAATAGTATTGATAAAACAGGTACTGATAAAACAGACACTGATGCATCGGTGCTAAAAGCTGAGGAAAACACCGAACAAAGCACTGATTTGACTGTCTATAATGCTGGCCCTCAGTCAGATCGCTTGAAAGCACCTGCTGTACAATACGCAGTGGCCAAACAGGCACCACGAATACTGCAACCTAGAGTGGCATTTGAGATGGCAGATATTTTGCGTGATGTGGTACAGCATGGTACAGCTATACGAGCAAAAGCATTAGGTCGTAACGATATCGGCGGTAAAACAGGCACAACCAACCAGGCTAAAGATGCTTGGTTCGCAGGATTTCATCCTACCAATGCAACTGTCGTATGGATGGGATTTGATCAACCAGCCACCATGGGTCGCCGTGAGTACGGCGGTGTGGCTGCCCTACCCGTTTGGATGGACTTTATGAAAGCGCAGCTCAAAGATACGCCGAGTCAGTGGGTATCGATTAACAACCGCTCAAAGTCTAAGAAACAGCAGCAAGAAATAATCGAAATGACTGATGATGGACTTATCGCTAATGATGACGATGTTGCTGACAATAGCAAAGCGGCAAAGCCAGTCAAAACCCAAACTCAGCAGCGTCAGGCTCCCACTCCTAAGTCCCCTGAAAATGTGAAAAACTCAGAGCCTCAGATATCTAGCAATAAACGCAGTGATGATAGCGTACCGCAAAATCCACTATCCGTCACACCTGTTGAGCGTATGCCTCCGTTGCCAGAGTAATCTGCTTATCATGGCACACCTGATTCATCGCCATAATCAATATCTAATAAAAAAGGCTTATTCAGCAATCGCCGAATAAGCCTTTCTTTTGCTTTGACTAAAGCACTATAACTAGCTTGTCTTCTATTTATTAGACAATGAACATGACACCTATCTATAGTTAAAGAACTCTAAAATAGCTACAAGGCAGTCGACCGCAGATTGTACATATCGCACCTCTAGGGAGGGTAACACCGTAACGGTTTAATAGTTCGCTGACTATATATCTAAAATTCGACCATTCCAGCACGGAGTTGCTCAATCAGCTCCAAAAGCTGCTGACGCCACTCACGTATAGTGGCCTCATCAGGCAGCCATTGGTTCGATAAAGTGACAACATTCACAATGAGATCTGGCGAGGCTGACGGATTACTTGGCATCTCGTCTACGACGGTATCTGGTGGTACAGCATAGAGACAGCGTTGATAAGCGCGATCTATATTGGCAACAAAACCTTGCTGCTGCAATTGCTGCAAGCGTTGAATTTCAGGAGATACCTGTGTGCGCTCGCTCAATGCTTGTTCGATATCTAGCAACGTGGGTGCCGTCATATTTAAACTATAAAAATGTCCCAGTTCTTGGATAAATGCCAGCAATGCACCATGCAAATGAAAGATAGCCGTTTCACAATGGGCTTGGTATAACTGCTTATCGTTGGCACTTCCTGCTGCTTGGCAGGATAAACGACAAAAATACAGTTTTTGATTGGTTCGATCTGCTTGATACTTGGCGACACGTGTTTTACCTGCCATTTGCTAATTATCCTTTTATAAATAGTGAATCTGAGCGTATTTTCCAGTGTACTATTTTTTTTGATAGTAGCACCATGCCTTTCTCCGTTTTTTTACACACAAAAAAGCCAGCAACTTAGGCTGGCTTTTTTATCAAGTTAAAAATGAATCAAAGACGCTGACTGCTCTTAGTTGTCTTGATTTAATTCTTGAGCAAAGGCTTCATCAAAGCTTGCAAAGTCTTTACTATCAGTGCTCGCTGTCATATCAAACGCTGCATTAAGATCTTTATCTTGTAGCTTCTTATCTGCTTTGTCTTTACGTGCTTTATGATAAGCAAGACCCGTACCTGCAGGAATCAAGCGACCAACGACCACGTTTTCTTTCAGGCCACGTAACTCATCCACTTTACCAGTAACGGCAGCAGCAGTTAGGACGCGGGTTGTTTCCTGGAAAGAAGCCGCTGAGATAAAGCTTTCTGTTGCCAGACTTGCTTTGGTGATACCTAACAACTGACGCTCAAACTGTACTGGGAACTTGTCTTCCGCTTCTAGCTTAGCATTCAATGCTTTGATATCAGCATACTCGACCTGATCACCTTTAAAGTGGTTTGAATCGCCACCGTCGGTGATTTCAACTTTACGCAGCATCTGACGAATAATTACTTCGATGTGCTTATCGTTGATTTTTACACCCTGCAGACGATAAACGTCCTGTACTTCGTTGACAATATAATCAGCAAGTGCAGTCTGACCTTTCAAACGCAAGATATCATGTGGGTTCTGTGGACCATCAGCGATCACTTCACCACGAGCTACCGTCTCGTTTTCAAAGACGTTGATTTGACGCCATTTCGGGATTAGCTCTTCATGGATCTCGCCATCTTCATTGGTAATAATAAAGCGGTTTTTACCTTTGGTCTCTTTACCAAAGCTCACCACACCAGACATTTCTGCCATGATGGCGTGATCTTTCGGACGACGTGCTTCGAATAGATCAGCAACACGTGGTAGACCACCGGTGATATCTTTAGTACCAGAAGATGCTTGTGGTACACGGCCTAGGATCGAACCGGCTGCTACTTTTTCACCATCGCTAACGCGAATGATGGTTTCAGCTGGTAAGAAGTAAACCACTTCTTTACCTTCGTCCGTGTTCAAGATAATTGCAGGACGTAAATCTTTTGCTGAGCTTGAACGGTCACGAGTCGCAAGAATCTCAAACGAGCTCATACCAGTCGCGTCATCAACCTTCACGGTAGCTGTCAAGCCATCAGTGATATCACTGAAGCGTGCTGTACCAGCGAATTCTGTGATGATAGGATGCGTGTGCGGATCCCATTTAGCGATGGTCTGGCCGCCTTCAACATAATCTTCGCTTTTCACAAGAACGCTAGAACCATAAGGTACTTTATAACGCTCACGCTCACGGCCAAGTTCATCAGTCAATGCGATTTCAGCTGAACGCGATACGATGACTAAGTGACCATCAGTATGTTGAACGGTTTTCATGTTTTCGAAATGCGCTTGACCAGCATTACGTACAGAGATGCTATTGTCTACAGAGGCTGAGCTTGCTGCCCCGCCCACGTGGAACGTACGCATGGTTAACTGAGTACCTGGCTCACCGATAGACTGTGCAGCCATGACACCGACTGACTCGCCGATATTCACTTTATGACCACGAGCAAGGTCACGACCATAACACTGTGAACACACGCCATGCTCAACATTACAAGTAATAACTGAACGTACCCAGATATCATCAATTGCGTTGCTGTCAAGGACGTTAACCCAGTACTCATCGATCAAAGTACCAGCTGGAACCAATACTTTATCAGCATCATCATTGTAAGTAACATCACGTGCAGTCACACGACCAAGTACTAGCTCACCTAGCTTCTCAATGATCTCGCCACCTTGGATATGTGGTTTCATGAGCAAGCCTTGCTCAGTACCACAGTCATCAGTAGTGATAACCAAATCCTGTGCCACATCAACCAAACGGCGCGTCAGGTAACCTGAGTTAGCCGTCTTCAATGCTGTATCCGCTAGACCTTTACGTGCACCGTGAGTTGAGATGAAATACTGTAGTACCGTCAAACCTTCACGGAAGTTGGCTTTAATTGGCGTTTCAATGATTGAGCCATCTGGCTTAGCCATCAAACCACGCATACCTGCCAACTGACGAATCTGTGCCGCACTACCACGAGCACCAGAATCTGACATGATAAAGATAGAGTTGAATGATTTCTGCTCTTCTTCCTCACCTTTGGCATTCAAGATCTTATCCGTTGCCAAGTTATCCATCATCGCCTTAGCGACTTTGTCATTGGTACGTGACCAGATATCAACCACTTTGTTATAACGCTCACCAGCCGTCACAAAACCTTGCTCGAATTGATCTTCGATTTCGCGAACTTCGCCTTCTGCCACTTCGATGATTTGCTTTTTCAGTGGTGGAATGACCATGTCATCGATACCGATAGACACACCAGACAAGGTTGCTTGAGCAAAACCAAGATACATCAATTGGTCAGCAAACATAACACTCTCTTTTACGCCTACTTTACGGTAGCAAGAGTTGATTAAACGAGAGATGTTTTTCTTCGTCATTTCTTGGTTACATTCATCAAACGTCATACCTTTAGGCATGATGTTCCAGATAAGCAAACGACCAGCAACCGTATCCTTGATACTGATTTCTTTGGTTTCGTTACCCTCTTCGTCAATATGGGTCTCAGTGACACGTACTTTGATCTTGGCGTTGACATGTAGATCATTTGAACCAATCGCACGCAATGCTTCGTTGACGGTAGCAAAAACCATGCTCTCGCCTTTAGCATTGATAGACGAGCGACTGATGTAGTACAAGCCCAATACAACATCCTGTGATGGTACGATGATTGGATCACCGTTCGCAGGTGACAAGATGTTGTTGGTAGACATCATTAGCGCACGTGATTCAAGCTGAGCTTCTAGCGTCAATGGCACGTGAACGGCCATTTGGTCACCATCAAAATCGGCGTTGAAAGCGGTACAAACGAGCGGATGCAATTGGATTGCTTTACCTTCGATTAGTACTGGCTCAAATGCTTGCAAGCCCAAACGGTGAAGCGTTGGTGCACGGTTAAGAAGCACTGGATGCTCACGGATAACCATGGCCAGCATATCCCACACTTGTGGCTCTTCACGCTCTACCATTTTTTTGGCGGCTTTAATTGTCGTCGCCAAACCATGAGACAATAGCTTGTTATAAGTAAATGGCTTGAATAATTCTAGTGCCATTTTCTTAGGTAGGCCACACTGATGTAGACGTAGTGTTGGACCTACAACGATAACCGAACGACCAGAGTAATCGACACGCTTACCAAGTAAGTTTTGACGGAAACGACCTTGCTTACCTTTGATCATATCTGCCAAAGATTTCAATGGACGCTTGTTACTACCAGTGATTGCACGACCGCGACGACCATTATCAAGCAATGCATCCACTGATTCTTGCAACATACGTTTTTCGTTACGTACGATGATATCAGGGGCGCTCAGCTCAAGCAGGCGCTTAAGACGATTGTTACGGTTGATCACGCGGCGATACAAATCGTTTAGATCTGACGTCGCAAAACGGCCGCCTTCTAGTGGTACTAGCGGACGCAAATCTGGTGGTAGTACTGGCAATATGTTCATTACCATCCACTCAGGCTTATTATTAGAATCACGGAATGCTTCTAACAATTTAAGACGCTTAGACATCTTTTTAAGCTTAGTCTCAGAACCTGTTTGTGGAATCGCTTCACGCAATTCATCAACTTCAAGATCGATATCGATATCTTTCAATAGATCTTGAACGGCCTCAGCACCCATTTTGGCTGTGAATTCATCACCAAATTCTTCAAGGGCTTTGAAATAATCTTCATCATCAAGCAATTGGTACTTCTCTAAAGAAGTCAGACCTGGCTCGGTAACGATGTAGCTTTCAAAATATAGAACACGTTCGATATCACGTAGCGTCATGTCTAGCAATAGACCGATGCGGCTTGGTAACGATTTTAGGAACCAGATATGCGCAACTGGACTGGCTAAGTCGATGTGACCCATGCGATCACGACGAACTTTAGCGGTCGTCACTTCTACGCCACATTTTTCACAGATAACGCCTTGGAACTTACGGCGCTTGTACTTACCACATAAACATTCGAAATCTTTTACTGGGCCAAAAATTTTGGCACAAAATAGACCATCACGCTCAGGCTTAAACGTACGATAGTTAATGGTTTCAGGCTTTTTTACTTCGCCATGTGACCATGACTTGATGACGTCAGGTGAGGCTAAGGTAATTTGGATGCTATCAAACTCTTGGTTACCGTTGCCGGTAGGGCTTTGCATGATATCGAGTAAATCTTTCAAGTTGCTTCTCCGTTATCTTTATAATCATCTGATAGCGTATTATTGACGCAAATAAGATGAATGAAGGCAATGAATAGGGTTGAGACAAATCACTAAAAGCAGCAGCGATGCGCGTACTGCTTTTAGGTTGACCACTAAGGATAATAATAGACTGAAGCCATGTTAAAGTGGCTTCAGTCCGCCGTGCTTAATGGGTTTGTTTTAACTCAATATTAATACCCAATGATTTGATTTCTTTGGTCAGTACGTTAAACGATTCAGGCATGCCTGGATCCATATACTGCTCACCATCAACGATGTTTTTGTACATACGCGTACGACCTTCAACGTCATCCGACTTCACAGTCAGCATTTCTTGCAACGTATAAGTCGCGCCATAAGCTTCTAGTGCCCAGACTTCCATCTCACCGAAGCGCTGACCACCGAACTGCGCTTTACCGCCGAGTGGCTGCTGCGTCACTAGTGAGTAAGAACCCGTAGAACGTGCATGCATTTTGTCATCAACCAAATGGTTAAGTTTGAGCATGTACATATAACCGACCGTTACTTTACGATCAAACTTCTGACCAGTACGACCATCATACAATGTCTGCTGACCATCACGGTCCATACCAGCAAGCTCTAGCAAGTCTTTAACTTGGCTCTCTCTTGCACCATCAAACACTGCGGTACCCATCGGTACACCGCCGCGTAAGTTGTCTGATAACGCCATGATGTCATCATCACTCAAGCTATCAAGATCAACTTGCTCGCCGCCTACTTGGTTATAGATTTTGTCTAAGAAACCACGTAGCTCTTTGATCGCTGCTTGAGATTTGAGCATACCATCGATCTTCTCACCCAAACCTTTGGCTGCCATACCCAAATGCGTCTCTAGAACCTGACCGATGTTCATACGAGATGGTACACCAAGCGGGTTCAATACGATGTCAACGGTATTACCATTTTCATCATAAGGCATGTCTTCAACTGGCATAATGCGTGATACCACACCTTTGTTACCATGACGACCAGCCATTTTATCACCAGGCTGAATACGACGCTTAACCGCTAGATATACTTTAACGATTTTTTGTACGCCATGTTGTAAGTCATCACCTGCCGTTAGTTTGCGTTTTTTCTCAGCAAATTTCACGTCGATGTCTTTTTGCTTATCAACCAAGTATTCAGCGATTTGCGTCAGACGCTCAGAGATTTCTTCTTCAACTGGCTGGATATCAAGCAAGGTCTCAAGGCTCATATCTTTCATATCAGCCAATGCCATAACCGTACCAGCTTTCAGACCAGAACCGCCACTGACTTTTTGGCCATCTAATAGATTACCAATACGACCACGTGCTGCGTCTTCAAAGATACGTAGCTCTTCTTTTAAATCTTTACGATAGCTGTCAAGTTGCGACTTTTCGATGGCACGTGCACGGGCATCTTTTTCAACGCCATCACGGGTAAATACTTGTACGTCGATGACCGTACCTTTGCTTGATGTTGGAACACGTAATGACGTGTCTTTTACATCAGCAGCTTTTTCACCAAAGATAGCCCGGAGTAGTTTCTCTTCTGGCGTTAGTTGCGTCTCACCTTTTGGTGTGACTTTACCAACTAAGATATCACCAGCGTCAACTTCAGCACCGATATAGACGATACCTGCTTCATCAAGACTTGATAGTGCTGCTTCACCAACGTTTGGAATATCAGCAGTGATTTCTTCTGTACCCAATTTGGTATCACGAGCCACACAAGTCAATTCTTGAATATGAATCGTAGTGAAACGATCTTCTTTAACCACTTTTTCAGACAGCAAGATTGAATCTTCGAAGTTGTAACCATTCCACGGCATAAATGCAATGCGAATGTTCTGACCTAGGGCAAGCTCACCAAGATCCGTCGATGGACCATCAGCCAAGATATCACCCAAAGCAATCTCGTCACCTTGGTTAACAATAATGCGTTGGTTGATACAAGTGTTTTGGTTAGAGCGCGTGTATTTGACCAAGTTGTAGATATCAATACCCGCTTCACCAGCGACCATTTCTTCTTCGTTTACACGAACAACGATGCGTGAGGCATCTACATCTTCAATCACACCGCCACGCTTAGCGATTACACAAACACCAGAGTCACGAGCAACGTGACGCTCCATACCAGTACCTACTAACGGCTTATCAGCACGTAGCGTAGGAACAGCCTGACGCTGCATGTTCGAGCCCATCAAGGCACGGTTAGCATCATCATGCTCTAGGAACGGAATTAGGCCAGCTGCAACTGATACAACCTGACTTGGCGACACATCCATATGCGTCACTTTCTCTGGCGGCATACGGACGAATTCACCATAGCTACGCACACTGACCATCTCATCAGATAACGCGCCTTCTGCGGTTACTGGTGAATCAGCCTGAGCAATAACTGTACCGACTTCTTCGATCGCTGATAGATACTCAATAACGTCAGTAACTTTACCATCAACCACACGGCGATACGGCGTCTCTAGGAAACCAAAGCTGTTGGTTTTAGCAAAGGTTGCTAATGAGTTGATCAGACCAATGTTTGGACCTTCAGGAGTCTCAATCGGGCATACACGGCCATAATGGGTGTCATGTACGTCACGTACTTCAAAGCCTGCACGTTCACGAGTCAGACCACCAGGTCCTAACGCTGATACACGGCGTTTGTGAGTCACTTCAGACAATGGGTTGTTCTGATCCATAAACTGTGACAACTGGCTTGAACCAAAGAATTCTTTCACCGCAGCTGCTACTGGCTTAGAGTTAATCAAATCTTGTGGTGACAAGTTATCAGATTCTGCTGAGCTCAAACGCTCTTTGACCGCACGCTCAACACGTACTAAGCCAACACGGAATTGGTTTTCTGCCATCTCGCCCACTGAACGAATACGGCGGTTACCTAAGTGATCGATATCATCAACTTCACCGCGACCGTTACGAATCTCGATAAGCTCTTTTAGAACGTTAACGATATCATCATTGGTCAATACGCTGCGTTCACGTTGGATATCTGGATCATCAGTGTTGTCAAATTCTAAACCAAGACGACGGTTGAATTTCATACGACCGACGTTTGATAAGTCATAACGATCTGCGTTGAAGAACATGCTTTCAAACAGTTTTTCAGCAGTCTCAACCGTTGGTGGCTCACCTGGACGCATCACTTTATAGATTTCGATCAATGCTTCTTCACGGCTTGAGGTACTATCAGCACGTAGCGTGTCAGCAATATAACTACCCTGATCGATATCGTTGGTGAATAGAATGCTGAATTCTTTGATAGACTCACTGGCTTCAAACGCGCTCAATTTAACCAATAATTCATGGTCGATTGGCGTATTAGCACGAGCGATAACTTCATCATTAACAATGATGTCTTCGGCTAGAATGCGCTCATATAAGTATTCATCAGGCACAGCAATCTTCGTCATACCAGCTTCTTCAAGCTGACGGATACGGCGTGCGTTGATGCGTTTACCCTGCTCTACAATCACATCACCTTCAGGTGATACGATATCGAACTGAGCCATCTCGCCACGTAGACGATCAGCAACCAGATCAATCTCAAACGTCTCTTCAGCTTTGTATACGGCTACTTTATCAAAGAATAAATCTAAGATTTCAGAAGTCGTTAGACCAAGTGCACGTAGAATGATAGAAGCCAACAGCTTACGGCGACGGTCAATACGAGCAAAGACTAAGTCTTTTGCATCAAATTCAAAGTCTAACCATGAACCACGGTAAGGAATGATACGGGCGTTATAAAGCACTTTACCACTTGAATGCGACTTACCTTTATCATGGTCAAAGAACACACCAGGTGAACGATGTAACTGAGATACGATAACACGCTCAGTACCATTGATAATGAATGTACCGTTAGCCGTCATCAAAGGCATCTCGCCCATGTAAACGCTTTGCTCACGGATATCTTTGATCGCAGCTTTGCTGTCTTTGTCTTTGCTGTCTTTGTCTTTGATGATCAAACGGATTTTGACACGCATAGGCGCAGCAAAGGTTGAACCACGTAAGATACACTCACGCTCATCAAATTCAGGCGTACCTAAATAGTACTCAACAAATTGTAGCTCTGCATTACCAGAGTGACTCTCAATTGGGAAAATAGAGGAATACGCAGCTTGCAAACCAGTATTCTCACGAGCTTTTGGCTTTTTGTGCTCTTGCAAAAATTGCTCGTAAGAATCTACTTGAATAGACAGTAAATAGGGAATGTCCATTACAGTGGGCAATTCAGCAAAACTTTTGCGAATACGCTTTTTTTCAGTATAAGAATATGCCATCGAGAGTCCTTACAGTAAACGTGGAAACAAATTAAAAGCGTGGCCAGTATGCATAAATACGATGCAAACGTGGCGACGTAAACGATAATATAAAACGGGTCTTCGTGTTCAGTTCTGTCTTTTCTGTCACTTACTACTTTACTCACCAGTGCTTGCTTAGCACACTTCACTTAATCTTGTCGGTAATGCCAAAGTTTATGGTTGGTGAATCAGTCTATATGACTGTTGCAACCACAAAATTCAATATCACATTGATCGATAATTCATGGCCTATCAGGCCTACTTTATAAATACGCTAATAAAAAATAACGTCTATTAGGATTGCATCTAGGCTACTTGCCATCTAAACTATTTACTATCAAACCAAAGCCGCTACAAATATGTACTGTCTATCAATCCAATCACTGACAGTGAATTTACATTCAGCGAG
Organism: Psychrobacter sp. SWN149; assembly: GCF_015864565.1. Classification (NCBI taxonomy): domain Bacteria; kingdom Pseudomonadati; phylum Pseudomonadota; class Gammaproteobacteria; order Moraxellales; family Moraxellaceae; genus Psychrobacter; species Psychrobacter sp. SWN149. Next base: position 464,379 of record NZ_JADYWX010000003.1, read on the forward strand.
CAACCTAAGGTCAAAAGCTTTTCAGAATTAATAATAATCGGGGTAACTATAACTTCTAGAATCAGTATAAACTATAGTGTTAATAGGAAAGCATGCAGACACAAAGAAATGCCAAACATCTACGGACGTTTAGCTCATATTAACTGATTTCAAAAACTGGTATGTGTACTTGCATGTATATCGTGTGTCCTTTTGATGGGTATCCACCGTGTTGTTGCATACGACTGTTGGCAGACACAAAAGGTCAAGCTACGAATTATAATAAAAAAAAGCTGGCAATGCAAGGCATTACCAGCTTTTTTTAGTACAGCGTTAAACTTATTTCAGTTCAACAGTTGCACCAGCTTCTTCAAGTTTCTTTTTCAACTCTTCAGCTTCAGCTTTGTTAACGCCTTCTTTGATTGGAGCTGGAGCGCTTTCAACCAAATCTTTCGCTTCTTTCAAGCCAAGACCAGTAGCTTCACGTACGGCTTTGATTACGCCAACTTTCTTCTCGCCAAAGCTGGCAAGAACTACGTCAAACTCGTCTTTTTCTTCAGCAGCAGCAGCAGCAGGGCCAGCAGCAGCAGGTGCAGCAGCAACAGCAGCTGTTACGCCGAATTTTTCTTCCATAGCGCTGATTAATTCAACGATATCCATTACTGACATTTCAGCAATTGCGTTTAACACGTCATCTTTAGATAGTGCCATGAGAACTCTCCGTTATCTGATAAAAATTAATTGATTCTAATATCGCTTTGATTGCTTGCCACAGTTTTAAGTAGTGTTGGCAATGAATTGCAACCAAGAATAGCGATGTTAAAGTTACGTTAAAACAAGCAATTAAGCAGCTTCTTTTGCGTCTTTGATTGCCGCTACAGTGCGAACTAACTTGCCAGGAACAGCGTTCATAGTCTGGACAAGCTTGGTCACTGGTGCATTCATAGTAGCCATCAAGATAGAGAGTGCTTCGTCGCGAGTTGGTAGCTTCGATACGCGCTCTAGCTCTTCTGGACCATAAACAACACCACCGACTGATACTAATTTGGTCTCTAAAGCTTTGTTATCTTTGCTAAAGTCGAAAACGACTCTTGCTGCAGATCCCAAGTCTTCCATAGAGAAAGCCAAAAGTAGTGGACCAGTCATACGGTCTGACATGCTCTCAAACTTAGTGCCTTCAAAAGCGCGTTTTGCTAGTGTATTTTTTACCACTTTCAAAACAACGCCTTTTTCACGGGCTTGTTCGCGCAGCTTAGTAAGCTTTGCAACACCAATACCGTGATATTCGGCAGCTACTGCTGAGTAAGCATTAGCAGCAACTTCAGACACTTCAGCCACAACTTGTTGTTTTTGCTCTAGCGTTAATGCCATAAGTTGACTCCTTTAATCTTATCAATCTGCTCAGTGTCTTAATGACTAAAAACCGAAGTTCTCAACGATCAAGCGACTGACTTAGATTGACTTGATACGACACGTTACTTCTAAACTCTATAGCAATAGATTTTATTAGTAACGACTGATTACGGCACCGTTATCAGAATGACATCAAGTGATAGATTGAACTATCGGCTCTTATCAACAACTGGGTGGATCACCGTCTGCGTAGGACAACTAAGATTTTCATCTGTCGTCGATTAACAAGAATAACTCGTTCTCATAATTAACCATTCTAAAATCGTTATTTATGACTCTGAACCACTCTCTACCTACGGTCTTAGACAGCGTAGTAAATACTACGCTGACCTAATTTGTTAAATATAGTTTGTACTCATCATTCAAAATATTTGAAGAGTGGGTACTTAATTATTTTGCAGTACGGTAAGGAACTGCATCGATCGTCAGACCTGGACCCATCGTGCTAGACAAGGTGATTTTCTTGATGAAAGTACCTTTAGACGTAGCAGGCTTAGCACGTTTTAGATCTGTGATTAGTGCTTGAGCATTTTGCATAACTTGCTCAGCAGTGAAACCAACTTGACCGATAGTCGCATGGATGATACCAGCTTTATCAACACGGTACTGTGCTTGACCAGCTTTCGCATTAGTCACAGCTTCAGCAACGTTTGGTGTAACTGTACCAACCTTTGGGTTAGGCATTAGGCCACGTGGACCTAGGATAGTACCCAACTGACCAACAACACGCATAGCATCAGGAGCTGCGATCACAACATCAAAGTCCATGTTACCGGCTTTGATTGACTCTGCTAGGTCTTCGAAACCAACGATGTCTGCACCAGCTTCTTTAGCGGCTTCAGCAGCAGCGCCTTGAGCGAATACAGCAACGCGTTTGGTTTTACCAGTACCAGCAGGTAGGTTGGTTGCGCCACGAACTACTTGATCAGATTTACGTGGGTCAACGCCCAAGTTTACTGCGATATCAATAGACTCTTTGAATTTAAGCGCTGGTAAATCGTTAAGGATTTGAACCGCTTCTTCAAGAGTGTATTGTTTTTCGTTATCAATACGGCTTTGAATCTCTTTTTGACGTTTGGTTAGCTTGCTCATTTACACACCCTCCACGGTAATACCCATTGAACGTGCAGTACCAGCGATGGTACGGACAGCAGCGTCAAGATCAGCAGCAGTTAAATCTGCAGTTTTGGTCTTAACGATATCTTCTAGTTGTGCACGGTCAACTTTACCGACTTTAGCAGTGTTCGGTGTACCAGAACCTTTAGCAATGCCAGCAGCTTTACGTAGTAAGTACGCAGCTGGTGGTGATTTCATGATGAAGGTAAAAGACTTATCGCTATATACAGTGATCTCAGTAGGAATCGGTAGACCCGGCTCTTGGTTTGAGGTCGCAGCGTTAAATTCTTTACAGAACGCCATGATGTTAACGCCTTTTTGACCCAAAGCTGGACCAATAGGTGGTGAAGGATTTGCTTTGCCTGCAGGCACTTGCAGTTTGATGTAACCATCAATCTTCTTAGCCATGATACTCTCCTAAATGGGTAATAACGCTGAATCAAACTGATATATAAATATCTGATTAACTAACAGCTCCCCGGTTGATAAATTTATTGTGCGTTTAGTCTAGCTTCTCAACTTTACTAAACTCAAGCTCAACCTGAGTTGGCCTGTTAAATACGTTTACAGTCAGATGTAGTTTAGATTTCTCGTAATCGACTTTTTCAACCATTCCCTTAAAGTCAGTGAATGGACCGTCGATAACCAACAACTCTTCGCCTGGCTCAAATAGAGTCTTAGGACGAGGATCAGTTTCAGTCTGATTCAAACGGTTTAGAATACGGTCAGCTTCTACTTGCGTAATCGGTGCAGGCATCTCAGGCGTACCACCGATAAAGCCCATAATACGTGGACACTCTTTAACGATATGCCAAGTATTGTCATTCATTTCCATTTGGATCAATACGTATCCTGGAAAGAATTTACGCTCACTCTTACGCTTTTTGCCGTCTCTCATTTCGACGACTTCTTCAGTAGGGACCAATACATCACCAAATGACTCAGTGAAATCACTACGATTGATACGGTCAGTTAATGAACGTTGTACTTGTTTTTCATATCCTGAAAACGCTTGGACAATATACCAACGCATATCACGCTCCTGATCGTTATAAATTAAATTGTTGTCAGAAAATATCAAATTACTAGTCACTAATACGTGCTATTAACCGATAAAGATACCAACAAACCAATTAAAAAAGTTATCTAACAACCAAACAAAAAACCCAGCAATCGCAATCACAACAATAACTTGCCATGTGTATTGAAAGGTTTCATCTTTACTTGGCCATGTGACTCGGCGTAACTCAACAGTGGCATCTTTTAACAAAATCTTAAAAGCACGGCCTTGATGCGTTAATGCCAAGCATACTAATGCAAATACAATAAATGCGACAATAATACCAATACGTACCCAAACATCGTTGGCAGGTTGCCAATAGCCTGGTAAGTATTGATTAACTAGAGTCGCACCGATTAAAACAGCTGCAGCAAGTAGCCACAAAATCACATCTTTTATTGAGCCAGTCTTAGCAACTTCAACAGCAGAAGTACCGCTCGCTGAGATATGCTTATCTTTAGACAGCATTCCACCAGCAACCGCCTTGGCATCAGATAACTTAGTCTCGAGGCTATCCTGATTATTGCTCATAAAGAACTCGCTTCGGAGATGGTGGGGTACAACAAAGATGAGATAAGAAGATGGCAGGCGATGTAGGACTCGAACCTACAACCCTCGGTTTTGGAGACCGATGCTCTACCAATTGAGCCAATCGCCTATGGGTGTAAAGGACAGCATTATACAATATTCAGCATAAAATGCAAGCCTTTGACGGTAAAATTATCATTTTTACCTGACTTTACACTTATTTAGAAAGGCTGTAGTGTTTACAACTCCCCTACTATCGCTGAGGTTAGCGACTCGCAATAAGTGCAGCGCTAATATATCAAGCTATGCCACAGATTACAATACGATATACCATAAATAAATTGCTGATTTTATCAATTAAAGCTATGAGGGACTATTGAAGTTTAAGACAACACTCACTTCAATCGGTTCTAGCATTACACAAAAAAAAGCCACCCAAAACAGGGTGGCCTTTTTATGACTAACTTAACAGCTCATTACTGAGACCGATAGATTAGTTTAGTACGTTAGCAACAACACCAGCGCCTACAGTACGGCCGCCTTCACGAATAGCGAAGCGAAGACCTTTGTCCATAGCGATTGGGTGGATAAGCTCTACGCCCATCTCA
>NZ_JADYWX010000004.1:0-429260 GCF_015864565.1 Psychrobacter sp. SWN149
GTTCACAAGATTTTTAGAATCGATTATATATGTATCATCTCCTATATCACCGAGCAGTCCGGTGTAATTAGATGAGTTACCACCGAAAATTAAGGTATCATTCCCAGCTTCGCCATATAGATGATCAGTTCCGCCACTTGATATTAAAATATCATCGCCATTGCCACCATAAATATAATCGTCTCCAGCAGATCCTCTTACAATATCAACCCTATCAGTTGAAGGTTTATATTCACTTGAAGCAGTAGCCATAACGAAATCTAAGGTTATGCTATTGCCAGCAACATCAGACGCTTGAATTTGATAGTTACCTTCTACAAAAGGAATGTTAGAAGCATCAGCAATAGGCACCAATACTCTATTTTCTGACTTAAATGCCTGAAGCGTGTCTTGCTCTATATCTGCATTGACTTCTAACTGATTAGTAGTGGTATTGAAGCTTAGGATTTGACCTAGTATTGGGGCAGTAGCATCAATAGTAATATCTTTCACCGCAGTGAAGCTTTCGTTGAGTGCTTCATCTGTCACCTTCGCTTTAAAGCTATAGTCACCATCTGCTAAGTTAGAAGCCGTGCCGTTTGCCAATACTTGCCATGTCACGCCTTGATCCTTTGAATACTGATACTCAACTTGGCTACCTGCTTCATTATTCTTAATGGTTAGATCAAAAGTATTGTCTTGAGTAACGCCATCGTCTTGAGATATTCCAGTATCTTCAAAGTTATTAAATACTAATTCACCTGCCTCTGGTGGTGTCGTATCAGAAGCAATATTAATACGATAAGCACCAATATAACTCCCTTGTAAGTCAACTACTTTGATATCGAACTTTTCTGCCAACTGAGATAGGTCTAAACCAAGCTCATTACCGTTTGAACGATAAACGTAAGAGCCATCAGCTGATAGTTCAAGTTGACCATTATCTGTATCTATAACAATAGGGCTAGATGCCGAACTACCTGCTTGAAATATAAGCGATTGTCCGTCTATTTGAAGCTCATAACCATTAGGTGCGTTGATTCCGCCATCGTCATCAGAAAAGATATTGCCCGTGACGTCTTGATAACCAGTAAAATCGATCGACTCTACATCTTTAGACTGCGTTACATTAAAGTCGATCGAAGATCCATATGAGTCTACATAGAGATACACAGTATATGTGCCTGGTGGTAAAGTATCCGTGCCAAAATCTACCAAGTAACTATTAGATCCTACTGATGAGATACTACCAGAGCTCGAAGCCGAGATTCCTGTCCCTTGAAGCTCATAGCTATAATAACCATTAATAACATTAGAGCCATTAGTAAGCCCCAGCTGAGACATCCCGTTTTGACCAGTTATTTCAAATTCTATAACTTCACTTATATAAGAGGAAGCCTGCTTTTCTACTACCGTTTGCTGAGCACTAACAACGTTAGTTTCAAACGTTTCTTGCAATTCAAGGTTATACACTTCGCTGAATGAGTTAACAGTCACATTTGCATTTTTAGTAATGGTTTCTGTGCCATCAGTGACCGTGTAGGTGAAGCTGTCGCTGCCATTAAAGTTGGTATTCGGTGTGTAGCTGTAGCTGCCATCAGCGTTGACACTGACTTCGCCATTAGCTGTTTCTGATGCCAGCATATAAGTTAATACATCGCCATCAACGTCAGTGGCTTTAGCCAGTGAGCCTTTAGCTACTGTGTCTTCAGTTGCCGCAATCGTAGTATTGGCTGAGACCGGCGCATCATTCACTGCTGCCACGTTAACGGTCGCGGTTTGGGTGATAACGCCGCCTTGACCGTCATTGATAGTATAAGTGAACGTGTCTTTACCATTAAAGTCAGCGTTTGGTGTATAGCTATAGCTACCGTCTTTACCGACAACAACCGTACCATTGGCAGCATTAGTAGCGATGGCGTAGGTCAAGGCATCATTGTCTGCGTCGGTAGCGGCTTCTAGTTTGCCAGTGGCAATCGTGTCTTCAGTCGCTGCAATTGTGCTGTTCTTTGAGACGGGTAGATCATTTACTGAAGCCACGGTAATGTTGGCCGTTTTAGTAATGGTTTCTGTGCCATCAGTGACCGTGTAGGTGAAGCTGTCGCTGCCATTAAAGTTGGTATTCGGTGTGTAGCTGTAGCTGCCATCAGCGTTGACACTGACTTCGCCATTAGCTGTTTCTGATGCCAGCATATAAGTTAATACATCGCCATCAACGTCAGTGGCTTTAGCCAGTGAGCCTTTAGCTACTGTGTCTTCAGTTGCCGCAATCGTAGTATTGGCTGAGACCGGTGCATCATTCACGGCTGCCACGTTAACGGTCGCGGTTTGGGTGATAATGCCGCCTTGACCGTCATTGATAGTATAAGTGAACGTGTCTTTACCATTGAAATCAGCGTTTGGTGTATAGCTATAGCTGCCGTCTTGACCGACAACAACCGTACCATTAGCAGCATTAGTAGCGATGGCGTAGGTCAAGGCATCACTGTCTGCGTCAGTCGCCGCTTCTAGTTTGCCAGTGGCAATCGTGTCTTCAGTCGCTGCAATTGTACTGTTCTTTGAGACGGGTAGATCATTTACTGAAGCCACGGTAATGTTGGCCGTTTTAGTAATCGTTTCTGTGCCATCAGTGACAGTATAAGTGAAGCTGTCTTGACCGTTGAAGTTGGCATTAGGGGTATAGTTGTAGCTACCATCAGTATTTACTGTCGCTGTACCGTTTTTAGCAGCGGTGCCAATAGTATAAGTTAATACATCGCCATCAACGTCAGTGGCTTTAGCCAGTGAGCCTTTAGCTACTGTGTCTTCAGTTGCCGCAATCGTAGTATTGGCTGAGACCGGCGCATCATTCACTGCTGCCACGTTAACGGTCGCGGTTTGGGTGATAACGCCGCCTTGACCGTCATTGATAGTATAAGTGAACGTGTCTTTACCATTAAAGTCAGCGTTTGGTGTATAGCTATAGCTACCGTCTTTACCGACAACAACCGTACCATTAGCAGCATTAGTAGCGATGGCGTAGGTCAAGGCATCATTGTCTGCGTCAGTCGCCGCTTCTAGTTTGCCAGTGGCAATCGTGTCTTCAGTCGCTGCAATTGTGCTGTTCTTTGAGACGGGTAGCTTGTTAGCAGGGGGCTTTGGTGAATTATCACTTGAACCACTGCCTATAGCTGCAACTCCTAGTGCTACAGCACCTAATGAACCCAATAAAACACCATTGCTTATACCTCCAACTAACGAGGTATCACCGAGCATTTCTGACACAAGTGTCGAATAAGAGGTCTCTGAGACTGTTTGTGATGTTATACCTGTCTCAGAATTCACATAATTAAACTCAACAAAACCCGAATCACTAATTGTACCAAGCTGAACATCATCTGTTAAATAGTAATCCTCAATAGTCAGTAACGTCTCACCATTTTCATCTGCAATCAATAGGTCATCAGCTACTTTTTTAGCTTTTAATTTTTTAGTTGGTTGACCTGTTTTAGCATCTATTAAGGCAATTTGCATGCCTTCTTCAGCAACGATATTAGTAGGTTGGTTGCTATTTAATACTTGATTTATCAATTTGACATTATCTTTTTGTAAGACTAGTTGAGTTGTTTCTGTCATTAGACATCCTTATTAAACTCTCTTATAAATTAAGAAAGCTTTCTTATGCGGGAGAAGTTTTGTTTTATGTAGGTAACATTAACTAACAATATTGATACTACTATAATCTACATTAGTTTAATTTAATAGGGAGTAAGACTAAAGTTTTTGCTTCCCATTTAAATATGTAATAAATACTTAATGAGGATTATTGTAGAGCTTAGTGGGTATGAGAAGTGCTAATAGTTCGATTAATAACTGCTTGAGAGTTTTGGAGTGCGCTGGTGAGACAGTGCTAATACTGTTAGTGCAGGCTTACGTTACCATGTAAAATGACAGTGAATGGTCAAATTTGTACGTTTTGCCAATATTTATTAAGGCAGATCAAGAATAATAGGGGTAACAGATATAATTCATGCTATCTGAGTGACATTGATAGTGAAAAGCATACCATTAAATATACTGTGACTATCTTAGAGAGTTAAAACGTTGATACTATTAGGCTATAGGCTATAGGCTATAGCCAAAGGTTAAAGTCCTCATTAGGACACTGCCTTCGTTCCTATAAATGGAGCTTATGTTAAATGGTTTTCACCCAAAAAAAGCCACCGGCTCGGTTGCGCTAAAGTATGGGCATTTTATCGATAAAATGTCTCAAAAACACAGCCTAATTATGAGCTGTGGTATAATTTGTCATTATAATACCAGCACATTGCTGCCATAGCCCATTTCTCTTTTATACATGAAGCCCTTTTTATGTCCAAAACTTCGTTTGATGCTCAAACTATTTCTAATAGCCTACGTGCTGCTAAACACCAACCGCGTAAACGCTTCGGCCAAAATTTCTTACATGACCGTAGTGTTATCCGTGAGATTGTTGAAAGTATTCGCTTAGAGCGCGATGACAATTTAATCGAGATCGGGCCGGGGATGGGCGCGTTGACTGAGCCGTTATTGGCAGAGGTGGATGCGATGACGGTCGTAGAGCTAGATCGTGATTTGGCAGACAGCTTACGTATTCGTATCGGCGCCAATAGCCATCCAAACTTTGAGATTGTCAAAAACAATGCCATGCATGTAGATTATCGTGAGTTCTACAGTGAAGAACGCGGTAAGCTGCGCGTGGTGGGTAATCTACCGTATAACATCTCAACGCCTATCTTGTTTCATCTGCTTAGCTATGCGGATGTGATTCAAGACATGCATTTTATGTTGCAAAAAGAAGTGGTCGAGCGCATCACAGCTGATGTCGGTAGCAAAACCTATGGCCGTTTGTCTGTCATTATGCAGTACCACTGTGATACAGATTATTTGCTGACAGTGCCTCGAGGCGCTTTTAATCCGCCCCCAAAAGTGACCAGTGCTGTATTCCGCCTGACACCGCATATCAACAAGCCCATCGTTGCGAACGACGAAGAGCATTTTGCCATTGTCGTACGTGAGACCTTTAACCATCGCCGCAAGACATTACGCGCAATCTTTAAAAAATCAACGTTGTTACCGACGCTGAGCGAAGATGATTTTGCAGCGTGCAGTATTGATCCGCAAGCACGTCCTGAGACCTTGAGCGTTACAGATTTTGTCAATCTAAGCAACCATTCAAGGCATTTAGAAGTATAAGTGCTGATTTTTCTGCCATTATCATCTCTAAAACATTGAGGTATTATGAGTTTTCGCCATCAGTACGTCATTGGTGACTTGCAAGGTTGCCATGCAGCTTATCTGCAATTACTAAAAACACTAGATTTTGATCCTGCTCAAGACAAGTTATGGTTTGCCGGTGATTTGGTGGCGCGTGGTGAAGATTCATTGAATACGCTGCGTGATGTAAAGGCATTGTGCGAGCAGGGTGCTGCCGCCACTGTGTTGGGCAATCATGATCTTAACTTGATTGCGGTATGGCGCGGTGCTGCCAAAATTAAGCGTAAAGACAAAACAGCACCTATTTTTGCCGCTGATGACTGTGATGAGCTGCTCGAATGGCTGCGTCGGCAGCCGATACTGGCTTATCCAGATGATCATACGGTGCTGGTACATGCTGGTATTCCACCGCACTGGACTATTGACGCGGCAGAAAGACACGCTCAGGAGCTAGAATCACAACTGCAAGGCAGCTTGAAACAGCTCGATCGATTATTACCGAATTTGTATAGCAAAGAAGCTGATGAGTGGCATGCAAGCATCAATGGCTTTACCAAGATGCGCGCGATTGCCAACTACTTCACTCGGATGCGTCTGTGCAAACAAGATGGATCGCTTGAGTTTAGCTTTTCAGGGGAGTTGGATGAGCCGATGCCAGACGGTTTCTTTCCTTGGTTTGAGTGGCCAGTACCGCGCGCGCGTAAGATATTATTTGGCCACTGGGCGGCTCTAAAAGCGGAAGTTGATTTGCCAATAGCGCGTGCGCTTGATGGTGGCTGTGTTTGGGGCAACCATTTATTGGCTTATAGGTTAGGGGATGGTCAAGTAATCACGTCTAGCGCCCATTGCCACGTTGATATTTGAGGCATAAAAGCCGTTTTTACGGTTCGTTTTAGTGGTTGATACATTAGATTAACAGGCAATGTACCAAAACCACCAAAGTCACCCATCTAATTGGGTAGCTTTGGTGGTTTTTTAGGTTTTGGCAAAGGGTTTTTGGCATCACCAGTAGGTTTGTCATCATGGTCGGTGTCACTATGCTCATCAGCGATAATATCATTGTGCTCGCTATCAATGGTACTGATGGTCTTAGTGGCTTTGTCATACTGGATATCATCAGTATACGGCATGCTGTTCAGTTCATCATCTACCAAGCCATCATCTAAATCCATGACTTTTTTGGGAGAGGTATGAGGCTGAGTATAATCGCCGTTTGGCTGATTGTCATAGTATATGTCTGTACTTGTTTGAGTGGTTTGCTTAGACTCAGGCAATATTCTGACATCAGACAATCGGCGCACCACATAATTACTGGGTATGGCTTTGCCATTTTTTTGTGCCGAGGTATCATCAAATATCATATGACCTTGGCTATCAATCCGTGCATACTTCATGGGCTTATCGCGCGGCCAAAAGAAGTCAGAGGGGTGGCTGATAATATGACCAAACACGAGCTTTGTGAGGCGACTCCATTCAAAGAAACGCACTTCTTTAGAACGCAGAGCGACAAATAATGCCAGCGAAAAGCTGACGACCAAGTTAACCATACCAATAAGCGCCACGCCAAGTATGGACAGCAGAATGATATTCCAGTTTATGTCATCAATCGAGGAGTTAAACAGTCCGTGTGCTAAGTTGGCCGAGGCAAAGGCAATATGACGAATATCAATTGGTAGGCCAAATAAATAGCCAATCGTTGCGGTACTGCCTAAGAAAACCCCGAACAAGAAATTACCCATGATAGCGCCCAAGTTGGCTTCTATAAAGCCTCCTAAGCGTTGCAGCCATGCTTTGGGCAGTAGGAACTGTAATAATCTATGGCGCTGTATACGAGCGCCAACATTGTTATATACGGCTAGATTGTCATAATAACCGGCAATCAAACCAGATAAAAACAAGTACACACCAGCAATCGCAGCATGAGGAAGTGCCAACGAATGAAAGGGGTCTAAGTCATGGAGTAGGTGACCTGCTTTTTCAGTGCCAATCATTGGCGCACCTGTGTACTGCAACCAAGCAAAAGAGATGATAAGCGCAACAGGTATAGCCAACATGACGTTACCCATAATGGCAATAAACTGCGTGCGCAAAATATCAACGACCAACTCTGAAAGTTTGGTCAGTTGGTGAGACTTTTTACCAGAACCTTCAGAGATGGTAGAGGCAATGGCTGCTGCTGTCATGGCGGGCTGCTTGGTTGCTACGGTGCCCCGAATAACATGAATGAAAACAAAGCCCAAGCCATAAATCATACTATTGATAAATGCTCGGCCCATAGGGGCAAGTGCCAAATGATAAGCCAATATCTTTATGGTTGCCATAAAGGCAATCACGAAACCACCAATAGAGGCTTTTTTGAGCATCTTTTGATAGCCAGCTTTATCGGTACTGATATAGTGCTCACCCACACGGCTTGCATTTTCGGTGACTTTACGCGAGAGCAGTTTGGTGTTGTTATCAATCAGGTAGCCGATACTATAACGGCGATTGGCAGTGGTAATCAGGGCTTGTATCAGCTCAATAACGGCTCGATCTCGCTTTTGGTTGTCATCGGTCACAAGCTCCGTCAAAATCCGTATCCGCTGCAAACTTTGATCCAAACGCAGCATCATATTGGTCAAACGAATAGAGATACCTGTTTTATAAATACGTTTACGTACCGTGGCTACTATGTCTTCGCATTGCTCTAACATGACCAGTAAAGGTGCTGGATCAACGGCATGCTCAGGGGTAATGTCAGTGAGGGTATCCAATTCATGCGCTTGACGGTATTGATTGACAAAAAGTACCGCTTCTTGGTTTTGTGCCACAAAAGAGGCTGAATAATTCAGCATTTGAGGATAGGAGTCCATCAAATCAGGATGCAAACCAAGACCACTAATACGATATGATAGAATAATGATGGCATTCAAAATGCTGTTTTTTGCCGTCGCTACTAAATTTAAGTGCTTGTCTTCTACTTTAATCTGCTTGACCAGATCATCCCATTTGTCTTTTTCGATATTGTTGAGCCAACGTTCATCAGAGCGTTTGTCAAACAAATAACCAACCAGTTCAACCACTGAGTCATCTTGAGGTAATATCGGCAAAAAACGATGACCGATCAGCCGTCGTAAACTGTTAAAGAATCCTTGATCTGACATGATGCCCGTATCGGTATACAGCGCGATTTGTCGATACTGGATAATCAGTTTTAGCACAAAGCTAGACAGACCGTCACCATATTCTGGATGCTGATGCAAAATATCAATGAGATCTTGGATTTTTTCATTGGCTAAAGCAGGTTCTTTATCACTGACACGTAGCTCATCAATCAAACGTTTGAGCACCGAAGGATCGGGCACATCACTGAGGGCGGTAATTTGTTGTAAAATGCGTTTTAATTCTGACACGTCGCACCCTTTATCATAGTTGTTTCAATCGTTTTTATTATTTAATACTATGCATTACATAGTGGGGAGTAATGCGTTTTTGAAATTTGGTAAGGTTCTAATTTTATTTTAGCAACACTTTGTCCTGCATCATTTTAATCGTAACCACACATCGATAGTGAATTATTTTGTTAGCAGTTATTTTGACAAAAAAAAGGACAGTAACAAGACTGTCCTTTTTATTAGAATTTTATATAATCTTTGCGATGACCATTTAGCTAGCAGGTACATCGAAGTAATCAAGATCAAAGTTCATCATTGGATCACTACCAGCTTTGACCATCTGTGCATGCGACTCGATACGTGGCAATATACGACCGACGAAATAATCGGCTAGCTTGGCTTTATTGGTATAAAAATCACCTTCTTTACCATCAGCAGCTTCGACCATCATCGCAAACATGTATGAATAAGACAAGTAACCAAAAGCATGCATATAATCTACTGCACAGCCATTAACTTCGTTTTTGCGTTCGCCAATATTACTTAGTACCGTGTTGGTAAGTGTTTCAATGGTATCTGCCGCATCTAACGTGGCTTGTTTGATACCATGATCTGCTTGCATATTATTGACAAAGTCACGAATCTCACCCAAGAAGTGAGTGACGTATTTACCATTGTTACGAGCCACTTTACGACCCAATAGATCAAGTGCTTGAATGCCGTTGGTGCCTTCATAAATCTGAGCGATACGGGTATCACGTACGATTTGCTCCATACCCCATTCACGGATATAGCCATGACCACCAAAGACCTGTTGGCAATCAACCGTCGCTTCTAGAGCTTTGTCAGTCAAGAAAGCCTTAGCAACTGGCGTCAGTAGAGCAACGCGAGCAGCGGCAGCTTTTGCTGATTCAGGATCAGTACTAAACTTCTCTTCATCAAGGTTCTTGGCAACGTACATCGCAAAGCAACGTGAGGCTTCGGTGTTGGCTTTGGCATTCAATAGCATACGGCGCACATCAGCATGATGAATGATGGCATCAGCAGGTTTTTCTGGGCTTTGAAGCTGTGTATCGCTACGACCTTGACCACGGTCATTGGCATATAGCGCCGCATTTTGATAAGCAAGCTCAGAACCGCCAAGGCCTTGTAGACCCATGGTGACACGTTCGTAGTTCATCATAATGAACATTGATGACAGACCTGTGTTTTCTGCACCAACCATCCAACCTTTGGCATTATCAAAGTTCATCACACAAGTGGCAGAGGCTTTGATGCCCATTTTGTGCTCAATAGAACCAACTGCTAATGTATTGCGCTCGCCCAAGCTACCATCTGCATTGACCAAGAATTTTGGTACCACAAACAATGAGATACCTTTTGAGCCTTCTGGTGCATTAGGTGTTTTTGCCAATACCAGATGAATGATATTGTCAGTGAGGTCATGCTCACCGCCCGTGATAAAGATTTTGGTACCAGAGATGTCATAGCTGCCATCATCATTAGGCACCGCTTTGGTTTTGATAATACCCAAGTCAGTACCCGCATGCGGTTCAGTCAAGCACATGGTGCCTGCCCATTCACCATTGTACATTTTTTCTAGGTAAGTTTGTTTTTGCTCTTCAGAGGCTGCTGCGTTTAGGCATAGCGTCGCACCAACGGTTAGATTTGGGTACAGTGCAAACGATTGGTTTGCAGTAAATACCATCTCTTCTGTCAGCATGGTCACCATTTTAGGGAACCCTTGACCGCCGTATTCTGCATTACCACTTAACCCAACCCAACCTGATTCAGCAAATTGCTTGTACGCTTCTTTAAAACCTGTTGGGGTAGTGACGACGCCATCGCCATGAAAGGTTGCGCCTTCTTCATCACCACTGCGATTGATAGGCAATAGAACGTTTTTAGACAGTTTTGCCATTTCTTCTAAGATCATATCGACTGTTTCTATATCGACATGAGCGAGGTTTTCGTTATTTTGCCAAAATTTAGGCGCATTAAATACATCATTTAAGATAAAGCGCATGTCATTAAGAGGGGCATTATAAACAGCCATAAACATTCCTTTGATTCAAATGAATAAAATTAGATTCTTTGAGATTATTAATAGTTCTCTTGATATAGCATTAGAGGTGAATAACCAAAGTTTAACAAATAAGCGTGTGAGCGAGTGTATTTGTTCGTGAATTGTGCGTGCACCAAAAGTTAGTAGCGACTATTGTGATGCTGAAATACATCTCAAGTGTTAAACCCACCATTGACGTATAGTGCTAACAAGATGAACAGTGCTACAAAATAAATCGGCAACATACTATGGTATGTTGCCGATCATGTATCTTAGCTAATTTATAAAGTCTTTAATTAAAAGGCAAACTGCTCAACATCCATGCTCATGTACGGCTCAACACCAGTGCTGATGCGCTCTACGTGTGTGGTAGTACGTGGAAGCAATTTGGCAAAATAGAACTGTGCCGTCTTGATTTTAGCATCATAGAATGCAGGCTCGCTGCTGCCATCAGCAATAGCGGTTTGTGCCACAAGTGCCATACGTGCCCATAAATAAGCCAAAGTCACATAACCACTGAAGTACATATAATCAACCGCTGCACCGCCTACTGCTTCAGGGCTTTCAGTGGCTTGCATGCCAATGCGTGCTGTTAAGTCGCCCCATTCTTTTAGATGCTTGACTAGTGGACGGATAAATTGACCCATCTCATCATTTTCTTTGTTTTCATCACAGAAGTCTTGGATAACTTTGACAAAGTTTGCAAGCAGCTTACCTTGTGAACCCAATACTTTGCGGCCCAATAGATCAAGTGCTTGGATTTCAGTCGTACCTTCATATAGACAAGCGATACGGGTATCACGCACGTTTTGCTCCATACCCCATTCACTTACAAAGCCATGACCGCCATAGACTTGAATGCCATGGTTGGCCGCTTCTAGACCAGTCTCGGTCAAAAATGCTTTAGCGATTGGTGTCAACAATGACAGCATTTGATCAGCAAATTTAAGCTCTTCGCCTTCGCCTTTTGCGACAGTATCCGCAAAATGTGAGAGATAATAGACCAATGCACGGCCACCTTCAGCAAAGGCTTTTTCGGTCAATAGCATGTTGCGAACCGCTGGATGTACAATAATTGGGTCAGCTACTTTTTCTGGTGCTTTGGTACCTGACAAAGAGCGCATGGCCAAACGATCTTTGGCATAAGTCAATGAGCCTTGGAAAGCATACTCTGCAGCAGTCAAGCCCTGAACAGCCGTACCGATACGGGCAACGTTCATGAAAGTAAACATGCACTGTAGGCCGCGGTTTTCTGGGCCAATTAGGTAACCTGTTGCGCCATCGAAGTTGATGACACAAGTGGCAGAGGCTTTAATACCCATTTTATGCTCGATAGAGCCACAAACGACATTGTTGCTTTCGCCAACGCTACCATCTTCTTGAACCGTCATTTTAGGAACGATAAACAATGAGATGCCTTTTGTGCCAGCAGGTGCGCCTGGTAAACGCGCCAATACAATGTGAATAATATTGTCGGTTAAATCATGCTCGCCGGCTGAGATAAAAATCTTTTGACCAGTAATACTATAGCTACCATCTTCTTTAGGCTCAGCTTTGGTACGGATGATACCCAAGTCAGAACCCGCATGTGCTTCAGTCAGACACATCGTACCTGACCATTCACCGCTGATCATTTTTTCTAAATAGATGTTTTTCTGCTCATCAGTACCATGATGCTCGATGGTTTGGATCGCACCATGTGATAGGCCTGGGTACATAGAGAATGACCAGTTAGCCGTACCAACCATCTCATTGATGACCGTTGACAGTGAAAACGGCATGTTTTGACCACCAAATGCTTCTTCAGCAGACAAAGCAGGGAAGCCAAGCTCACAATAAGCTTTATAGGCTTCTTTGAAGCCTTTTGGCGTGGTGACAACACCATTTTCAAACTTACAGCCTTCAGCATCACCGCTTTGGTTGAGTGGCGACAGCTCATTTTCAGCAAAGCTTGCAGCCATTTCAAACAGGCTATCCATCAGCTCGCGGTCCGCTTCTTGAAATGCAGGTAGCGTTTTGTAGTGGCTTTCGCTATCTAGTAGTTCATGCATAACGAATTGAATATCACGTAAGGGCGCTTTGTATTGCATAACTTCCTGTCCTTTTTGGAATGTAACCAATCACAGTCAGTATTAGGCATAAAATTGCACTGGTATGTAGTGCATGGATTCGGCCTGACTTACGCTAAAAATTAAACCAGCAGTAAGTATAAAAACAGATTGACTGTGTTATTGATGACATAAAATAGTATTGAAAAAATCATGATTGTTAGAGTCGATAGACGACTAAATGAGTTCTAACAAATTCACTATAAAAGATAGGCGTTCATAGGAAATTATACAAGTTTGGTGACAGGACTGATAAGTCATGAACCTATCTTGCATCAATTATACAATCAACGTTAGGCGCAAAAAAATCATCGTAATAACCCTATGAAAACTTTCATGATGCTAAGAATTATCATCATTAGCGCGCTACATTTTTTAGCCGATTTAGACCGCTATTGATTGCACTGAACCACACTAAAGCGATGCTCTAAAAAAGCCGCTACAACTGTATTTGCAGCGGCGCCTCTGTTAACTGTGTCTGATAGGATGTCATGCTTACCATCAATAGGGCGTATTAACAGCAGTTCTATTTAGCAGCGTACTGTTCCATTAGCATCTTGGTCGCAGCATCAGCAGTTACTGGTTTGCTAAACCAATAACCTTGACCGTTCTCACAGCCCATGCCTAACAAAACATCACGCTGTTCCACTGTTTCAATACCTTCGGCGACAACCTGCATGTCTAGCGCAACTGCTAAATCCAAAATGGCTTTGACGATAGCGTACTGGGTGCGATCGGTATCAATATTTGAGATAAAGCTTTTATCGATTTTAATAAAGTCGAAAGGATACTCTTGTAAGTAGCTCAAAGACGCATAGCCAGTACCAAAATCGTCTAGAGCAAGACAAATTCCCAACTCTTTTAGTAAATTTAGTTGTTTTCTGACATTATCATGACGTTGAATCAAAGAAGATTCAGTCACCTCAATATGTAATTGATGTGCGGCAATACCATGCTCCACCAGCAAGCCACTTACCATCGCAAAAAACTCAGGATGACTAAA
This sequence comes from Psychrobacter sp. SWN149, assembly GCF_015864565.1. Classification (NCBI taxonomy): domain Bacteria; kingdom Pseudomonadati; phylum Pseudomonadota; class Gammaproteobacteria; order Moraxellales; family Moraxellaceae; genus Psychrobacter; species Psychrobacter sp. SWN149. The sequence goes on from NZ_JADYWX010000004.1 coordinate 13,765, forward strand.
TTCAGCGGCATCCGCATTGATACAAACATGCTGAGAAAATCCTTGCTGCTGCCAAATTGACAGCTGCTTTGCAATCTGAATGGCCATTTGTGAAAACAGCTCAAACGACAGCTTATGAGTGAGAATAGCATCGATGAAGTGTATGGGCTTTAACAGTCCGCGAGTTGGATGCTGCCAACGCACGAGTGCCTCAAATCCTGTAATCTCACCAGTATCTAATGAGAATTTTGGCTGATAGTGGGGGACAAACTGACCTGCTGTGGTAGCCAGCCTAAGCTCAGCCTCGAGTTGTAAGCTGCCTGCAGTATCCTCTTCAATGGCATCATCATACCAGCGGATGTCATCCCCGCCATGTTGTTTGACATATTGTAAGGCTTTCTCAGCTTTGGTCAGTAGTTCTATGACATCACAATCGTCTTTTGGAAAATAACTGACGCCAATAGATACGTGATAATAAATATTGTTGTCAGCAGCTTGCTTTTTTCCCAAAGAAAAAGGACGTTCACACATTTGCATGAGTGTGTCTAGCTGATGGCGTACTAGGTTGGCGTCATTATATTCAAACAGCAAGGCAAAGTCGTCACCACCAAAGTGGGAGAAACATCGTAGGTTTTTTAATTTGAGTGCTTCGACACCTGAGACAAAGTTCTTTATTAATTTATTGGTACCTTCAGGTCCTAACAAGCTCGAAAGATTGCGATAGCGATCGATATTCAGACGTACCACCACCACTTCTTGGTAACTGTCTAATAATATATCGCTGGTCTGATTCAAAAAAACTTTTCGGTTAGGCAGTCCTGTCAATTGATCGTAGTTGAGCAAATGTGCGAGCTGTTTTTGGTCTTTCACCGCCGAAGACAGGTCTTGTATCATACAAACATGGTAGGTGCCTTGCTCGATATGGATTCTACGGTAGGTGATATGGCAATCTAATGTCTGTCCATAGCGATTGGCCATGGAAAAATCAAGCTCATAAAACCCGTGTTCATCTAAGTTGTGATGGATGTCTCTTAAAATAGACTGTTCTTCAACTGATAAAAACTCAGCAGCATAAATACCTAGTGGTCGACCAACCAAAAAGGCCTCTTTATAGCCTATCATAAGCTCATAGCTGGCATTAACAGATAGATAGCGTAAATTGCTATCTAATATAAATATGGCATCTTCGAGGCGTTCGCACAGTTCGGTCATTAATTGTTGTTTGGTCAATACTGACAAGGGTTCAAAATTGCTCATAATAAGATCTCACAAAAGAGAATGGCTTATAGGAAATAAGAATTGAACTATCAAGGCATGCTTAATCAGTGACAAATAAAAAACAGCAGGCTCTTAGATAGTAGGTGTAAATGATCTAAAATGCTATTGTTATTCCATTATTTACCAGTTTTATCAAACACTTAATGCATGCAAGGTAGACAGTGCGACCACGGGTGCTGTTTCGGTACGTAGTACTCTGGGACCAATTTGCCAAGGTCTAAAACCAACGGATGATGCCTGCTGACGCTCATCAAGACTTAAACCGCCTTCAGGGCCAATCAGTAATTTAATATAAGGGGTTTCTTGTTTAAGGATTTGGAGTAAGTTATCAGGCATTGCAGGCTGACCCGCTGCTGGCACACTCATTTGCATACACAGGTCTGCAGGTTGTAGTAAGGCTTGATAATAAGTATCTTGACTGAGCAGAGCAACAATGGGGCTAACGGTCAGCTGTCTATTAGAAGTATCAGAATCTAAAGATTTTAGCCAGTCATTAATAGACAAAGGGGAGAGAATCAACGGTGGGCGGTTGAGACCGCACTGCTCACAGGCAGCGATAGCCACTTGTTGCCAGTGTGCGAGTTTTTTGTCTACCTGAGCGGGTTTTAGAGAGATTTCCCCATGGTGGCTACTAAGCAATTGGATGGCCGTGACGCCAAGCTCAGTGGCTTTTTGGATAGCGTAATCCATACGCTCTCCGCGGCTCATGACCAGACCTATTTTACAAAAAATCGGTGCGGTTTTATCATCTGTAACTTGCGATAGCAATGTGGCTGTCGCCGATTTTTTGCTAATGCTCTTAAGCTGAGCTTGATATTCACCGCCAAACCCATCAAACAAGATACCTTGATCACCAATACTTGCTCGCAATACGCGGCACCAATGATGAACAATATTATCTGGTAGTTCAAGCTCACTACCTATTGAGAGCGCTTTTAGCTTGATTGAGAGCGAGGTATCACTGCTGGCACTTCCATGGCTATAAAAAAAACGTCGCACGTTATCTTATTCCTATTATTTGATTAAGCTTAGTTATTATCGGGTTGGTAGAATATCACTTGAGACAATTAAAGACATTTATTTTATGAGAATTTTTCTTAGTAAAAGTTGTTTTTATAAAAACAATATTATTGCACAGTGAAGATATTTTTAATAATAAAATAAGACGAAGTGTACAAATATAATTACGAATGGTTCTCAATAAGAGTTTTACCAATAAAAATGGCGCTCCTAGGAGCGCCACTTTTATTGGTAAGTTCAGTAGAGGTGAGGGACTAAGCAGTCAACCCCAAGGCTTCAACCAAGCGTTTATTGGGCTCAACTTTGTTCATGCTATAAAAGTGCATGGCGGGTGCGCCCTCGGCGATTAAGCGCTCACAGAGACGATATACCACATCAAAACCAAACTCGCGGATGGCTTTACGATCATCACCAAAGTCAGCCAGCTGCTTACGCACAAAACGTGGAATATCAGCGCCGCAGCTGTCAGCAAAGCGTATCAAATTGCTAGAGTTGGTGATTGGCATGATGCCAGCAACCAATGGCTTAGCAACCGTATCAATACCACGCTGCTCTAATGCATCACGCAAATATAAGTAGCTGTCAGCATTATAAAAAAACTGAGTGATGGCCGCATTTGCACCAGCTTGGTACTTATTCACTAGGTTATCAATATCGAACCCAAAGCTGCGTGCTTGTGGGTGCATTTCAGGATAAGCGGCCACCTCGATGTGAAAGTGATCCCCTGAATGCTCGCGAATAAATTTAACCAAATCCAGTGCAAATGGTAGCTCGCCCATGCCAACTTGCCCTGATGGCAAGTCACCACGTAGGGCGACCAAACGCTTGATACCTAAACTCTTATAGTGCGTCAGTAGCTCAGCGATTTGCACTTTGTCATCACCAATACAGGAGATGTGCGGTGCAATTTCGGTGTCACCGCGCGCGCACAAGGCTTGTACGATGTCTAAGGTGCGACTACGGGTTGAGCCGCCTGCACCATAAGTCACCGAAAAGTACGCAGGTGCCAGCTCGTTAAGATCATCATAAGTACTCAGCAGTTTTTCGTGCCCTTGCTCAGATTTGGCAGGAAAAAACTCAAAAGAGAAAGCAGGCTTACTCATCGTCGTGCTCCTCAGTACTTTGATTAGTATTTATAAGCGTCAGGCTTAAATGGACCTTCAACAGGGACACCTAAGTACTCGGCTTGCTTGCTAGTTAGCTTGGTCAAAGTGCCGTTAAAGCCTGCAACCATAGCAGCAGCCACTTCTTCGTCTAGCTTTTTAGGCAATACTTTTACGTATAAGTTATCGGTACGCTTGTCTGCTGGCAAGTCTGCGAATTTTTCATCAAACAAGTACATTTGCGCCAATACTTGGTTGGCAAATGAGCCGTCCATTACGCGTGATGGGTGACCAGTTGCATTACCTAGGTTCACTAGGCGGCCTTCAGCAAGCAAGATCAAATAATCGTTTTCATCGTCTGAGCGGAAGATTTGATGCACTTGTGGCTTGATCTCAACCCAGCGCCAGTTGTCACGCATGAATTGGGTGTCAATTTCGGTATCGAAGTGACCAATGTTACAAACGACTGCACCAGGTTTCAGTGCTGCTAGCATATGACGATCACATACATGGTAGTTACCAGTGGTGGTAACGATCATGTCAGTATCTTCAAGCAAACGCGTGTTAATGTTGTCTGCGCCGCCAGTGTTATCACCATTAATGTAAGGTGACAATACTTCAAAGCCGTCCATACATGCCTGCATAGCACAGATAGGATCAACTTCTGATACACGTACGATCATGCCTTCTTGACGTAAGCTTTGCGTAGAGCCTTTGCCTACATCACCATAACCGATAACCAAAGCGCGGCGACCAGCAAGGAACATGTCGGTAGCGCGTTTGATAGCATCATTCAAGCTATGACGGCAACCGTATTTGTTGTCATTTTTAGACTTAGTAACAGCGTCGTTGACGTTGATGGCTGGTACTTTAAGTGTGCCTTTGGCAAGCATTTCAACCAAACGATGGACACCAGTAGTCGTCTCTTCTGAGATACCATGAATGCTATCAAGCAGCTCAGCATAATCATTATGAATTAAAGCAGTTAAGTCACCGCCGTCATCCAAAATTAGGTTGGCATCCCAAAGTTGGCCTGATGCTTCGCCGCCCACGTGAATTTGCTGACGCAAGCACCATTCGTACTCTTCTTCTGTTTCGCCTTTCCAAGCATAAACAGAGATACCAGCAGCAGCAATTGCAGCTGCAGCATGGTCTTGAGTTGAGAAGATGTTACATGATGTCCAACGTACTTCAGCACCTAGCGCGACGAGTGTCTCGATAAGTACAGCCGTTTGAATGGTCATGTGGATACAGCCAGCGATTTTAGCGCCTTTAAGCGGCTGATCGGCTTCGTAGCGACGACGCAAACCCATAAGGGCAGGCATTTCGGCTTCAGCAAGGGTGATTTCACGGCGGCCGTAATCAGCAAGGCTAATATCAGCGACTTTATAGTCAGTGAAAGAGGGATCGATCGTATGGGCAGATGGGGTGTTAGACACTGCGTCCATAATATGCTCCTATCAGTGGTTAATTTATGATAAAAAGAATAAAAACGCAGGTGCCGTTGTTTGCGCTGTGAGTGACCAAAAATAGGACACTCGACAGTTAACCGAGCCTAACATAACCTATAATTTGCATGATTTTAGCTTTCAATGCAATATTCGTGGTCATGGCGCAACACCTCTCGGAGGGTGTCATTGTAATAGATGACAGATAAAATGTCACCTACTGGCTAATAGAAATAATAGACAGCAGTGTTAAGTTTGATTTCAGGTTTTTATGGCAATAAAAAAAGGCCATCAACTGATAGCCTTTCTCTTGCTTGCAATAAATACGATCTCAATTTTCGATGAGTTTAGTACCAATCATAGGTTAAAGAGCCAAAATAGCTAGTGCCTTCAGTGGCATATTCTGTACCGAATTGATTAGATAGTGTGTAATCTTCATCAGTGATATTGTCAACGCGTAAGTTAGCACGAAGATTGGTCGTCAGATAGATAACGCCACTTAAGTTTAGTAGAGTGTAGTCATCCAACTTAGTAGTATTTGCAGCATCAGAGAATCTTTCATCAGTATATTTAGCTTCTAAACGCACATCAAAAGCAGGTTGCTGATAACCAACATAAATCAAACTGCTATTTTGAGGGCGGTATACAAGGTCGTTATTATAGTTAGTACTATTGGTGGTTTTGTCTTTGGCTTCTAGATAGTCATAACCCAAACCGAATACAAACGAACTAACGCTCCAGTCTGAAGTCAAGCTTAATCCTTTGATTTGTGCCTCACTCGTGTTGGTATTACCACCAATCAAGTCATCAACGTCAGTATGATAGCCAGTCAGACGGGAGATTTGATTTCCTTTATTGTACTCTACAAACACTTCCGTATTTTTACTGGTCTCAGGCTTTAAGTCTGGGTTACTGTAACCAGGGTAGTATAAATCGTTGAAGGTTGGTGCGCGAAATCCTGTCGCATAGCTTGCACCGATACGCAAGCCATCTAATGGACGTATAGCGGCACCTATGTTGTATGTGTCCTCATTGCCATATTGTGAATTGTCATCGACGCGATAATTGGCTTGTAGGTCATAACTATCTTCTGATAATTGATAGCCCACAAAACCACTTTTGACCGTTCTATCTTCAGGATCGTAAGCAGTTTGAGCGGCAGGTGCAGGAAAACCTGAAAAATCCAAAACATCGGATGCCTCTAATTTTTGTGATAACCATTCTGCGCCAATGATAACGGTACCAGGTTGTGCATTGATACTTGTTTCTGAACGTGCCTGCTGTTGAATGGTATCAAATTGACTGCCATCTTGATAATCAATAGAGTTAGCATCATGAGTAGTGGATTTATCGATACTTTGACCATAGCTAAATTTAGTGACGGCTAATGGTGTTTGATGCTGAATAAAAACGTTGGCGCTGCCATTTTTTTGATCTGAATAAGCATTTGGAAAAGCGTTGCCTGCAGAGTCAATATCCGTTGTAGAGTCAGAATATAATGCGCTGAGTCCAGCACTTAAAGAGTCTGAAATCTTATGTTGTAATGCTAGACTGGCATTGGTAGATTTAAAACCATCATCATCAGCATTGTAATCATAAGAGCTGGGGTTAGCAATCGCGTTAAAACCGTCTGTTTCGTTACGGCTGACACCTAAGCTCAATGAAGAAGTCTCATTTTTAAGCTGACCTGTTATGCCTACTTGGTAATGGTTGTTGCTACCATAACCAACGGTCGTTGAAAGATTGGATTGTTCTACGTTATTGCCTTTAGTAAATATTTGAATGACACCGCCCATCGCGTCAGAACCATAAATACTAGAACCTGATGCGCCATATAGTATTTCTATACGGTCGATTTGATCGGCAGATAATAAATTTAGCGCTGGCGCGCCTGTAGAAATAGAGCTGTAGCGAATACCATCAATGATTACAAGCACTTGCTTACTATCATAGCCACGCATATAAAAGTTACTGACTGTGCCTGTACCGCCACTTTGAGCAATGTTCATACCGGATTGATTTTTTAGTACATCAATCACGGTTTGACCTTGATAGCGTTGCAATTCTTCTTTATCGATTACCCGTGTCTGAGCGATAATATTACTGGTCTTAGTCGGCGTACGGGTGGCTGTTACGACAATTTTATCAAGCTCAACTTGTGGTAGGTCGCTATCGTTGATGGAAGTATTTTCAAAAGTAGCTGCCATTGCGGTATTCACAGCGAGTAAACCTAGCGCGCTTAAGATACTCAAACGAAGATAAGCACGTGAAGATGAACGTGATAAAGACATAGTTGATTCCAAAGTAATCATATAAAAAGGCAGAAATAAAAGGTAACGAGTCTGACGTTAAGCATGTCAAAGGTTACAAAAAGATGTATATAAGCAAAACTATATACATTATCTACAATATGGCAGGCTTTATAAACCACTTTAACCTAATTTTTACTCAGGGTAGGCTGAATGTTATTCATTATATAGTCGTTAATTATCCGTCTGACTATGGTTTGTTCATTGATGGATATTTTTTTAGCAGACATTATCAGACCGGTATGCTGTGTCAAAAGATAGAAAGCCAACACCGTTGACCAAAAATCATGTAATCAAAAGCACTGCTGTTATAAATAATTGTTACTATAGTGCAAATCTTGAATGTTCTCCATTGTACCGTTTATAAAAATAAGAGGTTTGTTTTGTCTACCAAGCATGATCTGACTCCCAGTGTGGCGCTTTATCCCCTCAGCTCTATCATCAAAAAGCCATTAACTATCATAGTATTGTTGATGGCGATGGTGATGGGTTTTTTTCTTCCAAACAGCGCATTTGCCCTTGAAGCAGGGGCTTTGGGTGTCGGTGGCGATAGCAGCGGAGAGTCTGTTATCTCAAACCTGCCTGACTCGTTTGGGCGCGATACACCGCGGCATACTGTACAAGGGTTCATCAGTGCGCTGGGCGAAAACGATTACTTGCTCGCCAGCAACTACCTCAATTTATCAAAATCTGACAACCCGACCACAGTAGTTCGCCAGTTCAAGCAGGCACTGGATGCAGGTGGACGTTTTCAGCCTGATTTACAGATCAGCAATGCCCCTGAAGGCAATCTAACGGATCAATTGCCACCAAGCCAAGAAAATGTCGGCGTGATTAATGTCGGTGAGAGAAGTGTGCCACTGCTACTAGAAAGAGTGGTGTCTAAAGACGACGAACAATATTGGCAGTTTTCGAGTGATACGCTCAGCTCAGTGCCAGAAGTGATAGAAAACACAGAACCTACCTTAGTATCTCGCTATACCGTTGACTCTTTAGATGGTAAAAAACTTTTCGGCTACCAATTGGCTGATTTGGTCGCTGCGCTAACCATGATTATCAGTAGCTTTGTACTGACCTACATCGCGGTGTGGCTGTTGTACCATTTACTGCGAATGACTTATCCTTATGTACGCGGTGCACCATTGCCATTGCCGAACAAAGTGATACTGCCACTCGCTGTCGTTATTATGGCACTGATATTATCCGAGGTTATGGTATATGCAGGCGTATCAGTGACGCTACGTGAGCCAGTCAATCGATTTACCGATATTGCTTCATGGGTAGCAACCACTTGGCTGCTGCTGCGGGTTATTGATGCGATATTTACTCGGGCGGTCAATCTAAGTTATAAGAGAAACCATACCGAGCGTGTGTCTATCTTGGGGCTGCTTCGCAAAGTCGTCAAAGCACTGCTACTGATATTTGCCGTCATCGTTATCTTTGGCAATTTGGGGTTTGATTTGACCACTGGTATCGCCGCTCTAGGTGTTGGTGGTTTGGCATTAGCGCTTGGTGCTCAAAAAACCATCGAAAACCTTGTTGGTAGTGTCGTTGTAGTTGCAGACTCACCAGTACGCATCGGTGATTATTGTAAATTTGGGGCTTATGAAGGCACGGTCATCGATATTGGTATTCGTTCATCACGGGTACGTACCTTGACCCGTACCGTTGTGACGGTACCAAACGGTGATTTTTCGTCCATGCAAATTGAAAACTTTACCTCAAGGGACATGTTCCGATTTTTTCATCAGCTATATCTTAAACGTACTGCCGATCTTGATGTCATCTTCAAAATGGTCAATGACTTGGATGGGTTTATAAAAGAGCATGATTTGACCAATCAGGAGTGGAATCAGGTCAATATTTTAGAGCTGCGTCAAGACTGCTATGTCATTCAGTTGCAGGCTTATGTCAATGCCGTTGGTATTATTGAATTCTATGACAAACAGAATATTTTATTTGTCGATATATTAACCCAAGTGGCCAAATACAAGGTCGAACATGCTCTGCCAACGCAGCAGCTCATCGTCAATCAAACTGAGCTTGACCACCATATAGAAAGCGACACCGCTGAAACCGTGGACGGCATCTCGGATAACGGTAGCGACACGGATAGTCATGACACCAATGGTAGCTTGGAGGATACTCTTGATTATAATCATGACCGTATAGATCTTGATAAAAAAACGGATAGTGATAAAAATAGTGAAGAGGCCAAACAGAGTGCCGGTATCAACAGCCATCATTTATCTCTAGCAACCGTCAGTAAAAGTGGCGCGATGAAAGCGCTGAAGCATAAGAGTCGCATGCTCAGAAAAAGCAAGTTCAAACATACTAAGAGAAAACCTGGCTTATCTATATGGAATCAGAACTAAGCAGACTGCTAAGCATGCGTTGCTGACCTATTTCTTTTAAAGGGACAATGATGATGATTGAAAATGCCAGTGGCTATCAGGGTTTTTTGCTATAAAGGTAGGGCAGTTTTATTGCGTAATACCCCATAATACGACCAGAGTAAGAGGCCAGCGCAACTGCGGTAAGGCGACCAGTGCTGAGTTAGGTCTTTGAGTTGCTTGGGTGTTGGGCGATCTGCTAAGCCTAATAACTCCATGGCCGCAACTTTGATTGCCAAATCATCAACCGCGAGTACATCTGCACGTTGTAGTGAAAACAATAAGTACATCTCAGCCGTCCAACGCCCGACGCCTATCACAGCCGTTAGCGTTGCTATGACGGCGTCATCTGACATAGAGGGTAGCGCGGCAAAGTCGATATCATGCTCAACCAATGATCGAACGTAGCGAGTCTTTTGTTTAGACAGTCCTTTTTCTCGCAAAGCCTCGTCCGTTGCCTCAATGATTGCGTTCGGTGTCGTCAAGCTTGCATCAACCAACCGTTGCCAAATACTGGCTGCCGCTGCGACAGACAGCTGTTGACCGACCATGGCTCTCATCAATTGCTCAAAGCCGCCTGAATTGTGTTTGAGGCTCGGTGTACCAACCTGTGCATAGATCGGCGCAAATTTGGGCTCGATAGCGATCAGCGCTGTGATATGCTCGCGCAGCTGATCTTCGTTTTCGATAGTTTGTATCGTCATGATGGTGTCGCTCTGATGGCAGGATAGTATATAGATAAGGCTACGTCTTAAGCCACTATCATAACAGTATCAAATTGATAGATAAAAAAAGGACTGCATCGTTGCAGTCCTTTTTTATTGCTAATACTGATGCTTACTCGCCATCTGATTTAGGTTTTTTAAGCAGGACCAATACCGCGCCATTGCCACCATCTTTTGGCGGTGCAGAGCAAAACGCCAATACTTCAGGCAACTGACGCAACCAACCATTGACGCACGTTTTTAGAATGGCCTCAGAGCCTTTACCATGGACGATTTTTACCATGGTTTCGTTCTTTTGCTTGGCTTGGCTCAATAGTTGAGTCATGGCGACGCGGGCTTCTTCTATCGTACAACCATGGATATCGACGGCATCATACCAGCGTAGCTTGCCTTTTTTAAGTTGATCAAAGATTTTATTCTGCAAGGTTGGCTGCTTGTACGATAAAAAGGCTTCCGCAGCGACAGGGTTTAGCAGTGCTTGCATATCTGATAAGCCTGCACCCAAGTCACTCGCTTCACTACCTTGGGCGGCCGCACGTTTAGAGAGTGTGGTCGCATCAGGTTTGCCCGCTTTGCTCGCATTGGCGGGTGAGCGGACGTTTTTGTCTTCTAGTTGGTTGACACCGTGCATCGCTTGCATGAATAGCACTTTATCATCATCAACATGTTCACTGTTCATTTGCTTGACAGTCTTGTTCACTTGCTTTTGCGTGGGCAATGACACAGGCTCAGTGGGTTTTTGATTGTCACCATCAGGTGAGTTGGTATCACGGCCTTTGCTTAGTTGGCCTTTTAGTTCTTTGAGTTGGTCTTGCATTTCTTTTGAAAATAGAGAGTTTGACATAAAAGTTAACGTATCGTTGATTGATGAAAGGTTGGTTGAGTAATTTGCATAGCACACGTATTACTCAATGCGATCTGGTTATATTGAATCACTTTACCCGTCTAGTGCAGCGCCTGCAAGTAAGGATTGTAACGCTTGACCTGGGTGGTCGGTTTTCATAAATTGCTCACCGATCAAAAAGTGCTGAATATCATTATCTAGCATTAAGAGAATATCATCACTACTATGAATGCCACTCTCGGTGACGATGAGTGGTTTGAGTGCATCGTCATCACTTTCCGTGGTATCGATAGGGTCAGCAGCCAGTGCGTCAATCAATATATGCTTTAGATCAAGCGTGGTCTGTAGGTCGACATCAAACGTATTTAAATCACGATTGTTAATGCCGTAGATGTTGTGGTTCGAACGTGGCAATTGTAGTGCGCGCTCAAGCTCGGACTTAGTATGTACTTCTATGAGTACATCCATACCCAATTCAATACTTAGCGCATGTAGCGTTTGAACTTGGGTATCATCTAAGCAGGCCATGATAAGTAAGATGCAATCAGCACCCATCAGGTAAGACTGATAGATTTGATACACATCGATCATAAAGTCTTTGCGTAATATCGGCAGGCTTGAGGCATTGGCCGCTTGAATTAAATACGTATCATCACCCTGAAAATAATCACGGTCGGTCAATACTGATAGACAGCTGGCACCCGCTTGCTCATATTGTAGCGCGAACAGGGCAGGCGTGAAGTTGTGATTGATAACGCCTTTAGAGGGCGAGGCCTTTTTTATTTCGGCAATGATGCCGACACCGTTCTCTTTTGTGCTAGCCGCGCGTAGCGCTGCCGCAAATCCTCGGCGTGATTTTTTATCCGCTGCGACTTTTGCCTGCAAGTCTTCAAGAGAAAGACGCGCGCGTGCCGCTTTTACTTCTTCGACTTTGGTGGCGACGATGCGCTGTAGTACTGAGGGAATGTCTGAATGGGTCGTAGTCATGCTGGTATCCGAATAGTGTTAAATGTAAATAGACAACGTTAGAGAGTGTTGCACCGAATTGGTGCTTATCTACTATTGGCTAAACCTGAGCAGCCAGTTGCTGTGTGTATTTGGCCAAAGACTCAAGCTTGAGTAGCGCATCGCCATTTTGAATGACTTGCTGTGCTCGGCTGACGCCATTGGCATAGTTGCTGGCAAGCCCTGCTGTATATATCGCTGCCCCTGCATTCAGTGCAATCATATCACGGGCTTTTAGCACAGCACGGTCATGAGTATCAGCACCTGATAGAGCCGCGCGAATAAGCTCAAGGCTCTGTGCTGGAGAGTCGACATCGAGTCCGATGAGGGTTTGTGATTCGATACCAGCATCTTCTGGCATCATCTCGTACACCGATATCTCACCGTCTTTTAATTCAGCAACAGTAGTCGATGTCGCCAGACTGATTTCATCCAGACCGTCTTTGGCACCCACAACCATGACATGGCGTGCGCCTAAATTTTTCATTACCTTGGCGATGGGTTCACATAGCTGCGCGGTAAACACACCGATGACTAAGTTAGGCGTGCCAGCAGGATTGGTCAAGGGCCCTAATATATTAAAGATAGTACGGGCTTTTAACTCACGGCGGATGGGATTGGCATGACGCATGGCGCTGTGATGATTAGGCGCAAACAAAAACCCAATACCTTGGTTCTCGATGCAGTCTTTTGCTTGCTCTGGGGTGAGCGTCAGGCTGATGCCAGCCTGCTCAAGTAAATCTGAGCTGCCCGATTTGGTTGAGACACCGCGGTTACCATGCTTAGCCACTTGCGCACCAGCTGCTGCCGCTACTAGCGCCGAGGCCGTTGAGACGTTAAAGAGGTTGGCGCCATCGCCACCAGTACCCACGATATCGACCAAATGCGCACAGTTTTTTGGTTCAATATTGGCAGCCAATGCACGCATAGCGCTGGCCGATGCGGTGATCTCATCAATAGATTCACCCTTCATGCGTAGACCGGTCAAAATAGCGCCCATCATCGCGTCGCTACATCTGCCTTGCATGATAATTAGCATCACTTGATACATCTCATCAAAGGTCAAATCAATGTGCTGAAAGATTCTACCCAAGGCGGTCGTTAGCAGCTTGTGCGTTTCTGTATCAGAAAGCGCTTCAATACTCTCTGGTGTATGCGTGTCTTTTATTTCTTCTGCGCTCATTATGGTCTCGCTTAATATTGTTTTTTATGATGATTTGTGTGAAATATTGAGAAGTTTTTTGACATATGGGTGACTGGTTTGAAAAAAGCAAATCATACTACATAGGAAAATCAACCCACTTGCGGTAGCGCATCTGATGCTAATGTCGCTAAGCCATGCGTCTGCAAGAAATTATTGAGCAGCTGATAACCCACTTCGCTTAAGATAGACTCAGGGTGAAATTGTACGCCTTCTACGGCAAAGGTTTTATGACGGATACCCATGATTTCTTCAATATTACCATCAATATTCTGTGTCCATGCGGTCATCTCAAGGCAGTCAGGTAAGCTGGCTTTGTCAATAACGAGCGAATGATAGCGTGTGGCTTTTGACGGGTTGGGTAATCCAGCAAATATACCTTGATTGTCATGGTAAATTGCCGACAATCGGCCATGCATCACTTCACCAGCTTTGACAACTGATCCACCAAACGCCTGTCCAATGGCTTGATGCCCCAAGCAAATCCCCAGTATCGGTATAAAGCCCTTAAAGGCCTCGATGGCCTTAAGCGAAATACCCGCACGGTCAGGATCGCATGGGCCTGGGCCAATAACAATGATGTCTGGCGCAAGCGTCTGAATCTGCTCAATAGTGACCTCATCATTACGCCAAACGGTGATATCTTGCTGTAGCTCACCAAAGTACTGTACGATATTGTACGTAAAACTGTCGTAATTATCGATCATCAGAATCATGAGTGTATCAACTTATCGATTTTCTATGTTTTCAAAATGAGAACACGCCCAAGCGATGTCTCAATCGTTATCCGTAGATAGCCATATTAGGGCACGCAAGTCTGAGCGCTATGCGCTACAGCCTTATCATGCTTTTTGATAGGCGGTTATCTTACCACTATTTTACCCACCATCAAATGCGCAGGCTGACTGCATGAGTAAGTAGTAAATAGAGCAGGTTGCACCAAATTAAAACACACATTGTTTATTTATGTTTTTATGCACTGTTTTAGTGCGATTTAACGGCTACGAATGATGCTTTATGACTGATAGATTATCGAGTCATGAGGATGTTAAATTTTTTATAAATAGGTATGTACTATAAGTAACTGTAATTATTAATAATAAATAAGGTGTCGTATTTTGATAGTGTTTCATCTATAAATATTGGCATAACCTTTGCAGCTGTTTATATAACCGCTGTTGTCATTATTTAGAGCCACAAAAGCGTGGTATAAAATAATCATCCGTAAATAGCTGTTAATGAATACATTCAGTATTATGAGTCACATATAATCAAAATTGATTTGACTTATGGTGGTACGGAAACGATGATAGGTTGGGTTGAGTGAGCGCTTTAGATGCGCGTCTTGACTAATATACTAAATAGTGTTGATAATAAGCATAATATCGAATGCGCTATTTGGTAGTATCAGCACAGCTGATATTCTTGAAAAAAGTTGTACTAATAATTTTAAATCGCAATAACGTGATCAACACAACGGAGATTATTCATGTCGAACAAACTATTAGATCTTATCAAATCCTCTAACGCTAAATGGGTTGACTTTCGCTTCACCGATACACGCGGTAAAGAACAACATATCAGCTTCCCAGCGCATAGCGTCGACGAAGATGTGATGGAAGATGGCAAAATGTTTGACGGCTCATCTATCGCAGGTTGGAAAGGCATTGAAGCGTCAGATATGATCTTGCGTCCTGATCCAGAGACCGCATTTCTTGACCCGTTCTTCGATGCCGTTACCGTGGTAGTGACTTGTGACATCATCGAGCCATCAACGCTACAGGGCTATGATCGCGATCCACGTTCTATTGCTCGCCGTGCTGAAGAGTACTTAAAATCTACTGGCATTGGTGATACCGCTTATTTCGGTCCTGAGCCTGAGTTCTTTGTATTTGATGATGTAAAATGGTCAGTTGACATGTCAGGTGTGAGCCATAAAATCACGGCTGAAGAAGCAGCATGGTCGACAGGTGAGACTTACGAGTGGGGCAACATGGCCCATCGTCCACGTGTCAAAGGCGGCTACTTCCCAGTACCACCAATCGATAGCTCACACGATATGCGTGCCGTTATGTGTGAACGTATCGAAGAGATCGTTGGTGAAGGCTCAGTTGAAGTGCATCACCATGAAGTGGCGTCTTGCCAGTCTGAAATTGGCGTAGCGTTCAACACGATGGTACGTAAAGCGGATGAAGTTCAGCAATTGAAATACGTTGTACATAACGTCGCGCATCAGTTTGGCAAAACCGCAACATTCATGCCAAAACCAATCGTTGGTGACAATGGTTCAGGTATGCACGTGCATATCTCTATCTCAAAAGACGGCGTAAACACCTTCTCAGGTGATGAGTATGCTGGTCTGTCTGAAACAGCCTTGTACTTTATTGGTGGTATCATCAAGCACGCTCGTGCATTGAACGCGATTACCAACCCATCAACCAACAGCTATAAGCGTCTAGTACCACATTACGAAGCGCCTATTAAACTTGCTTATTCAGCATCTAACCGTTCAGCGTCTATCCGTATTCCACACGTGAGCAGCCCTAAAGCGGTACGTGTTGAAGCACGTTTCCCTGATCCAACGGCTAACCCATACCTAGCGTTTGCTGCATTGTTAATGGCTGGCCTTGACGGTATCCAAAACAAGATGCACCCAGGCGAAGCTGCGGACAAAAACTTGTATGACTTGCCACCAGAAGAAGAAGCACAAATCCCAACGGTTGCAGAGAGCTTAGATGTTGCATTGCAAGCACTGCGTGATGATCATGACTTCTTGTTAAAAGGCGATGTCTTCACTGAAGACATGCTAGAAGCGTTTATCGCTTTGAAAGAAGAAGAAGTACAACGTCTAAACGTGACTGTACATCCAGTTGAGTTTGATATGTACTACAGCTGCTAATGAGTCGCTAAAGCACTTAGTTATTTTGAGTCGTAAAAACCAGCTAAGGTTAACTTAGCTGGTTTTTTTATGTCTTTTTATAGAGGTAAAAATCGTTATGAAGCGTTTTTCTTTAACATTACTACTGAATTCATATCGATGACTACTGATTTCACTGCAAAAGTATCGCATAATGATAGGTACTCAATTTTTAGTAATAGACATCAATTAGGCTGACTGACTATGGCATTATTATCAAAACCTTCTTTTTTGACAGGCGGTGTAAAGATAGGACTTCTGACCATTGCTACCAGTCTCTGTATGCCGCTTACACAGGCTGCACCCATCTATAAAGTGGTTGATGAAAAGACCGGTCAAGTGACCTTTACTGACCGTCCGCAAAGTTATGAGCAGCAAACTGGTAAACAAATCAGCCAAATAGCCATCACAACAGGCAATGAGACGAATGGCTCAGGAGTTGCTAATACAGCAGGTAGCAGTTCAACAAGTAGCAATGCAACAAGTAGTTCTGATGTCATCAATCAACCAGTTTCGGCGACACAAACACTAAATGCACCTGCCACTGCTACGACGACTGTGCCAGTGAAAGCACCAGTCAGCTATCAATTAACGATTGCTGAACCCAGTAAAGAGAGAGCTTATCGCCGCCCAGCGCAAAGTATTGATGTGGCTGTACAAATCAAGCCTGCGCTACAAGCAGGTGACAGTGTGCGTATTTATCTGGATGATAAGGAAGTGGCACAGGGGCTGAGTACATCGATTGGTACGGTAAATGTGTTGCCAGGTGCTCATACGGTAAAAGCTGTAATACAAGGCGAGACAGGCCAAACGCTTGAGCAGGTAGCCATTACTGTCTATGTGATTCAAAACAATACTACATTACAAAACAATAAAAAGATCGCACAGCAGCTTTTGGCTTATCAAAACCTATCGTGGTATCAAAAAATGAAGTTGAAACTGAGTCAAAAAGAAGTGGCTCAGTCTCAATCCCAATAACGACAACAATTAAATATGATGGATATCGTTAATCAAATAAAAAGGCAAGCACCATTGATGATGCTTGCCTTTTTTAATGTCAATTGATTGTCTTAGCAGTGCGTTGACTTACTTGGTTAGCTCAATGGTACCGTTAGCAGTGACCGATACCGTACTGTTACCAGATTCAAAGCTTTGGCTCGGTACTGACTCGTCTGCCATTCCTGACTTCATGCTCATGGCGCTATACATGGGACGTGGATAGTTGCTACCTGTGTTTAGATTGACCGTCACGACACGATAGTTACGAGCATCCCATGCCCGAGTGAGATTCTTAGCTTGCTGCTGAAAGGCGCGTGATGCTTCAGTCATGAGTTTTTGCTCAAGGGCATCTTTTTTGGTATCTGAAACCCCAAAGTTTAGATTATCCATGACCAAGGTTTCTTGCAAGTCAGCAATGAGCTGGCTGGTCGCTGCAAAGTCAGTACTCTTCAGATCTATATTTGCCTGTCCTGTCCAGCCGATAATCTTATCGTTTTTGTCATAGCGTGGATAGGTGCGCTGCTGTCCTGTGCTCACGGTCACGCTAGGGTAGCGCTTGGCGATTTTCATCGCGTTATTGATAGAGGTGCTGAGCATCGTGGCCAATGTCTTCGAGTCCGTTGCCTGTGCTTTTTTGTATAAGCTGGCGCGTACTTCATCGTTTTGAATCTCTTCTTTTACTTCTGTTTGAAATGTCAGTTGGTCGTAACCAGTTGGCTCTGCATGGGCGCTGCCCATCATGGCGGTCATGAGACAAACTGTACCAGAAGCCAGTGCTGCTTTATTTAATAAAGTGTTTTTCATTATTATCTCCTAAGTGAATTTTCATGTTTAGCAACCATATGAATGGTGTCTACCTTTATTTTTATATAAAAGCCAAGCCTGTTATTTTTTAGATTAAAACAGCTGCTTAGCTTCATTCTATAAAGTAACAAAATATGTATAAGTTACTGTGACAATTTTGTGAGCCAATCTATAGGCTATTTATCGCGCAAAACAAACAGTTTTATCACAGGGGTTGCAAAATAAAAAAATCCTTGTATAATCTGCATCTGGTGGCTCCATTGGTAGCCTCGCAACATTGTTCTATGAATCCCGCCAGGACCGGAAGGTAGCAACGGTAATAGTTATGATGTGTGCCGAGGATGTGCTTTTGGAGTCGCTTTTTTTTGCCTGAAATTTGATCTTTACATCAAAAAGTATTAAAGATGATCTTATGATGTATTAAGCCCTTCATTGTAAAGGGCTTTTTTTTGTCCAAAATTTCGTTCGATATCCTATTTAATTTTCTGTTCAATTTAAAAGCGTCATTGATTAATATGAGTTAAAATACAATGTAATAACTTTTGTTAACATTCTAGACACTTTGGGGTTTGATTATGAAGATGTTTGTTTGGCTATTTATTGCATTTATAGTGTTAGTAGTCGTGTTTGGCGTATCAGTATTTAACAAATTGGTACGCGCACGTAACCAAGCAAAGAATGGCTTTGCTCAAATAGATGTGCAATTGAAGCGTCGTCATGATTTGATTCCAAATTTGGTTGAGACCGCCAAGCGTTATTTAAGCCATGAAGAAGAGACGTTAACCCGAGTCATTAATGCGCGTAATCATGCTCAAGATCTACAAGACTCTAATAAGCATCAGCCAGACTCACTAGAGCACATGGCACTATTTGCAAAAGCAGAAGGTATGCTGTCTAAAGCATTGAGTCAGTTTTCTGCTGTCGTTGAGGCATACCCTGAGCTGAAAGCCGATAGCATGATCAAGGAGCTGATGGATGAGTTAACTAATACGGAAAATCGCATTGGTTTTGCGCGTCAGCATTACAATGACAGCGTGATGTTCTATAACAACGACCGTGAAGTATTTCCTAATAACCTTGTCAGTACGACCTTTGGCTTTCGTCCGCTCAGTCAGTTAGTATTCGAAGATAGAGAAGCGATTGCTCAGGCACCGATTGTCAATATGGGCTAAGGTTTAGATAATTTTGGCGAACTCTAGGCAGCCTGATCTGATGGATTTTTTCGGTGAACAGCGGATACGTACGCGGCGCAGTCTATTACTTTATGGACTGTTTTTCCTGATTGTACTTGCTCATATGGCTGTAGGACTGGCTGTCATGTCTATACTGCTGACAGTATTTACAGGTGGCATATATCACTGGGTATTGGTTCTGGTCATTGTCTTGACGCTAGGTAGTTTCGTTGGTGGTAGTTTTTTGGAGTATCGACGCCTAAGAGCAGGTGGCCGTGCTATTGCTCAGCGAGTAGGAGCGGTTAGGCTGTTCATTGATAACAGTCAAGAAGCATGGGAGCACAGTCAAGGAGTCGCTCATCAACATGAGACCGAAGAGAAGGTTCGCTATAGTGCGCGTCATATAGCCGTGCGCAATGAGCGTGATTTTCCGCCAGTCTATCGTCGCTATCATGAAATTGCTCAGCAATTGGCCATTGCTTCAGGTTTGCAAACCCCTATTTTGTACGTATTACCTGATGAACAAGGTATTAATGGCTTCGTCGCTGGTCGTCATAACTCAGATATGGTATTGGTCGTCACCCAAGGAGCACTAGACAAGCTGTCTGATGAGGCGCTATACGGGCTTATCGGTCATGAGTACGGCCATATCCTGCACGGTGATGCTACGTTCAATTTACAGCTAATGGTGGTGTTGGCAGGCTTGCAAATACTATACGATTGGAGTGATCCAATATCCAATCATCTCTCTAATCGTCTCTCTAATTATAGGCACTTTGATAGCGATAATATCTCCCAAAAATCTCTATCACAGAGGCAGGTTGATACGCTTGCACGCAATACGGAAGCGCAAACGGCCAATTTCACCACGCATAGTGAGTGGGTCGCTTACTGGCAGCAGCAATCACAACAGCAGCAGTCCTCAGCCAAGCGTCAGTCTAAGTGGGTGCAAACGCCACCTGTCATGGATCGTCAAGCCCCGCGTAGTTTCTGGACACTGCTACTGCATGGCTTGAGCTTCTCTAGTATGGCAAGCGCGCAGCTGATTAAGCATAGCTTCAACCGTCAGCGTGAACTACTCGCTGATGCCACCAGCGTTCAATTGACACGTACACCTGCGATTATCGAAACTTTAAAAGCCATTCATCAAGACTCACTCGGCTCGCGTTTGTCTGGCATTTCTGATATCAATGGACTCAGCCATTTTTTCTTTGCTAGTAGTGGGGCGGATTTGGGCGATGTGTCATGGTTTGCCACACATCCAAGCTTGACTGAACGTATGAGCGCTATTAACGCGGATGCTTATCATAAGTTCGCGGTACAAATTGCTAAAGAAAAACGAATAAATCAGCAAAAGGTCAAAGAAATATATAGGCAACGCCGCTTAGGAGATTGGGGAGCGACAGAAGGGAATAGCCTAAGTAATAATTCACCAGACAAAAATATACATCCTTCGTCAATATTTGAAGCTCAAACAGCCGCGACGATTAATACAGGTGGCACTAAACAGGCAAGTGACGGAAAAATTCCTGTTGAGTCTGGGAACGACGGTCGTAACAGAGAGAGCGATGAATCAGAGGTTAATGACGGTTTAGAATTTACCGTAGAAGCTGATGTGGTGGTTGATGGGCGGCTTCAAGTACAGGCTGAAGACATAAGTACTTGTGGGCTGTTGAAACCGTGGCAGTCCAAACCTGACGTTGACCTACCAAAAAACACATTGATTGAGGTCAGTGATATCCAAAAGGTGTCACTACCGCAGTATATACTTAATGATAGTCATCATCCTTTAGGCACATTAGCACTGATCGAAGCGGTTATGCTTTGTCATCAGCATCAACCATTATCAATGACTGCTACTTATAGTCTAAATGATATTTGGAATGGTGGTTTCTCTGTAGCGACTGACTCGACCTCCCATGAGCAAGTGTTACCACATAGGATAGATTATAAGTTACTGACAATAATAGCCAGCCTAGATAGGCGTTTGGACAGTGCTTTGATTAAACTCGCCTTAACCCAATTGTGTCAACATGATTTATCTGAACTACTTATCGAAAGCCTAAAGCCCAAAAGCAATGACGATCATAGTTACGATAGTCATCAGTACTATGTAAAACAAGAGAAATGCCGTACGATGTTGCTGCGCTATCAGCAAGGTATATTTGAGTTGTTTAACCAACAACTGACATCCGACTTAACCAAAAGCTTAGCGTATGATTCGTCAGATCAAAATATATCTAGTGATAGCTCTCATTCAATCGCGGTTGCTCTGAATAGCTCGTCAGCCCGAGCATCACAAAAATCGCCAATATTGTCATTATGGCAAGCGCTACATTTGCAGCAGTTGCTACCGATATTGTCTGAAGTTTTACAAGATACAGACGCGCAGGCTGTATGGCCACAGATATTAAAAGCTGGCATGGAAGACATATGTACGCAGCTTGACCCTTCAATGCAGGTGTTTAATAGTCTTGATACTGCACAAATATCAATGGTCGTCTTATTGGCGTATCGACTGTCAAAAGATGCTAAGGGCCAGATGATCTCAATGCATGATCGATCATTATTGAGTGAAAATGATGAGAGCGTGGCACATTACATTGTAGACTTGAGGCGTCATGCACGCTTGATTGATATTGATCTCGTGACAGTAAGTGATGTTAATCTACAGTGGTTACTGCTCACAACCCAGCATCTAAATAGTATCCAGTTATTGGCGATTATTTCTGCGGTTCCGGTGTCCAGTCAGTATACAAGCACTCACATGGTCGATACTCCGAATACCGATAATTATCGTGATAATCATCAAGACAGGCAACAGGATGGTGGTCAAATAGATTACAATGACCATGACACCGCCAAGCCTGCACACCATCAATATCGACAATGGCTCAGTACTTTGCATACCGTTATGCTACACGATACGATAATCAGCCAAGATGAATATGATTGCCTGACTACTATGTCAGAGCGCTGGCTGGGTATTCGGCAGATTTTTTGATAAATGATCGATTAGGAAGTAGTTGTTTAACTATTGCTTATCTGATAAATAACTATTTAATAGATGTCTGATAGCATGATGCATACTGGATAAAATAGACGGTCAGTCTTATATAGAATAGATACGTGATGACACGCAACTGGGTTGCATTTTTCCCATGTCGTGTTTTTTATAGTAAACGGATGACAGTTAATTCGCCAATCTATCAATGATACAAATAAAATAAGTAGGATAGTAAAGTCGTATGAGTGATATCCAAGATCCGCTAACTGTATTGCAGCACCGTGCGCAGCAACGCCAAATTCTAGCGATGATGGGCATCAATCAGTGGATACAGCCTGAATCAAAAACCATCAATATCACTGATATTGCTATGGATATAGCGAGTCAATCAAACGCTGAATATTTGAGCATTGACCAGCCTAGTACTACGTTACCTAATACAGAATATCTAGGCGATGAGTATCCAAACGTTGAAGCGCCAAGCGCTCAATCAGTCGCTACTGAGGTGCCGATCAACATATCTATTGGTACAGCTAGGAATATGGATGAGCAGTTCACAGAGACTCAGACTATCAATGAGCAAAGTCCAGTCACTTATAGTTTTGACCGTTTAAGTTCAGATACGCCTGATAATGAAAGCGCTACTATATCACCAGCCAATCGCACCGCCAGTAGCTTTATAGATGAGGCGGTGCAGTCAGCCACTGCGCCTGTTCTTGAGCGTCATGTTGATCAAAACACGCATAATGAAAGCCAAAAAAAGGTCGCGCCTTTTACTTTACAAGGTGGACGCTATGGCGACTGGGTCATACTGGTGGATATCCAAGCACTCACTAGCGACAGTCAAAAATTGTGGCAAAATATCACAAGCGCGCTATCAATATCCTGTGAGACGACATCATTTCCAATCTGTGAAGGGATGGATACTGCTGAGCTTGCCAACGCTAGTCTTGCAGGTTATGTGTTTAGAATGGGTCGAAGCGAAGAAATAAAAGTCGCAGCGCTGACCGTATTACCGGATGGTATCGAACATCCTACGCTGACAGCGGTGCCGACATTAGGTGATATGCTAGAAGACAGCAGTTTAAAGCGCAAACTGTGGAATCAGATATCTCTCTGAGTTATAGTACAGCCAACCTGCCTTATCAAAAATTTACTGTATCAACACACGTTTTTCTCAACAAACTGAAGTAAAGTATTCCTCTTTATTTCATTATATCTAGGACTGTGATTATGCCTGCCAACCCAACGTCTACTACCCCTACAAACACAACCGCGCCGCACCGCGTACCCAATTTTTGTGCTGGGCCAGCCACCATGCCAACATCAGTGCTCGAGTATGCCCAGAGCGAACTGCTTGACTGGCAAGGTCGCGGCGTATCGGTCATGGAAGTGAGCCATCGCAGCAAAGAGTATATAGCGATTACTGACAAAGCGGAAGCTAAGCTACGCTCGCTAATGGAAATACCAGATAACTATAAAGTACTGTTTTTGCAAGGTGGTGCTAGCTTACAGTTTTCTGCGATTCCATTGAATCTATTAAATGGTGGCCGCGGCGATTATTTGACGACAGGGGCATGGTCAGGCAAGGCAATCAAAGAAGCAAAACGCTATGAAGCACTTGGTCTGGGTGAGATTAATTTGGTCGCCACCGGTAAAAACAGTAATTTTTCAGATGTGCCAGCCCAAAGTGAGTGGAATATCAGTGAAGGCGCGGCTTATTTTCATTACTGTGCCAATGAAACCATTCATGGCCTACAGATATTTGAGCCGCCACAAGTCGATGCACCGATTATCGTTGATATGTCCTCTTGTATCTTGTCACAGCCGATAGATGTGTCTAAGTTTGGCATGATCTACGCGGGTGCACAAAAGAACATCGGTCCTGCAGGTTTGGTCATTATTATTGTCCGTGAAGACTTGTTGGGTAAGGCCAGCGAATGGTGCCCTATGCTACTGAACTATGAGCATCAAGCTGATAAAGAGTCTATGTCGAACACGCCAGCAACGTATTCTTGGTACTTAGCGGGATTGGTGTTTGATTGGTTAGAAGAGCAGGGCGGCGTGGCTGCTATTGGTAAAATCAACCAGCAAAAAGCAGACTTACTGTATAGAACCATCGATGATAGCAGTTTCTATAACAACCCAGTTGCCACTGAGTACCGCTCTATCATGAATGTACCGTTTACCTTAGCAGACAGCAGTCTGGATAAAGTATTCTTGGCAGAATCAGAAGCAGCTGGATTGCTCAATCTAAAAGGCCATCGCGATGTGGGCGGTATGCGTGCCAGCATTTATAATGCCGTACCACTTGAGTGGGTACAGCTATTGGTCGATTTTATGATCGCGTTCGAAAAAAAGCATGGTTAAGCGAATTGTTAACCCCTCGGCTATAAGATTTCAATAAAGCCTTAAGATGCAGTCATGTACAAAAAAAGCGCAACTGATAACGGTTGCGCTTTTTTATGAGACCTGTCATGCAGGAAGCATAAGACATAACCTAGCAAACCATTAGGTGAGACAGACTAACTTTGTTATGATAAAGTTTTGCACTCAGTCAGGTTTTCCGTCAGTATTCTTGTTTTGAACCCCAAATTGGTTGGCATAAAGGTTTGTGATAACACCATGATAAAAAACGCCCTATCAAAATCTGTGTTGCTAATCCTCACTGTCAGCTGGCTGCCAAGCAGTATCGCTGCACCTATCACCACATCAGCGCTTGGTCATAACAGTCCAACAGCATACATCGATGCGCCTTATCTGCCGTATGCCAATCCACAGGCACCATCAGGCGGTACTTTGTCATTAGATACTCGCGGTACATTCAATAGTGCCAACAAGTGGATGACCACTGGTGTGGCCATGATTGGCACTGATTACCTCTATGATACCTTGATGACGGGCTCATTGAATGAAGCCTTTACCATGTATCCGCAGCTGGCAAGCAAGGTGACGTATGATCCAGAGGATACCAGCTGGATTGTCTATCATTTGAATCCTGCCGCTCTATTTTGGGATGGAACGCCAGTGACCAGCCGCGATGTCAAAGCGACGTATGAGGCGATATTAAACAAAGGCCCCATGTACATTCGCAGTTATTTGGGCGATATCAAAGACATCCAACTCATTGATGAGCAGCAAGTAAAGTTTGTTTTTAGGTCTACTGAGAATAAAGAGATTTTGCTGACCGTTGGACAGTTTCCTATTTTTGCCAAATCTTCAATCGACGCTAACTTTGAAAAAATCACCTTAACACCATTGATGGGTAGTGGCCCTTATAAGCTAGGGCGTGTTGATGCTGGTCGTTCGGTAAGCTACATACGTGACCCTAACTATTGGGGCCGTGCTTTGATGGTCAACCGTGGTCGTTATAACTTTGATATGATTAAATTTGTGTATTATCAAAGTGATGAGATTGCCTTTGAGGGCTTTAAATCCGGCCAGTACCGTTTTCGCCCTGAAAACAAAGCATCGAACTGGGTAACAGGTTATAATTTTCCTGCCGTCACGGCAGGGCTGATCAAAAAAGAAGCGATCGCCAGTCAAAACCCCGTGCCGATGCAAGGCTTGGTCATGAATATGCGTCGCCCAATTTTTCAAGATATTAGGGTGCGTCAAGCGCTGACAGCCGCGTACGATTTTGAGTGGATGAATAAAACCTTGTTTCATGGCCAATATGAGCGGTTACAAAGCTTCTTTCATGGCTCAGAGCTGGCAGCAACGGGCACACCCTCTGACAAAGAGATGCAGGTGTTAACGCCTCTGCTGCCAAAGCTTGAGCCAATTCAACGCAGCGCCGTATTGGCAGAATGGCAGTTGCCAGTCAGTGATGGCAGTGGCTTTAATCGTCAAGGGTTATTAAAGGCGCGCCAGTTATTGTTAGATGCTGGGTTTTATTATGAAGATATGAAGCTGTATCAGCCTGACGGAGCGTTGGCTCAGATTGAAGTTCTCATGACAGGTGAGACCATGGGACGTGTATTGCTGCCTTATATTCGCAACCTAAAACGTTTGGGGTTTGATGTCTCTTTGCGCCAAGTGGATGGCCCACAATACTATGAGCGTATGCGCCGCTTCGATTATGATATGGTCGTTGATGTGTTTGCCCAAAGTCTGTCTCCTGGCGCTGAGCAAGCGGCATTTTGGGGCAGCGCTGCGGCTGATGAACCGGGTAACCATAATAGCGTTGGTATCAAAAATGTTGCCATTGATCAGGTGGTTAAATCACTTGGTAATGCCAAAAATCGCGATGATATCGTGTTGTACACACAAGTGCTTGATCGCCTGCTGCGAGCCGGTCATTATGTCGTACCCTTGTATGGCAAATCTGGCACCAACGTCGCTTATTGGGATCAATACCGTCATACCGAAAACCTACCATCCAATGCCGTCGGCATCGACTATTGGTGGGTGGATAAAGAAGCAGAAAAACGTGTTAATCAGTATCTGAAACGGTGAGTAATACTCAACGTACTGACCAGTGCTCAAAACAGTATTCTACGCTTAAGATAGCAAACAAAAGCGTCTGTAAATTATTAATATTCCCTAGTAAAGATATCAGTAATAAAAATAACAACCAGTAAGGATGTAACATGACTATCCGTATTCACCCAATCAAAGCCTTTAATGACAATTATATTTGGACATTAATCAATGATAATAATAAACAAGCCATTGTCATTGATCCTGGTCAAGCCCAGCCAGTGGTGGATTACTTAGAGAGCAACGAATTAGAGCTGACCTCCATTTGGACCACACATCATCATCATGACCATATCGGCGGCGTCGCAGAGTTACAGGAGTCGTATCCGATGACACATTTGGTCGCACATAGTGAGCATAACGTTGATGAAGACCAAACCATAAAAGATGGTAGCACGGTGAGTGCTTGGGGCTGCTCAGCACAAGTTTGGGATGTGTCAGGCCACACTGCTAGCCATATGGCCTACATCTTGGATATCGATGGTCAGAAGCACTGCTTTTGTGGAGATACGTTGTTTAGCGCAGGCTGCGGACGCGTCTTCACTGGTACGATTGAGCAATTGCATGAGAGCTTTAAGCGTTTGAACGGGTTGCCTCATGAGGCGCTACTGTATCCGGCGCATGAATATACGGCCAGTAACCTGCGTTTTGGTCTGTCTATAGAACCTGACAACGAAGCGATGCAGCAAGCCTTAGCACGAGCAGAGGCGCAAACTGAGCAAGGCATGGCAACGCTGCCAGTGACACTAGAGCATGAGCGTGCGGTAAACGTGTTTTTACGTACGCAAGAGCCGAGCGTAATCGCAGGAGTGAAATCCAAAATGTCTATCGATGATGAAAAGTCATTGACAATATTTGCAGCGTTACGTGAGCTGAAAAACAACTTTTAAAGTAAGTTTTTAACAAATAATTTGCTTTTAAGAACCTCTTTAACACACCGCAATTCGCTGCTGAACGTCATTGCTATCTCTCTTTACTTAGGAAGTCGCCATTATGGGTCGTTATATCTTAAAAAGACTACTACTGATATTGCCGACACTATTTTTGATATTGCTTGCCAACTTTGTGATCGTACAGGCGGCACCAGGCGGGCCTGTTGAGCAGCAGCTGGCACTTATCGAACAGGGCGCAAAAGACAATGCGCTTGGCGGTAATATTGGTGCGGGCAGTGCAGGTGGCAACGACAGCACTTATCAAGGCACGCGTGGTCTCTCTGAGGAGATGGTCGCTGCAATCAACGCTCAATATGGCTTTGATAAATCTGCTCCAGAGCGGTTTTGGCTCATGTTAAAGAACTACGCTCAGCTAGATTTTGGTGAGTCTTTTTTTAAAGGGCAGTCGGTGACCGATCTTATCGTAGAGAAGTTACCAGTCTCGATATCGCTTGGGCTGTGGAGTACGTTGCTCATCTATATGATCGCTATTCCGCTAGGCGTCTATAAAGCGATGCATCATGGCTCAGGCATTGATAAAGCCACGGCTATGCTGCTTGCTATAGGACATGCGATACCTGTGTTTGTCTTTGCAGTGATTTTACTGGTGTTCTTTGCGGGTGGCAGCTATTGGAATATCTTTCCATTACAGGGACTGACGTCCGAAAATTTTGATCAGCTAAGCGCACTTGGTAAAGTGAAAGATTATTTTTGGCATTTGGCGTTACCGTTACTGGCAAGTACTGTAGGCGGTTTTGCAGGTTTGACCTATTTGACCAAATTTAGCTTTTTAGAGGAACTGGGCAAGCAGTATGTACTGACCGCTAGTGCTAAAGGCTTAGGTGAGCGTCAGGTGCTATACGGACATGTTTTTCGCAATGCGATGTTGATTATTATCGCAGGTATTCCAGCCGCTATTGTTGGTATCTTCTTTGCGGGTAATTTTT
The DNA here is from genome assembly GCF_015864565.1 of Psychrobacter sp. SWN149. Classification (NCBI taxonomy): domain Bacteria; kingdom Pseudomonadati; phylum Pseudomonadota; class Gammaproteobacteria; order Moraxellales; family Moraxellaceae; genus Psychrobacter; species Psychrobacter sp. SWN149. The sequence continues at coordinate 42,330 of NZ_JADYWX010000004.1, forward strand.
TGATTGAAATTATCTTTAAACTTGATGGCCTCGGTTTGCTAGGTTTTGAAGCCATTCAACAACGCGATTATCCAGTGATATTTGGCACGCTATTCATCTTTACCTTAGTGGGGCTGCTACTGCAATTAATCAGTGATTTGAGTTATCACTTAATTGATCCTCGTATTGATTTTGAGGGCCGCTAATGTCAAATAATCAACCTTCACCAAAGAGCAGTACTATTAATAGCGAACCAGATAAAGCGCCAATGCCTGAGCAGCTATCTACCACAAAAAAGCAACGATTGAACCCTATATGGCAAGCACGTTTAGATCGCTTTCGCCAAAATCGTCTTGGGGTAATATCGCTGTTTGTTTTTGCTGTGATATTTGTTATCTGCATGGCGGCTAACGTCATTGCCAATGACAAACCTTTACTGGTTCAATATCAAGGCGATTATTACTTTCCAGTATTAAAAGCTTATCCTGAAACGACGTTTGGCGGTGTGTTTGAGACCGAAACCAATTATAAAGATCCTGCAGTGCAGTCGCTGATTGATGAGCAAGGGTTTTATATGATGCCGCCTATCCCGTTTGCCGACCAAACGCCGAATGTCGAGCTTGGTTTGCCTTATCCAGCAGCGCCCAATGCCCAGAACTGGCTCGGTACTGATGATATGGGGCGTGATGTGCTGGCACGGATACTTTATGGTATGCGAGTGTCGTTACTGTTTGGTTTGGCCTTGACACTTGCAGGTGCACTGATTGGGATTATCGTTGGTGCGGTACAAGGGTATTATGGTGGCTGGGTAGATCTGGCAGGGCAGCGATTTATGGAAGTGTGGGGCGGTATGCCTCAACTGTTTATGATTATTATTTTGGTCAGCTTATTTAGTCCCAGTATCACCATGTTATTTGCGTTGATGTTGTTATTTGGCTGGATGGGACTGGTTGGTTTGGTACGAGCAGAATTCTTGCGGGCCCGTAACTTTGACTATGTGCGTGCTGCACGTAATCTGGGCGTTTCGGACAGTCAAATCATGCTCCGGCACATCCTGCCCAATGCCTTGGCCTCAAGCTTGTCACAATTGCCATTTATCTTAACCGCCAATATCATCGCGCTAACCGCATTGGACTTTTTGGGCTATGGGTTGCCGCCTGGTTCGCCCTCACTGGGTGAGCTGATGGTACAAGGCAAAAACAACCTTGATGCGCCGTGGCTGGCATTATCAGGATTCTTTAGCTTGACCTTTATTTTGTCATTGCTCATCTTCGTCGGTGAAGCACTGCGTGATGCATTTGATCCGAGGCGCTCTTGATATGACCGAAAATACTATTGCCTCTGAGCAAAAAAACGTGCCAAATGACAGTGTTAATTATTTACAAGATAAGCTCATGTTAACAGTAGACAAGCTCACTATTACGACCGCTACAGGCGTTCAGTTAGTCAATGAGCTGTCTTATGAGCTGAGACAAGGTCAGACTTTGGCCATCGTGGGTGAGTCAGGCTCTGGCAAATCGATTGCCAGTCTGGCGCTACTCGGTTTACTACCAGACAGTTTGACCATTACGGGTCAGGCTAAGCTTGCTGATGCAGCAGGACTGTCGATATTGCCAATAGCAAGCCAGCCAATAACGGGCAACAAGTCACGTAATGCTGCACTACGTCCTATTCGTGGTAAGCGTATCGGCATGGTGTTCCAAGAGCCGATGACCGCATTGAACCCACTGCATACGGTTGCCAAACAAATCGCTGAATCGCTGCGTCTAAGCGGTATACCTAAGAAGCAATGGCAAGAGACCACCATTGCTTTGCTAGACGATGTCAATATCACTGATCCTGCAGACAAGCTCAATCGCTATCCGCATGAGCTGTCAGGTGGTCAGCGCCAGCGCGTGATGATCGCCATGGCACTGGCGCAGCAGCCTGATATATTGATTGCTGATGAGCCGACCACAGCGCTTGACGTTACTCTGCAGCATGAGATTTTGGCACTATTGAATGATCTCAAGCGCCAGCACAATATGGCGATGATACTCATCAGCCATGACCTCAATTTAGTCAGACGCTATAGTGATGAGGTCATCGTTATGCGCCAAGGGCAGACGGTTGAACAAGGTCAAACCGCGACTGTGTTCGCACATCCGGCAGCCGATTATACTCGCACGCTTATTAAGCAAGACTTTGGCAAAGCGCTGACCTTGATCAATGCTGACGTAGACCAATCCCCCAAGGTATTACAGGTAAAAGGGCTTACCGTACGGTTTCCGATTGAAAAAAGTCTGTTTGGCACGACCAAGCGCTGGTTTGATGCCGTCAAAGATGTCGATATGATACTTTCAAAAGGACGGGCATTGGGTATCGTTGGTGAGTCAGGCTCTGGCAAAACCACGATGGCACTTGCGCTTAGCCAGTTGCTCAGTAATCAAGCTGATGTGGCGGGACAGATAGTCGTCAATGGGCAAGATATCGCAGCGCTTTCCAAAAAAGATCTACGCGCTTTTCGCTCGCAAATTCAGATGGTATTTCAAGATCCATTTGCCAGTATCAACCCTCGCATGACGGTCATGCAGATTGTTGAAGAGGGACTATTGGTGCAAGGCGTGGGTAAGACGGCGCGCCAGCAGGCCGTGATGGAGAGTCTGACAACTGTACATCTGCCTATCGCGTTCGCAGAGCGTTATCCGCATGAGCTGTCAGGGGGACAACGTCAACGTGTGGCATTGGCACGCGCCTTGATTATGCAGCCAAGCTTGCTTATATTGGATGAGCCTACCTCGGCGCTTGACAGTACTACCCAAGTCACAGTGGTCAACTTGCTACGAGAAATTCAAGAAAAAATGAACATCAGCTATGTGTTTATCAGTCATGATCTCAAAGTAGTACGCGCACTGTGTCAGCATATTATGGTACTAAAAGAAGGTGTATGTGTGGAATCAGGGCACACCGAGGATATCTTTACTCAACCGCAGCATCCGTATGCCAAGCAATTATTAGAGGCGAGCAGTGCACAATAATAGCGACATACCAAAAACGTCAGTGGTACAATCAGTCTAAACGCCGATCTATAATCGGTTCTATTACATATTTATCTAGTCTGATATCGGCAAGCATTAATGAGGCATCACCAGCTGATTAAAGCGGTTGTTATCGCGGTTAAAATCATCATTGAAAAGGATTTTGTGCCCATGAAAAAACAAAGTAGCAAACTCAGTCTCCAGTATGCGGGTTATTTGGCAATTGCTAAGACTCGTGCCAAAGTACTCAAAGCCGTCTCTTATGTGATACCTATCAGAAGACCAATGCTGTTCGTTGGTGAGTCTGCTTGTGACGAGCTATGTGACATGCTCATCAATGAAGGCAATACCAATGTGTTTATCGTCACTGATGCCGTACTAAACAAGCTGGGCATACCTGCCAAAATCACCGATTATCTCGACGCAAAAAACATCAATTACCATGTCTATGATGGTATCACGCCAGATCCTACTTTTAGCGTCGTTGAAGAAGGACTTCGCCAATCGATAGCCGCCAATTGCGATTCTATTGTCGCCATTGGTGGCGGTTCAGTGATTGATGCGGCCAAAATGATCGCCATGTCTCAAGGCAATAAGTGCAAACCTCAGCAACTGATCGGTATTCTCAAAGCAAGAAAGCCTGCATCTCCTTTATATTGCGTACCAACGACAGCTGGTACAGGCTCAGAGGCCACGCTTGGTGCAGTAGTGTCCGACGACAAGACACACCAAAAAGCACTGTCTATCGATCCAAGAATGGTGCCATTAGCGGCAGCGATTGACCCAGTTATCATGAAAGGCATGCCAGCGCACATCACAGCGGATACTGGTATTGACGTACTGACCCATGCATTAGAGGCGTGGATGAGCGCCAATGCAAGTGTGGAAACAGACTACTATGCAGCCTCTGCTGTCAAATCTGTCATGCACTATCTGCCACTGGTATACAAAGACGGCGGCAATCTAAAAGCAAGAGAGGAGATGGGTGTAGCAGCGCATTACGGTGGTATCGCCTTTAACAAAGCAGGTCTAGGTTATGTGCATGCCATCGCTCACCAATTAGGGGCGTATTATAGTATTCCTCATGGCCGCGCTAATGCTATCGTCTTGCCTTACGTGCTTGATGTCAATCGTAAAGGAAGCAAAAAACGACTGGCAGCACTGGCAAAGAGAACTGGTATGGTGCAGGATGGTCAAGCTGGTAATGGCGACAGCGAAATAGCAGATCATCTTGTCGCACAAGTTAGAGGTTTGATTGCAGATTTAAACATTGATCCGACAGTTGGTGGCATGCAAACCAGCGATTTTGATAGTATTGCAAAAGCCGCTGCAAAAGAAGTTAGCGATACCTATGCCGTCCCGACCTATCTCTCAGCATCTGAAATTAAAGAAATCTTAACGAAGATTAAGCAGGCAAGTGACGAGCATTCTAACAAGGATACTCAAAAAGCATCATAATCTACTGTTTGCATTGATAGACTTACGATAAATAAAAGCCCATCACTCTTTTGAGGATGGGCTTTTTCATTACACTAAAGGTAATAGAGTTTTTTAAAACGTCTGCTTTGACTTTATATGTTGTCCATAATCTTCACATGCTAGCTATACTAAAGTAAATAATAACCCTCATTTCATCGTTTAATTTATCTTGTGATTACACTCAGTTGATAAAAATTATCTTAATAAACTGTAAATATGTAACAATGCAGGAATGTTACGGTGACACATATGCATTACGATGATTAAATGATATTAAGTATTAAATGAGATTACCCTTAGGAGAGCATTATGAGTCGTATATTATCCTCTAGAGTAGCAGCTATCGTTGTCATGGCAAGCAGTGTATTTTATGCAGGCTGTGCCTCCACTGAGAGCAATACTACTGTAAAAAATGCAATGGCACCGAACCCTTATGCACCTACAACCCCTGGATTGGCTGTGGCAACAGTCGCTGGCGGGTGTTTTTGGTGTGTTGAAGCAGGTTATGAGAAAATACCGGGTGTGGTAGAAGTGGTTTCTGGATACACTGGCGGCAACACTGAAAACCCGACCTATAAAGAGGTGTCAGCAGGTGGTACTGGTCATACGGAAGCGGCGCAAGTATATTATGATCCTACGAAAATAACTTATAACGGTATCGTGCAAGCTTTATGGCGCATCGCAGATCCCACTGATGACAAGGGTCAGTATGTAGATCGAGGCACGCAGTATCGTCCCGCTATTTTTTATAACAATGCTCAAGAAAAACAGATAGCGGAAGCTGCCAAGCAATCACTGCAAGATTCGAGTGTGTACAAAAAACCAGTTGTGATAGAAATCGTTCCTGCCAGCGCCTTCTACCCGGCAGAAGAGTATCATCAAGATTATTATAAAAAGAATCCGCTACGCTACAAGGCATATACGTTCAATTCGGGTCGCTACCAGTTTATCGAGAGCGTCTATGGTAAAGATTATGAGCTTGACTTTAGTCAATTCAAACCTACTGCTGATAGTGCACAGAAAACGGTCGCGAGCAAAATGCCTATCGCAAGCGCCAAGGCAGGTACTGGCTTTAATCCAAATACGTTTGTCAAACCATCACAAGATGAGCTAAAAAAATCGCTCAGTGATATTCAGTATAAAGTCACTCAAAAAGAAGGCACCGAGCGCGCTTTTGATAATGAATACTGGGACAATAAAGCACCTGGATTATATGTTGATGTCGTATCAGGTGAGCCGCTGTATTCTTCTCGTGATCAATACAAGTCTGGAACAGGCTGGCCGAGCTTTACCCGTCCATTGAATGCTAACTTGGTCGTAGAAAAGCCAGATAGAGGAATATTTGGAACCCGTACTGAAATCCGCAGTGTTTATGCAGATTCACATGTGGGGCATGTATTTGATGACGGCCCAGCACCAACAGGTAAACGTTACTGCATGAATTCTGCGGCAATGCGCTTTATTCCACTGGCGCAGATGGAAGCTGAAGGTTATGGCAACTGGGTAGATGATGTAAAACCAGCTGCTTAATATTAATTTATTAGTACGAAAAAATGCTCACTATTGTCTGAATGACATAGTGAGCATTTTTTTGCCTAATACAACATCTTTGCTATTTAGTAATAAAACGTGTTCTTTTGAAGTATTTTTTATAATATACTTACTAAAATGTATAATTTTAGTTAACTTTTAAAAGTTAGATTTCTTGGTTTCCAAACCGTAAAAAAACTTTAGAGGACACAAGCTATGTCGAGAAAATTACAGAGTTCAGTTTCAGCTAATGCGGTAATTACTCCTACTTATAAAGAAGTACCTAGATTAAGCAAGAAGGCATCGTATCTAGCAATTAGTATTTTTGCAGTTAGTGGCATATGTCTAACGGAAGAGTCCGTAGCAGCAGATTGGAGAACGATTGATAACTGTGCATTCTCTAGCGGATACTACTATGGTGATCCTGCTATATGTGACGCACAATTAGCAGAACTGACAACTGGCGGAACTGGCGCCAAAGGCGATAAAGGCGATAAAGGCGACATCGGTCTGACTGGTGCTACTGGCACCAAAGGTGATAAAGGCGATATCGGTCTGACTGGTGCTACTGGCACCAAAGGTGATAAAGGCGATATCGGTCTGACTGGTGCTACTGGCGCCCAAGGCAAACAGGGTATCCAGGGTATGACTGGTGCTATGGGTCCTATGGGTATGCCTGGTATGAACGGTATGGATGGTGCTCAGGGCTTGAAAGGTGATACTGGTGCCAAGGGTGATACTGGACTAACTGGTGCAAAAGGCGACCAAGGCATCCAAGGTGAAACTGGCCTGACTGGCGCTAAGGGTGACAAAGGCGACATCGGTCTGACTGGTGCTACTGGCGCCAAAGGTGATAAAGGCGATATCGGTCTGACTGGTGCTACTGGCGCCAAAGGTGATAAAGGCGATATCGGTCTGACTGGTGCTACTGGCACCAAAGGTGATAAAGGCGACATCGGTCTGACTGGTGCTACTGGTGCCAAGGGTGATACTGGACTAACTGGTGCAAAAGGCGACCAAGGTGTACAGGGTGAAATTGGTGACAAAGGCGACATCGGTCTGACGGGTGCTCAGGGCTTTAAAGGTGATGCTGGATTAAATGGTGCAAAGGGTGATCAAGGTATTCAAGGTGATATTGGACTAACTGGTGCAAAAGGTATTCAAGGTGAAACTGGTCTGACTGGTGCTCAGGGTGTGAAAGGTGATACTGGTGCCAAGGGTGATACTGGACTAACTGGTGCAAAAGGCGACCAAGGTGTACAGGGTGAAACTGGTCTGACTGGCGCTAAGGGTGACACTGGTCTGACGGGCGCTCAAGGCGTGAAAGGCGAAACTGGTGCCAAGGGTGATGCTGGACTAACTGGTGCAAAAGGCGAGCAAGGTATCCAAGGTGACACTGGTCTGACGGGTGCTCAAGGCGTGAAAGGCGAAACTGGTGCCAAGGGTGATGCTGGACTAACTGGTGCAAAAGGTGAGCAAGGTATCCAAGGTGACACTGGTCTGACGGGTGCTCAAGGCGTGAAAGGCGAAACTGGTGCCAAGGGTGATGCTGGACTAACTGGTGCAAAAGGTGAGCAAGGTATCCAAGGTGACACTGGTCTGACGGGTGCTCAAGGCGTGAAAGGCGAAACTGGCGCTAAGGGTGATGCTGGATTAAATGGCGCAAAAGGCGAGCAAGGTATTCAAGGCGACACTGGTCTGACGGGCGCTCAAGGCGTGAAAGGCGAAACTGGCGCTAAGGGTGATGCTGGATTAAATGGCGCAAAAGGCGAGCAAGGTATTCAAGGTGACACTGGTCTGACGGGTGCTCAAGGCGTGAAAGGCGATACTGGTGCTAAGGGTGATACAGGCGAAGCAGGTAAGGATGCTAATATCAATGTCGCTATACAGACCTCTAATAGTACAACCACACCAGCCCAAGCGACAGGCAAAGATGCCATTGCGATAGGTAATGGCGCAGTAGCTGAAGGCAGTCAATCTATTAGTATCGGTGTAGGTAATTTGGTAACAGGTAAAAACTCTGGCGCGGTTGGTGATCCAAGCACAGTTAGTGGTTCAGGCAGCTATAGCTTTGGTAATAATAATACGGTAACTGGCAATAACACGGTCGTTTTAGGAAATGGCATTAGTACTGCAGTCAACAACGCAGTCGTTGTTGGAAGTGATTCAACATCAACCCGTGATAACACAGTGTCAGTTGGCGCAGCAGGTAGTGAGCGTCAGGTGATCAATGTGGCTGATGGCACACAGAATACAGATGCAGCCAATATTAGGCAGTTGAATACCGCAAAAATCAATGCTGTAACCGAAGCTAACACCTATACTGATAACAAATATGATGTTTTGAATAGCAGCTTTCAAAGCTATTCTAACGGTGTAAATCGTCGAGTTGATGATGTAGAAAAAACTGCAAATAGTGGTGTGGCGATCTCTTTAGCGACACAGCAGGCTATTCCTAATCTCAGCCCAGGTAATGTGGCTGTGTTTGGCGGCATGGGTCATTATGAAGGACAAAGCGCTGTTGCTATTGGTGCTGCTACCATGTTAGATAATGGTCGAACATCAGTCAGCGGTGCATTTGGTTTTGCTGATTCAAGATTTGGTGGACGAGTAGGTGTATCTTACATATTTGGCCAATAAGATTTTTTGATTAATTTATATAAATTAAATCTTCGCCCCTATATGACACTTAAATAAAAAGGACGCTACAGCGTCCTTTTTATTTGAGTGTTATTCACAACAGTTTAAATAATTAACTACAACCTAAAATGCTGGCTGGCGTTTTGGAACCGCACCCAAAAACTCATTGCGCGCTTGATTGTTGTGTGTGTATTCACCTAGCATCGCTGTACTGCGCGTTGTTGAATGCTGTTTATTCACACCGCGCATCATCATACACATATGTGACGCATCCATGACCACAGCGACGCCGCGGCAACCTGTCACATCCATAATCGTTTGGGCAATCTGCTCACTTAGGTTTTCTTGTATTTGCAGACGACGGGCAAACATATCAACAATACGGGCAAACTTTGACAGTCCCAGTACTTGTCCATCTGGCAGATAGCCGATATGAGCGACACCATGGAACGGCAACATGTGATGCTCGCATAAAGAATAAAACTCAACATTTTGCACCAGTACTAATTCACGATTGGCTGATGGAAAAACAGCATCATTGACCACTTCTTCTAGACTTTGATGATAGCCTTGGGTCAAATGAGCAAATGCTTTTGCAGCACGAACTGGTGTGTCTAATAAACCAGGGCGTTCTAAGTCTTCGCCAGTAGAAGCAATCAACTGACGATAAGATTCGGTACTTTCTTTATAATCTGGGGTTATTATAGGGGTCTTACTCATAAGTTTGGCAGCCATCCAAAATGTGGGTGTAGCTTAACGTTGAATCCTATCGAGTCCGGATTCTTATAAAAATTGTGCAAGCTGGGAAGGGCTGTGATTATACTTGAAATCTGCTCAACTTCATACTGCTGTGGCAAGCCGCTGCGTGTTTAATCAATACATAGGGGTCAAACATGCAATCAGATGAATCATAGTGACTATATTTTGGTATGAGCTTATTAGAATGACAGCAGCCTTGTACAGTTTACGACTGTTTACTTAAATTAATTCGTGTATAATAACTCATCTTTTCATCTGTACTATTCATTAGTCTAAATCTTCTAATTACTCTAAATAAATTCTTATTCTAAATAATCTCTATCGATTCAAAAGGAAATATTATGCTATTGCAAGGGCAAAGATTCGTCGTAACTGGCATCGCAAGTAAGCTTTCTATCGCATGGGCAATCGCAGAAGCGCTACACCGCGAAGGGGCATCATTGATCCTGACTTATCCGAACGATAAAATCAAAAAGCGCGTGGACATGGCTGCCGAAAAATTCGAAGCAGATTTGGTGCTAGAGTGTGATGTCGCCTCTGATGACTCTATTGCGGCTTGTTTTGAGCAAGTTGCGGCTCATTGGGGTGATGGTATTGATGGTGTGGTACATGCGATAGGCTTTGCACCAATGGATCAGCTAGACGGTGATTTTGTCAATGCCACTACTCGCGAAGGTAGCCACATCGCGCATGATATCTCAAGCTATAGCTTTGTGGCTTTAGCCAAAGCGGCTCGTGAATTATTAGCGATGCGTCATGGCTCTATGCTGACTTTGACTTATGAAGGCAGCATTTCAGTATTGCCAAACTACAATGTCATGGGTATGGCAAAAGCCAGCTTAGAAGCGAGCGTCCGTTATCTAGCGACATCTATGGGCGGCGAAGGTATCCGTGTTAATGCCATCTCAGCCGGTCCTATTCGTACGCTTGCTGCTAGCGGTATCAAATCATTCCGCAAAATGCTCGATATCAGCGAAAAGATCGCACCATTGCAGCGCAATATTACTCAAACAGAAGTTGGTAATGCTGCATTGTTCCTGCTATCTCCGTGGGCGTCTGGTATCACAGGTGAGATTATGTTCGTCGATGCAGGTTTTAATACCGTTGCCATCAGCGAGCAATTAATGATGCTTGATGAACCTGCAAAATAATAATGGTTATAAACGATTCGTTTGATGATAGAAAAGGCAGCCAGTAGGCTGCCTTTTCTGGTTATACTAGGAGTCTTTTTGGCTACGTGCTTTTTAGCAGTGTGCCTTTTTAACTAAGCGCCTTTGGACGAGGGATATGATAACCAAGTTACCAAAGTGGATACTATGGGGCGGGGCGGTATTGGCATTTAGTGCTGGTTGCGTGAATACGACGGCGCTAATGGGGTTTGCCAATTTATCAGTGTCGCACGTCACGGGCAATGTAAGCTTGTTTGCAGCGGCTATCGCGCACTCAGACGCGCGTAGTATTTTATATATTGGTACCTTGTTGCTGTCCTTTTTGGCAGGGGCTATACTAAGCGGCTTTGTCATTGGACAGACATCATTGAAACTCGGTCGTCGTTATGGACGAGCGCTATATCTAGAAGCAGCACTACTGTTGGTGAGCTATTGGTTGTATCAGCAGCATGATTACTTAGGGCAGTTAGCAGCAGCGATGGCCTGCGGATTGCAAAATGCGATGGTCGCAACTTATAGTGGGGCGGTCATTCGTACGACTCATTTGACAGGGCTGACATCGGATATGGGGGCTGCAATCGGTAATTGGCTTGCTGGTCGATCTATTAGCAAACCAACCTTAGGGTTTCAAGCCATTATCTGGTATTGCTTTTGCGGTGGCAGTGCAGTAGGTGCTTACTTATTTGCCAAAGTCAGCTATGAGGCTTTGTTCGTTCCCATCACAATTGTTTTGACAGCAGCCTTTGTATACAACTATGCCTCAGATCATCTGCCAGAAGTTAGAGAGCCAAAAAAGGAAAGGCATTTATCATAATGATAAATGCCGATCGTATTTATTCTTAAGCCTCTGAAAGCTTATTTAGCTATAAAATAGCAAGATAGTAAAGCAGCAAGCTATCTTTGAATTTACTCTTTATGATCTTCGTGCTCGTGCATTCCTTGCATCATATCTAGCATGGAATCATCAGTACGCTGTTGGTCTTCTTTGGCCAGACTATCTTGGTTGATGTCTTTTGGTGCCATCTTAGTCGTTGCATCGATTTTATTTGAGTCTGTCATAAGCTACTCCAGTATATTTTTATTCGATTTCCATTATATTCTTCGATTTTACTATAAGTGTCGTAACCAAACCTTTTGTACATGTATTCAGGCATATGATTTTCACTTAACCTATTTAGTATGTGATATCGCCGATACTTTGTACAGATACGTTATGGGTTTGTTTAGTGACTATATGTAAGCGTTACTTTAAGCACAGGAATTTATAGTCACATTAAGTCAAAGGTGTCGATATCATTGTCATTATCGATACAAAAGTATTATATTTGAGCCATTTTTTATTCCGATAGTCATTTTTATGCATAAGGATACAGGGCGTACTCATATGCAACCAGTGTCTTTATATTTGAGTTTCCACACTGTCTTTGGATCAATAAGGACATTTTATGTCAGAGCAAAAATTAGATAGCCATCTTCCTAACGATGGCAATGAGTATTTATTTACCGATACCTTTCCAAAAGGCACAGGTAAAGGACTGATCGTTGTCGCAATTGCAGCGATTATCGCGATGATTATTTACAATGTACTGCCATTCGATATCAATGCCAATAAAGGTTTGGCAGTATTGTTCTTTATTGGGGTACTGTGGCTTACAGAAGCATTGCATGTAACGATCACCGCATTGCTTGTGGTCGTAATTGGCGCATTGGTTGGTATACCGGATTTCGATGCCGAGATTGGTCTGCAAAGCTTTGCCAATCCCACTATTTATTTGTTCTTTGGTGGGTTTGCCCTAGCAGCTGCCTTGCATGTGCAACAGCTAGATAAAAAAATAGCATTGAAGATATTATCGATGTCTGGTGGGAATCTAGGCAGAGCGGTATTTTTGATATTTGGTGTGACTGCATTCTTGTCCATGTGGATATCGAACACCGCGACGGCCGCGATGATGTTACCGTTGGCACTAGGTATTTTGACGCAAGTTGACCGTGAAAAAGATCGCGGTACCTTTGTGTTTGTACTACTGGGTATTGCTTATTCCGCCAGCCTTGGTGGTTTAGGTACTATCGTGGGTTCTCCGCCCAATGCCATTGCCGCAAAGGCACTCGATATTGCCTTTGTAGACTGGATGAAGTTTGGTATCCCAATGATGCTGGTGCTATTGCCATTGCTGTTGGGTGCGATGTACTTGTTCTTAAAACCCAATCTCAATCGTAAAATCGTACTCGTTGAAGATGAACCAATCGCTTGGAACAAACCGCGTGTAGTGACCATCATCGTCTTTGTCGTTACTGCGTTAAGCTGGATATTCTCCAAGCAGATCGGTGCCGCTTTTGATATTACAGATACAGATGCGATCGTCGCCTTGTCTGCTGCAGCGGCAGTTGTCAGCTTAGGATTGGTGTCTTGGAAACAAGTCTCAGACAATACGGATTGGGGCGTGCTTATGCTGTTCGGTGGCGGTATTGCACTGTCCACGATTTTGAAAGTCTCTGGCGCATCATTAGTACTGGGTGAGACTGTGGCCAATGCATTGTCCTCTGCCCCGATTATCGTCGTGATGCTGGCCGTTTCAGCCTTTATTATCTTCTTGACGGAGTTTGCTTCCAATACGGCCTCGGCTGCACTATTAGTGCCAGTATTTGCCGCTATTGCCGAGCAGATGGGTCTACCGCATGAAGTGCTGGTCTTAATCATTGGTATTGGTGCGTCGTGTGCCTTTATGCTGCCTGTTGCGACCCCGCCAAATGCGATTGTATTTGGTACAGGACTCATCAAGCAGACGGAGATGATTCGTACAGGTATTATATTAAATATTATCGCAACCATTGTTGTTGGGTTATGGGCGTACTTTTTCTTGATATAACCCAGTAGCCAATATAATTATATGTATTCATAGAAAATCAAACCCGATGTTTAGGAATGACTTAAACATCGGGTTTTTTTGTTTCTTATTACGCATAATGTCTGTATAAAATAGCTATGGTTTGAGCTTGTACGGTCGTGAGCAGCAATTGTGCTAGCATTGTATTTACATATGGATTGCTGTTGGCTGTAGCAGAAAATTATAAGTTAACACCCACAACTAACGTCATATCATTAAATGGATTTGATCGCATGACACCGTATTTATTAAAAATAGCCATTTTTTTTATTTTGGGCATTATCGGCGTACTGGCTGTGCTGATAGCGCGATACTGGGAACCTGATCGTACGGTGTCTGAGCTAAAAAAATGGCAATTGCCCAACAGCGAATTTATAGACATACAAGGTATGCAGGCACATGTGGTGCAGGCAGGTAAATGTCATTCGAATCATAGCAATGTGCCAATCGAAAAGGCGATTGATACTAATACATCATCAGTTGACACAATCGTTTTGTTGCATGGTACGTCGGCAAGCTTGCATACATGGGAGGGCTGGACCAAGGCGCTGTCTGATCAATACTGCGTCGTGAGCATGGATTTACCAGGATTTGGTTTGACAGGCCCTTATACAGACCAGAGCACAGCATATAGCAGCGAAAATTATGCGGCGTTTGTCATTGAAGTGCTCAATCATTTGAACTTAGATCGTGTCACGCTAGCGGGTAATTCACTAGGGGGTAAGATTGCTTGGCGTATGGCAGCGTTGTACCCTGAGCGTGTAGGACGGCTCATATTGGTGGATGCAGTTGGCTATCCTTCAACGCCAAAACATGTCCCTATTGGCTTTAAACTTGCTAGGTATCCGGTATTGGCACCGATTTTGCACCGTATTTTGCCTAGAGATGTCGTTGAGAAAAGCGTCTTAAGTGTGTATGCAGATGATAGTAAAGTTGATGAGGCTTTGGTTGATAGATATTATGAATTGACACTGCGCCAAGGTAACCGGCAAGCTTTAAGTCGCCGTTTAAATGAGACTGATGATGAGAGCGACCAAGCGCAAATAAAGCAGCTAGATCTACCGACTTTGATCTTATGGGGCGCAAAAGATGATCTTATTCCTGTAGAGAACGCAGCGTTATTTCATAGAGACATACCCAACAGCCAACTTAAGATATTTGAAGATTTGGGACATGTGCCACACGAAGAAGATCCTGTGGCGACGGTTAATGTTGTGCATCAGTTTTTGCTGGATAACCCGATGAGTGATTGAAGAATAGGCTGAAAAAGTGCTTTGATAAATTAACAATGGTGGTCACTAAAGTCATTTTGAAGGGAATATTTTATGCTAACACTGTATATGGTTCAGCTTGGGGGTCGTCCCAAGGGTCGTTTGATTGAGCAGCACGATATGTTTTTTGGTGTGGCCAATCAGGTCAGTGAGCTGGTGAATGATATCAATCATCATTGGCCAGAAGTAAAAAATAAGTGGCACATTGATTCTTATCGGGCGATTACTAAAGTGGGTAGTCATGCTATCAAGTTAATTGAATCCACACATCAGGGTAATAGTGAAAGTGCTCTAAAGTTATTCTTTATCAATTTAGGCGGCTACCAGCAGGGCAGTTTTGAAGAGTTTCACTATAAGCTACTTATCGTTGCTCCTAATCAAGCGGATGCCATCAAACAAGCCAAACAAAGTGAATTTTATAAGCAGTTTACTTTTAAAGATGAAGCATCGCCTTTTGACGCAGCTTCTCATATCGATGACAAGTTCGAAGTAGATATCGATGACATATATAACGTGAATGACCTTGTCTCAAATGTTCAGTTAGTTATTGAGCCTATCAGTGATACAGGCGAGTTGAATGCTCTCGAAGACAAAGAGTACGTGGGCTATCTAAGCATTAAGAATCTGAAAAAATTGGCTTTATAATAGGTTTGTCTAAAGTTTATAAAAGTAGATTTATATATACCTGATTAAATGAAATCAATGGATATATTTGATTCAGGTGTATTTTATAGTATGTGACAGTTCGAACAACATGAGTATGGGAGCAATCAGCACTCGACCAACTTGAATCACATCCAAATTACCCCCATAATCTAACCACTTCTACATAATAAATAGCCTAAGTAAATATGTCCAATAATTCTGAGAATGAACCAAAAATGCCTAGTGAAAGCAGCGTTGAAGAAACAAATAAGACAACAAATTCAGATGACAGCCATTCGAATAATAAGTCTAGCGATGATAAAACTCCTGTTCAGACCAGCATTGCCTCTGATTTACCGGTACTTGCCAAAGACAGCTACTACTTAAGCCGTCTTGAGCGAGAGCTGGCACGTGCCGCTGTGTCCAAAAACAAAAAATCTGACCATGATGCTAAACAGAAAAACAATCAAGACGATGTGCTTGCTAAAAAACGTGCTCAATACGATAAAATAAAAACACGCTCTCAAGAAGCAGTGCAAGCACGTATAGATAGCATTCCAAGTGACTTACCTGCCAAATTAAACCTTGATCTGCCGGTCAGTCAGCGCGCTGATGACTTAATTCAAGCCATTATCGATAACCAAGTCATTATCGTTGCTGGTGAGACCGGTTCTGGTAAAACGACGCAGTTACCAAAACTTGCGATGTTGGCAGGACGTGGTATCACTGGGCAGATAGGGCACACACAGCCAAGACGACTAGCCGCTCGCAGCGTGGCAAACCGTATCGCAGAAGAGCTAGGCGAGCCATTAGGTAATACGGTTAGCTTTAAGATTCGCTTTAATGAGCAAGGAACAGCACAATCTGTTGTAAAGCTCATGACGGATGGTATCTTACTCGCTGAGCTTGGTCATGATCGGTTTTTGAGTAAGTACGATACGATTATTATCGATGAGGCGCATGAGCGTAGTTTAAACATCGATTTTATTATGGGTTATCTCAAAAAGATGTTGCCCAAACGTCCTGATCTCAAAGTCATTATTACTTCAGCGACCCTCGATACCAAGCGCTTTAGTGAGTACTTCAGCCGTTATGACAATAAGCTCAAACGGCAAGTTCCTGCACCTATTTTTAATGTTGAAGGGCGTAGCTTTCCGGTAGAGGTGCGCTATCGTCCGCTAACAGATGAGCCAGTGAATAGCTCAGACGATGACAGCTATGATGATTTTGAAGAGAATCTACCACGTGCAGTGGTTGCTGCGGTCGAGGAGTGTTTTAGCGACGCGCAAAATAAAGGTCATGCAGATCAAGCTGATATCCTAATATTTGCCGCAACCGAAGCAGAGATTCGTGAAACGCAAGAAGTGCTTGAGCGTCATGGCCCTCGCCATACCGAAGTGTTGCCATTGTTTGCACGTCAGACTTATGAAGAGCAGCAGCGTATATTTCAGCCATCGGGTCGGGGTCGACGTATTGTTATCGCGACCAACGTTGCTGAGACCGCATTGACCGTACCGGGTATTCGCTATGTGATTGACTTGGGTTTTGCACGGATTTCGCGTTACTCATATCGCTCACGCGTACAGAGATTACCTATTGAAGCGATTTCGCAAGCCGCTGCCAATCAGCGTAAAGGTCGCTGTGGCCGTGTTGCTCCAGGTGTTTGTATTCGACTGTATTCTGAGGAGGACTTTAGTGGTCGTCCTGAATTTACTGAGCCTGAGATTTTACGTACCAACTTAGCGTCAGTCATACTACAAATGGCCAATCTACGTTTAGGTAGCGTGGATGACTTTGAATTCATCGAGCCACCTGATAGCCGATTGGTTACTGATGGTCACAAACTGCTCGATGAGCTAGGGGCGATTACTTCTAAAAAAGACGCCACTGCTCAAGATAAAACCAATAAACCAAAAGCAAGAAAAGGGTTAGACCACTTAAGTCTCACCCGTATTGGTCAACAGATGGCACGAATGCCAATCGATCCAAGGCTGGCACGTATGCTAGTGGCTGGTTCTGATTTTGATTGTATTCGTGAGATGCTGATCGTTGTGGCCGCGCTTGCCGTGCAAGACCCTCGTGAGCGCCCTGCCAATAAGCGCACGCAAGCAGATCAAAAGCATGCAATCTTCCGTCAAGATGATTCTGACTTTTTGTTCTATTTGAGTCTATGGAAAGCGCTGTTTGAAAAGGATGAAGACGGTAATAAATTGTCTGGCAATCAGCGTAAGCAGTTTGCTAAGAAAAACTATCTGAGCTTCCCGCGTGTGCGAGAGTGGCATCAGACGCATCGTCAATTGGTACAGATGGTTACTGAGCTGAAGTTAACTGACGCCAATGAATCAAAAGTATCTGATCAGCGTGCCCCCAACAATGACCCAACTGCGATCGAAGACGAAGAGCTAAAAGCTGTCAAATATGCCAATTTGCATAGAGCGTTATTGACAGGTTTATTGTCTATCATTGCGCATAAGACTGAAAGCCGCGGTGAGTATTTGGCTGCGCGTCAGCAAAAAGCCAAGATATTTCCCGCCAGTACAGTGTTTAAACAGATACCATCTTGGGTCATGGCATTTGAGATGGTGGAGACTTCACAAGTCTTTATGCGTACCGTTGCCAAAATCGAACCAGAATGGATTATTTCAGCGGCAGGCGATTTACTAAAGTATCATTACTTTGAGCCGCATTGGTCTAAGAAAACAGGACGAGTCAAAGCTTACGCGCAGATTAGTCTGTTTGGATTAATCATTATCAGTAAGCAGCTGACCAATTATGAGCAAGTAAACTTAGTTGAATCACGAGAGATATTTATCCGTGATGGCTTAGTGACTGGCAATTTTGGTCGCAACGCACCATTTCTGCAACATAACATGGATAAGGTTGCTCATGTTGAGCGCATCGAAGACAAGCTGCGTCGCCGCGATTTGTTGGTTGATGAGGAGACGCTCTATCAGTTCTATGATAAAAAAATTCCTGAGCATGTCGCTAGTCGTAAAGCGTTTGAGGATTGGCGTGCAGAAGTGGAGAAGCATGATACCAAGCATCTATTCTTTACTGATGATGATGTGCTTAATAGCCAAGCACCCACCACAGGCGATTTTCCAGAAGTGTGGAAGCTGGGTGATCTAAAACTGCCGCTTCGTTATATCTTTGATCCAGCCAGCGACGATGATGGCGTGACCATACGCGTACCACTTGCGGCATTACCGCAGCTTGACGCGATTGAGCTGTTATGGGGTGTGCCAGGCTGGCGCTATGAGCTGGTACTTCAGCTGCTCAAGTCATTGCCAAAAGAGATACGTCGTCAAATCGTACCTATACCGGACACCGCTGATAGTTTGTTTGATGAGTTGCAACCTGCTGGCGGACAAGGATTACTGAAACAGCTGTGCCAAGCGCTCAATCGTCGCGGTATTATGTCAGTGACGGTAGAGAACTTTAGCCCCTCTACAATTGACCGTTATTTGCAGCCACAAATCTGTGTGGTTGATGATAAAAACCGTATTATCGAAAAGGGTCGGGACCTACAAACCCTACAGATTCGTCATGCATCTGAGACTAGCCAAGCGGTTACTGAGCAGCAAGGTGTACATACCGAGTTCCCTGAGCATTTTGCTTTTAGCAAAAATCATCATAGCGCAGGTGTCGTCATGAAGCAGTTTGCGGCGCTCGTCGCTGATGAGGCAGGCACAGCAGTATCGATTCATCAATATACGGACGTCAATGCAGCGCTTCAAGCACATCGCATTGGGGTGTTGAGCTTAATTAAAAGCAAACTTGGCGCGAAGAAAAAGCAGCTTACTGGTCAAGTTGATAGTATATTTAAGCTGGCATTTGCGCCACTTGGCGACATGGATAAACTCAAAACAATCGTCATTGATGCTGCACTAGATGCCGCTCTTGAAGAGCATTATGTTTTATTTGATCATACTGAGGATTTGCCTGAGAGCGCCGACGATATCGCAGTTGGATTGAGCGAGGAGTTACCATTTACGCCTGAAGAGTATGCCCAGACGCTCGAAGTCGTACTAAATAACTTATTATTAACAGGTCAGAGCGTCATAAAAACACTTAAAAATGTTTATACTCGCTGGCAGCGTATTCGCCAAGGGTTATTGATGCTAGATCGTGAGATATTCGGTGAGTCTATCGATGATGTCGAAGATCAGTTAGAAGACCTACATTTGGCAGATTTCGTCTATCGAATGGATTATAGCCATTGGCAACAGTATCCGCGTTATCTTGAAGCGCTGCAGATTCGACTAGAGCGTCTTGAACACAACCTTGATGCCGACTTAGATGGTGTCTATGCGCTGGATGTTCACATGGAGCGACTTGGCAATCGTGCTAGTGATAAGACCATTAGTGAATATCGCTGGATGGTTGAGGAGTATCGCATTCAACTGTTTGCCCAACCGATGAAAACTCGTATGGCAGTATCACCAAAGCGTCTTAGCAAAATGTGGGATAAGATGGGTTAGGGTAGGCGGTGTTCCAAATAAAAAGGCCAGATTAGCAATCGCTAATCTGGCTTTTTTATTTGTATAATATTTAATGACTGATTTTTTCTGTCAACACACCCATACTATAGAGCACAAACGTAATCACAGTAATTGCCACGATAAATGGGGTTAATGCCCAAATCACGATATTTATTAATAATGAAGGCACGAGTCCATCAAACAGCTCAATATCTGGAGTAAAAAATTCAGTCATCACATCGACAGAGCGCTTGGCAATGGGAAATAGTAACGTACTGAGAGCCAATATATAGACATATTTGTTAAAACCTGGGTCACTCATGACAACTATAAAGTAAAACCCTAAGAAAAAAGCAACGCCTAGCGCCCAGCATTTTAGAGTGTAACTTAAACGAATCATGTTATCTCCTCCCCAATCTATGCAAATATCATCTACTGAAAACAGCTCGAATACATTCATTTTTTTAAATATATAATATATGTTATATTACGGATGTATAGTAAAAGTCAACTGTTTTTTGCTTGAACAACAAATTTCTTTTGGCTAAAAAATGAGAAAGTGTAGAGACCTCTTGAGTAGGCATTGGCCTTGAAACCTAGTTATCAATGGGAGTTTCGATACTCAGATGAATTCTTGTAGCCAAAAGATAGTAGTCAATCAATAATCTGTGGTGGTAAATAAATGGTAAATTTATTCAATGGCTCTATGAGTACGCTGTAAGGCTGGTTTTGCTCTGAAGGAGTCACAATACCTAAGGTTGATAAGAGCTTGAAGTTGGCAGAGATAAGGGAAGCGGGTCTGACATTGAGTCTTTTATGCCAAACTCGATAAGTCCCAAGCTTACCATCACGACGATGGTAAAATCCTGCCAATGGATGGGTCAAGTAAACAAGAGCAGACTCAGTATCAGGAAAACCTGTAAATGCAAAAACATCCTCTACCTTTTGTTCAAGAGACACTTCGGCAGTAGCCCATTCTGAATCAGCAGTGACCGAGTATTTTGTATATCTACCAGTCTCATTATCAAAGTGACAATCGAAAGTCATATCAGCACTATGCCATGGCAGATTCCATAAATATCTAGGTATTGCCAATGTCCAAGAATCTAGGGTCGTACCTAAAAACCATACACAGCGTTCGCCTGTCTCTATATCTATGATGTAGATACGATAATTGGTCTGCCCCATCGTGAAGGTTGGAAAAGGAAAAACGGCAGAGGTAAAATCAACGTCAATAAATGGGACAACAGAAATCAAGCCTTTTTCTATACCATCTATTATTACTGTATCAAGCTTGAACCGATCAGGAAATATACCCTCAAATCTCTCTGCTGGCACCGCGTAAGTGATAATAGAAAAATGCTTGAGACCACATAAAACGTCTAATCCGGTTGGTTTAGGCCTATCATGTAGATAATCTTCAAAATGTCGTAATTCTTGCACGATATTTCCTTATATAGTTATGATGGTGGATACTCAAGAAACTTATGATTTGTATTCGCTATAGATATAAATAATGAGATGGCTATCACATTAACTCACTACTTGGACTCACACCAAATAATCGCTTATATTCGCGGCTAAATTGACTAGGACTTTCGTAACCAACCTGCATGGCTATTTGTGATATTTGCGCGCCGTGTATCTTAATCAAACGTCTCGCCTCCATTAATCGCAAGCTTTTTTGATACTGCAACGGACTCAACTGCGTTATTTCTTTAAAGTGCTGGTGAAACCCTGAGATGCTCATGCCACATCTACTAGCTAAGCTTTCAACCATAATAGGTTCATCCAAATGCGCCTTTATCCAGTCAGTCGCTTGGGCGACGCGGTGTGTATGGCTACCATCGACAACCAACTGCCTGAGTTTACCTCCTTGCTCCGCTGAGAGTAGGCGATAATATATTTCTTGCTGAATCAACGAAGATAAAAAACCAATGTTATTTGGATAATCAAGCAAGCCTATGAGCCGCTCAAACGCGTCCATTATTGTATCGTCTAGCTGCCACTTTATTCCTAAATGTCTACTTGCCATGGATTGATTGGAAGGTATCTTTGCCAAGACGTCTCTAATCATGGCTAAGTTTAGTTTCATCGATAAAACGATGACAGGATTTTTGATTGAGGCGTGTTTGATGTGCATGCTCAGGGGAATATTGACGGGGCAGAACATCAGATTGCTATTATCAAATCTTTGACAGTCAGCTCCTAAGTAAATCTCTCGCTCACCTTGAAGTACAATACAAATACTTGGCTCTTGGATGTAACTGACGGCTTTGCTTGGTCTGTCTGCACAGTAAAAAAACAAACCTGCAACAGCAGACTCGATGGTTTTATTTCTAGGCAATACGGTAAGAAGGTGCTCAATGGTTACTGGGTTCATGATGATGACTTGTTTTATATAATTGCCTGATACTATAAAATTTTGTAGGATTAGGCAAGAGTTATAGAGGTCTGTTCTAACGCATAAATGCAAAGGGTTCTATAATGATTTCATCGCAACAGCGTAAGCAAGACCTCTAATAATATGAAACAAGGAATCATTAATCATGAAAATATTTTATAAAACCCGCGCGACAGCCACTGGTGGACGTTCTGGTCATACTGGATTAGACGATGGTTCATTAGAGTTTGATTTGGTATCTTTTCAAGAGCAAGACAAAGAAGGTGTTAATCCAGAACAGCTTTTTGCTATGGGTTACGCGGCTTGTTTTGATAGTGCTTTGAGCATGACTGCACAGCACATGAAATTGCCTGTCACCTCTTCAAAAACCTCTGCGCAAGTAGGTATTGGTATGAAAGCTGATGGCAGCTATAACTTAGAGGTAGAATTGTCTGTAGAAGTATCAGGTATTGATGAAGCACAGGCGCAGCAGTTAATCGAAGCCACGCATCAGGTGTGCCCGTATTCTAATGCTACTCGCGGCAATGTAGAGACCCGCTTGGAAGTTACCGTTATTTAAGTTATTGCTCGACTGAAAAGAATATCCTTCTCCAATTTATCTGTCTAAATACCAAACAAAAAAATCCAGTGTTAGATGTTTGAAGCAAACGTCTGACACTGGATCCATGCACCTCTGATATTTATTAGGTGAACTGCTGATTAACTCTCTAGTTGATCAATAATACTTTGATATTTATCTTTTTTGCCAACCAGTTTACTACGCTCTTTTTCTGCATTGGCGTCTGATTTTTTAGAATCTTCTGCTTTTTTATCGAAAGTTTCCAGTTCTGCATTGACACCATCAAGCAGTTTATTCAATAACATAGCAACGGCTTTTTCAGATACCCCGTATGTCATGCCAGACGCTTCAGACTTAAGGTCGTCTTTTAACTTAGCCGCCCATTGATAGACATTGGCTACGGCCGCGCTGTATTTATCTTCTTTATCCGACTTATCGCTATCCGATTTGTCATCCTCTGACTTTTTGTCATCAGATTTATCGCCTTTATCAGATATAAAATCATCTTTTAGCTTAGCTGCCCACTGATATATATTGGCTATCGTCACACTCTTATCTTCTTTATCCGACTTATCGCTATCCGATTTATCATCCTCTGACTTTTTGTCATCAGATTTATCGTCTTTGTCAGACTTATCTTCTTTATCTGACTTATCTTCTTTATCTGACTTATCTTCTTTATCTGACTTATCTTCTTTATCCGACTTACTGTCTTTGTCAGATTCATCAGACTTGAAATCTTTATCAAATATATCATCTTTATTAGACTTGTCGTCTTTGGCGTCGTGATCATCTTCAGAAATCAAGTCATCACCTTTTAAGACTTCTACAGAGGTCACAGCACTATTCTTAGGAGCTTCTACTGACTCATTTTCTACATTATTATTAGGAGAGTTGTTTGACATGGTTTTTATCCTTTTTAGTATTATTTATTGAAATAGATTAATACTCGATATTAAGCCAGTAAACGCTTCTATTCAGTAGATTAATGTAAATGTATGATGTAAATTTTTGCGCTTTCCCTCTCTATATTTACTGAATTAGCTGCCATAAGTAACAAGGGTAGCGCATAAAGTTTTTTCTATAACCATGACAGACTGATTAGAAGCTATTGAAGTAAAAAAATATCGAAAAATGCTGTAGCCAAACGTTTGACTTTCACTAATGATGAGTCGCTATATACTATCTTGATTTGTATTCTTATAGACTACTTTTTATTTAAGGTAAACACCAAGACCGCGCCCAAAATGACTGTGCTTGCAACTATAAATGGCATAGTTAACTGCTCAGATAAAAATATCACACCTAGCAACGCAGCAATCACAGGGACACATAGCTGAACGATAGCGGCTTGTGTATTCTTTAATAAAGGCATTGCTGTATACCAGATACTGTAGCCCAACCCTGAGGCGATCGCTCCTGATGCACAGGCGAGTAGTACCCCTTCAGTCGTAATACTTTGTAAATTGATATTTTTCAAGCCCATATCGTCCAAATACGTCATACCTACCAGTAATAGTATAGGCACAGCGACTAAGCTACGCACAAAATTAAACCCTGTCGCTCGTAGCGGTGAGATACATGATTTGCCGCGTATACTATATACTCCCCATGCTACGCCACTCATAGCCATTAACGCTGCTGCCAATGGTGATGGTATGGCAGCCGATGGCAACATCAGATATACAAATCCTGCTACTGCAACGACAAACGCCAACCATTGTAGCGCGCTTAATTGCTCTTTTTTATAGATACCCCAGCCAATCATCGTCAGCTGAACCGCTGAAAACAAAATCAATGCCCCAGTGCCAGTATCGAGCTCTACATACGCAATTGAAAAGCACAGCGCATAAATCACCAAGCTGAGACTACTCAACCAACTGCCTTTGTCGTTTAATATTGCGTCAACGGAAGGTCTGCCAGCAGTGAGTGATTGGCGCCGCAGTCTGTATGAGTGAATGGCCATGATAAAGATCAAACAGGCAGTCGCACTGAGCAGACGAATGATCGTAAAGCTCCAAGCATCGATATAGCCTTCTGCTAATGCCATTCGGCAAAACAGAGAGTTTGCGGCAAAGGCAATTAACGCAATAATGGTATAAATAGTGGCTTTCAAAAGTAATTCCTACAATGAATAAATGGCACAAAACAGGCAAGCATAGGATGTCAATTTTAGGTTTCTAGATACGTTGTTATAGCGATCGCCTATTTTTTAGCGAAAATAATAGATTGATAACTTATCAATCTAATTCATAGCTGTCTCACAAGACAGGATATTTTGTCGTACTTGTGGCAAAAAGTCTCTTTTAAATCAGAATAACGATAGTTGTATTGACGATAAGGTCTAAATATAGGGATGATGTGCGTCGTATCAAACGAACTATTTGAACACCATTCATTAAACACAATAAATCAGATAAATAGGAAACGATAGTATGGATTGGGCAAGTATTTTTATTCATGACACAACTTGGTTGTTTGCCGTTGAAATCTTAATACGTGTCACTGTCATGTTTGTATTGATTATCACATTTTTGCGATTCACTGGTAAGCGCGGTGTCCGTCAGCTCTCTATTTTTGAGCTGACCATTATTTTATCGCTAGGCTCTATCGCAGGTGATCCCATGTTCACCGAAGACCTGCCCATCATTCAAGCGGTATTAATCATGGGTACCGTCATTTTGCTCTATAGGTTATGTACTTGGGCGATGATGAAATTTCAGCCTTTTGAAGACCTGTTAGAAGGCAAGTCACTTTATATTGTAGAAGATGGCATGCTAGTACTTGATAAAATCAAGAAAGGGGAGATGTCACACGATGAGTTTTTTGCTGAAATGCGTCAGCAGGGCGTTGAGCATTTAGGGCAAGTTCGTGTTGGTTTGCTCGAGACAGATGGCAACTTTAGTATTTTATTGCACACCTCTGAAAAGACAGACTACGGTATGCCGCTTTTCCCTAAGCAATATCGACCTGTCGAGCAAGTAGAGTCAGGTGTCTATTATGCTTGTATGTATTGCGGTTACGTTGATGAAATCTCTGACCCCAATCAGTGTTGCCCGAGATGCGCGGATAATTGCAATAATTGGGCTAAAGCGTTAAACAATGAGATAGTCAAATAATATAAGCACTTGGCTGCCTTAGCTCAGTTGATAAGCTAAGGCGGCCAAGTGCTTTTTTTAAATTATCAGATAAACATCTCTCATTTATTGACAGTTTGTCTGACTGGTTTCATAAATAATATGGGTTAAGTGGCTTGCATAATTTATATGACTTTATTTAGGTAACTTTATACCAGTCAAGTTTGCGAGTCATCACCATCACGCAGGCAAGTATTACAAAGCAGAATATTGCACCCAGTAATAGATTGAGATCTTCTGTACTTAAAATCCCAAAAAATGCAGCATATAGTCCAGCAAGTGTCGCGGTAAAGATTAAAGCCCGTTTGAAACCGCCAAATACATAGTAGCTATACCAGCCAATAAGCCCGACACAAGCACTGGCTGCTACCATATAGGCTTGCCAAAATGCGATTTGTTCTGCAAGTGGTAGTAATAAGACATAAAAGACAAATAGTGCGCAGCCGACGAGCAGATACTGAATAGGATGGATGCGACTTGATTTGAGCACTTCAAATAAAAAGAAAGTGCCAAACGATACCAACATTAATAACAAGGCGTACTTCATGGTTCGTTCAGTTTGTAGATAGACATCGTTAGGGCTCGCAAAACTAACGCCAAAGCTGTTCAGCAGAACACTTTGATTGCTGCCAGCCACTGTCGCGCTGTCTGCCGTCTGACCTCTCGATGACTCAAAATCGGTATTGAGCATTGATTCACTCATGATAGTACAGTGATGGTTAGGTGCGCTGATGCACTGAGAGAGGTATTGGTTATTGGCGACGGTCAAATACTGATTTTGCCAACTGGCATCAAATCCTTCAGCGGTAATGCTCTTGGTATTTGGTAATGCTTTACCGATGAAATTTGGTGTCTGCCAATCACTGTGCATTGACAGAGTAAAGTTCTGCCCAGTTGGTACAGTCGTTAAATCGCTAATGCCAGCTAAAGGCAAGTCGATCACAATATTGAGTGCTTGATTGCCTTTAGGGTTAGGTAACTGGCTACTTACCCCTGATTTATCTAAATTTGTATCCTTTGAGCCTGTGGTCACAAGAGGTTCTTTATTCTGCTGGCTAGTAGGATTGATCAATTGACTCAATACGTCTTTAGGAATATCTACTTCAACATAGGTTAAGTTTTCTATCATTGGTATCTGCGGATAGTTTGCTTTAATCGATTTTTGATTGATTGTGACGGTAGGTAGGGTAGCGACACCGCGTAAATCAGATACAGGAATAATAAGTTTTGCTTTATTCCAGTGGGTAATGGTTTTGGCCAGTTGCGTGTTATCTGCATTAGGAGAGGTACTGACTGAATCTGCATCATTGTCAATTGTAGTGCCAATCTGATCTAAATTTTCTAAAGTCTCTGCAAACGTATAACTCTGATCGAATGTCAGCTGACCATCATAGCTAGTCGCGCTATAGATACCGCGTTTATAAGTGTCTGTGTTTACTTTTAGGTCTTGTACAGCTTGCGTCTGAGAGGCAAAAATCGTCTCAATCTTCGAGTATGACGGTTCACATTTGCGCTTTATGTTTGGTGTATCAGATGCATCTGACTGGCAGGCTGGTGTGACTGTTGTAGGAATGGCGATAAATGGGGTGATAACTTCTTGTGGATTGACATGCTGCTGGGTGATTTCTTTTATTACTGACGCTGCGTAGTTTTGCCTCTCATATATGATAGAGCCAATCATATTGAGTCCAATCGAAAAGATAATACATAGTCCTACAATGATGGTTAACTTAGTCAATAATGTTTTTTGCATGTTGTCGCCTCCTAAGTGTCTCTAATCCATAGCTGCCGAGATAGCAGACTATGGCTTTAAAAGACATCATAGAGAGGGCGTGAATAGAAAATGTGCAGGAAATATGAAAAAACTGTGAAAGCATGAGTATTAATATTTTTGGATAAGTATTTTTTGAGTATTAATGCTTTTTTGTATCGCCAACGACTTTATCCATGATAGCGAATAACAATCCAGACAACACAAAGGTCATGTGAATAATAACCTTCCACATGAGCTTGTCAGCATCGAGCTCACTCATTCCACTGGAGATATCCATAAAGGACTTTAGCAGGTCAATCGCTGAGATAGCGACGATCGCTCCGATGACTTTGAGCTTTAGGCCAGAAAAGTCTACCTTGCCCATCCAGCTAGGTCGATCATCATGGGTGCCAGTATCGATTTTTGAGACAAAAATCTCATAGCCACTGAATATAATGATAAGCAATAAACTGGCAACCAGAGAGATATCAACCAATACCAATATGTCTACAATCACACTGGCCTCTGAGGCCGTGAGAATGTCAGCAAACATATACCATAGTTTTTGGACAAACTTAATAAATAATAAAATAATGCCTAATACTAACCCTAGATAAAAAGGCGCCAGTATCCAGCGGCTATTAAATATGGTTTTTTCTAAGTAAAGCTCAAGCTTCTTTAGCATGGGTATCTCTTAATTTTTAAAGACACGAAAGTCTTAAAGACAAAAAAAATTTAAAGACATAAATATGAGTAAGTTTATAGATATAGCCACTTTAGCCCTGATGTGGCTATATCAGCGAGCTGCGCTACTACTTGCTTAACGCGTTCTTTTCTATCGCCACCAATACGCTGAAATGGTTTTTGATGCTTGCTTAATTGACTGGCAAAATAAGCACTTATCTCATCACGTTGGTGCGGACTGTCTCGAAGGTCATCAGCCACCCAAGGTGTATCAACATCAGTCAATAGTATCAAATCATAGTGATGGGCCAACGCTGCTTGCTCAAGGGCACTAGGACAATCGCCATAATACCAATAGGAATAGACCATCAGTTCAAACAGACTGGTATCGCAAAACAAATAATGACTGGCATCAGACGTCTGAGCGACCTGTTTGGCTAGGGTATTTTCTAGTGTAATTTGCCCCTGTGCGATAGGGAGCAGATCCTCCCATGTACAAGTCAGGCGCTCGTCATCCCACTTTGCTTGTAAGTAGGTGCGCATATATTCTGACACCCAAGAACTCTTAAAATGAGCTGCCAAATCACGGCATAATGTTGTCTTACCCGTACTTTCTGCACCTAAGACCGCGACGTTGATGACAGATTTAGGCGTATGCTGCTCGAGGTTGTATACGGTAGCGTCGTTGCCATTCATAGTATGCCCAGATTGCGATAAGAGTGAAGACTACATATTGTAGCGCGGTAAAAGTAAAACCTTTATAAAAGTATAGCGGTACCGATATCGCATCAGCGATAATCCAGAGTATCCAATGCTCGATTTTACGCCGTGCCATGAGCCACATTGCCATCAAAAATAAAGCGGTAGTGAGCATGTCAGTATAATCGACCCAAGTAAATAAATGGAGTCCAAGTACCGCACCGTCGAGGCTAAAGCCATTATTAATCATTGGACGGAAATAATAAACCAATCCTACAAAAGCTACCGTTCCTGCTGCCAAAGCAGAGAGGATAGGGATGTCGTTTGCATGTAAATGCTCAATACGGACGTTATTGGTATCTGATTGCCCATGCTCAACAGACTGGTTTTTCTTATTCTTTGACCAGTTAATCCAGCCATACAAGCTCATCACGGTATAGTAAGCATTGATAAACATATCGCCAAACAGCTGCCACTTCCATAGTAGATACACAAATATAGCAGTGCTGACCAGTCCGATAGGGAAGACTAGAATATTGGTTTTGCTGGCGAGTAAGACACTGGTCACACCGAAGACAACAGCAATCAATTCAAGGACGATGAATATCGTAGAGTAGTCAGCATATTGACCAAATAACCAGTTGAGAAGTTCTGCCATTAGCATTCCTAAGTATGAGCGTGTATCAATGTTCTGAATAATTAAGATAGTTCGACGAATAATACAGAATAAAATGATGCCAATTATAACGTAGCTACCGAAAAATGCGGTCAGTCTTTGCTTATTTATGGCAACAAACAGGTTATTTGTAACAAAGTATTAGAAAAATTATAATATTCAGGCATAATAAACACACTGATTTTAAGTTTACAGTTATTCACTGAAATTGAATGGCTATTATTTCCACATTTATGCTTATTCCAAGCACCACAGTAGTAGACAAGGAAGCTTATCATGACGACTTGTATCACGGGCACTGGCCTGTATATTCCGCCTTACAGCATCAGTAACGAAGAGTTGGTTGAATCATTTAACCAGTATGTTGAAAACTATAATACTGAACATGCCGAAGAGATAGCCGCAGAGACGGTTACCGCGCTTGAGCCTTCATCGGCTGCGTTTATCGAAAAAGTATCAGGCATCAAATCACGCTACGTGATGGAAAAAGACGGTATCTTAAACACTGAAATCATGGCACCCGTTATTGCGTACCGTAATCTAGGTGAAGAGCTGTCAGTCATGGCTGAGATGGGCGCAGCAGCGCTTAGAGACGCATTGGCTGATGCAGGACTTGAGGCCAATGATTTAGATGGTATTATTCTGGCTTGCTCAAACTTTCAGCGTACCTATCCTGCCGTTGCCATCGAGATCCAAAACGAGATTGGTATGATCGGCGGCTTTGCTTATGACATGAACGTTGCATGTAGTGCGGCAACTTTTGGTCTGTCACAAGCCCATGGTTCTATCGTCTCAGGTCTGGCCAAGCGTATCGCTGTGGTCAACGTTGAGATTACCTCAGCGCATCTTAACTGGCGTAACCGTGACAGCCACTTCATCTTTGGTGATGTAGCGACCGCGTCTATCGTTGAAGATCTCGACACGCCAAAAGGCTACGAGATTCTGAACTCTAAGCTATTTACACAGTTTTCGACCAACATCAAAAACGAATATGGCTTTATGGATCGCTCAGAGTATCTAGCGGCTCAGACTGAGATGTATCCAGATATCAAAGCACCAGTCACTGATAAGCTTTTTCTCCAAAACGGTCGTAAAGTTTTCCGTGAAGTCTGTCCGAAAGTGTCAGAGATTATCACCGAGCATTTGCAAGAAAATGACATAGCAACGTCTGATGTCAAAATGATGTGGTTGCATCAAGCAAATGCCAATATGCTCGATTTAATTTTACGTACCGTCATTGGTAAAGAAGCGGACAAAGCCATTGTCCCAAGTGTCATCGCTGAATTTGCCAATACCAGCTCAGCAAGTCCTATGATTGTATTCCATCGCCACAAAGATGACCTGTCATCAGGTGATTTGGGTGTTATTTGCTCGTTTGGTGCAGGGTACTCTATTGGGTCGGTACTGGTTCGCAAAGTCTAGTATTTTGAATAAATGCCCCTCATAGATAAAAAAATAGCTAAGAATATTCTTAGCTATTTTTTTGTCCGTCGTTTTTGCTATTGAAATTGAGTCGAGATATCTAGATATAGACAGAGATGTTTGAGAAGATAACAACAAGATTGCTGAGAATATCGACAAGAATGCTGAGAGGTTTTAATTTACCCCCAAAAATTTGCTATAATCACGGGCTTACTCCTCTTATCCAATTAAAAGTCCTTTTATGAAAGAATCCTTACGCCTGCGTTTAGACCAGATGGTAGACCGTTATGAAGAGGTCACCGCTTTATTGTCAGATCCTAGTGTCATCAGTGATAATAACAAGTTCCGTGAATTGTCTGTTGAGCACAGCGACTTGATGGAAATCACGACGTTATGGCAAAATTACGTGGGTGCAGAAACGGATCAGGCCGATGCAGAGACGATGCTAGCTGATGCCACAGATCCTGACATGAAAGAGATGATGATCGATGAGATTGATAGCGCCCGTGATACCATCGCTCAGATGGAAGAAGCACTCAATCTTATGATGCTACCAAAAGATCCAAATGATAAAGTACCAGCATTCCTAGAGATTCGTGCTGGGACAGGCGGCGATGAGGCAGCGATTTTCTCTGGTGACTTGTTCCGCATGTACCAAAAATACGCGCAGAGCCAAGGCTGGACATTGGACGTGCTGTCTGCAAGCGAAGGCGAGCATGGCGGGTATAAAGAAATCATCACTCGCGTCTCAGGCAACAGCGTCTATGGTCGCCTAAAGTTTGAATCAGGCGTGCACCGTGTGCAGCGTGTTCCTGAAACCGAAAGCCAAGGCCGTGTGCATACCTCAGCTTGTACCGTTGCAGTCATGCCTGAAGTTGAGATTGATGATACCGTCGAGCTCAACCCAGCTGATATCCGTTTTGATACGTTCCGCTCAAGCGGGGCTGGTGGTCAGCATGTTAACACCACTGACTCAGCTGTGCGTTTAACGCACATTCCAACAGGCACAGTCGCAGAGTGTCAACAAGAGCGCAGCCAACACAAAAACCGCGCACAAGCGATGAAAATGCTCATTTCACGCATTCAGCAGGTTAAGGTGCAAGCACAAGTCGATGTTGCTGATTCGATGCGCCGCGACTTAATCGGTAGTGGCGATCGCAGTGAGCGTATTCGCACCTATAACTTTCCGCAAGGCCGTATGACCGATCACCGTATCAACCTGACCTTATACAAGCTTGATTCTATTATGGAAGGCGACTTGAATGAGATTCTTGATTCATTGTTACGTGAGCATCAGGCTGACTTGATGGCCAGTATTGGCGGCGGAGAGCAATAGCCAATTCTATGTGCAGTATAGCGTTATTTCGTTTTTTATCATGATGTTTTTATAAAGGCAGGGCGTGTTGATTGTTCAATACGCTCTACAGGTTGATTTAATTTTTCTGTTTTCGTTTATCCATTTAATTACCTAATAATATTGAGAGTGTTATGTCAAAGCACAATAATCAGAACCAAGAACAAACCCCAGTGGTAGAAGATGCTAACGAGCTGATTGCACAGCTACAAGCCAAGCTAGACGACATCACGGCTTCTGGTAAACAGCCGTACCCAAACACGTTCAAACGCACTGATTATGCGCAAGACTTGCAAGCGGCTTTTGATGGTATATCGAAACAAGAAATTGAAGAAAAAGCGGAAAATGGCGAAAAGACACAGGTCAATGTGGCAGGGCGTGTCATGCTCAACCGTGGCTCATTCATTGTCATCCAAGACATGACAGGCCGTATCCAGCTGTATGTGGCGCGTAAAGAGCTCGATGAAGAGACACGCGCCGGTATCAAATCACTAGATTTGGGTGATATCGTTGGGGTATCTGGTTATATCGGTCGCTCAGGCAAAGGTGATCTGTATGTACATATCGAAGAGATTAGCCTCTTGACCAAGTCACTACGCCCAATGCCAAACAAATTTCATGGTTTGTCAGATGTCGAAGCGCGCTATCGTAACCGTCATCTTGATTTGATGACCAATGAGACGACTCGTGATACCTTTATGGTTCGTAGTCAGATCGTCAGCGGCATTCGTCAATTTATGCTAAATGAGCGTTTTATGGAAGTTGAAACGCCAATGATGCATCCGATTCCAGGTGGTGCAGTAGCCCGTCCGTTTGAGACGCATCACAATGCGTTAGACATGCCATTATATCTACGTATCGCACCTGAGCTTTATCTTAAACGCTTGGTAGTTGGCGGGTTTGAGCGAGTATTTGAGATCAACCGTAGTTTCCGTAACGAAGGTGTCTCAACCCGTCATAACCCTGAATTTACTATGATTGAATTTTATCAGGCTTATGCTGATTATCATGATTTGATGGATTTGACTGAGCGTTTGTTTAACCAGCTTGCAACCGATGTACTGGGCACCACAGAGCTGACCTATCAAGAAGAAGCCATCAGTTTGAAAGCGCCATTTGCTCGTCTGTCGATGTCTGATGCGATTGCAAAATATGCTGAAAACTTCGATATGGCACATATCAATGATCGTGAATATCTAGCAGAATATGCATCAACGACACTTAAGCAACAAGTCAAAGATGTGTTTGGCGTGGGTAAACTACAAACCATCATCTTTGAAGAAACGGCTGAGCATCAACTGCGTCAACCAACGTTTATTACTGAGTATCCAGCTGAGACATCACCATTAGCACGCCGTAGTGATGAAAATCCTGAGATTACTGATCGTTTTGAGCTGTTCGTTGGTGGTCGCGAGTTGGCCAATGGCTTTAGTGAGCTTAACGATCCAGCGGATCAGGCTGAGCGTTTCCGTGGTCAGGTTGCCGAAAAAGATGCAGGCGATGATGAGGCGATGCACTTTGATGAAGAGTATATCGAAGCATTGTCTTATGGTCTACCGCCGACAGCCGGTGAGGGTATTGGTATCGATCGTCTAGTAATGCTATTTACCGACTCTGCCAGTATTCGTGATGTGATCTTGTTCCCGCATATGCGCCGCAAAAACGATAGTTAGAGTGGGTTTGCTAGCCATAAATCCACATTGATAGTGAATTGGATATAAGAGAGCTTTTACTTATTGAAATAGAATAGGTTTAAGCTTTTTTATGAGACCTCATTTATAGGAATGTTATGGATACTCAGCAAGCACCGCTTTCATTATGGCGACAGATGATTCAACAATTTTCTTTATCCTTGTATGAATTGCCTGACGATAGATTAACATCTGACCCTGAAAAGTTTCAGGGTTATGATTTCGTGTTTGAGTGTTCTAGCGCTATTATTTACTTGATCGTCAATGATGTGATGATGCAAGCGAACAAGCAAGAGGTCGATAGTGCCAAAGTTCGTGAGTGGAAAAAAAAGGCGGTTAATACATTAATCAAACATCACACTCAGCTTTATCTGAAAAATAACCAGTCGATGGTAGAGGGTAAGACATCGACAGGGGATAAAGCGGTTTATTTTGTTGGTTTGACGTCACTGTCTTTTGAAGATCCAGACGAGGAACTGGGCTCATCCTCTTATGCGGTTGATTGTGAATATGGTAGTCAGTTCTTCGCTGAAGACTGTGTTCTAGACTTGGATGATGAGCTGAGTGTCTTGCAGATATTTAGTCATCGAAACTTCGTCACTATACTCAGTCAGTTAGTGACACCAAGTGATCTGACGACGTTTTTAGATTTTCACCGTGGTCAGTTAACGAACTTTGTATCTTTTAAAAATGAATCGACACTCCTGACACAATTTTTACGAGCTCCCAATTTTCACCAAAGAGCGATCAAAGTTCAAGAGCAGTTGGTTGATGCTGAGCTAATCGATCAAATCGAGCCACACTTACTTCGAGCAGTAGAACCCAATCAGATAGAATTTGCCAATGCATTAATGGTAGAGATTCAGAAAAATACTCGCATGTGGTATCAGCTATTCAATAGCTTGCTCAAGCGTTATCGCAAAGCGGGACAGCCCCTGTCCCCTGAGTCTGTCGATATTTTGGCAGATGAGTCAATGTATACCTATGCTTGTCTGGTAGAAAAAATATTGGCATACAGAAAGGCTGACCAAGAATCGCGCTGGGATGGTTATACTAGTCATGCGCACTCTTATCATATTTTTGGACGTCAATACCTTATGGTATTCTATGCTCAGAATGAGAGCAGCTCGTTGAGTGCAGAGAATGTTCGTCTGTCTCACCAAGACTTATTATCAGATCTCAATGCGCAAATGCAAACGCCCGTAATGGATGAACTGTTTTTGATTGGTGTAGAGTTCAGGCCTTGTGAAGACAGTGTAAATACTGAGGTGTACTTGGATATTTTCCATCAAAAAGGCGCATTTATTGATGTAAATACCAAGCGCTTACACGAACGACTGGCTCAGCTCAAAGCTCAGCTATAGTTAATCCGATGTCATACCTACCAAAGAGAGTATTAGGTTCTCTTGATATCCATTGATGTCATCGCTTTGCTAAACCCGTTACGATTTTTTAGACCTTTACTCGCCTTTTCATATTCAAAGTATATTGAACTGACTAGGGCGTGTCCTCATTTTAAAAATGGTGATAAAAATGAGATAAACTGTAGTCAAACAAGGAAAATAGCTGACTAATATCGAGATATTAGTCAGCTATTTGACGCCGTTTGGCAAGATTTAACCATTTTTAACCTATTTAGATGACTATCGATTAAATTGAGGACATGCCCTAGATAATCTATACTTAATATAGGGCACGGCCTAATACCCTGTCTCTATTTGTACTATTTACATTACCTGTATTATTTACATTGGCATTTACTATGACGCAGCAATATCAAGTTTTAGCTCGCAAATATCGACCCAAAAACTTTCATGAGTTGATTGGGCAGACGCATGTCTCGCAAGCGTTGATTAATGCGATTGATTATAACCGCTTGCATCATGCGTATCTGTTTACTGGAACTCGCGGAGTGGGTAAGACGACGATTGCGCGTATCTTATCTAAGTGCTTAAACTGTGATACAGGTATTACCAGTACGCCTTGCGGTGTATGTGATAATTGTGTGGCCATTGATCAAGGGCGGTTTATTGATCTTATTGAGATTGATGCTGCCTCACGTACCAAGGTTGAAGACACTCGCGAGTTGTTAGACAATGTCCCATACGCACCAAGTCAGGGTCGCTATAAGGTTTATCTTATTGATGAAGTGCATATGCTGTCGACTCACAGCTTTAACGCACTCCTCAAGACGTTAGAAGAGCCACCTGAGCACGTAAAGTTTTTGCTCGCGACCACTGATCCACAGAAATTGCCTATCACTATTATCTCTCGTTGTTTGCAGTTTGTGCTACGTCCGCTACCGCAGACATTGCTGAGTGAGCATTTGGCAAATATCTTGACCCAAGAGCAAGTTGGCTATACGCAGCCTGCGCTTTGGCAATTGGCGAGTGCAGCCAAAGGTTCAGTACGTGATGCTTTGTCTTTGACCGATCAGGCCATTGCTTTTGGTCAAGGAGCATTGGACGATGCCACTGTCAATGCGATGCTCGGTCTGATCGATGCGGCTGACTTGGTCAGTTTGATTACTGATATCTATAACCATGATAAGTCTGCTGTCGCAGCTCATATTGAGCAAATGCGTGCGCAAATGGTAGATGCGACCAGTATGTTCGATGGACTCGCTGAATTACTTCATCAATTGGCACTGACCCAGTTGTTGCCTGAAGTCGCTTTGAACGTGAATGAAGCGCAAGCACAAAATATCAATATACTTGCGCAGCATATCAGTCCTGATGTATTACAGCTGTATTATGAAATCGTTGTGCAAGCACGTGAAGGCGTCAAGCTTGCTAGTACACCGATGCAAGCACTTGAGATGTGTATATTACGTCTACTGGCCTTCCGTCCACTGCCTGTCGATCAAATGTTGAATTATACGGATGATAGTAGGGTCTCTGCTACAGAAACGCCAGTCATAGAGTCGACTGTTTCGATACCACCTGCAAATACGATTACACATGAAGCGTCAGCGCCGATACAGCATTATGATGTTGATTACCAGACACCTAGTCATGATGAGCTGCAGAGTAACATTTATGATAATAATGACTTTGACGCAAATAGTAGCAGTGACCAAGTTTATGACTTAGCACCGTCAGTGACTCATGCAAGCTCTGAGCCTGTTGTTGAGCCTGAACTTGTTGTTGAGCCTGAACTTGTTGTTGAGCCTGAACTTGTTGTTGAGCCTGAACTTGTTGTTGAGCCTGAACTTGTTGTTGAGCCTGAACTTGTTGTTGAGCCTGAACTTGTTGTTGAGCCTGAACTTGTTGTTGAGCCTGAACTTGTTGTTGAGCCTGAACTTGTTGTTGAGCCTGAACTTGTTGTTGAGCCTAGCGCAAATGATTCTCAGTTATCTGTACGATCTGATGAGGATCCGCGCACGTTACTACGCTGTCCTCCACAAGAGTTAACAGGCGAGT
Source organism: Psychrobacter sp. SWN149 (assembly GCF_015864565.1). Taxonomy (NCBI): domain Bacteria; kingdom Pseudomonadati; phylum Pseudomonadota; class Gammaproteobacteria; order Moraxellales; family Moraxellaceae; genus Psychrobacter; species Psychrobacter sp. SWN149. Next base: position 79,986 of record NZ_JADYWX010000004.1, read on the forward strand.
GGAACCCAGAAAAATGGGATTACTGGTTACAGACAGCTCGTGAAAACGAGGTTCTGGCACAGGATGAATTGGCGCTAGCACGTCAAGGTACGATGACCGGTCAATGCAATGGTAAGGCAGTATTTTTGACCAGTGTGGACAGCAAGCATTTGCAAATTACGTTTCAGCAGTTGGCTGCCAAGCTGCAACAGCAGTTTACACAAGCTGATATTGATTTAAAAATAGATAGCAGTATCATGCAAACTGAGGACAAAACTCCTGAGCGTCGTCAGCAGACACGTTTAGCACAAGCCAAATCTGTTGCCGAAGCCAAGCTCCTTGATACCGCTGTCATGCAGTATCTGACTGACCGTGGTGAAGGGAAAATGGGAAAAGTACAATTGTATTAAGCGTCATCACTAATATTAAGCTTAGTACAAACTAATGCTCAAATTCATTTAAAAATACACATATAGACTCAGTATGGTTTTATATAAAATATCAAGACGATATCACTCTATCGCCTTGATATTTTTTGTTTTTATTATGAGTCAAAGGGTTTTCTCGATTAAGAGAGAAATATTTAGTAACGATAAGAGCAATCGGAAGTCGTTATAATGGTTAAGTTATATTAAAAACTGAAATGACGTTTAGGTGAGAATATGTTAGATAATTTACGCGGTATGGCTGTGTTTGCCAGTGTGGTCGGACATGGCTCGTTTAGTGGCTCAGCTCGTGAGCTTGGTATTACCACCAGTGCAGTCAGTCAGCAGATTCGTTCTCTAGAAAACGAGCTGGGCGTTGTGCTACTGCATCGCTCAACTCGTAAGTTGAGCTTAACAGAAGCGGGTGAGAGCTTTTATGAAGCCGCTAAAGATGTGGTCAGTGCGGCGGAGCAAGGTCGTATTAAAGTCAACCAGTTACGCGATGAGCTAGCAGGTAGCTTACGAGTGTCTACCACGCCTGAGCTGGGTGTCAATCATATACTACCAGCGCTCTCTACTTGGATGGCGGCGCATGATGACCTAAGCGTTACTTATCTAGCAGACAATCATTATGTTGACATGATTGAAGAGCGTATTGATATCGCCATTCGTATGAGCCCAACGGCGAATAATTCTAGCTTGAGTAGTCATCCGCTAACAGATGTGCGTCAGTTGCTCGTTGCGTCCCCGCAGTACCTACGTCAACATGAAAAACTAAACACGCCTAAAGACTTGGCTAATCATCAATTGATCTCTATTGAAATCATGAAAGAAGCCAATCAAGTGGATATGATTCAGACAGGAACAGGCAAAAAAACCCGTATAAAAATGAACTCACGTATTTATACTAATAATGTTTTTATGGCGACGACATTGGCCAAAGAAGGCCATGGTCTAGTCAGAATGCTAGAGATGGATATCAAAAAAGAGCTAGAAAGAGGCGAGTTGATAGAGGTATTGCCTGGTTATCAGTTACCAAGCTTTGTACTATATGCGGTCACTTTAAATCGTGACCAACAGCCTGCTAAGATAACTCGCTGTCTAGAAGTGCTGAAAAAATACTTTCATGCAAGTTAGGGCAATGTAGTGACGGTGTATAGTTATAGAGCGACTAAACTGCTACGTTGTTAGTCTCCCTAGATGTACTACTTGCACAATCTGCAGTCGACTGCCTTGAATTAATTTTAGATTTCTTTGACTATAGATATATTTGAATTAGCTATAAGATTAGTCATGATAAGCGTCATAACTAGAAGTTAGATGCTTATGAATAGCTATAGTCATTATGATTATTTCTATAATGATCAAATATTTAATACAATCAATACTTTCTAAGTTGCACTTAGCAAAAAGCCTATCGATCACTAATGATTGATAGGCTTTTTTGATATCTATTCTACGATGATTACTAGGTTATGGTCTAAAATGAGGCCTTTAACAAAGCTGTCAAGCGCTCGACAACCTGTGTGCTCTCATCTCGGCTCATATTAAGTGGCGGTAGTAAGCGTATCACATGGCTACCAGTAACGTTGATGATCATATTTTGTTCATCACGTGCACGATCTACTAGTTGGCTACAGTCCATATCTTCAGGCAAGACGATACCGATCATCATGCCTGCACCGCGACTACTGACGCCATGCTGTCCAAGTGTATCGACCATGCTTTCTCGGATAAATGATCCTTCAATGACCGCGTTATCCATAATGTCACTATTAGTCAGTACATCATACACACTATGCACCACACGACTAGCAAGTGGCGTACCACCATAAGTGGAGCCATGACTGCCAGCACCAAACAAACCATTGGCACGGCCACGTACCATACAGGCTCCTACCGGAAAGCCATTGCCCAAGCCTTTGGCCGTCGTCAATACATCAGGGCGAGCCTTGCTGTGCTGGTAAGCGAAGTATTTACCAGTACGGCCATTACCAGTTTGTACTTCATCAAGCATAAATAGCCAGTTATGAGCATCGCACTCTGCTTGTAGCTCCTCTAAGTAAGTAAAGCCATTGGCCGCAGTATTGAGACCACCTTCACCTTGAATAGGTTCGACAAAAATAGCACAAATATCGTCATGATCCAAAGCGGCTTGCTTAACAGCACCAATATCACCAAAAGCTACTCGAATGAAATCATCATCTAAAGTATAAAACCCTTCGCGCGCCTTTGGATTGGCAGTGGCTGATAAGGACAGCAATGTACGGCCATGAAATGACTGTTCCATGACGATGACTTTGGGACGTTTAAAGCCTTGCTTATGTGCGTACAGTCTTGCCAGCTTCAATGCGGCCTCGTTTGCTTCTGCACCGCTATTGGCAAAAAACACGCTGTCCATTTGGGCTGCTGTACATAGTGCTTCGCCTGCACGCTCTTGCCAGTCAATACCAAACAGATTACTGGTATGAATAAGTGTGGCAGCTTGCTGTTGAATGGCCTCAGTCACTTGTGGGTGGCAATGACCCAGTCCGCACACTGCAATACCAGTGAGTGCGTCTAAGTAAGGAGTGTCATCTTTGGTATAGAGCCAGCTGCCTGAACCACGTGTAAAGCTGATTGGTTGACGGTTATAAGTAGGCATCAGGTAAGTAGCAGACATGTAAGGCATCCTTGGTATGAGAAATGGTATAGAAGGTATGAGTTATAGCTCGTCGGAGAAAGGCGTGGTCTCTGCAGGTAATGTGTAGTCTTCATTTGCCCAAGCACCTAAATCTATGAGCTTGCAGCGACTACTACAAAAGGGTTTGTATTTATTGTCCTGCCATGTGGTTTGAGTACTGCATCGCGGGCAAGGATAGGTTTTGGGAGATTTTTGTGGGCTAGAGTCAGTCATAATAAAGTAGGATACGTCCTTAGAGTTATTATTTGGTCAAGGTTATAAAAATAAAATAAGTCAGTTTTGCTCAGGCTACTGATTAATTCATTTGCTATTTATAGCGCTGTTATTCAATTTTTCTATGCTTCTTTTATATAGGGTTAACGATAGTATCATTCGCATATCACAGACGATAAATTCTATAGATTATCACCTAAATGACGATGGATTGACACGTAGTTGCTGTCGTTATATTACTATTCAATCAGATAGGCTATATAATAGCATGGGGCCGAATAATGACAAAAGACAAATGCTTTAAGGATAACGAATGACTGAAAACATTGAGCTTACGCATCAGCAAGAGCGTGCCTTTCAACCACAAAAGCTCAGCGCACCGCGAGATTTTATCATACCAAAAACAATCGCTGATACTGAAGATGAAACACCATTAATATTAGAGATTGGGGCAGGGAAGGGCAAGCATGCACTCAGCTTTGCTTTACAGAATCCTGATAAGCATTTGATAGCGATAGAGCGCACACGTAACAAGTTTGAGGCCTTTTCAAAATTGGCTACCTCACAACAACTACGCAACTTAGATGCGATCCATGCTGACGCGATTGCTTGGATTGTACACGCTATCAAACCTAACAGTGTGGCCAAAATATTTATTCTTTATCCCAATCCTGAACAGCATAACCCCAATCAGCAATGGTTAAACATGCCTTTTTTTGAGTTTTTATTGTCACGCTTACAAGTAGATGGAGAGGTGATACTGGTCACCAATATAGAGGCGTATATGAATGATGCAGAGCGTCAAGCAACCAAGGTATGGTGCTTACCAAGTATTCGTTACCGAGTTCCGAAAGACAGCCAACGCACTCACTTTGAAGTAAAGTACTTAGCAAGGCAAGAGGTGTGTTGGGAGCTTAGTATCCGAAAACCAAAATGGTATAAAACCAGATTTGATCATTGGCAGCCTATTACGCCGGATATCAAAAAATAGCCTAAGTAGAATCTACCAGTTGTATCTGATATATCGATGTTGCTTTTCACTAAATATAGGTTTTAATTATAAAATAGCCTAAGCAATTAAATACAGTTAAAATAAAAAGCCGTCACGAAAGGACGGCCAAAAATGTGCATTATTTAAGCTTACAAATAAGGCTTAACTAGATTATTGGAGTTGGTGTAAGAATCTAACACCGTCAAAAGAGTATAAGCGCCGATAAACTTACGGCTAATAAACATAAACTCTTTCGGTGGTAGATTAAACTCGAAAGATTGCATTGCGCGAGTGGCTTTAGTAGATAGGCGTGAGTGCAGTTTGCTGTTTGCCCAGATATAACGATTTTGATCATCGAGACACTCCCTGGGAATATCATCATTTTGTGCAGGATCACTAAAGGGCTCAGTCGCTAATAAGAATAATGAGGCGATATCAGAGCGCACTTTATCACTCATGCTGTCAAAAAAGTCATATCCTGTCATCGCAAGTGTCATCGCTTTATGATCGTGACGATATCCTGCTCTTAATAAACCGCGAGCAATCGTCAATAAGTTGCCATCAAACTGGCGCACGGCACCAAAATCCAGCAAAACCAACTTGTCGATATCGTCTTCATTTTCGCTAACTCGAACAAGGTAGTTACCAAAATTGGGATCGGTCTGCATCTCACCCCATACAAACACTTCTTGCATCATAATTTCGATAGCCGCTTGCCCAATCGCGTTACGACGCTCATGTGACAAAAACTGTAGTGCCTCAGAGACCACAGTGATACCTGGCTCATAGGACATGCACAGCAGACGTTTTTTTGAATAAGTTCGGTTGACTTTAGGAACAATATAACGCGAATCGCCACTCAAACGCTCGTAAAATCGTTCGGTTGTGGAGGCTTCTGCTTCGTAATCGACTTCATGATGGAGTAAGTCTCGTATTTCTTCAAACCATGCATCGAGCGCACGCGTTTGAGGGACGATATTACTGACTCTCAATAACTGCTTAAATAGAGCAAGATCAGAGTTGATGGCATCTGCCACACCTGGATACTGAATCTTTAGAACAACTTGTTCACCGGTTGCAAGTACAGTAGCACGATGGACTTGAGCAAGAGAGGCTGTGCCGATAGGAACGGGGTCGATGTCGAGCTCGTTCATCGTGTTACCCAACAGTTGGCGCAGCGTTTTTTCAATGGTCGGCCATGTCAGTGTTGCCGTGTCATCATTGAGTGTTTGCAACGCCCGTGTAATCTCTGGCGGTAAAATATGCTCACCATATATGGCCAGCATTTGGCCGATCTTGACCACTGAGCCTTTTAACTTACCCAGTTCTGCTGCAAGATAATTGGCCTGTGCTTCCATGAATGCTTGATTACGCGCTGTTCGAGCTTCTTTATTCAAAAACATGCCAGACACACTATTACCCGCCCAACGACGACCAATATTTAGGGAAGTTTTGGCAATCGACATTCGACGATCAAACCCTGAGGTTTTTAAGTTATCGATTGATTGCTTGTTGCTGAATTTTTTAGACGTATCATTTGCCATAAATATAATCATTCATCCAGTTGGTATTGATTTGCGGGTTTGAAACCTACAATACAAGGGAGATGTGATGCACGGGTACAAAATTGTATCATATAAAAGGTACTGGGTTTACGAGCATAGGTCAGTCGTTGATAGTGACTTTGTAAGCTATAACGCAGGCTGCCGCTTAAGAAAAAATATAAGTGAGAACTCGACTACATACCTTATAACTTTCATAATTATTGGATGCGTAAATTTGCCAACAACTACTGACAATGTATAGATCAATGCTGAAACTGCGACAGCTTATATTCATATTTCAATATAAAAAATTAGACCTAGCATTATGCTAGGTCTAATAATCAGCTCAATAAGGTATAAAAAGTTAGATATAGTCAGAGAACTGCTAAACGGCTACGGCGTTATTCTCCCTAGATGTACTACTTGTACAATCTGCAGCCGGCTGCCTTGTATCCATTTTAGACTTCTTTGACTATAGGTTTAAAAGATACGGGCTTAAAAAATAGTACCCTCATCAAATACAGAGTTTATGGTCAGATGAGTAATCTTTGACTAAACATTTTCGCGAGCAATCGCGTGATGACCGATATCACGTCGATACTGTGCACCATCAAAACTAATAGCACCAGTGACTGCGAGCGCTGCTTGCTGAGCTTCAGAGATATTGTCTCCCATTGCTGTCACACATAATACACGGCCACCGTTCGTTATTACTTCTTTTTCATTGTCCGCGGCTGCATTATCAGAGAATGCTGTACCAGCATGAAAAACTTTGACAGCATTGTCGTTGCTAGCGTCTAGCTTTGGCAAGCCTGTAATAACATCGCCTTTCGATGACGTTTCAGGATAGCCTTTTGACGCAACGACGATACCTAGCGCAGGGCGTTCATCCCATTTGGCTTCGCTAGGCAATTGACCAGCCAGTCCTTGAGCCACCAAATCTGCCATTGATGACTGCAGACGCATTAAGATAGGCTGTGTTTCTGGATCACCAAAGCGGCAGTTAAATTCGATCACGTAAGGATCGCCTGCTTCGTCAATCATCAAGCCTGCATATAAGAATCCTGTATAAGGGTGACCTGCATTATTCATGGCATCCACCACAGGCTGAATCACTTGAGCCATAACCTTATTATGGACATCTTGTGTGACCACAGGGGCAGGAGAGTAGGCACCCATGCCGCCAGTGTTTGGCCCTGTATCTCCTTCAAAAGCACGTTTGTGATCTTGGCTGGTTGCCATTGGCAAAATATTGTCACCATCAACCATACAAATAAAGCTGGCTTCCTCGCCCTGCAAAAACTGCTCAATGACCACACGGCTGCCCGCATCGCCGAATTTATTGTCGGCCAACATGTCATCGATTGCTTCATGCGCTTGCTCAATGGTTTCGGCGACGATCACGCCTTTACCAGCCGCCAGTCCGTCCGCTTTGATGACGATGGGTGCGCCTTGCTCATCGACATAGGCTTTGGCAGCGTTTGCTTCTGTGAACCCTTGATAAGCGGCTGTTGGAATGTTGTTCTGTTCCATGAATTCTTTGGCAAAGGTTTTAGAGCCTTCTAACTGGGCACAGTATGCTGTAGGGCCCCACGCTTTAATACCAGCATCACGGCAAGCATCGACGATACCAGTGACCAAAGGTGCTTCCGGCCCCACGATGACCATCTCGATGTCGTTGTTTTGGCAAAATGCGATGACAGCGCTGTGTTCACTCGCATCTGTCTCAGCAGACGTTAGGATAACGTTTTGGCATTTTGGCTCAAGGGCAGAGCCTGCGTTACCAGGAGCGATATAGACATTTTTTACATTATCGTCTTTTGCACACTGCCATGCCAATGCGTGTTCGCGACCACCTGAGCCAATTACCAAAATATTCATCATGCTTTTTGCCCTTAGCATTAAAGTTAATAATGAGCGAATCGTACGCTCTTAAATATACCGCCATATTCTAACAAAAAAACACCCTAGATTACTATGAGTATCCACCTGCCAGCCACGAATCATCCACATTACTGCTTTAACCCTCATTGTCTCATGAGCAAAGGTTATTGAATTGTTGCTGATTCATGAAATGATGTTGTACGCTTTAGCTCACGCCGCAGTTGCGTTACACTTCACTATATTGATGGTATTGAATCCTAATGGCTATTTATTCACAAAAATAAGAAAAAAGGAGAAATCTTTAGACGTAATCAAAGAAATAAGTCGCATAAATGGATATACTGCCACCGCCACATAAATCAAAGATAAATATGCGGTATCAGTAGCCAATACAAATTGATGAAAACCCATAAATAATTGATAAACCAAACCTATAAAAAGGACGCAGGACATGCCAAACTCCCTCAGTATCGCAAAAGAGCGCATTAGCCAGATAAGCGATATTGCTACCGGCTATGTACAAAAAGACAAATCCTTATTTGATCACTTCATTCATAGCTATTATCAGCCTCTGCACCAAGAAACGGCTGAGTCTATTAGTAATGCTGACTTAGCAGGTATGGCGCTACATCATTTCACGCTGCTAAAAAAATACGATTGCAGCAAACCGCAGCTGACGGTATTGAACCCTCTCGCAGAAGAGCAGCATTTTCATAGCTCGCACACGGTCATTCAAATCGTTGCCTATGACAGACCGTTTTTGGTCGATACGATTTTGATGAGCCTTGAAGCTGAAGGTATCGACGTTCATCGCACTTATAACATTATCATCAGTGTTAAGCGTGACGATGATGGTCAGATTACGTATGTCGAAGGCGCACACGAAAGCGCGACCTCGCATTTGTCATTGATTCATTGCGAAATCGCCTATCAAGATAACGCAGATTTGAATGCGCTACAAAACATGCTGCTGTCTAAAATCGACACGCTTGATACCGTTGTGGGCGACTGGAAACAGATGCGTGCACAGTTAAATGACATCAAAACTGAGCTTTCTACCAAGCCATTGCCAGAAGTGTTTTACTCACAACAAGAAATCCAAGCGTTTTTAGATTGGATCTTAGATGATCATTTCATATTTTTAGGCTATCGTGAGTACCGCTTAGAAGGTGGTCAAGCAATTGCAGTCAGTAATGAACCAAGTGATTTGGATCTATTTGCCATTGGCAATAGTGGTCTTGGTCTATTACGCGGCTCTGAAGAAGACAAGCTCTCAGAGAGTTTCAGTCAGTTGCCTAAAGAGTTAAAGCAGCTTTTAACTGAGCCAAGAGTACTGATGCTGTCTAAATCAAGCCGTGTATCACCAATACATCGCTCGGTCTATATGGACTTTTTGGGTATTCATAAATTCGATGATCAAGGTAATTTGATCGGTGAGTATCGCTTTATTGGTTTATTGACTTCACAAGCGTATCAACTGACAGTACAGCAAATACCATTATTGCGCGAAAAAGCCAATAAAATCATGGCGATGGCAGACTTGCCACGTGACGGCCATGCCCATCATAAAATGATGCATGTGATCAATACGTTACCGCGCGATGACTTGTTTCAAGCCAGCGTGGAAGAGTTATACCCCATTGTCTCAGGTATCACACAGCTACAAGACAAAAAGAGCTTACGCTTATTTAGCCGTATCGATCATTATCAGCGTTTTGTGTCGTGCTTGGTCTATATCCCGCGTGACAAGTTCAACACTGAGCTGCGTATCAAGGTACAAAACGTCCTAAAAGACGCTTATAACGGTGCCTCATCAGGATTCACTACTGAGTTCAACGAATCTGCTCATGCTCGCGTCCATGTCCATGTCCGTACTGTGCCAGGTCAAGTGAATGACGTCAATATCGCAACACTTGAAGCCAAGTTGTCAGCACTCATGCAGTCATGGGATGATAATTATCAAAAAATGCTACTCGACAATGTGGGCGAGCAAGAAGCCAATGCCTTAAATCGTCGATTCTTAGATTACATTCCTGCCGCTTACCAAGAGCGTTTCGATGCGCGTACCGCTGTCGAAGATACCAAGCGTCTGGCTGGATTGACTGCAGAGCAGCCAATGCTTTGGCACTTGTATCAGTCAACAGGCGATGCCAGCAATCAGCTACATCTAAAGCTATATGGTCGCGAGCAGCCTGTTATCTTGTCAAAAGTACTGCCAATACTTGAAAACTTTGGTGTCTCGGTTATCTCAGCACAGACTTATGAATTTGATCTGCCAGAGCAGCCTATCTGGATGCAAGAGTATGAGCTGACACTAGAGCATGTCGATACCGTCAACATGCAAGTGGTACGTGGTCAGTTTGAAGACAGCCTCAAGCAAATTTGGGCAGGACGCGTTGAGAGTGATTCATTCAATGAGCTCGTACTGACCACCAAGCTAGATACGTATGATGTGGTGGTACTACGTGCACTGTCTCGCTATATGCTACAAGCACGCGCGCCATTCTCTGGTGCCTATATCCAGCAAACTGTGGTCAAAAACAGTGATATCAGTGTGGCACTAGGCAGTCTATTTGATGCACGCATGAATCCTAAGTATAGCGAAGACGATCGTCAAGCAAAAACCACTCAAATCCAAGCGCAAATCACGGCAGCACTCGCTGATGTCGATAGCTTAGATGAAGATCGTATCTTGCGCTGGTACTTGGATTTGATCAATGCGATGGTGCGTACCAACTTTTATCAAACAGATGAAAATGGTCAGCGTAAAGATCGCTTGTCGTTTAAATTCTTGGCAGCAGACATTCCAAACTTGCCAAAACCAAAACCGATGTTTGAGATATTTGTCTACTCACCACGCGTTGAGGCCGTGCATCTACGTGGCGGAAAAGTCGCTCGTGGTGGTCTGCGTTGGTCAGATCGTATGGAAGATTTCCGTACCGAAGTACTGGGCCTTGTCAAAGCACAGATGGTCAAAAATGCGGTAATCGTGCCTGTTGGTTCTAAAGGTGGTTTCATCGTCAAAACCAAAAGCATGGCTGACGGTCGCGAAGCGTTCCAAGCGGAAGGCATTGCCTGCTATCAGACATTCTTGCGTGGTATGCTTGATGTCACAGACAACATCGTCGATGGCACTATCGTCCCGCCAGCCAACACCGTCAGACATGACGAAGATGATCCTTACTTGGTGGTCGCGGCAGATAAAGGCACGGCTACGTTCTCGGATATTGCAAATGCCTTAGCTGCAGAATACAACTTCTGGCTCGATGATGCCTTTGCCTCAGGTGGTTCAGTAGGCTATGACCATAAAGCAATGGGTATCACGGCACGCGGTGGCTGGGAATCTGTCAAACGTCACTTCCGTATGCAAGGCATGGACATCCAAAACCGTGATGACTTTACGGTTGTCGGTATCGGTGACATGAGTGGAGATGTATTCGGTAACGGTATGCTGCTCTCGACTCGTACTAAACTGGTTGCGGCCTTTAACCACTTGCATATCTTTATTGATCCTAATCCAGACACGGCAGCCTCTTATGCTGAACGCGCGCGCTTGTTTGAATTGCCACGCTCATCGTGGGCGGATTATGAAGCATCACTCATCAGCCAAGGCGGCGGTATATTCTCTCGTCAAGACAAGACCATCGCCATCAGCCCAGAGATGAAATCGCTGTTTGATATCCAAGCTGACAGCCTGGCTCCTAATGATTTGATCAGCGCCTTACTACGAGCGCCGGTTGATTTGGTCTGGAATGGTGGTATCGGTACGTATGTTAAGAGCGCCAACGAGACGCATGCTGACGTTGGTGATCGCGCGAACGATGCGCTACGTATCAATGGTAATGAGCTGCGTGCTGCTGTCGTTGGGGAAGGTGGTAACCTAGGTCTGACGCAACAAGGCCGTATCGAATACGCTCAAACGGGTGGCCGCATTTACACTGATGCGATTGATAATTCAGGCGGCGTCAACTGCTCGGATCATGAAGTCAATATCAAAATCCTACTGGGTAAAGTGGTTGAGCAAGGCGATATGACGCTTAAGCAGCGTAATGAGTTGCTTGAGAGCATGACGGATACCGTAGCTGAATTGGTACTGCGTCAAAACTATCTGCAACCACAAGCGATCGAGCTGAGCCATATTCGCGCAGCGGCTAACCTAAGTGATCATCAGCGTTTTATTCAAATGCTGGAAAGTGAAGGTCGTCTGGATCGTGCAATTGAGTATCTGCCATCAGATGAAGAGATTGCAAAGCGTCAAAAAGCAGATACAGGTCTGACCAATCCTGAATTGGCTGTGGTCTTAGCCTATGGTAAAATGTGGGTCTATGACAATCTATTGTTATCTGATTTGCCAGATGAGCCGTATTTCATCAATGAGTTACGTAAGTACTTCCCAGATGAGCTCGCGTCACGCTTCTTTGATGAGATGACCAAGCATCGCTTGCATCGCGAAATCATTAGTACGTATTTGACCAACAGTGTGGTCAACCGCTTAGGTATCGAAGCGCTGTTCCGTCTATTTGAAGAAACGGATCAGTCGTTGGCGACCATCGTACGTGGTTACGCAATTAGCCGTGATGTATTCAATGTATCACGCGCATGGAAAGCGCTTGAAGCGTTAGACAATCAGGTCGATGCTGAGCTACTACTCAACCTTGAATTACGTCTACGTGATTCGCTTGAGCGCGGTGTGGTCTGGTTTATCAACGCCTTTGGTCAAAACCTACAAGTCGCTGATATGATTGGCCGCTTTAGTGACAGTGTTGAAAAACTGACTAAGCCAAGTGGCTTTATCGAGCAACAGTTTGCACAGTATCTACAAGAAGATACCACTCGTTTGATGCAAAAAGATCTGTCTGATAATGACGCTACCTTATTTGCGATGCTGCCATACCATGTCGATGCCCTAGATGCGGCGTTATTGGCTGAGCAATACGAGCGTCCTGTTGATGAAATTGCCACATTATACTTTGAAGCGTATCAAGTGCTGCAGCTAGATTGGATGATGGATAATATTGCCAATTTACCACAGCAAGACTACTGGGATCGCCGTGCACGTCACGCCCTAGTGAACGAGCTGTCACGCAGCTTGCGTCTATTGATGGATGCGGTACTCTCAAAACCAGATGCCAAGCAAGCCTTTAGTGAGTGGCGAGCCAGACACGTTGATCAGCTTGCAGCAGTGACAACAGAAATGCAAAAGCTAGATGATCTGCACAGTAGTGATGAAGATGGTCAAATCGGTCTCTCAACGCTGTCAGTATTGATGAGTGAGCTTAGTGGTTTAGTTACTAAGTAATATCAATCCCAAACTGTCTCACAAAAAAACCACCGTCCTTAATGTTCGGTGGTTTTTTATGTTTTACGCTATGTCTTTGGATGATTCACTAAGTGTCATAAGCGTAACGTAGTAAGTATAAGGAGTCACTAGCAACTTGACTCCTTATACTTACTCATCGTCAGCGACTACCTTACGACACCCTTGACCACTAATTCGGCTAAATCCGCCCGAAAGCTTTTCGACCTTAATCTGAGTCAATATTCGCTCTTTTAGTACTTGAACATGAGAGATAATACCAATGATTTTTCCCTCTTGTTGTAGGCTGGTCAAGGTGTCGAGCGCGATATCTAATGACTCTTCATCAAGCGTACCAAAGCCTTCATCCAAAAATAGCGAATCTACCCGAATGTTTTGACTGGCCATTTGCGACAGTCCTAAGGCTAAGGCTAAACTGATAATAAATCCTTCGCCGCCTGAGAGATTTTTAGTACTACGGATATCACCTCCCTGATAATTATCAATCACATTCAGCTCTAATGCATTGTCTGTATCATGAATCAGCAAGTAGCGATCACTCATTTTTCCTAACTGCTTGTTGGCATGGTCAATCATCACTTGAAAGGTTAAGCCTTGAGCAAAGGTACGGTATTTTTTGCCATCTGCCGAGCCAATCAATTCATAAAGCTGTTGCCAAACCTGCATGGTTTCTTTCTGCGCTGCAATGACCACACTCTGCGTGCTCTGTGCGATTTTTTGCTGTTCGTTGGCTTTGAGTTGTTGCTCGATAGCCCCTAACACGCCAAAGCGTGTGTCTATCTCCGTTTGTAAATTTTGTTGCTTGCCAGCGAGTATGTCTCTTGGCTCATCAGTTAACGGGTTCGCTAGCTGTTCATTCAATGACTGCTGAGTGGCCTGCAGTTGTACTTTGGCATGATTAAGGGCTTGCTCAATACTAAATTGGCGATTTTTTAACGCATCACGTGCCTCTTTTGGCAATAGTGACTGCTCAAAATCTGCCTCGCTCGTAAACTGTGATTCCGATAATAATGCCGTAAACGTTGTCTGTTGTTCATTGAGTACAGTAGTAGCAGTATTGAGGTCATCTGCTAATTGATTTGCTCGCACTTTTGATTGTTCGAGAACTTGCCTAGTATTGTCTACCTGCCGTTGTACGATAGTTGTCCTGTTTTTTGCCTCATCTAGTGCTGTGTGTAGGCTATTGCTCTCGCTATCAGGGTTTTTATCTGCAAACAGATGATATCTGTCCATTTTTGATTGTTGATGCGCGACCGTTTTATCTAAAAGACTACTCTCTAATTGTTCAAGCGAGGTTTCATCAACTGCTAGCTGCTGCTGCTTGGCCCCAATCTGCGCCGTCAAACTACTCAGATCATTAGTGAGCTGCTGTTGCTTACTGGTTTGGGTATTAAAGGTTTGCTTTAATAGGTTAAGCGCAACGCGCTGTTGGCGTAATGGGTTGATATGATCGTCGTAGTCAGCTTGAGATAACACTGTTTTTGTCTCAATACTACGGCGCAGCTGCATCAGTGCTGCTTGAACCTCTGCGGCGTCAAGTGCTGTATTTAAATAATTTTTGTATTTGTCAGTAGGATATTTATCTACTTGCGTAGATACAGTCGCCATAATGGGAGACATGTCAGAGAAATTGGCATTGATCTTATCCGTGATGCCTTCATTTTTTTGGGACATAAGCTTGATGTCAGTGGTCAAGTTATTAATGCTGTCAATTAACGCCTGTTGATGTTTTTCGTCGACTTCAATAGCGCTGTTAAGGGTGGCTATCTGTTCGGCTCGGGCATCGTAATCAGTCAGGACTTTATAAATAGCCTGTTTTTGCTGATTGAGCTGCTGCTTAGCGCTGTCTAACAAATCAATAAAATGGTTAACACTCGCTGTGTCGTAGATACTAGCCGCTATTGCATCCATAAGCTCAGCAAGCGGATGAATCATATCTGCCAGTGCTTTGGAGTCCGCATTTTGAGGATGGATTAGTGAGGACAGAGCAGAGTGGATATCGTTCGCGACTGTATTTGATTGCGCCTGCAGATTCTCTAGTTGCTGCTGCTCACTACTTAAGGCGGCTTTCTTTGTACCATAATCGACGCGGTGCGCAGCTAAGGCTTGCTCCAAAGTTTCAATGAGCGTCAAAATCTCAGTGATTTTATGCTGAGTCTGCTGGGCTTGAGACGATTGACTACTATCAGACGTCTCACTGTTTGTATGACGATCTAACAGTGGATGGTTTATACCATAAGGATGCTCATGCGCGCCGCAAAGCGGGCAGGGTGTGCCGTCCTCTAACTCGATTATATAGTCTTCGAGCTTGGCCACTTTTTGTAGTAGCTGCAAATGTGCCTGTTTTTCTTGCTGTTGGTATTTTGCCGCTTGGATGTCTGACTGATGATGTGTCATCAAATCCTCTAGGGCAGTTAATTGCTTATTTAAGGTCGGTATCAACTGCTTGCTTTTATATATTTGGTCAGACAGTTCAGCCAAACGCTCGAGCTTAAAGCCTACTTGTTCAACTTGGTTACTTATTTGACCAATGCGATCTTGCTCGCCACGCATATTAGCAATGGATTGATGTTTAATGAGTGCTGATTGTTGCTGCTGTAAGTTAGTAAGCTGCGCCTGCTGCTGCGTGATTATTGACTTATCCAACTCTAATCGCTGAGCGAGTGCATCAGCTTTATCTTGTAGTTGGCTGGTGTTTTGTTCCTCTGTTATTTTAGCGACTGCTAAGCTGGCATTATCTTCTAATAGTGTCCTCAGCCTGCCACAGTTGCTGTCAAAAGTGGCCATGTCAGTGTCAAGGTCACCCAGCTCTGGGTAATCAGTAAAAAATTGATCTATAGCGCTCAGCTGGTTTTTCGCCTTACTTTCGGTTTGTTGATGCGCTTTTATATCGCGGCGTAAGGTTTCTACGTTAGCGGCCAATTTGTTTTTATGGGCAGTATCATCATTGATTGAACGGGCTTGCTGGTTGACTTCGCTATCGAGATCACGAACTTTTGCGATAATGGGCAGGGCATCATGAAGCGCGGTTGCTGCTTGTACTTCATCGCTAGCGGCAGCCTCTAATGCTGACATGACTTGTTCACACTGCTGCTGCTCTATTGGCAGTTGTTGATCCACCGCCTCTCGTTCTGTGCGTAGATCGTACACTTTTTTACGGCTATAAAGCAGTTCTCTAAACGGGCTGTCAATCTCCAATGCCTTATTGGCAGCCTCTAGACGAGCAGCCTCTGGCACAAAAGCTTGCTGGGCTTGCACAGCATCGATCTCTAGTGCCTCATAATGAGTCAGATTAATCTGTAAATCCGTCACTTTATCTAGCCACTGTAGCTGGTCACTCACTGTTTTAATTGTTTGCCGCTGCACAGTTTGCTCGTCTTTATACGTGGTTAATTGTGCTTGCAGCTTTGCTTCATCGTCCGCGCTTAATAACGGTAAGCTATCAATGCCTGCTTGCAGTTTGGCTAGCTGGTTCTCTTCGTGTCGTTTTTTTTCAAAAACGTTTTTGGATATCTCTGCATAGATCGCTGTTCCGGTGATTTTTTCCAGAATAGCGGCTCTGTCGGCAACATCGGACTTTAAAAATGCGGCAAAGCTCCCCTGAGCCAGCATGATGGAGCGGGTGAACTGGTTAAAATCCATGCCAATTAAATCTTGGATACGTGCCTTAGTTTTTTTTATGCCACTTTCCAACATTTTATCAGTATCAGCATTGGCAATTTCATGAGTGGCATCTTGTAAATTGCCATCCGCTTTATTGCGTGCGCGGCGTTGCCCCCAATGACAGCGGTAACGATTTTTGCCAATTTCTATTACTACTTCTGAAAAACAGTCAGCAGTTTGGCGAGTCATGACTTCATTACTACTTTTGCTTATGGAGTCAATACGCGGTGTCTGAGCATATAACGCCAAACAAATCGCGTCCAAAATAGTGGTCTTGCCAGCGCCCGTTTGCCCTGTGATGGCAAATATACCTTCGTTAATAAAGGCTGCATCTGTAAAATCGATGTGCCATTCGCCCTTTAGAGAATTTAGGTTTTTAAGTCGCAGTTCAATCAGTCGCATGGCAAGGTCTTATCATTGTGTAATGGTTATTAAGTGGGTATTCAAAGATACGGTTTTTGTTTTACTTAAGCATCAGTCTCACAGCGTTTTATTCAGCTTGAGTATCTTTATGATGAATGTTATGAATAATCTGTGCGTAAGCATCACGTAGCATGAGTTTTTGCGCATCTGTTACCTCATTGGCACTCAAACAGCGCTCAAACACCTGCATCTCATTCAAATCTTGCAAGGTTTCGGACGCCGCTTCTTGATTCAGCACCTTGTTATAAGTGCGTGTATTCTTTATTTTAAGCACTTCACAAGGTAAGCTCGTGACTATGGACTGAATCTGCTCGCGCAAATCACTAACGATATCGTCGCCTGTATAAATAATCTCTAGCCAAACTGATTCGGTCGGTGCTAACGCTTCGATGGTGCTATCGATTGTCTGTTGAATAGCCAGCAAATCACCCGATATTTGCGCCAGTTTTTGGAATTTTGGGATAGGTAAAGAGACCACCTGCATTTGACGCGCTTCATCATGATGCAGCAGCGTGACATCTAAATTGAGGGTCGTATTGGCGATATTTGAATCGGTAAGAGAAAGGAAGTCGGGTACAGTCATCTCTACTTCGGTTTTTCGCTGTGATTGTGCTTCTATGTCTTGTTCTCGCTTTGGCTCTGGTGCTGTTTCTACTTCTGCTTCAAAGCCAAACAAGTCATCCATAAATCCTGTGTTCTGGCTGGCTACTTTTTTGTTCGCAGGTTTTTCTACGGATGTATCTGTCTTTGCAGTTGCATTGATAAGTTGAGAGATATCAGAGGCTATGTGATCATTATTGTTTTTAGTATTAATACCCTCTAACGCGTTACCAAACTGTATTAGTAAGACCTGTTTTTGCTGCTTGGCTTCACCAAACCCCATCGCAATGGGTGAGCCTGAGTAGCGGATATGCTCACGGCCTCCCACGCGCTGCGGCACATGTAAATGGCCGAGTGCCACATAATCAAAGCACTCATCAAACATCTCGGCAGAGATTTTCCCTAAGTTACCAATATATAAGTCACGCACGCCATCATCGGCCGTAGTGCTACCGCCTGACGCAAACAAATGACCAGTGGCAATGATAGGAATATGGCGATTGTGGGATTTGGCAATGATTTGCTGATGATCTTTGGCAATAGCCGCCACCGCATCATAATGCGCGCAAATACCACTGATGACGCTGGCGTCTTTACTGTCCATAGACTCGCCAGCGCTACTACTACGCACATCCCGATCGCGCAGATAGGGTACCGCCGCAATAATACAACTGGGTATGCCTTGAGCATCATTCAACAACAACACTTCATCGTTTACATCATCACAAGCCGTACCGATTACATGCACGTTTAAAAACTTTAACACTTGGCTGGGTGCATCTAAAAAAGTCGGGGAGTCGTGATTGCCTGCGACAATTACCACATGCTGACAGCAGGAGCGTGATACCTTACCCAAAAACTCATAATACAGCGCTTGTGCTCTATTGCTAGGCGTCATGGTATCGAAGATATCACCAGCCACAATGAGTATATCTACCTTTTGGGCAGTTATTGTCTCCTCAAGCCAGCCTAAAAACGATTCAAATTCGTTATAGCGCATGTGCCCGTAAAGCCTGCGCCCTAAATGCCAGTCGGATGTGTGCAAAATGGTAAGTGGGGCGGACATAGGTAAGGAGGACATGCTAGTGTTGGATATGGACATAAGTAGACTATAAGTATGAGCAGTAGAAAGTCTTCATTCTAGCAAGAATCGTTGAGGTTTGCGCTGTTGCCAAAAGAAAACCCTACCAATAATATACTGGTAGGGTTTTCTTCTTTAACACTAAGCATTTTGCAGGTTAGCAGTAAGCACTAGTCAACAATTAATTGCTCCAGACCATCTTCTTGCTGCGTTGCAAGATTTGCGACCATCGATAGGGCATGCGCTTGTTGATCTATCGGTTGTTTCACTGCTTCACCTCTCGATCC
Source organism: Psychrobacter sp. SWN149 (assembly GCF_015864565.1). Lineage (NCBI taxonomy): Bacteria > Pseudomonadati > Pseudomonadota > Gammaproteobacteria > Moraxellales > Moraxellaceae > Psychrobacter > Psychrobacter sp. SWN149. The sequence goes on from NZ_JADYWX010000004.1 coordinate 99,076, forward strand.
TTCGCGCAACCAATTTTTGGCTATATCATCGCTGTTTTGACTGTGCTGCTGGTTTTGTAAATTATACCAAGCCAAATCATGATGCAAGCTGACCACTTCGCCCATGATGAGTAGAGCAGGCGTTGGCAATTGCGCCTGTTCTTGCTGAGCCACAATCGTTGCAAGCGTGCCCGTCAATACTTGCTGATTGGTCATACTCGCATTAGAGACGATGGCAATCGGCGTCTCGTTACTGCGTCCTGCCTCAATCAAGCCTTCGGTCAAACGTGCCAGCGAGTGCAGACCCATATAAAATACGACCGTCTCATCAGTATTTAAGAAACTCTCAAAATTACTGTTGGGTGCGCCAGCCTTCAAAAACCCTGTCACAAAACGTACTGATTGTGAATGATCACGGTGGGTTAGCGGAATGCCTGCATAGCTAGCAGCGGCATTGGCTGCAGTGATACCCGGTACGACTTGGTAAGGCACATTGTTTGCTCGCAGGCTTTCGATCTCTTCGCCACCGCGACCAAAGATAAACGGATCGCCGCCTTTTAAGCGCACGACACGGCGGCCTTGTTTGGCATGATTGACGAGCAGCTCATTGATACCCAATTGCGCGACCGTATGGTTACTGCGTTTTTTACCGACAAATACCTTGTCAGCATCACGGCGGCATAAGTCTAAAACTTGCGGTGAGACCAGCGCATCATAAAACACCACATCTGCTTGTTGCATCAAACGCAGTGCTTTAAATGTCAACAGCTCTGGATCACCAGGGCCTGCGCCAACGATATATACTTCACCAACGGCTGGTAACTCTTTTTCTGATTCATCAGATAGAGTAGGAGCAATCGTGTCTGATTCTTTTACCGCATTTGCATCGTCGCTTTTCTTACTGATAGCAGCGGCGGTACTATCCAAATCTGCTTGCAGTTGAGCAGTGGCTTCCGTTTCATTACCAGCGAACATCAGCTGACTGACCTGACCTTCAAACGCACGCTCCCAAAATTGACGACGTCCAGTGAGCGTTGGTATTTTGGCTTTTACCTCGCTGCGGAATTCACCTGCCAGCTTAGCCAATTTACCATAGCCTTGCGGGATTAATGTCTCAAGGCGTGCCCGTAATAGACGTGCCAATACAGGCGCTTTACCATTTGATGAAATACCAATCACGATAGGATTGCGATCGATAATGGCTGGAAAGATAAAGTCACATAAATGCGGCGTGTCAACCACATTGACTGGAATGTTTAGCTCAGTGGCATCTGCATGAATCTGATGATTGAGCGTCTCATCATCAGTCGCGGCAATGATTACCCGTGCGCCTACCATATAGGTTTTATTATAATTCTCATAGATAAACTGGTGTTTATCGTCAGTTAGCAAAGCTTGTAGCTCGTGGCTGATATCAGGTGCAAGTATAGTGATACAGGCACCTGCACGACTGAGCAAATCCGCTTTACGCAGTGCCACTTCGCCGCCGCCCACGATAAGCACTTTACGGTCTTCTAATTTAAAAAATAGCGGGAAGGTGTTCATAATGTCACCATATATTTAATTGTTTATTATAAAAGGTAGAAAAGATATAAGGAATGCCGCCATTATGAGGTATCACAGGTACAGTCTCACCTAGTGAATTGGCATTAGCATATTCGTTTTTGAGATATTAGTACCTGTTTTCGCTAATAATAGGAATAGCGGTCAGTATCGAATACAGGTAGAACACGGCACAAAAAAATCCCGCTTAATGACTCTTTAAGAGCCAAGCGGGATTTTTTATTTATACAGCCATTGTTCAACAAATAATAGCTACAGTCAGCAACTTACTATAGCTGAGTATGCAAGCCACACTCACGGCTTTCTTCTACTTTCGTTGGATCAAAGTAATCATGCTCGTTCGGTAGGTTATGCTCATCTAGATAAACATCTAAATCAGCATCATTCTTTTCAAACAATGGCGCTACTTTTAGTACGCCGTCTTTTGATAGGCTAAGTACATCAAGACCTTGGCGGAACTCAGTTTGGTCTTTACGAATAGCATTGAACCAAACATCTGGCTTTAGCTCATCTAATGCACGGCGGAATGGCTCAAGTTTTACTTGATCAGTAAACTCGTCATGCTGTGGGTTGTCGATACCTGGGATACCATTCATCGTCGCGTCACGGTGCGCAGCGGTCTGCTTAGGAATATAGGTAACAACGTTTAGATCCAAGTCTTTGATCAGCTTATTGGCAAACTGATAAGTAGCATCAGTGTTGTAACCTGAGTCTACCCACAATACTGTGATGTCAGGGCGCTGTTTGGCAACCAAATGCAAAATCGCTGATTCATATGGACGGAAGTTGGTCGTGATGATTGGGTTTTTTGCTTGAGTCAGTGCCCACTCAACGATTTGCTCAGGTGATTTACCTTGCAAGTCTTGGTTGGCTTGGTCAAGATCTAGGTTTGGGTGTAGTTGGCTCATAATACGTTCCTTAATTGTTGTTAATATAAAAGTGTTGATTAGAAATAACGGGTATTACTATAAAAATTATGGTCAATGCGACAGCTATGCGACTGAAGTCTCTGACGATTGTGCAAACATCGGTAAATCTGAAGCGCTTCGACCGTCATAGCTACTGGCAAGAGCAGTAAAGGCTTGCTCAATGCCAAACTTAGAGTCAGCTTCTAGGTCATGATCGCTCAATACAAAGCTATCAACGCCCGTGCGTAGCATATAAGCAATTTGATCGCGGCCAAACGCGCCAGCAACTCGAATCTCACCTGTATAACCGACTTGGCGCAGCGTACGTGCAAAGCTAAAGTGACGGCCATCAGCGAATTTCGGCACATCAATCACGATAAGCGCCTGACTCGATAAGAATTCACTGATACCTTCTAATGCATCAGCGTCAGTATCGGCAGTAACCCACAATCCAAGTCGGCTACTGTGCTGTACGATCAGCTCATAAACTTCTTTGATCAGACCACCAGCTTGTGCGCCTGATTCGTCTAATAAATCAGCGAGCGGCACGATGACATCAGGTTTTTCTTGTTTTTGCAGTAGCTCAAGCAACGTAATGTTAGTCGATATAATGCTCTCTGGTAGCGCATCAGTGGTAAGTACATGCCACGTATCTTGACTGCCAATATCGACGCCATGACTGTCCAAAATATGGTGATTAGCCATAGACCTTCTCCTTAAATGGATCAATACCAACGCGCTCAACCAATTGCCCAAAGCTTTCTACATCATTGTCAGTGCTGGCACGTAAGTCCACATAGACATCAACGATCTGCTGTATGGTGTTGGCAACCTCAAGAGCAGGCACAGATTTTCCTAAGATTTTGCCAAGTTTGGCGTCGTCGCTAGAGTTGCCGCCAAGGCTAATCTGATACCAATGTTCGCCTTTTTTATCGACACCCAAGATACCAATATCGCCTGTATGATGGTGCGCACAAGCATTGATACAGCCAGACATATTCAGGCGAATCTCACCCAAGTCATATAGATAGTCTAGGTCATCGAACTGTTTTTCGATTTGTTCAGCGATATTGTGCGTGGTCGCATTGGCAAGCGAGCAGTAATCCCAACCTGGGCAGACAATCATATCTGTTAGGGTGTTGATGTTTGCGCGCGCTAAATGCAATTCTGATAGCTGCTGCCATAACTCATAAAGCTTATTGGTCTCCACATCAGCGAATACTAGATTCTGCTGATAAGTACCACGCAGCTCACCAAAGCTATATTTGTCAGACAGGTCAGCCAGTGCATCCATCTGTGATTCACTGACGTCACCGGATGGTACATATTTACCATCGACTAAGCCTGCTTTGAGGGAAATAACCACGGCACGATAGCCAGCTATTTTGTGCGCTACGGTATTTTGGTTATACCAATTGGCAAAATGTTTATCAGCGCTCAGTTGCTGTTGTAGCTCAGACTGTACTTGTAGTGCGTCAAACGATGCATAGTCAGGCTCGCTAAAAAAGCCAGTTGCCGTTGCAAAGTTCTCATCAGTCAAAGTAAGTGGACCATCTTTGGTATGGGCTTCCCACTCGGCATTGACCAATTTGGCAAAGGCTGGACCGCCCATGCTTTCGACCAAAATTTTGATACGTGATCTGTATTTACTGCCTTTATCACGGCGACCATGCAAGTTATAGACACGCAAGATGGCGTCTAAATAACTCAGCAGATGCTGACGCGGCAAGAATTTATTGATGACTTTACCAAGGACAGGAATACGTCCGAGACCGCCACCAACCAATACTTCAAAACCAATCTCACCTTCGTCATTGGTTTTTACATGTAGACCGACATCATGTACTTGGGTTGCCGCGCGGTCATCATTGGTCCCGATGACAGCAATCTTAAATTTACGTGGCAAGAAAGCAAACTCAGGGTGGAAGGTTGACCACTGACGAATAATCTCGCAATAAGGACGTGGATCAGCGATTTCTTCTTTATGAATACCGGCATATGGATCGGTGGTGGTGTTACGAATACAGTTGCCTGAGGTTTGGATGGCATGCATCTGTACTGAGGCTAGTTCAGCCAAAATATCTGGCACATCTTCTAGCTTTGGCCAGTTCAGCTGAATATTGGTACGCGTGGTAAAGTGCCCATAGCCTTTATCATACTTACGAGTAATCTCGGCCAATTTGCGCAATTGATAGCTGGCAAGCAAACCGTAAGGAATGGCGATACGCAACATCGGCGCATAACGCTGGATATACAGGCCATTTTGCAATCGCAGTGGCAAAAACTGCTCTTCTGGCAGCTCACCTGCCAAAAATCGCTCCGTTTGGTCGCGAAATTGGGCAACTCGTTCCTCTACCAAAGTCTGGTCAGCGTAATTATATTGATACATGACGTAATCTCAGTTTTGTTTTTAATCTTAAAATCAGCGACGAAAATGATTTGCGTGTGTAATAGGTTTTATTGCCGTTCGCAATGTAAATAATTCAGCTATACATCATATAAGCTTGTACTCAAAATCATAAATTCCTTTCAGACATATCCATATCCAAACACAGCATAAATTTTCATAACGAAAGTTAGGTAGCCTATGCGTAACAAATTTAATGCCCAATCGTTAGCACGCTATTTATTATCTATCGACGGCTTTCTTCTCAGTTTTGTACATTTAATCGCTTTTGCATTTTTGCTCATCTCTTCCAACGATTCTTTTTATAAGAGGTTTTAATAACTATATGTCTCAAACTCAAAGTCCAACCCAGTCACAATTCAAATCAAAGCTGGTTCCACCACATGGTAGTGCAGAGCTTAAGCCACTATTATTAAACGGTGCAGCACGCGATCAAGCATTAGAGCTTGCCAGCACATTGCCGACCATCACTCTAAGCTCACGTGAGCGCGGTGATTTAATCATGTTCGGTATCGGTGGTTTTACTCCGTTAAATGGCTTTATGAATCAAGCGGACTGGCAGGGTGTGGTAGACAACATGCGCTTGCAAAGCGGTGAAAACGCAGGCTTGTTTTGGCCAATTCCTATCACTTTGTCTGCGCCAAAAGAGACTGCGAATAATTTGAGTCAAGGTGACAAAGTAGCCTTGGTCGCTCAAGATGGCGAAGTCATGGGTATCTTGACGGTAGAAGAAACCTATACCATCGATAAAGAGCATGAGTGTCAGCAAGTATTTACGACTACGGATTCAGAGCATCCAGGCGTACAACAAGTATTGAACCAAGAAGCCGTCAATATTGCCGGTAGTGTTGAAGTATTGAGCGAAGGCGAGTTCCCAACACTATATCCAGAAATCTACAAAACGCCAGCAGAAACGCGCGCAATTTTAGATGCTAAAGGCTGGAAAACAGTGGCTGCATTCCAGACGCGTAATCCAATGCACCGCTCACATGAGTATCTGGCTAAGATTGCGATTGAAATCTGTGATGGTGTGTTGATTCATTCATTATTGGGCGCATTGAAACCTGGCGACATCCCTGCAGAAGTTCGTCAAGAAGCCATCAAGACCTTGATCGATAACTACTTTAGACAAGATACCGTTATACAAGCAGGCTATCCGTTGGATATGCGCTATGCTGGTCCACGTGAAGCATTGTTACATGCGCTATTCCGTCAAAACTATGGCTGTAGCCATCTGATTGTCGGTCGTGATCATGCGGGTGTTGGCGATTATTATGGTGCATTTGATGCGCAAACGATTTTTGAACATGTTGGTAAAGATGACCTTGTCACCCAACCGCTCAAAATTGGCTGGACGTTCTGGTGTAATGCTTGTAATGCGATGGCCTCTGATAAAACTTGCCCGCATGACGCCTCTGAGCACGTTAAAGTGTCAGGTACTAAGCTGCGTAAAGCGCTATCAGAAGACGAAGATGTACCAGATAACTTTAGCCGTCCAGAAGTACTACAGATTTTGCGTGACTACTATGCCGGCATCGCAAAAGAAGAGCGTGCTGAGGTGAAATTAACGGGTGCATCTGCTGTATAAAGACTGATCATCAGTATAAAAAACTCGTACTAAGCCAGTTGTAAAAAAGGTGTCAGATTTATTGTCTGGCACCTTTTTGTTTTTATTACTATTTTTAAAATAAAAACACGCCCTAACACATGCTAGCGCTACCTATTAAATCTCTAAACTTGCTGCCAGCTTCTTATATTCTCCAGCAAGCGAGCCACCACCTGAGCAAAAATAGTTCAGTGCATATTTGTCTGGACTGTCGATGATAAGCTTGTCGTCTTTAAATTGAAAAAAGGCGGTGCTGTCATTTACCGTTGCCTGAAAAATCGTACCGTGAGCGGTATCTTGCCCCATGAGTGTCGCCTTACCATCGAAATGACAAGTAGGTTTTTTGATATCACTGCGTGAGCGAACTTTAATGTCAATCTGTCGTTCACTCTCTACTCGTACTATCACGCCAACCCAATCATAGCCTTGCGCACGTTTGTCGTAGTCGGTAGTAGCGTAATCCGCTGAAACCGTATCTGCTGAGACATTGTCACCCAAGATATTACTTTGAATAGCTGGCAAAGTAGATGTTGTCCTAGTGACCGATTTGATAATGCTGTGGCTATCGCTATTCACAGTGGGCGACACACTATTACAGCCTGTTAAAGCTGCTAGGGTAGAGGTCGTTATTATCAGCCTTACAATAGAACGAAATTGAGGGTACGAACGAATCATATAAGGGCCTTTGGTCAAGTAGGAAGGTAAGGTTTGCATAGTATTAGGATGATGAAAGTATCATTGATAGAGCAAATTTTATAACGTACAAATAATGGTACAGCCTACCCAAATCATAGTCTACTTAATAAACCTGCCAGCAGTTATTTACCTCCTTTTATGCTTGATGCTGCAAAACGATTGCTAGCCCCACTTATGCCAACTTCACTAGTCGATAAGCTAATTCGTCACTAAGCGTTTGCTATTTATGCTGCTAGCATAGCTTTCATCATCCCGACAACCGAACTCAAAAGATTGTAGGCCCTGTGATGATGGTCAAGATTTTGACAAAACGCTTCTACCACTTTTATCGAGAGCATCATGCAAAAAAAACTCCAACAAATCAGCATTGCTAGCATTCAATCAACTAATAATAAGCTTGTAAAAGCGCGTGTACTTGCCACCAGCGGTATGCTTGCAGCAGCGATAATGATGATAGGCTGCAGTCCAACAGAAGCGACGCAAGATGACGCGGCAAATAATGCCAGTGGCGAGACGCAGGATATCGATCTGCTCAACGTTTCCTATGATGTGTCTCGCGATTTTTATAAAGACTACAACACTTTATTCAGCACCGACTATCAAAAATCTCATCCAAATAGCAAAATAAATATCAATCAGTCGCATGGCGGCTCTAGTAAGCAGGCGCTCTCTGTCGCCAACGGTTTGCAAGCGGATGTGGTGACCTTTAACCAAGAGAGTGATATGAATCTGTTGGTGGAGAAAGGTTTGGTCGCTGCTGACTGGCAGCAAGCACTCCCAAATAATGCGGTGCCGTATACCAGCACTATGGTACTACTGGTCCGCGCTGGCAATCCAAAAAATATCAAAGACTGGTCAGATTTGGCACGTAATGATATCGATGTGGTCATCCCGAACCCTAAAACCAGTGGTACAGCGCGTTATGCCTTCTTAGGTGCCTATGGTTATGGCTTGCACCAATTCAAAGAAAACAGTAATGAAAGCCCTGTAAAAACCAATGATTTTATCAAAAAGCTGCTGGCCAACGTCGTCACTTATGACAATGGTGCACGCGCTGCAACGACCAGCTTTACTCAGCGTGGTTTGGGTGACGTGCTTATTACCACTGAAAACGAAGCACATTTGGCTGCACAGCAATTTGCAAAGGGTAAAGTCGACATCGTATACCCGAGCTATTCGATTGTGATTGTCAACCCAGTGGCAGTCGTAACGGCAGTGACTGAAAAATCTGGTAAGACGGAAGCGGCTGGTACTTATCTAAAAGGCTTATGGGATAAGCCTGCTCAAGAGCTCATGGCAAAAATGTACATGCGTCCGAGTGATGAGCAAATCCTAGCTGCTCACAAAGATACTTTGCCTGATATTGAAACGTTTGAACCTGTGGCTGTCTTTGGCTCGTGGGCAGAGATTATGGATGCCTTTTTTGTAGATGGCGGCCGTTTCGATCAGTTGGCAATTGCTAAGTAGCCGTTGGTTTCTGGTTTATAGAACTATCTATCTTAGCTGTTATCAGTGAGTGATGTATAAGATAGATAGGACTCATGCCAGCATTAACGTCACCAACGAGTAAACCGTCAGTTATAGATATAGCTTATTTTAATAACTTATTGATGTATCTGGTTTTGTTTTCTGGTTATTCCCTTTTGGCAATAACATACGCATATTCATCATTAAACATAATAAGATGGCGCTGTTAGCATACTTGCATTACACAACAGACATCTTTGAGGTATTTATGACAGACGTAGCTCGTTATCAGCAGAAAAGCAAAACCTTCAGTGCTTTGAGTATCGCTGGCGTTGCTTTGACATTGGGTCTTGCTGGTTGTAGCAACAGTGAAACGACCGATGCCGCAGCCGACGGTTCAGCGACGACAGAAGGTCAAAGCATTGAGCTGCTTAATGTCTCTTATGATGTGGCACGTGACTTTTATAAAGACTACAACCCTCTGTTTGTGGAGCATTATAAAGCGGAACACCCAAGCAGCGATATCCTAATCAAGCAGTCGCATGGCGGCTCTAGTAAACAAGCACTGTCTGTGGCCAATGGTCTACAAGCGGATGTTGCCACCATGAACCAAGGCTCTGATATCGAGCTGCTTGAGAAAAAAGGCTTGGTTGAGTCGGATTGGGAAAGCAAATTCCCAGACAATGCCGTGCCGTTTACCAGCACGATTGTATTTTTGGTACGTAAAGACAATCCAAAAAATATCAAAGACTGGGAAGACTTGACCAAAGACGGTGTTGAGATTGTCATGGCCAATCCGAAGGTGACGGGTAACGGTCGCTATGCCTTCTTAGGTGCTTATGGTTATGGTCTGCATGCTTTTAATAAAGAAGAAGGCGCTGCTAAGAACTATGTCAAAGACATGCTAAAAAATGTCAAAGTCTATGAAAACGGTGGACGTGCCGCGACGACGACTTTTGTACAGCGCGGTATTGGTGATGTCTTGGTCACTTTTGAAAACGAAGCCAACCTAGCAGCGACTGATTTTGGCGCTGGTCAAGTAGACATCGTTTATCCAAAATACTCGATAAAATCAGAAAGCCCTGTGGCTATTGTGAAGACCGTAACAGATAAAAAAGGCACCACAGATGCTGCCAAAGCGTATCTTGATTACTTATGGAGTGAGCCTGCTCAGCAACTAGCCGCCGATCTATATCTGCGTCCTAGCGTTAAAAGCGTTCTTGATAAAAACGGTGACAAATTACCGCCAATTGAGACGTTCCGCCCGAACGATGCTTTTGGTACATGGGATGAGATCATGAGCACTTACTTCAGTGATGGCGGTGTGTTTGACCAATTAGCGATTAATGCTCCTCAGTAGTTACTAACCAATTACTTAGAGCAGCTACTGCGCTAACTACTGAAACTGGTTAATGCTTAACGCAGTCAGTCATGAAGCACCCCATAAAGGACATGGTCGTACGCACTATGTCCTTTATATTATAAGCCGACCAATAATAATTTTAATAATAAAATCAATAACGAATTTAACCATAGTCTTACGGTGAGGGTCCTACGGTGAGTATCCTCGCTAAGTACTTACGTAAAGCACCTACGTACCATCAGTTAGGCAATAGGAATCACTATGAGCGCAACACCTTCTTCTGCCAATAAACCTGCCCATAAAAAAGGCTGGTTGACACGTTTGCGTCAGCGCAATGTGTTACCAGGTTTTGGTCTGAGCATGGGTATTACCGTCTTTAGCTTATCGTTATTGGTGGTATTGCCATTTGCGATGATGGCCTACACCACAACCCAAATGGGCTGGACGGGCTTTTGGGAGACGATTACCCAGCCACAAGTCACTGCCGCCATCAAGCTGAGTTTATGGATGTCGTTTTTGGCGATGCTCACCAACATGGTATTTGGTACATTGGTGGCGTGGGTGCTTGTGCGCTATGAGTTTTGGGGTAAGTCCCTGATCAATGCCTTGGTTGACTTGCCATTTGCGTTGCCAACTGCTGTCACGGGTATTTCACTTGCAACGCTCTATGCACCCAATGGATTGATAGGGCAGTGGTTTGCCAAGTTCGATATTCAGGTGGCCTTTACGCCGATAGGTATTTGGCTGGCACTGGTTGTGGTCAGTTTCCCCTTTATCGTTCGTGCTGTGCAGCCAGTACTTGCTGAGCTGTCCGTTGAGTTTGAAGAAGCCGCTGCAGTATTGGGCGCCAATCGTTTGACGACTTTTCGTAAAGTGATTTTGCCGGAGTTATTACCTGCTTTGCTAATGGGTGCAGGTATGATGTTTGCCCGTGCCACTGGCGAGTATGGCTCAGTTATCTTTATCGCAGGTAACATTCCGATGCAGTCTGAGATTTTGCCACTGATTATTATCAGTAAGCTTGAGCAATTTGATATTCAGGGTGCTTCTGCGGTTGCATTATTTATGCTACTCATCTCATTTGTGATTTTGTTGACCATTAATATCATGCAGTGGAAACTGTCGCGCCGCGTAGGAGCTCGCTAATATGCAAATATCTAATAGCTACGACTACCAAAGCAACGCAGCGACCAAAGACACGCCATGGATACGTCGCACCTTTATCGGCATCGCTGTGCTGTTTATGATCGTCATGTTGGTTGTACCCTTATTGGCGGTGTTCTACGAGGCGTTTAAAAATGGTTGGCAGCTGTATCTCGCTTCATTGGTCGACCCTGAGGCGCTGCAAGCCATTAAACTGACATTAATCACAGCAGCGGTCGTCCTACCTATTAACATGGTGATGGGTATTGCCATTGCTTGGTTGGTCACGCGCTACCAGTTTAAGGGTAAGCAGTTGGTCACCACTTTGCTTGATTTGCCATTCTCAGTATCACCTGTTGTCGCAGGTCTGATGTTTGTGTTGTTATTTGGGCTGAACTCTACCATGGGTGGCTGGCTTGAGAGCATGGGTTTCCAAGTGATTTATGCCGTTCCTGGTATTATTTTGGCGACCTTATTTGTGACGTTCCCATTTGTCGCGCGTGAGCTGATACCCTTGATGCAGACGCAGGGCGACTCTGAGGAGCAAGCAGCACTGACTTTGGGCGCAAGTGGCTGGCAGACTTTTTGGCATGTGACACTGCCTAATATCAAATGGGCGCTGCTATACGGTTTGATTTTAACCAATGCCCGCGCCATGGGTGAGTTTGGTGCGGTTAGTGTGGTGTCCGGTCATATTCGCGGTGAGACCAACACGATGCCGCTACTGGTTGAGATTGCCTATAACGATTATAACTTTACCGCTGCATTTGCTTTATCGAGTATATTGGCTGCACTAGCTCTAGTAACGCTACTGATTCAGCAAGTCATGACCAAGATGCAAGAGCGTAAGTTTGCCAAGTCAGAACGACTGGCGGCGGCGCCTGAGCTACCAGTGAGTGCGAATGCTACGGTTGCTACGACTAAAAATAGCAGTGATAAATAAGTCACGATACGACAAAAGATATAATAAGAGATACTATTATGAGCATTGAGATTCGCAACGTTAATAAGAAATTTGGTCAATTTACTGCGTTAGATAATATCAATATTACCGTACCGACTGGTAAACTGACCACACTGCTGGGCCCATCTGGCTGCGGCAAGACCACGCTGCTACGTATCATTGCAGGTTTGGAATACGCCGATTCTGGGCAGGTATTATTTGATGAGCTGGATGTGACCAACACGCCTGTGCAAAAGCGCCATATCGGCTTTATGTTTCAGCATTATGCGCTGTTCCGTCATAAGAATATCGCAGACAACGTCGCTTTTGGACTGACCTTACTGCCAAAAAAAGACCGACCGAGTAAGGCTGATATCGATAAGCGCGTGGCAGAGCTGTTAGAGCTCGTACAGCTGCCACAAGTGGCCAATGCTTATCCGCATCAGCTCTCTGGTGGTCAGCGTCAGCGGATTGCGCTGGCAAGGGCACTTGCAGTCAAACCCAAGCTACTACTGTTAGATGAGCCATTTGGTGCGCTAGACGCCAAAGTACGTAAAGAGCTGCGTACGTGGCTAAAGAACATCCATCATGAGCTGGGTATCACGAGCATCATGGTAACGCATGACCAAGAAGAGGCGCGCGCTGTCTCTGATGAGATCGTTGTGATGAATCAAGGGCGAGTGGAGCAAGTAGGCACCTCAGAGGAACTGATACATCAGCCAGCCAGCGCTTTCATCAGCGACTTCCTAGATTTGGCATAGCTAACACAGTTGGTATAACCATCATAATTGCTGCAAAAGTTATAGAGAATATAATAAACAATAAAAAAGACCTACTTGCTATAGTAGGTCTTTTTGGTTTGAGGGGTTGTCTTAGAGGCCATCAAGAAATTTGAGTAGATAGTGGGACAGACCGCTGTATCTAAGCAATATCTGATATCTCTAGACCTGTCGCTCTTGGAGAGATTTGCTCGTAGGTGATTTCTAGAATGTCTTGACACCAGTCTGGCAAGTCGTCAGCCACTTCATACCACATCCAAGTACCATCACGAACACAGCTCAAAATACCCAATTTTTTTAAGTGATTCAAATGACGAGAGATGGTTGGTTGTGGTTGATCAAGCATATCTACCAGATCGCCCACACAGCGTGCTTCTTTTTTAAAAAGAATTTGAAATATTTTCAGGCGTGTCGGATCAGATAAGACTTTAAACAAATCAATAGGTCGTATCGTAAAATTATTATCAGACATAGGATGATTCCAATAGGGCTTCGTTAGTAGGGGTTCAATATAACAGCAGTTATCCTCAAAATCGATTAAAAAATAAGCAAAATTACAGTTCATCGTTAATTTACTACCTTTCACAATATCCTGTTACATGCATACTTATATCCGCTTACATAGATGGACTACTTGCTACAAAGATAATAATTTTTCATGAGCAATAAATATATCAAATGTTATTGAAAATGATAATAATTATCGTTATTATACTGCAAGTAGTAAGCATGACATGAGCGTTAAAGAATAATTTTCTATCCGTCCCTCATGCATGATGCAAATATATAAGCCGTATAAGGCAGTTATCGAGTAGTGATAGTCACAGGAGCCAATTCATGTACGTATGTATCTGTAATAACGTAAAAGAAAAGCAAATCAAGGCAGCCATTGCCTCAGGTGTCGATACGCTTGATGGGCTAAAAGATACCTTAGATGTGGCAACCTGCTGTGGCTGTTGTGAGCCAATGGTTAATGATTATCTGGACGAGCATCACGCCAAACTTGATGTATTGGCTTATGCTGTCTAATGATATGTACACCTGATACGCTCAACGTTCATCAGAAATATATTCAATATTTTGCATTTAATCTTTATTCATTATACATAATGGGCTGTTAGCAGGCGTCCATATAACCGCACTCATACCCCAGCCTTATCTATCATTGAGCATCATTGCTGTTAACCTTAGGGATTAACTGTATCTAATTACGATTCTCAACTAGCATCTTATTCTTAGTTAATAACGTTACATCCCCTAAAGCCTGCATATGCTACTATATCTGTCTAAGAATATAGGGCTTTTTATTGACTCTGATCCTAACTGATCAGTCTAATGATTGAGCTGGCGTTATATTTTTAATTGTGGATATACAATGGTTTGTGAGAATAAATAGAGGAGCATACATAATGATAGGCAGCCAAAAAGTTATCGATTATTTGAATTTTTTGTTAGGCGGTGAGCTGGCCGCTCGCGATCAGTACTTTATTCACTCAGAGATGTATGCTGAATGGCACTATGGCAAACTCTATGATCGCATTCACCATGAAATGGCAGATGAAACCCTACATGCACAGGATATTATCCGTCGTATTTTGATGCTGAGCGGTACGCCAAAAATGACGGTCGATGCCATTAATATCGGTGCAACTGTACCTGAGATGTTGCAATATGACCTTGATCTAGAGTATCAAGTACAAAAGCATCTAAAAGATGGTATTGCACTTTGTGAAGCAGAACACGACTATGTCACACGTGAGATGCTGGTCGCACAGCTAAAAGACACGGAAGAAGATCATGCGCATTGGCTTGAGCAACAGCTGCGCTTGATTGATATGATTGGCCTGCCCAATTATCTACAAAGCCAAATGGCTGAAGTCACTCCTAATCTCATCTAACATCATGCTAGATAGGTAGATGAATAATGTTTCGCTTATATAATAAATGAATAGGGAGAGAGATAATGACAGGGGATAAAGAGGTCATTCGCGCGTTAAATAAAGTACTTGGTCAGTCATTGATTGCGATTAATCAGTACTTTTTGCATGCCCGCATTGCACGTCATTGGGGACTAGAAGCACTCAATGAAAGTTTTTATAAACAGTCCATTGCTGAAATGAAATGGTCTGATGATTTGATTGCACGTATTTTATTGCTAGGCGGTTTACCGAATTTGCAAGATTATGGCAAGATGTTCATCGCTGAAGATGTGCCTGAAATGATGGACTGTAATTTACGTCTAGAGAAGCAGAAATTCTCGATCATCACTGATGCCATCACGCTATGTGAGACCAAATCTGACTATGTATCTCGTCAGCTATTGGTTATCTTAAAAGATGGCAACGAAGAGTATCAGGATTGGTTAGAGACACAAGAAGACTTGATCGAAAGCATTGGTGTAGAACGCTACATCCAATCGCAAATGAGCGATGATGACGCGCCATAAGATGATGTGATAGATAAAGAAATCATATTTTCTAAACTTGCCAGCCTATGATTGGTCACAAACCAAAACATACGCTGGCATTTTTATGTCTGAAATTCGACAGACTCTATTCGGTACACTCTAGTATAAACCGCGCCCATCTTCAGGTTTTAAGCGCAAGAAGTATAGCCCGGAAAGAATCGTCAATATCCCCAATATCCAGTAAGTAGTTTGAAACGCCGCTAGGGTATCCATTTGCAAGCGTTCACGCAGTATATTCAATACAGCTGCGCCAAACGCAATACCAAAGCTAATGGCCAACTGCTGATTGACGGCCATTAAGCTATTACCACTACTGGTTTGTGCGCCTTGCAGATCACCGATGGTAATGGTGTTCATCGCGCTGAACTGCATTGAGTTGCAAGCGCCCATGATGGTCAAGATAGGGATAAACCAGAGCCACTGTGAGGCATCGTTGAAATGCGCTAGCACAATAATGAGCGAACCCATAAACAACGTGTTATAGACCAACACTTTACGGTAGCTGAATCGCTGAATGATTTTACTGACCCAAGGTTTGATACCGATAGCACCCACGGCAATAGGGGCAAGCAACCAGCCTGCCTGCGACGGTGAGTATTCGAACACCACTTGTAGCAGCAAAGGCAATAGAAATGGTACGGCGCTGATGCCAAGGCGAGTGAATAGGTTGCCTGTGATACCCACTTTAAAGGTGCGAATATCAAATAAACTCAGTGGAAACAAGGGGTCTGCTCGTCGCTTGGCATGCCAGACATACGCACCAATAAATAGACTGGCAGCCAACCCAAACAGTAGACCGTAAAGACCACGGCCTGCGTGTGAGCCAAATTCGACAGCGAGCGTAAACCCGCACGCCGCAGCGGCAAACAACATAAATCCTGTCCAATCAAGACGCTTAGTATCCTCAAATAAAGCGGGCACCAGCTTTTTGCCCATGATAAATCCGGCCACACCCATCGGTATGTTGATCAAAAATATCCAGTGCCAACTGGCGTACTGCACGATATAGCCACCCAGTACGGGTCCTACTAAGGGCGCTACCAATGCCGGTATGACAGCAAAGTTCATCACAGTCAGGAGCTTGTTGCGCGGGTAGGATTTGACCAGTATCAGCCGTGCCACAGGCGTCATCATTGCACCGCCAATGCCCTGTACCACACGTGAACCAACCAAAAAGTCTAGGGTGGGTGACGCCGCACACAGCAGTGAGCCAATACAAAATATGATAATCGCTGATAAGAACACTCGGCGGGTGCCATACTTATCGGCCAAAAACCCACTGATCGGAATGAAGATAGCCAAGGTCAGGGCGTAACTGATAACGGCCCACTGCATCTTTAGCGGTGATTCGCCTAGTGCCTGTGCCATTTGCGGTAACGAGGTGTTTAAAATAGTGGCGTCTAAGATTTGCATAAACAGCGCCACCGCCAGTACATAAGGTAGGTATTTATCTTGAGTCGGGGTGAGCGTTACCATGTCAGTCCCATTGAACGTCTGTTTATGAGGTAGGAAAATAGCGGATTTGCGAGCAGATCGCTATGCAAGTGGAGTAGTATAAGAAAGCCTGAATCATAATAAAAGTGACTCAAGGTAACGAAGCAGAAAGTGGCCAAGTAGGTAGTGACTAAGTAGACAGTAGCTAAGCAGAAAATGACTAACTGGAGAGTAACCAACCTAAAAATAAAAAGGTAAGTTACTCAGCGGTAATGCTTTATTTATCCATTTTACTTTAGCCCTTGAGTTCTTAAGTCTTTGAGCAGTAGAAATGCAACATTGATTACAAGAGAGGGCTTTAATGTCGTTGTGCGTTCTCGGTATAGTAAAGCCTTGTCAGCAATTGATATATAGTTGATTCAGTATCAGTACTTGAAGCAACTTCCTTTGAATAAATAGTATCTAAAATAGACCTAAAAAACAGACATCAAGGACAATTTATGAGTAATGAACCAACCAACAGTACACAAAATGATAAATACGTACCGCCAAAAGTTTGGGTACAAGACAAAGAGAGCGGTGGTAAGTTTGCCAGTATTAATAGCCCTACATCAGGTGCGCGCTACGATAAAGAGCTACCAGTGGGGGATGCGCCGCTACAATTATATTCGCTCAATACCCCAAATGGCGTCAAAGTAAACATATTACTAGAAGAATTAGCAGAAATTGGTATCAGCGATGCGGCATACGATGCCTACAAAATCGACATCTCTCAAGGTGAGCAGTTTGGTTCAGGCTTTGTGGCAATCAATCCCAACTCAAAAATTCCCGCCTTGGTCGATCATTCTGCTGGCGAGCCGATCGCGCTTTTTGAGTCGGGGGCAATCCTGATGTATCTGGCAGAGAAATTCGATAAATTTTTGCCATTGGCCACAGGTAAAGCGCGAGCAGACTGTCTGTCTTGGATCATGTGGCAAATGGGTAGCGCGCCTTTCCTAGGTGGCGGCTTTGGACATTTTTATGCCTATGCACCTGAGCCACTAGAGTACCCAATTAACCGCTATACGATGGAAACCAAACGTCAGCTTGACGTATTAGACACGCATCTAAAAGACCATACCTATCTGTGTGGTAATGACGAGAGTGACTACAACATCGCAGATATGATTGTTTGGTCATGGTACGGGCAGCTGGCACTGGGCAAACTCTATGATGCGGCAGAATTTTTACAGGTAGAAGATTATAAACATTTGCAGCGCTGGGCTAAGCGTATCGCTGAGCGTCCAGCTGTGAAACGTGCAGTGGAGCTAGAGTTAAAGCCTATCAACTAAAACGAACACGCACTAACTCTAGACATAACAGCGAAGTTTAAACATAGAGGCTGATAAGTAAATAACTTATCAGCCTCTTTATATATTCAAAAATATGAATATATTGCTCTCAAGCTTTCTTTTGCCTTTACACAATGATACATTAGTACAACAGATAGAAACACTGGTGCGTTAAGATAGGGACGACCGCCATTGTAGATAGGTTTTTATACTTCTTCTATTGATGAGTAATAATTATGAAGCACAATAGCTATATGAAACATACCTCACAATGTATAGACGCAGAATGCACAGGCACAGATAGCCTGAGCGTCGACGAGATAGGTATTGAGCACCATATCAACAATATTAGATCTGACAATGATCTTAACCGAGTAGGTAGCGACAAACATTTGAAGACTCAGCCTAAAAAAACAAAAATAGCGACTTTTTTAAAGAAAAGAAATAAAAAGTTATTACCTATCTTCGCTGCTGTCGGTGCTAGCCTACTTAGTACAGTAAGTATGGCACACGCATCAACTGAGTTGACCAATCAAGATTGGCAAGTGGCTTGTGATAACACCCGTACTTGCCGATTGGCAGGGTATCAAGCAGAAAACAACAGTGAGTTTCCGGTCTCGGTCTTACTGGTGCGCCGCGCTGGTGCAAATGCGGTTGTAGAGGGTAAGATAAAGCTTGGCGGTGCCAAAGACAGCTCCTCTAAAGCACTGTTACAATTGGGCAGTCGCCACCGAATATCGCTTATGATCAATGACAAAGATTATGGTGAGACCAAACCGTTTTCAGCAGCTGCAGGCCATGCTGACTTGACCCAGACGCAGGTAGCAGCGCTGCTAGAGGCATTGACTAAGTCTAGCAAAATCACGCTATCATTACGCAATTCGCGCTGGCAACTATCCGACAAAGGCGCGAGTGCCGTCATGCTAAAAGCTGATGAGTTTCAAGGACGCATAGGGACATCAAGCGCATTTATTAATAGTGACAATATCATTAAGTCTAATGACAGCGTATTACCACCAAAATCTGCCCCTGTACTGCGTTATGTGATTCCTAACGGCAAAGCTGACAATGGCGGTGACAAGAAATTTGCCATGAAGTCTTCTCAGTTGGCATCATTAATGAGAGGCACAATGAAAGATGCTGATACTGACTGTCCAAACTTGTCAGACAAATCACCTTGGCGTATCAATCGTTTAAATAGCTCACAGGTATTAGTACAGCATGAGTGCTGGACAGGCGCCTATAATGCAGGCACCGGCGTTTGGGTACTCAATGACAGTAAGCCTTATAAGCCAACACTGGTAACGACCAGTGCCACAGGCTATGACAAAGGGAAGATCGCTTCTGTACAAAAAGGTCGCGGTATTGGCGACTGTGTGTCCAAGGTCGATTGGCTATGGACCGGCCGTGCGTTTGAAAAGAGTCATGAAAGCAGCACTGGTCTGTGCCGTTTAATTGAAATTGGCGGCGCATGGCAGCTGCCAACCTACGTCACTGAGATCAAGACAGGGCGTTAGTAGCATAGATAGTAGGGACATAGAAGTTAGTAACATAGTCGGTCCATACGTCACTAGTAGACTGCTTGCTATTTTGATAATTGAATCAATGTATAATGAATAGCTATCAGTAATAATGGTCTTATTTACCCAGTAGTTAAAGAAATAGCTACACATAACGTTTTATTGTGATATACTGCGTCGCCACGTTAGCTTAGCTTTCGTGAATTATGAGATTGATAACATCGCCTGCGATTTTGGGTCTAGGATGACCATAAGTAATTGTTGCCGATGATTTTGTGTACTTAAATAACCTTTTATAAAAATATCCGTTATTTTTGACTCATATCTTATCTACTGGCCTATCAATAGGGTCTAGATTGGTTGTTGTTTGCCTTTATCTGCTTTGGACAAAGCATTGATAACGCGCTTATGTCAAGCAAGGATAAGACACTCGGCACTACCACCAAAATACGTCAGACAGCACGAACGCATTTATTATAGAGATTCTGAGCTTTATTGGCTTAGCTTCTGGTTATCGACACTTTTTGTGGTTCGATGATTCTTTGATAAAAGCAGCGTGGTGAACGGTTATCAGTGGTATGCATCAAGTTTGCTGAATTTACAGCAACTTATACTTACCAAGGATTCCTATGACTGACATCTTATCTGCAATTGCCGCTGAAAACGGTATCATCGAAAGCACTGACACCCCAAACACTAATACTCAAGCGGCTGCTACTGACGCTGTTGATGAAAACCAAGTTACTTTTACTGATCTTGGCATCGCTAAACCTATTCTAACTGCACTTGATCGCAGTGGTTATACCAACCCAACGCCTATCCAAGCACAAGCCATTCCTTTTGCTCTAGCAGGTCGTGACCTTTTATTGTCAGCGCAAACGGGTAGTGGTAAAACAGCTGCATTCGTTATCCCTGTTCTTGACCGTTTGAGCCGTGCTACTAGCTTTGACAAACTAACCAAAGCACTTATCCTAACGCCAACGCGTGAACTTGCTCAGCAAGTACATGATAGCGTACGTACGTACTCTAAAGACATGCGCGGTTTGTTCTGTGTGCCACTAGTTGGCGGCGCACCATACAACGGTCAGATCACTGCTCTGAAAAAAGGCGTTCAAGTTATCGTTGCGACCCCTGGTCGTCTACTTGACCATATCAATGCAGGCCGCGTTGACTTGTCAAACCTAGAAGTATTGGTACTTGACGAAGCTGACCGTATGCTAGACATGGGTTTTGCTGATGACATCAGTGACATCTTGCGTGCTGCTCCTACTGATCGTCAAACCATCATGTGTTCAGCAACTTGGGATGGCCCAGTAGGTAAAATCGCTGCCAGCTTCACTAAGAACCCTGAGCGTGTATCTATCAAAGTAGAATCTGCACACATCGAAGAAAAAGTGTACTACTGTGATGATTTCGAACATAAGAACCGTTTACTTGACAAAATCGTTTGCCAGCAAGATATGGAACAGATCATTATCTTTGCTGCCACCAAACGTAGCACTGAAAAACTGGCCAAACAGCTACAAGAAGCGGGGCATAAAGCCAGCTTCCTACATGGTGATTTGCCACAAAGCAAGCGTAACCGTATCGTTCAAGACTTGCGTAATGGCAAAGTAAAAATCCTAGTAGCGACTGACGTTGCTGCTCGTGGTCTAGATATCCCAGCTATCTCGCACGTAATCAACTATGATTTACCGCGTCAAACTGAAGATTACGTCCATCGTATCGGTCGTTGTGGTCGTGCTGGTCGTACTGGTGTGGCTATCAGCCTATGTAGCATGGATGATCGTCCACAGCTAAACGCCATCAACCGTTATTTAGATCGTAAAATGGAAGTATGTATCATCGAAGGTATGGAACCTAAGAAGACTTACGTACCTAGCGAAAACAAAGGTAATGGTCGTGGCCGTGGTCGTGGTCGCTCTAATGGCGGTGGTAATGGTCAAGGCCGTGGTCGCTCAAGCGGTGGCTATCAAGGTAACCCTGCTAATGCTCGCGGTCGCTCAAGTGACAGCAGCGCAGCAACTGGTCAACGTGCTAGCAATGACAGCGGTTATCAAGGTAAGCCACGTGACACGTCAGGCAAACCAAATGAGCGTTCAGGTGGCAAGCCTTATCAAGGTAAGCGCACTGGTGGCCCAAGCCGTGGCGATAGCACTGGCGTTCCACGTGGTGAGCGTGCTGCAACTGGTCGCGGTCGTCCAAGCGGCAGCCAAGGTCGTCCAGCTGGTCGTTCTGACAGCCGTGGCCAAGGTCGTCCAAACGGCGGCAACCGTGGTAACAACTCGTAATACCGCTATCGTTAATGATTGATAGAGGGTGAAACAACCGGCTATCAATCATATGACTTAGCATCAAAAAGCCAGATACTTGTTATCTGGCTTTTTTGCGTTTGATAATTCTGTATTTATCCTTGTATGAGTTTTTTGGCTTGTCTATACTGAGTCACTTTTGCCCATTGTATCTCTCGGAGTACCCTGATGCCTAACGCCTCAAACTTAGCAATCGATAGCCTACCATTAGCGTTCGGTAT
This sequence comes from Psychrobacter sp. SWN149, assembly GCF_015864565.1. Lineage (NCBI taxonomy): Bacteria > Pseudomonadati > Pseudomonadota > Gammaproteobacteria > Moraxellales > Moraxellaceae > Psychrobacter > Psychrobacter sp. SWN149. Next base: position 121,215 of record NZ_JADYWX010000004.1, read on the forward strand.
CATCATGGCCATTATTGGCCTAGTCTTTTATACCCAAGGGCTGCCTGGCAAGTTTTGGCAGAGATTCTATGCCGTATTGCCTGGTATTGTGCTGTGCTGCTTTATACCTGCCACGCTTAACAGTTTGGGCGTGTTCGCCGACGGTATTGGCTCACAGATATATGGTTTTACTGCCACGTATCTACTGCCAGCAAGTTTGCTGCTGATGACTCTATCAATGGATGTGCCAAAAATACTAGGGCTGGGCTGGAAGGCGATCGCGATGTTCTTCGCTGCCAGTATCGCTATCATCATTAGTGGTCCGATCAGTTTAGGGATTGCCAAATGGGTATCGCCTGAAATGTTCACTGATGATACGCTATGGCGTGGGTTTTCTGCTGTAGCGGGTAGTTGGATCGGCGGGGCGGCTAACCAAGCAGCGATGAAAGAGCTGTTCGGGGTCAGTGATGATTTATTTGGCATGATGATTTTGGTCGATACCACCAATGCTTCACTGTGGCTACTGGCTATTTTGGTCATGGCAAAACACAGCGAAAAGATAGATCGTTTTCTACGCGCTGATACTAGGAGCATCGATAAAGTGGTCAAAGCGGTTGAGAGCTATGAGCGTGATCATGCCCGCCCAGCCACCATCAATGATTTGATGGTGATGTTTGGCTTATGTTTTGCCATGGTCGGGGTAGCGCACTTTGTCGGTGGCCAGATTGCTGATTTTTTTGCGCCATATCAATGGGCAGTGCAATATAGCTTTGCCAGCGCATTTTTTTGGATGGTGGTGATTATTACGGTAATAGGCGTCATTTTTTCGTTTACCAAGATTCGCAGACTCGATCATGTTGGTGCATCAAAAATCGGTACCGTATTTATCTTCGTGTTGATTGCCGCTATTGGTATGCAAATTAATCTAGCCGGTATCATCTCGCAGTGGCGGTTACTGCTCATCGGTCTGTTATGGATGAGCATCCATGTCGTAATTATTTTTGCCGTCGCTAGAATCATTCGTGCGCCATTCTTCTTCTTAGCAGTCGGCTCTAATGCTAATACAGGCGGTGCATCCTCTGCGCCAATTGTCGCAACAGCGTTTCATCCATCACTGGCTCCAGTTGGCGTATTCTTAGGTATTTTAGGTTATGCAGTGGGCACGTTTGGTGGTTATATTAGCACGCAGTTGATGAGGTTGGTGGTGTCTTGAGATATTAGGGTATATTTGACATACCTGAATGCGCTAAAGAGGTTCTTTTTATTCAGCAATGCACTACATTAAGTCAAATTGATGTCATAAAATAGTGCTTTTCTTAGCAAAAATGGCGTTTGGGAGATGGCATAAAACTTGCCGAGTTATAGATGTACTTATAATCTATTTAACTATTAAGGGTATCTTTTATGTTCAAAAATACAGTGCTTTCCTTGGTTGTTCTTAGCGCACTTGGTACTTCAGCGTCTTACGCAGACAGCTTTATTATGCTTAAGCAAATGTCTAACAAACCTGTTCAGTTAAAAGAAGGCGACTACAAAGGGAACTATTACGTACCATCGACTTTAGATACCATTACATGGGGTTATTTACCCAATAAAGACGCTAAGCCCTTATTATCTGTGGCGTCTGGTAGTACTGTCACATTTGATACGGTGTCACATGAAGGGTTACTTGAAGATCAGGGGCGTGACGCTGAAAAGTTTTTCACCTCAAAAGGGGTTAACGCCGCATTCATTTTAGATGAAGCAAAAGCTATCACTAAATCTACATTGGATCACGATTTTGATAAAGATGGGCCTCATATTGTGACAGGTCCTATTGAAATAAAGGGCGCGAAACCTGGTGATGTATTAAAGGTCGAGGTGTTAAAGGTAGAGCCGCGTGTTCCTTACGGTGTTATTTCTAATCGTCATGGTAAGGGGGCCTTACCTGGAGAGTTTCCCAAAAAGACACCCCAAGCAGGTGCCTCTGCCGCCAACCCTGAACGCTATGGTAATGTTTCGGTATTCACACCCATAGAAAAAAATGCCTCAGGTGATTATGAAGGTGTCTTAGAGACTGCTTCTGGTCCATCTATTCGTTTTCCGCTTAGTCCGTTCATGGGCTTAATGGGTGTTGCAGCTAACACCTCAGAAAAGGTGCATTCAGTACCTCCTTCGCTTTATGGTGGTAATATAGATATTAATGAATTGGGTGCTGGCTCTACTGTTTATTATCCAGTGCAAGTAGATGGTGCTTTGTTTTATACAGGTGACAGTCATTTTGCACAAGGTGATGGTGAGGTGGCACTGACAGCATTAGAAGCATCTGCTCGTGCAACATTTAAATTCACATTGTTGAAAGCTGGAAAGGACCCTGTACCTGGCAAAAAAATTGAGCAGCCATTGGCAGAAAACGCTGATTTCTGGATCACCCCTGGCTTAGATGCAGATTTAGATGAGGCAATGAAGAAGTCTACTCGTGAAGCGATTCGTTTTTTGAATCAGGAGTATGGTATCGATGAGTCAACAGCTTATGCTTATTTGAGCGCCGCCACCGATTTTGAAGTGTCGCAAGTGGTTGATAAAACCAAAGGTGTTCATGCAAAAATTCGTAAGTCAGATTTCAAGGAATTTGGAAAAGACGTTAAGTAAGTACTTAAATGATGAGGTTGGTAGTGTCTTAATGTGCAAGCTGTCATTATCTTAATAGCACCTTAATAGTATTTTTTGCTAAACGAAACCCGCGTTTATGCGGGTTTTTTATTGTCAAAATATCAGTCATTTAAGTTATCGTTTTGTCTATCTATGCTATTGATACGTAAGCCTAGCCATAGCTTTGGATAAGTACATGTTAACCTTTCTGCTAATTCAATAAAGACAACTAATTAAATAAAGAAAACTAAGTATGTTAGGAATAAACAACGATTCTATAGGAACAGTAGCATTATGACGAACCAAAAAAAATTAGAAGAAAAGACAAATAAAAAAACCGTAGTAAAGAACGCTCTCTATAACCCTGACCAAGAAAACATTCAGGTCAGAGGCGCGCGCGTACACAACTTAAAGAACGTTGATGTTGACTTACCTCGCAATGCACTAGTAGTCTTCACTGGCATATCAGGCTCAGGGAAATCATCATTGGCATTTGGTACGTTGTTTGCTGAGTCACAACGCCGCTATCTTGACTCAGTATCGCCTTATGCGAGACGCCTGATCGATCAGGTCGATGAGCCAGATGTCGATACCATAGAAGGGTTGCCGCCAGCAGTCGCCTTACAGCAAAAACGAGGTACACCTTCAGTGCGCTCGTCGGTGGGTAGCGTAACGACGATATCCAATGGTCTACGCATGTTGTACTCACGCGCAGGAGGGTATCCGGCAGATCAAGGAATATTGTACGCAGATGCGTTCTCTCCCAATACACCAGATGGTGCTTGCCCAACTTGTTCAGGTATTGGCCGCGTATTTGAAGTCACTGAAGAGTTACTGGTGCCAGATAACACCAAGACCATCCGTGAGCGTGCGATTGCAGCATGGCCACCAGCGTGGCAAGGACAAAACCTTAGCCGTATATTGACCACATTGGGCTATGATATTGATAAACCATGGCACACATTGCCGAAAAAAACACGCGACTGGATTTTGTTTACGGATGATACGCCGACGGTACCTGTCTATTCTGAATACAACATTGAGCAAACGCGCGATGCGATCGAAAGTGGCGAAAAGCCAAACTATATGGGTACTTTTACCAGTGCCAAAAATTTTATTTTGCACTCTTTTGCCACCACTCAGAGCCCGCGTACCAAAAAACGCGTTTCGCAGTTTATGCAGATATCTGAGTGCCCTGAATGTCACGGAAAAAAACTAAAGAAAGAATCGCTATCGGTCAAGTTTGCAGGACTCGATATCGGTGAGCTATCACAGCTAACGCTAACTGAAATGGCACAAAAATTAGAAGTAACTGCTCGTACCAAGGTAGCCGATGACATACCAAACCGCGAAAAAGCCATCGTTGCCCAACGTATTGCCAGTGACATACTCTCTCGTGTTGAAGCGCTGACAAGATTAGGGTTAGGCTATCTATCGCTTGAGCGTACCACACCGACACTCTCTCCTGGTGAGTTACAGCGACTGCGTTTGGCCACTCAAATTCGCTCGCAGCTGTTTGGCGTGGTATATGTCCTTGATGAGCCATCGGCAGGTCTGCATCCCGCTGATACTCAAGCATTGCTAGGGTCATTGGATGAGCTAATCGCGGCTGGTAATTCAGTGTTTGTCGTTGAGCATGATGTTAGCGTTATTAGACACGCCGATTGGGTAGTCGATGTCGGGCCAAAAGCAGGCACGCATGGCGGCGAGATTGTCTATAGTGGTCCTGTAGATGGTCTTCGTGAGGTAGCGCAGTCGCATACTGGTCAATATCTCTTTGCCAATGCTACGTCTAACGCTCAATCTAAATCTAATACAAGACAGCCGACAGAGTGGCTCAAGCTTGCAAACATTGAGCGAAACAATATCACAGGACTAGACGTTGAGTTTCCGCTTGGGGTGATGACCAGCGTCACAGGTGTCTCGGGCTCAGGAAAGTCAAGCCTTGTCAGCCAAGCGTTGGTAGAGCTTATCAATGAAGCATTGGGTCAAAAGACAGTCACAGAAGCGCCTGTCGGTGAGGCAGATTTACTTGAGCAAGAGCTTGAGTCAGTAACTGGTGGTGAAATCGTCGCTGGCATGGAGCATGTCCGTCGTCTTATTAATATCAATCAAAAAGCGATTGGGCGTACACCGCGCTCTAATTTGGCAACCTATACGGGTTTGTTTGACGATGTGCGTAAGATTTTTGCGGCGACCAAGCAAGCAAAATCTCATGGCTATGATGCTGGCAGGTTTTCATTTAACACCACAAAAGGCCGCTGCCCAAATTGCGAAGGTTTAGGGTTTGTTAGTGTTGAGCTGTTGTTTTTGCCAAGCGTTTATGCGCCTTGTCAGGTTTGTCATGGTCAGCGCTATGATGAGGATACGCTGGCAATCACTTATCGAGACAAAAACATCGCTGAAGTTTTGAATTTAACAGTTGAAGCGGCACATGAATTTTTTAATGATGAAGCGCCTATTTTGCGTGCATTAGAGGCGTTGCTACAAGTTGGACTTGGTTACTTACGTCTGGGTCAGCCTGCCACTGAGTTATCAGGCGGTGAAGCACAACGGATTAAGCTTGCCACTGAGCTGCAGCGTGTGCAACGAGGCGACACGCTATACATATTGGATGAGCCAACCACAGGTCTACATCCTGCTGACGTGTCTATGCTCATGACGCAGTTAAATGGTCTCGTCGATGCGGGCAATACCGTCATCATGGTTGAGCATGATATGCAAGTGGCTAGCAATAGCGACTGGATCATTGATATCGGGCCAGGGGCAGGAGATGCGGGCGGGGTAATCGTCGCTCAAGGAACGCCAGAAGACGTGGCCCAATCAAAAGACAGTCGTACTGCAGCGTTTTTATTGGTGTAATGGCGCTATATTTATATCAGTGTCTTTACATCAGTACATGTTACTGATGTAAAGACGAGTATTAGAAATAGAATTATTTCTAATACTCGTCTTTTTATAAATATAAATAAATATCTATGCAGGTGTCTCTTCTTGTACTTGCAAACGCTCAATTCTAGCTAGGTAACTGTGTCCTAGCTCTGGCTCTGCCGAGGCTATCCAAGCAGCATATCCTGACAGCGTATTTAAAGTCTCATCAGCGCGTAATGTACCGCCTGATTCTAAGTTATGAACGGCTGCACGCAACATGCGCTTGATTTGGCGTGAGACCCTTGGCACGCCGCTACCGTTGACTACCATGCCAGTAACGTTATGCTGATTTCCTGTGCGAATCACACGTGTCTTGTCGTTATTCAGCGCAAACCCTTCTTCTCGTAAGATTTTATTCACTGATCCTAAGAGTTGACCAATCAATTGGTTGTGCTTAGTGTCTGAATCGCTCTTTGCAGTGTTGGATTTCTGATTGGATACTGGCAAACTAAACGTTAAATCATCGGCATAGCGGCTATAGCGCAAGCCAATTTTGTCAGCCAGTCCCGTTAAGCGTCGATCTAAATTTAAGCAGACGATATTGGATAGTGCAGGGCTAGTGGGTGCGCCTTGTGGCAAAGCTCTATCACCTAACGCCACATAGTAGGTAACGCCATCTTGTTTGATGATTTGCCTAGGCGCTTCGGTGCACAATAGCGCCAGTAGCGTGGATATTTGTTCTTGATAACCGGCATGACGGAACACGCCTTTGACGCGGCGCCAGCTGACACTAGGGAAGAAGTCTTTGACATCCAGCTTAATAAGTAGCTCACTGTTGCTATGAACTGCTGCATTGGTCACGATGGATTTGCCACGTACAAAACCATGTGCGGCATCATGCGTCGTTAAGTTGTTTAAGACTTGATTCAAAATCCAGCGCTGTACAAACTTCAATCGCGGAATGGGTGACCAAATTTGACGCGCTGTTCCATTGCGTTTGGCAATAGTGAAATGCGAATAGGCCAGATTGGTTGCGACGTCCCTTTGATAGCAGAGTCCTTTCAATTGGGGCACGGTTAAGTTAACTGCGTCTGCCAGCTCAGTATGCTTGTTGAGTAGTGGTAGCTTATTTTCAATAAGGCGATTGGGCGCATCTTTGATATCCCATTTATCGGCACTGGTGTCATCTGACCAGTAGACTTGGTGACCAAGATGGACAATATGGTGGGCTTTGTAGGCTTGCCACGCTGATTTTTTAAGGATTATTTCTTCTGCCGCCTCTTTTTTTAAGGCTTTTTTATAGCGATCCCGTTCTTTTGGGCTCATGTTATCGACAGGTTGGCGATCTACCATAAAGCCGTTCTTCACCAGCTGCTGCTGAACGTATTGATAGCGTCCGCCTGCTAGCTCAATGTCTTGCCATAACTGCTGCCACTGTCGCTCAAAGGGCGTGGCATTAGGCACAGGAGTTATATAATCATTCTGCTGCTCTGTCTGCGTCGTCATACCTTACACCCCTTGGTTTTCGATAAAGCCTTTGGCTTCAAATCTGGCAATATGTTGTAAATAAGCCGCTTTGGCTTGAGCAGGTTGGTTAAACACAAAGTGCTGATGTGTGCTGTCATCACCCGTGGTCTGCTCAATCGTTATTTTTTTATGTGCGATGGTCAGATAGATATAAGTGATACAAGTCTCGTCTGTTGTAGCAATCGCTTTGTCTTTGATATTGTCTGTCTTATTATCTAATGATGGTTTTGATAGCTGTGACAACGCAGATAAGTCCATCACCAGATCTGAAGGTGCTGCGATAGCCTCAATTTTATGCTGAGTGTCGGCTTTAGTGGAATGGCGAATAGAGTGGCGAACAGGCACACGCTGACTCAATATGCGGGTGTCATGCCAGCTGTCATTTTTGGCAGTGGTACTGTCGTAATTGTTATAACTGAGCCTTAATGCGATGAGATGTGCACACACACCTTGTGTGAGTCGATGCTGCAAGTACTGCGGACAGCTACATTCTGCTCGGCTGACCAGTGCTTCATCGCCCAGTTGTAGCTGACTGTGGTAAGTACGTCGATCCTCTTCAACATAGATATCAGCACTGATGCTCACGTCTTTGGTAGCGACGGTCTCAACAGAGAACTTCTGCACGGTATCCAAACGGCCAATCAAATCAAAGGCCTGTTTTTCTGCCTCATTGTGATAAGCAAACTGCGCCATATCGAGCGGTGTCTGCGTCAATGGTCGATAGTAATAACTCCCTTGCGCAATATCATAACGAATCAAGCCTTGCTGCGTTCCTGCTAGCAGCCACTGTCGCACTTGTGCTTGCGTAACAGGCGCTGATTTTGATTCTGACTCTTGCGTTGTTAGCTGCTGGGTTAATGCTTCTACCGTACTTGGGCAGCGAGTAAGGGTATCAACGACCTTTACTAAACCATTATCAGTACTTTCTGCTACTTGTTCACTATTTGAGTTGAGCATGTTTTGCTGTGGGCGCTTGGGTAGTAACAAGTCAAAGTTTAATGACTGCGACCAGTTGGCTTGGCTAAAGCCTGTCATAGCAAAGGTAAAATGAAAGCCTTTACCTTTTAGTGTCCAGTAGCTTGGCATACCTTGACCCAGTAACGACACCGAAACGCTATCAGTATGCGGCAAAAGACGTTTTAATAGGCTGAGACGACGGCGACCCCATAAGCGAATCAGCTTTGCTTGTTGACCTTGATAAGGCTTTTGCTGTTGGCTAACTTGGCTGGTGACAGTAATATCAAAAGGTTCTAATATAATTACCGGCAGCTGCTGAGGTCTAAGCTCAATTAATAGTCCACGGCGTTTGCCTTTGATATCAGCATGCATACGCAGCTCAAATAGCACGTTGTACAGTGCGATTGGATCAAGATGGATGGTGTCTTGTGGCAATTGACCTGCAGACTGTACTTGCAGCAGTGCTCTGATCCAGCTTTTGGGCACATTGATGCGCTTTTCTATGATTTGTTTTTTTACGGTGGGCGTGCTTACTGTACTATCAGTATCTGCTTCAGCGGGCTCTGGCATGGTTTCGAGTAACTGTAAGCCGACCGCTTCATGACCAATGTCTAATATCGTTTGTTGATGATCGCGTATTTTTTCAATACCGTTAAACAAAGCCGCACTATAATCAATGCTTGTCGTACCAAGGGTAGGTTTGGTATTTTGCTTAAAAACCTCATTGGTCAAGGTCAATTGAGCATAGCAGCCTTCATCACGGCTAAATACCTCAAAGCTAACACCTTGCTCATGCACCTGAATAATTGGGTCTAAAATACAAAAAGCCAGTGGGTCATTGTCGAACAACCACGTGAAATAATCACGCTGCGCAGTAAATAGGTTTTTATTGCTGCTGGCACGGCGCATCTGCATAAATACGGTATACGCTGAGCGGTCTTTTGGCACATAGCGGTAGTCACTACTGACCACATCAAATAGGGCTAGCAAACTGTCACGAAAGACAAGGGGAGACTTTACCTTACCGTGGAAGTTAACCTCCGACCGATTCAGCTGAGAAAATAGTGCCACATGCTGAGTGTGTTCGGTTGTTTGCGCCTCCGACAATGAGTCTGACGATTCGTTAACTTGACTGATTTGGCTGGGTGCGGCGTAGTCCAACTGCATCATCAGGCCATCAGTGTTTGCTACTTCTGACTCTGTTTCTGATGCTTGGTCTAATTGATTGTCTATAGTCATTGACTGTCTCCTTCACCCTGATTGCTTTTTTGACTGCTGTCCTGACTATATGCCAACGGACGCTTTTGCTGTGCTCGTATCATGGCACGTTGCCAGCGGCGTAGTACTTTATAAGCAAGCTTCTGAATGTCTGAATTTTCATGTGCCATGAGCGTCGTCAGCCATTGTTCAATATTTGGATCATGTAGCTGCCCAAGCGCTTCGATGGCACGGATACGAACCGTCAGCTCCATGTTGTCATTACTCGCACAATGATAGAGTGCGTCAGCGTCTTTTGCTTTGATCCACTGTAGCAGCTGTTGATTGATTGGTATCTCGGTAGACGAGCCTTTATGTTTCAGCGCATTTTTTACTACCGTTATTATGGATTTTTGGGTAGATGTACCGCTTTGTTCAATACGAGAAATCACAGTTCCTAGTAAGGCTTGGTTGTCATAAGTGAGCTGCGATTGAACCATAGTTGATACGCTGCTCAATGTTGGCACTATATTTGATAACACCTTATCGTCAGCGACTGGTCTAGCCAGTAGTCCTAACAGCGCTTGCTGCCACCAACCGCTAACAGTCGTAGAGAGTAATGGAACGGAAGTGATGGTCAATGGTTGACGAGCATTATTGAGCCAATCAAGCATTGCCGCTATCTGCTTAGTAGCCGCTTTATCGACAGCGCCTTTGGCAGTTGTAATGGCTATATGACGCATGATTAACCACACCAGTTGCGAGATGGTGGTACGTACTTGCTCAACCATATCAATCCACTGGTTGTTGCTGATGGTCGTTGGACTGAGGTTGATAGTATCGATAAGCGTGTGCCATTGCTCGCTAGCTGTATCAAAACGCTGCTGTAACGTCGCAACCATTTCTTTGTCTAAATAGTTAGTTGGATATTGGGTCAGATAACACAGTCCAATATGCTGTGTCAGTGTGTTACTACTGGTAATCAATGCGGTAAGCTGCGATGTTGGCATGTCTTGCTTGGCCATAATGGCATTTTGCAGTGCCATCAAGATGTCAGCTGGTAAGTGCGCGCCATGCTGGGTGATAAATGCTGCCAGCTCATCGATGCTGCTATTATCAATGATATGCTTTAGGCTCAAACGCTCCGTCTCTTCTACAAAGTCATCATTATGGCTTTGAACGGCTGCCCAATCATAAGGGTAAATCTGCGCTGCAAGACTGCCCCAAGTTTTCTGTGCCGCAGTATAAGCCACCATGAGCACAGCACGATCTAGGTTGTTTTGCTTTAAGATATCTAAAATTAATACTTTATTGGCATCGCTATCATTCATCTGCAGTAGCCATACCGCATGCCTTTGCGGACGGAAAAATATGGCTTTATCAAGATGAGTGCGTATATAGCTGCGGATTTGTTCCCAAGCAGGCGTTGTGTTAAGCCAGCGCAGTCCATTTAACCAATGGACAATGGCGGGATTGGTGAAATGGACTGCGGGGTCTGACAAGTGCGATTTTAATAGCTCAAAAATATGCGGACTATGCTCAAAGTCACCACCTTGTGCAAGGCGACCTAAGGCTTCGCTAGCCACGTCTTGCAGGTAATGCTCATCATCTTCGGCCAGTTTGATTAACTTATCATAGGCTTTGTATAAGGTATGAACCTGTAAGTTTTTATCAGCGTTGTCCGCAGGCGAGCTAGCATTAGGCGAGTCAGCATTTTGATTTTGGTTTTGATGGTCACTGCTGCCTAGTAGCTCGCCAATGGCTAACACACTGCCGCTACGGAACTCAGCATCAGGGTTATAATCGATAGTGGCCATCAAGATATTGACCCCATCAGCATGACCACACTTAGCGAGTCCTTCAGCCGCGGCAAACTGCACATCAGCGTCTTTATTACGCAGGGCATTTTGTAATGAAGCAATGCTGCCGTGTCGTCTTTTGGCTCGATATGCCAGTGTCTCGACCAATTTAAAAGTATATTTAGCTGGCATCTGCTCGTAGGCGAGCGCTAAAGCGCTATCAATGCGCGAGGATAAACCACTGTCATCCGATTGCACCCATGCAAGTGACGGTAATAGCTGCGCGGCATGAGCATAATCACTATGACTCATAAGCATAGTAAACAGTGATAGCAAGACTTGCGAGTCTCTAGGGTGCTGACGTTGTAACCAGCGGGTGTCTTCACGCTCCTCCAAATAATCCTCAATTTTTTGATCGTAACCACTGATTTTTACTAAGGTATCAAATAAGTATTTATGCTCTTCTTTATGCTTTTGTGGCGTGTGCTCAAACAGGTTCTCTAAACGCTGTAGTAATGGTGCGACCAGATGCGTGTTACGCAGGTCAGCGATATCACTATAAATAAACTGCTTAGGTTTGTTGATATGTGGATCGTCAAGTAAGGCTAATAATCGTAAGTGCGCTTCATTGGCGACCTGTTCAGCAGTAGCAATATCAAAGCTGCTCTCTAAACCATTCTTTAAACGACCCTCTAAAGTGTTCTTATTGATAAATTGGTACGACGTGAGTGCATCGACAAGCAGCTGCCAGCTACGGTATTTCTCATTACTGGCCTGAGCGTCTTCAGCAAAATCAAATAAGCTATGAAATAGCGTGCTGTCCGCAAACAGTACGTCGTAAAACTCAACCAGTTGACTCAGTGCTTGATATTTTGCATTCCAATCATCACTCTTCACAGCGTGCAGCAAAAACGTCAGTTTGTCTTGACGCTGCACTGACGGCGACTGACTGTTTGCAAAAGGCGTGACGATGACTTGTTTCCACTCAGCAACGATCTGAGGCAGTAACGACTGACAATAAGTCTGTAGCCCAAGCAAGCTGGCTGGCAGATGGCCTAGTCGGCCTTTTAGCAGCTGATAGGTCTCTTCTGCTAAGGTGTGATTATTGGTTTTTAACAAATCAATGAGTTGTTGATCAGCGCTACTACTGACAGTCGCTGTATCCGATGGTTTGCTTTGCTGCTGTACGGCATTGTTATTTGCGGTATCTAGCAATAGATTCAAGCCGCGTTTGACCATATCACGGTAGGGCGTGCTCATGGCATAGTCAGCCAGCTTTTTGGCAGGCATGTCCAGTTTATACAAGCAGGCCCAAGCTAACTCACGAGTGTCAAAACTACTGTGGTTGAGTAGTGGCAACAACACACGACTGGTACTGTCTCGCCAGTCCTCATTGTTATTAGTGTTGTTATTGGTATTAGGTTCCGATAATTGAGTAGCAAGCCACATTAGCCCTCGAATGGCTTGGTCTGTGGTGCTGCTATTCGCATAATAATCATCGCCTACGCGTATGACGCCAATCCAAGCGCCAAAGGCAAGGGACTGGTATGGATAATGCACCTCAGAACTGTCTTGTTTGTCAGTAGGAGAGTCACCTACATCCTGAATGGAGGCTGATACGGGGTGAGCACTTAATAATGCCTGCAAACTGCGTTGCCATTTTTGTAATGTCTCAAAAACATCGTCCTCATCGTCATAGTAGTCATGGGCGAGTAATTCAGATAAGTTACAAATGACACTAATGGTGTGTGCGCGTACCAATGGCTGCTGATGTCGACTGAGGTTGGCGAGCTGTTGTAAGTTTTCGGTACTCACCGTCGTTAGAATACTTGCTCGGATAGAGGCTGTATTATGCGACTGTCCTTTAACACCACCTTTATCTGCCGTGTTTGGTATGGCATCCATCATCATCGTGATGACTTCAGAGTGAGAAGATAAAACACTGCCTAATTGACGTGACAAGTAATCACTTAGGTACTGCCACGTTGACGATAGTGCTTGCTGGTTATTAGGGTGTTGTACGTCATTTGGGTAACGAGCGAGTATGTTGGCGTAGACTACTGCCGTGTCATTATCCGCAAAGCTTAATGCTCCTATCAGTCGATTGGGCCTGACAGTGCCGGTAACGTTCGTTTCAGGAGCTTGCCTGCCAACTTGCAAGCCATTCTGTAAATCATTAAATATCAATAATAGTCTGGCTGCTGCTGCGTAAGACTCTGACTCAAACAAAGGCTGTAATTGCCGTGCATGTGTAATACCTAAACCGTGCTGCGCTTGAAGCCAATGCGTAGGCGTCATCGGTGCAACAAGCGTACTAAGATTGTCTGTTTCGTCTCTTATGTCATGAGTAAGGAAGTATTGCCCGCGAGCATCACCCAAAATAGCCAAACACAAACTGGCTGATTGACTGATAATGGCGCGCTCATCTTTTTGCCATTTCACCAGTAGATCAACGTCTTCAAGAGAGACTATCTGCGTAATCTTTGGTGCAAGAGGTTTAAAATCAGCATCAGGGTGGTGTAGATATTTAGCATACCAACCTAGTGCATCATGCTTTGATGGGTATGCCAATTTAGACAAGCCAGATAGCGCTTGGCTTACATGATTGTGCCACTGGGTATAGCTCTCACTTTTCTTGCCTTGAGAGGGCATAGGCAACTCTAAGTAGTGTTTAAAGACTTGATACGCTTGTTCATCACTTCGCTGTGCCTGTTCTTCGTCAGTGTATAAGCGTGATTGGCTGGCCAGTAGTTGAGCGACTGTTAGCTGAATATCAGGATAAGGGCTGTTTAAGGCTGCGGTAATCAATGCTTCGTGATGATTTGATTGATCATCGGTGCTACTATCATCTAGGCTACTGTGATCCGCTAAAATAGTAGGCTGTAAGTCTGTCAGCGCCAAAGCAACCGTCAAGGCTTGCTTGCGCAGCTCAATACTGTCATCAGCGAACATAGCCACTAGAGCTGGCATCAGTTGTGTCAGCTGAGTCGTATTGGCTTTGGCTTGCACTGTCGTAAGGGCCAGTTGCTTAGTATCCGCATAAGAGCTGGCAAGTGCATTTAACATGACGTCAGCAAACCCCAAATGCTTGCTTTGTTTGAGTGCGATGTCAAAGGCTTGTTTGCGAATAGCGGCAAACGTATCTGAAAAGAATAGGGTCAGGACAGCTTGATTGGTCTTTTGACTATCAGTTTCTTCAACTTTATTTGTTTTATGCTTCGAATTCATCGCTAGCAGCAGTCGTTGCCATTCTTCTATAGCCACTTGATGCACATCTTCAAAGAGGCTTTGCTGCAATAGCTCAATGATGTCAACGATGGCACTGTCAGAAGTGTTTTTAGAAAAATTGTCAGATGACTGCTTAAATTGGCGGTTTAATAGAACTTTAACCACTTCTAACCGAATGCTGGTAAAAGGATTATTCAATGCCTGTAGCAGTATGTCTGTCATCTCTGACGACATCTGAGCGCTTTTATCACTGCTATCACCACTATTTGAGCTATCTGGTGCAACATGCTTTAAAAACAGCGCTAAAGACTGCTCGTGAATATCTTGATGTTTAGAAGCAAAACCCGTCGCTGCCCAAGACAATACGTTGTCTGCCAATTTGCCATAGGCTTGCATAGCCACTTGGCGCACACCAGCGTCCTTATCATCTAGTAATGTCGGTAGGACTGCTTTGGCATCTTCTATATTTAAATGACCAAGCGCGGTGGCCACACCAGCACGGATGATGGCGCTGTCATCCGTGCTCATCAGACTAATCAGTGTGCCAAACGCTCGTTTGTCTTGTAGGCAAGCCAGCGCATAAGCCGCTCGGAAACTGATATCTTCGTGACTATTGCTTAAGCTTTGTAATAATGGCTCTAACGTGTCATTGCTTAGCTTTATGGATTCAGCAGTAGGCTTCTTGGATTTGGCCGTTTTAGCCTTACTCTTAGATGCTTGGGTACTATCTGCTTGCGAGATAAAATCTTGCGTAGATAAGGTTAAACGGATCGCCTCATCGGATTGTTTAACACTCTTATCATTCGCCGCTGTGCTGCTAGCATTATCTAGTAGCGTGCCGCGCAGTAAGCGAAAGTCATCAAAATCAGTTAGGGTACGTAAGGTTTGCGTGTCACCTTGCTGTTTCAACGCCTCTATCAACTCAGGCTGAGACAGTAATGAGACGTAAAACGCCGTTTGCCTAATCTCTGTATTACGATGATTCTGTAGCAGCATCAATTGACGCGAGACTTCAAGGTGATTTAGCATGCCGCGCTGATACAGACGAATTAACCCTGATTGGACAATGTCTGGCTGATTGCAGTCTAATGCCATCAAATCTGCTTGCGGACTGTTCTCTGGCAATAAGGTCTCAAGCGAGGCTAATGCTTGCTTGCGAATATTCGCAAAACTGTGTGACAACGCCTCTCTTAAAATAGGTAAGATGCGGCGCTGGCTGGTGGCATCCTTCATTGCGACCTTTAGGTAACCTTGTAACGCAGAAGCCACCACTTCTTCGTAGTAACGGTTTTTAAAGGCTTCTTCTAGATAATGCAGCGGGCGCTTCGCCGTATTTGCGCGATCGGCCAAGGCATGAAAAGCAGCAAGGCGTACTTTTGCACTGTGCGCCGAGCTTAGTTGCTGCTCTAGAACCTGTGCAGTTTTATCCAGTTTGGTTGTCGCAACCCACTGTACCAATTGCAATGCTTGGTTGGCCGTAAGTGTATCGCTATCAGCAAGTAATTTTTTAACCAGCTCTAATGTTTGATTATCTGCTTGCGCCTGTAGCAGCGCTAGACCTTCTTTAAACGACACATCATTATTGTTTGACGTATCTGTCAGTAATTGGCCGATTCTCTGATAGCCGTCTTTGATGATATAAGTGACTGGTAATAGCTTGCTATTTTGTGATGTACTTTGAGTATGGTCAATAGGTATGACACGTAAGCTCTGATCGGCACTGACGACGATGAGCGTCGGTTGCTCGGCATAAGAAGATAAGACGATCTGTCGAGCTTTGGTCAGATCCTCTTTACAGCTATTTGGTTGACCCTTATCAAATGCCCATGATTTGACACTTTTGTCATCTGCTGCGGTAAATAACCGTGTGTCTGAGACACAAAGCGCCGTGATCATTTCGCTGTGTTGGCTAGACTTGGCTCTATCAACAGGATGCAGATCGCCTTGGACATGAGTACGGTATAAGCACTTATCTGCGCCTGCTGAGAAGAAGTACTGCCCGACTGGCTCAAAACAAAGCGCGTTTACTTTACCTTGGTGGAGCTGTTTGCGACTACTTAGATTGAGTTGGGCACTATCTGACGTCCATTGATAGCTACTAACATCTCCCGTTTTATCTGCTACGACTAACCACGAGCCATCACTTGACGTTGCTAGTGCTGTTAATTTGGATTCTTTACTTGATGCTGCTATAGAAGACGAATAAGGCTCAATGATGACAGTACTGCTGGCTTGGCTGTCTTGATAAGGCCATACCACGATATGTTTCGGATATAGAATAGCCAGTGCATCTTGTAGTGGTGCCATTGCTACGGCACGGCCTATATCATTGTTATTATTTTCAGGTGCATCGAGCAAGGATTTAGCACTGGTCCTCTTAACTTTCTTTGCTTGCCAATCCGTTTGGTAAAGATGACCATCATCACCAATCATTACCACCGTACTGTCATCTATTTTGGTGATGGCTTGCATCGCACAAGGCAGCGCAGTTGTCGATAAGCTAAATTGCTCACCTTGTTGATCAAGGACATATAAGACCGTAGCAGATGCTTGCTGCTGGCGAGTAATAAAAAGACTGCGCCCATCTTGCTTGGTTGTCTTTTGAGTTGCCGCTTGAGTACTGTTGGCCTTACTGACTAAGCCAATAATTTGACCCCAATAGGGGAGTGTTATTGTTTTCATGGTGTTATCTCAGTTGAGGTGACGTCATATTTTTTTAAGTATCTTTTATCTATATCTGTTTGCTAAAGCCGTTAAGCAGATGCCACTGGCTGCAGGTTTTTAGATAGTTCAGGATAGCGATGCAATAACCGTGTGACGGCAACTAAGCACGCATGACGCTCCATCTTGCCTGCCGAGTGCGTAAAGGTGAACAGTGTGGGCATAATGAGCGCTGCAAAGGTGCTGTCAGCCAACGCCACATCACGAAAGGTCTCAATCAATGCCAGTTTGGCACGACTCGCAGATATGGGTTTTAGCGTGATGTTGCTATCTGACTCAGCTGCCTCATATGACTGTGATGATGAGCGCTTATCTGAGTAACGTTGTTGCTTATGCTTACTGCTGTCACTAGCATTGGGCTCTTGCGAACCGCCTAGACGACCAGGTGGTAACTCGAATAGACCACGGCGTAGCAGCATTAGTAGCTGATCAACTTCTGCAGGCAAGCTTGCCAAACGTTTATCTAGCTGCTCTGTTATGACTGGTTGAGCGCTGCTGTCTTTATCTCGTGCAGCATCTTTATCTTTACTATCGCTACTGGTTGGTTGCCAGTTTGGCGACACGTGACGCGCCTTGTAGTGTTTCCATAGCATGGTCACGGCGGCATAACGTACTTCGCGGTCTGTGCTTTGGGTCAATCGATATAGAGACTGCACATCTTGGAAATTGGCATGACGCTGCAGCAAGGTGATGCCGATTTGACGAGCGACTCGCGCTTTGCTTTCAATCAAAGCATTCAACATGCCAGCATTCAATTGTGCTGACTGAACGTGGTAACGTCGATTGGCAACGGATGGACTATCCAATAGCGCACGCTTCAGCAGTTGCGTGACCTCAGTATAGGGAGATTCTGCGATCATCAGCCATAGGGTTGGCGTTGGTTGCCACGTCGCCATTTCATACTCGCTCAGCAATAAGCCAAAATCTCGCAGCTGGCTGTTACGGTGTTGCAGTAAAGGAATGACGCGCTCTGCATCAAAGAATGAAGAAGGAATAATCGCATCGGGATCGACTGGTCTGTCTGTCAATGCCATACAGATCTGTTCATGATGATGACTGAGGTAGCTGATCGCAAGCTCACTGATAGGTGCAGTAGCGTCATTTGTTGCCATGTACCACAGTGCGTTGGCACCTGCAAAAGTATCGTCTTCAGACACCTCTCTTGATTGACCACTCAGCATCTGTAGAAAGGCGGTTTCTGAGATAATCTTTAGCGGCGCACCATCAGCGATTAAGCTTTCGGCTTTCACTTGTTTGCTACCTTTACGGCCATTGCCGTATAACGGTGAACCATCATCACCGATGACCAAGTAATCTAGCTTGCCATTGACAGCGCCACTGATGGCACCATTCGCGGCTTTCACAACGGTTTCGGCCTCGCCACGGGTCATGCTTTGCATCTTGCCTGTGAATAAATACCGTTGACCAGACAAATCTACTTCGGTAGTGACGTTGGTAGTGACAGTGCCTTTAGAACCTTTATCGGCAGTACTATTAGCATCAGTACTATTACCCGCAGCGTTTTCAGTAGAAGCGCTTTGATTGCTGTCAAGATATGCCACAAAGTCGGCAGGCAAGAACCCTTTGTTAATGCGTTCAATCGCAAATTCACGATAGAGTGCTTGCTCACTATGTGCAAGGGTCATCAGCCAGTCAAACCCTAGATCCATCGGTGCAAACCGGCGCACATCAGATAGCCAACCCCGCACGTTTTCTGCTAAGTACTCATCAAAGGCCAAGTACTTTTGCCAGTTCTTAATAGGCGTGTCAGCAGATTTTAATTGTTCAATATAAGCATCGACTTGCCAATCAGGCTCATAGGCAAGCGCATGCCAATAGCTCATATCAAACGTCGCAGCTGACAGGACATCTTCATCAATCCAATCGGTAATAGTGGATTGCGACAATGGATTTAATAATAGTATTTGCCATACGGCAGCATTGACTTGGCTCAAATCCGCACGTCTGAGCTGGTCCAACGCAAATTCCATGCAGTAGCTGTCATGATGAGGGGAGAAGTCGTGTGCTTCTGGTATGTCTAGCTGCTGGGCAACGCGAATAAAGTATTCAGCACCCAGCTCTTTTGCACCGTAAAGTTCAGGCAGTTTTTTTATCGCAAACGTTACGCTGTGTGTTCTACCGCTAGTCAGTCGTTCAAAGAACCACTCAGGGGTCAAGTCACGCCTTGTAAAGTGCTTGCTAAGCTGTTTGCTCGCTGTCTCGTAATGATGTTCGGTGTCTAACAGTTGACCCCAGCCGTTGACACCGATATCAGTAATAGGGTCACGACTTAAGATATTGTTGATGGCAAAGGCTCTGACAGGTTCATAATCTGACATGGCAAGTAACATCAGCTCAGTGAGCGGTAAGTTTTGAGCATAGCTTTTGGCGTAGCCAATCGCATATTGATAGGCAGTAGGATAATGTGAATGTAGTAGCTGTAGCACCACTTGATGCAGGCCCAATGCTTCAAATTTAGACTTTTCAAAATGCGGTGCATTCTCTAATAGCCAAACAATCATCTCATCACGCGCTTTGCTGTGCGCTTGTCCGGCAGATAAAAATTGTAGCGTCTCACCACTCACATCGCGTAATTGGGTCTTAAAGTCAT
Source organism: Psychrobacter sp. SWN149 (assembly GCF_015864565.1). NCBI lineage: Bacteria > Pseudomonadati > Pseudomonadota > Gammaproteobacteria > Moraxellales > Moraxellaceae > Psychrobacter > Psychrobacter sp. SWN149. The sequence goes on from NZ_JADYWX010000004.1 coordinate 140,736, forward strand.
GCTTTAGGCTATCGGTTGCGAACTGTCTGACAGCCTCATTTTTGGCGATGGCCAGTAGCTGAATAAGTGGTTCAGGGTCTCGCTGCCATGCTTCAGCAAACGCACGACCTTTTGCATCAAAGAGTTTGCGAGGAGAGCGACTGCTGAATCGATTGACGCCATAATCAAGGCTGTTATGGAAGCAGATGTGATTGAGTACCCAGCTGCTCGTTTGCTCGGTGCTGCCTGCTGTCATGGTGTCGTCATAGCTGGCGAGTACAGAGACCGCCGCATCAATATAGCCAATCGGCATTTGCTGCCCCAGTTGACGCAGATAACGCCATGCTCTGAGGCTCATATAGGTTTTGGTGGCTAGGCTGACCGCAGAGTTGGCGGTTTGATTGAAACGTTGTAAATCAATCTTGGCAGCAATTTGTCCAAATACCTCATAATCTTGGGCAAACTCGGCTTGCTTGTAAATGCGCTTCAATCCTTTCCACACACCATAGCTGACAGGCAAGGCGGTTATGGCTTGTTTTAAGATGGCTCTAGCATACGCGCTGCCATCCTCCCACAGTGCGGTCAATATTAAATGGATTTTGTAGCGATCAGGTAGAGGATAAACGCCTTCGTCTGTCTCAAGCTTGGCAATCATTGCCACCCGCTCTGCAAACTGTACTTCGGGGTTTTGCGCCCGAAACTGATGACTTAAAGCCTTGTCCAAAAACCGCTCAAACGTCAGCTCGTGCTCCGGGATGGGCGACTCAGGAATATCATCAACTTGTGTTGCCAATAAACATAACTTATCAACCAAGCTAGGGTCTTGAGCGTGCCAAGCTTGCTGAATTTGTGCGAAGGACAGACTCATAGAAATTTGCCTTAATTTTTATTTTGTCAGCTTACGATGGATTTTGCGGTCATATTTTGATTACCATCAAACCGCGTTTTACCACAAACATCAAGGACTTTTGTCATGAAAAGTAAGAGTGACGACAGTAGATGTCGCAAGCAAAGAGACTGGTTAATTATGCATTGACAATAATAACTGTTATGAGGCACACTTAACGGGTTGTGAGATTTAGCGTTTCATCGTTTACGGTGAGGGGCGACGTTGCGTCGTCCACGAGTCAAGCCATTACATTTTACCCAAGGAAGACTGTTTCAGTCCTGCTAATACCTAGATAAAGGCCCTAGTGTCATTAGCTCGCTGGCGCAATCACGCAATCGTGATTGAGCTAATGCACTAGGGCCTTTATCTAGGTGCAGTCCAGTGAGTCTTCCATGTACCAGGTCATGAGGTAGATTACACAACAATTGAGTGCGACATCATAGTGATGACACTCAAGGCCTTTAAACCAAAACCGGCGTCAAACTGTTTATGCAGTTTGACGCCGGTTTTTTATTGAGAAAAATGTATTGTTAAACCCTATCCCCAATAGCCATCAGGACATTTAGGCAATTCAACCAAAATACGACGTAGCTCCTCTGACCACTGACGACGGATGCTATTGAAATACTCATCATTCTCATCAATACGTCGGCCAGCGGGCATGGTCAGGCTATCATTGTCATAAAGCACAAAATCTATCGGCATGCCTACTGACAAGTTGGATTGAATGGTTGAGTCAAATGACAGCATCAACGCGCGGGCTGCATGTCTTACGTCTGTATCGTAGCTGACAGAACGATCTAGAATAGGCTTGCCATATTTGCTTTCACCCAACTGAAAAAATGGGGTGTCTTCAGTGGCTTTGATACAATTGCCTGCAGGATAAATCATGTATAACTCAGGCGGCTGGCCTTTTATTTGACCACCCAGCATAAAAGAGCTGGTAAAGGCGCCATCGACACTGGCATTAGCGACTTTTTTTGCATGGTTCATCTTTTCACGCATGCATTCACCAACCATTTGCGCAGCATCAAATAAAGTTGCGACCGTATTGAGATTGCTCTCAAGACGCTGGTCAATATCGTTTTGCAGTTTGTTAAACACCGCCTGTGATGTCGCTAAGCTACCAGCTGTCTGCAATACGATAAAGCGCTCGCCCTCAACGCCATATTGGTAGAGTTTTCTAAAGGTTGAGATATGGTCAATCCCAGCATTGGTACGTGTGTCGCTAGCAAAAACCATCCCTTCTTTTAGGCGAATAGCGGCACAATAAGTCATAACTGATCCTTAGTAGAACAGGCTTAAAAATAGCCTATGATAATCTCGAAACCAATACTTGACTGTAAAGGTTTTCATAACCGCCGCCCATTCTAACACCGCGGACAGGAGCTGTATCTAAATAGTCTCGACCAATAGCGACGTAGACATGAGAGCTTGGTTGAAACAGCTGGTTTGAGATATCAAAGGTGTACCAGTAACCATCCAGCCACACTTCTGCCCACGCGTGACTGGCCATATGATTTTCGGTATCGTCATACAAATATCCTGACACATAGCGGGCTGGGATATGCTGATCACGTAAGCAGCTTAAAAACACATGGGTGTGATCTTGGCACACGCCAGCACTGGTCGCAAAAGACTCAGCTGCTGTCGTGCCGACATGGGTCACATTTTTGACAAACGGCATCTTCATGATGAGGGCATTGGCCATCGCTTTTAGGCTGTCATGAGTGGGGGTTTTTAGATAGGGCGCGGCAAACTCGCGCATCTCTTGCGAGCATGTGGTCAGCGGTGTTTGTACCGTAAAGAGCAGATAAGGAACATGATCCATGTCTGCTAAACGCTTGGTCTCTGTATCAATCTCAACGATACCTGACGCTTGCATTTGCAGGTTGTTGTGCGCCTCGTTACGGCTGAGGGTGAGCCAGTCATTGCCAAAGCCGTCCTTTTGATTGGTCGCCACTTTAGGCAGCATGACCTCCCATTTGTGAATAATTTGGTGCGGCATCTGCATGGGCGTCATGCGTATATACTGGACACTACGCTGTGCAAGCTCACCGTAATAATAGTTGGTTTGATGGCTGATTTGAAGTTTCATAATAGCTTCCTATTTTTATAGTCTGTGTATTTCATATATATCATTGGGGCAGGTCCTTAACTCAACTAGTCATCCTCTAAGAGGGTTGAAAATGGCTCAATGTTGCTAAAAGTCGTCAAGCAGCTCGATATCATTCTTATCATCAGCCTTGCTTGACGTTGTAGCGCATTATCACCCTTATCTTTAGCGTTAAGGCACGCCCTAATTTGTCATCAGTATTAATTTACGGCTAGACACCTTGACGCAAGATAATGTTGAACTCTTTGCTAATCAGCTCAAAATCGCTAAATTTCTTCGAGCGAATCATCTGGTTGGCCAGACGTGTCAGCTCACGCCAGCGCGTGTTTTCAGGCAGCTCATTGATCCAGTACTTAAATTCGAGACTGACATCCATTGAGTCCTCCTCAAGTAACACCGCTCGCTCAAGCTGCTCAAAATGACGCCCCAATTGCCAAAAGCAGGTCACGGTTGGATGTTCTTGTTTCATCGCGGCATTACAGGCATGTAGCTGCAAGGTCGCAGCTCGATAGGTGCCAGCACTTGAGAGCCGCTTAATCAAGTTGTATAGCTCAGCAGTGTCTTTACCAATGACACCTTTGGCCTCCTGTACATTGTCATCTATCGATTGAACGATGTTTGGTATGATATTTTGTTCCAGATCAGACAGCATCTGCGCTTTCATGGTCTTAAACGATTCATCCGCATCCGCGTCAAAACCTAAATGGCTGATCAAATGCTTAAGCTGTGACTTTTTGAGATCGTCTTTGACCAGTTGCTTCATGACATTATCATAGTAATACAGGCGCTCACTATATCGGCCTAGCCATATTAGATGACTGGCAGTGGAAAGTAGCAAGATCATTGGTGCGTCATCTAGCATCTCATAGCCAGCTTCTTTAGGCTGTACACGATCATAATAGTTGGCGTGATCTGAGGTATTGGTCTCTGATGATAAAGGCGAGCATTTACCTGATTCGCCATTGCCGTTTGGTTTTTTGGTTGAAGACTGCAGGTGACTGTCATCGACGACCCAGGTGTCCTTGATACCGCCACCTTGAGATGAATTGACGACTAATGAGCCCTCAACCATGGCCACACGAGTCAAACCACCTGGCACAATATCTACCGAACCATCGCCATGACTGAGGATAAAGGGACGCAAATCAATGTGGCGCGGTGCGATGCCATCGCTGACAGCAGTAGGGTTGGTAGATAGCGAGATAGTCGGCTGAGCAATAAAACCGGCTGGATTTTCAAGTAGGCGCAGGCGATACTCTTCAATCTCTTTCTTGGTGGATGTCGGGCCAATGAGCATGCCATAACCACCTGAGCCTTGGGTTTCTTTTACGACCAGCTTATCTAAATTATCAAGCACGTATTTGAGCTCATCAGGCTTACGGCATTGATAGGTTTCTATATTGGGTAGGATAGGCTCTTCATTTAAATAGAATTTGATCATATCTGGTACAAAAGGATATAGACTTTTATCATCAGCCACGCCTGTACCTGGCGCATTCACTATAACGACATTACCAGCACGGTAAGCGCTCATCAGCCCCGAGACGCCCAGTATCGAGTCAGACTGAAAGGCGAGCGGGTCAATATAAGGGTCATCAATGCGTCGGTAGATTACATCGACTTGTACCTTGCCACGAATACCTTGCATGTAGACTTTGCTGTCCTCAACCACCAGATCGTAACCATGCACTAGAGGCACGTTCATCTCGTGTGCTAAAAATGCATGTTCATAGTAGGCACTATTGAAGCGGCCAGGCGTCAAGATAACGATTTGTGGATCATATTTGGACGTTGAGCTGGCAAGACAGGCTTTGAGACGAATGGGGTAATCGCTGATACCCATAATATCGGTGTCAGAAAACATATCAGACAGTAGTGTCTCTGATATTTTACGGCTCTCAAGCATATATGAGACACCTGACGGGGTACGTAGATTATCCTCTAACACACAGAACTTGCCAGACTCATCACGAATCAAATCGATACCACTGATGTGTGAGTAGATGGGTTTGTCCAGCTCAATACCCATCATCCAAGGCTCATAGCAGCCGCTGGCATAGACATAGCTGGCAGGCACGATGTCGGCCTTCATGATGGCTTGGTCATGATAGATATCGTGCAAGAATGCATTGAGGGCGGTGATGCGCTGCTTACAACCAGCTTCTATCAGACGCCACTCGCTTGCCGCGATAATACGGGGGATAATGTCAAACGGTATCATTCGTTCGATGTTTTTGGCATCGCTATAGACGGTAAAGGTGACGCCTTTACGGTAAAAGATGTTTTCGGCTTGTTCGTTTAGATAGTTAAGGGCATCCATGTTGATGTTATCAAGCCAGTTGCCAACGGTTTGTGCCACTGGGCGATACTTACCCTTACTTATTTGCAGTTCATCGAAACTTTTCGCTTTTTTCTCAGGTTTTTCTAAAGCCTCTTTTCCTTCTAAGGTATCTTTGACCGTCGTTGAAACAGGACTTTTGGTAGTGGGCGCTTTGATGGATTGACTCTGACTTTGGGTTTGATTGTCAGCGTTTTCTTTGTCTTGAGTGTTATTGCTAGACTGACTTTGAGATGCTGTTTTATTCATAAATACCCCACGTATCCTTGGTAAAGTTATACTTTATGATGAATACACTGTCTATGCTAAGCCGCGTAGCACTTGTATTGCGCCCAACAGGTAATCTATCTCCTGTATTAACTATACAACGTATACTGATTGATATACAACAAAAGTTAAATAATGGATTTTGAGTAGTCTCAAATTATTAACGCAAATAAATTTAGCTCAATTGGTGAGAATGTAGGAGTGGAACAGATATGAATCTAGGTGGTAGGTTTTTAGCGCTGGCAAGCATGGGACTTGCAGTTACTATTGGCATGACAGGCTGTGGTAGTGAGCCAACGCAAACGGTCTTGCCTGAAGGCAGTACAGTGGTTGCACTTGGTGACTCTTTGACCTATGGATATGGGGCAAATACTGAAACAGCGTATCCCATGGTACTGGCAGAGCTAAGCAAATGGAAGGTCATTAATGCGGGTGTCAATGGTGACACTTCTGCAGATGTACTGACTCGAGTGAATGAGATTACTGAGCAAAATCCTGATTTGGTACTGCTAGGTGTGGGCGGCAATGATGTATTGCAGCGCATTGCACCTGATACGACGCGGGCCAATATCATCGCGACTATAGACACCTTACAATCTAAAAATATTGATGTTGTTCTAATCGCTGAGCCGCATTTAAGTACCAGCGCGTTATTTGGCAAAGCCAGTGATAATCCATTGTATGAAGCTATTGCGGAGGCTGAGGGCATACCGCTATATTCTGATGGTTGGTCGACTGTGCTATCAGATGATGCGCTGAAATCTGATAAAATCCATGCCAATGCGGCAGGCTACAGACATTTCGCCGAAGGTCTACATGATTACTTAACAGATCAAGGCTTGGCACGTTAGAGCTATGAAAGAGTAAGTAGAACAGGTATCTGGTTTAAAGCCCTACTACACCACGAAACGAAACGAAACGAAAAAAGAGAGCTCTTTTGAACTCTCTTTGCCATTCATTACTAACATATTGATTCAGCTGAAATTAATGATGGTAAGCATGCATGTATCACATAACCACGATCAGACCTTCATCAGCGGCTATCTTGCCCTCACAGATGTCTTGATAAATATCTAGTAAGTCACTAATCTCATTAAGCTCTTTAATTTTTAGCCATGCATTGGTTTTTGCGGTGCTGTTCATGATATAGCGCATAGAGCGTTTATTAAATTCTTCAGGACCCCATTCTTTCATGCATTGCTGTACATGACTGGGTGCAAAAAACTGTTGGCTACGTTCTTGAATGATACCGTCTACATGGCGCGGTTCATCCCAATGCGTGATACCGACATTGCTGGTGTAGCGCATATTGTCGCCTAAGTGCTGATGCAGCCTGCTAAGCACATCGGTATTGGCCGACATATCGACAATGACCGTTGGTTTGCTAGCGTCAATCTGCTCAAGCGTGTCGTAGCTCAATACGCTGTCATAGGCGTTGATTGAATTGACGAAATCTATATGACGGTTTGAGGTGAGGCCGATAACGTGCGGCGCATCTTTATCATCAGTGAGGCCATAAGCTAGGCCGATACTGGTTTTACTAGAGGCACTGATAATCACCACTTGCTCTGCGCCAAACCAGTCATTGCGCTTCAATAAATCATGTAAGCAGAATGAGGTTAAGTGCAATACGAACAATAACATGCGCTGATTGTCATTGGCACGGTCATAACCAGGTTCATGATTAACGCGCTGATACATATTGTAGCCAGGCGGCAGCTCGGCACGATGGGCACTACCATCGAGCAGGCTGGTTTGCGTGACTCGTTTAGGTGTAATAATTAATTCGTTGGCAGGCGGGAAGTAACCAAATAGTCGTTCACCGACCGGCAGTGCCTCGCTATTTGATTCGATGACATCGGCAAAGCCCCATACAGGAATAATGCCCCATTTTTCGGGTTCATTCCCATTTGGCGGAAAAAACTGCCAATAGCGTAATTGGTCGCCCATGACCGCGTAAGTAATGTTGTTGGCGGTAAAGGCAAAGCGATCAACTTTGACGCGTACTTCACCATCGCCGAGAGTGTGTATAGGCGTCTCTTGCAGGCGAGCTTGGGTTAGGTTTGCTTTGTTGGTCTGAAATTCTGGCATAGTCCCTTCCTTGATAGTTGTTCTTGATAGATAGTATTGGCAGTCATTTTTTAGGCATTAGCAGTTTTGGCTTGACGTGCTGCTGTTATTTGCATAATTTCACCCATGAGTTTGGGCATGTTTGCAGCGGCTTTTGGTCCTGCTTCTTTTAGACGTTTAAGGATAGCCAGCTCTTCAGGTGTTGTGTCTTCGCTGGCACGTACCAATTTGGTGAAGCCATCTAAGCGATTGTTAATCATCCATTCACGTAGCGCAGGCTCTTTTGACCAACGCATCTGGTTTTTCATTTGTTTAACGAGCCCAACCAGAAAGTCTGTATCATGATTTGGGATCGGTACCACTTGGCACAACTCATTTTTGACAGTTTCGTCATCATAGTTGGCCTCGATGTGGGCGATGAACGCGGCACTAAATACAGGCTGATAGGTGCGTACGGTTTGTACCACCACAGTATCACCTTTGAATACATCGTACGTCTCTGTCACTGGTACTGCCCGTGCAGAGCAATCGATATGCATGGTGTTGGGCGTGGTGGCAATGCTGTTATCACCAAAATAAATCTTGTCAGTATCTAAACGGGTCACGCGTCCTTTACGCACAATGTTTTTAACCCTACGTAACTGCTTAAGCTCTTCACTACTAATGGTGGCACCATGGAACATTTGCGGGCGTACATTTGGATCAATACGCATTAATACGCCACCTTTTTCTAAACGATTAAAAAGGTCTTCGATGTTTTCAGCTTCAGCAATCGCTTCTGCCTGAGTAGCCTGCGCCCCTATAGTGTTCACAAAAAAATCACGAGAAGGCTGGGTGTTCTGACGATCTATCAGCCAAGCGTCTCTTGGCATAATCCACGTGATATGGTCTGGGTCAATTTGGTTCTCTAGTAGCCATAAAACCGCATCAATACCTGTTTTTCCGCCGCCAATGATGACGTAACCATCACGGGGTTTGGTTAGACTCGGCAAATCGTTTAACGGGCCAAATTTCACACCTTCAGCAATCTCGAAGTTTGGGGTATGGGTGGCTGGTACTGAAGTTTTGAAGTAAGTGCCATCAATGATTTTCTTATTGACCTTGACCTCATAGCTGGTGTCAGACAATAACGATGAAAACTTACCATCGCCTTTGTATTCACACATCGGGAAGTATGTCACACGGCCACTTGGTAAAAACGTGTGCTTCATGACTTTATCAAAGTACGACATGACTTCTGCGCCTGATGCCAGCTCGGACAAGCCTTTGTTTAAACCAATCTTATCAATCATACCGCCGCAAAGCTCACGTGAGCTAACACCATAAAAAGACGATGGCTGATGCAGTGTGACAAACGAATAGGCATCGTTCCAATGACCACCTGGCTTATGATGCTTATCGACGATAATAATATTGGCATCGGTCTCTGTAAGTAGTACGTCGGCAAAAGCCATGCCCACCGCGCCACTACCAATGATTAGATAATCTGTTTCTAGCTGTTGAATGCTCATAGCGTCCTTACTCTCAAGTTAAATTTTTATCAATACAATCAATTCATAATCGTTTGTGCATAACAGTGTTATATACTAGAATAACGCTGTTATAATTGTCAAGAGATAGTGAGAATCTAATGGATGCCAGAACCAAAATACTAAATGCCGCATCTGAGCTTTTTCTAGAAGGGGGCGGGGATGGCCTAAGCGTGCGTGCCATCTCCAAACGTGCAGGATTGTCCACTATTGGTATATACAGTCACTTCCAAGGTAAGCAAGGCATACTGGATGCGCTATACATAGAAGGGTTTAATCTCGTTCGTGACGCCATGAATGTCATTCCGGACGGTAAGGCAAATAAAGAACAAGTATTAGAGGCGTGCCTAGGGTATCTCAATGTCGGAGAAAAATACGAGGCGCATTATCGACTGATTTTTGGGGAGTCTGATGCAGGATATCAGCCCTCAATCGAGGCCATTGCAGCAAGAGATAGCGCGTTTTCAAAGTTGGTACGGGTGGCGGGTTCATATCTACCAGATGGTGCTACTATTGAGGAGCGCAGGCAAATAGCGCTAGATATCTGGGCCATCGTGCATGGGTACGTCAGTATCAGCCACCACATGGTGTTTACCGATGACATAAAACTGGACTGGAAATCAATGGCGCTGAGAGTGGTAGCAGTGCAGTTGGATGCCATTGACCTAACTAAAGCTAAGCATCAATAAAGCCTTCCTAAACGACCCAATAAATCAGCAGTATGAAGGTGAAAATAAATACCGAACAGCGATTCGTAAGTATTGATCACGGATACGTGCCTACATAGGTACATAGCGTTTTGATGAGCCACCATTCTGCTTAAAAAGTAAATAAACAGACATATGTCTTTTATCTTGTAAACTGCATTATTTTAGGTTATTTTTCACTGTTGATTACCGTTCTTTAACCAAGGAGAAGCAGTTTGGATACTAACTTATCACCGCTTAAGATTTCAGTGGTTGCGGCGCTGACACTGCTTACAAGCTCGCAAGTATTTGCAGAGGCCAAGTATGGAGATTATGGTACAGAAACGGCGCTGACGCTTGCCCGTGACTATGCTGGTCGTTATACAGGTTCCGATAAAGAAGTCCAAGCTGCTGATTATATGCAGCAGCGTATGACCATCGATGGCAGCAGTAATCAAGTCAATCGTCAAACTTTTGATTTCGTAGCGCCTCGTGGTTTATTCAGAGGTCAGACGTTAACGAGTAATAACGTTGTCGTGACCCAAAAAGGCAGTGCTGACACCAACAGAACGCTATTTGTCGGCGCACATTATGATTCTGCAGTAGCCTATCCAAACTATGCAAATCTAGAAGCATTGGACGATAATGCTTCTGGATCCGGCGTCTTAACTGAGTTGACAAAAAACCTGACTGGCATTGAGACAGAGCATGACATTCAGTTCGTGGCATTTGGTGCAGAGGAGGGCGGTCTCAATGGTTCAAAGGCGTTTGTTGATCAACTAACGGACGCAGAAAAATCAACAGCGTTGGGCATGATTAACCTAGACAGTCTGATTACAGGCGACAAAATGTACGCCAACGCAGGGCGAAACGCTTATGACAATGACGGTAATGAAGTGGCTGCCAATGTAAGTTTGCGTGAAAACGCACTGCGCATCGCAAAAGAGCTTGGTATTACACTAGAAGTCAATACAGCCATTATTGCACCAGGTGAGACAGAGCCATACGAGCCTTATGGCGTTGGCTGCTGCAGCGATCAGGAATCTTTTGATAGTGTCATGCAGGTCGTCGGATTTGAGGCAACTAACTGGGGCCTTGGGCCTGATTATGATGGTTACACACAAACTGAAAACCCGGATATTCCAGGTGGCTATACGTGGCATAACCCTGCATTAGATAACGAAGAAGTGCTTACTGCGGCCTTTGGTGAAGAGCGCATAGCGCAAAGAATGCGTGACTACTCTCGTATCATCAGCAGATTGATTGTTGAACAAACCAATGCTGATATCATCGCCTCAACCAAGAGCGCTATTAATCTGCAAAATACGATGGGCTTAGCTTTACAAGACAATGCTACCGACTCGCACTCAGCGGTGCTTGAGCGCGCCAATGCTTTGGCATTGCATACTCTCGATGATGCGGAGCCTTTGGATTCTGAGTCGCGTACTCAGGTTTGGGTAGATGGCTCCCAAAGCTACGTGGATGCTAATGAGGTACAAGAGGGCACTCGCGCCAATATTGGTCTGTATGGCGAATATACTGTACTGCCGAGCTGGCGTGTTGGCGCAGGTGTGCAAGCGGCCAATCAAAACAATAAAAGCGTAGAAAACGGTATTAAAAAAGACACAAGCTATGGCGTGCAAGCCTATTCCTTATTGGGCGGAAAAGACACGGCTTGGTGGAATGCCACATCTCTGAGCTTATCTAAACATGACTTGGACGTTAATAGAACGGTAAAACTGGATGGTAATGACGGCATCAATATTATCAACAATAGCGAACGCGGTGATGCGGATGCCGATGTGTTTAGCGCATACAATGAGCTTGGCTATAATTTTCTTATCAAGAAAAACGTCGCGCATGGTGCCTTTTTGGGTCTGAATTACAGTGATACAGACATAGATGGTTATACCAGTGGTAATGCCAATTCTCGCACGGCACTAAAGGTTGATAGCACCTCTAGCGAGGCATGGGATTCAGAGCTTGGTTACCAGCTACAGTATGGTTTTGACTTGATGGGCACGCCTGCCAAACTTCAAAGTAAAATCGCTTATGTGCATGTTATCGACGATGGTTTAACAGACAGTTTATCGACAACGTCTTTAGCTGATGATCAAACAAGAGAGGTTAGCATCACCCAAACAGATAAAGATGACGACTATGGACGTTTTGAGCTGAGTGTGAGTAACAAAGTTCATAAGAACGTTTATGCGTATCTGAATGGCGATACCACCTTTGCACGTGATGATAAAGACAGCTCAGTACAACTAGGCTTGCAATATCAATTTTAAATCTCAATGTGTGAATGTCAGACTGCGCTGCTCAATAATTCATTTATGAGCAGCGTTTTTTGCTTATACATGTCAATATATTACTTATAAGGGCATATTGTTGATTACCGATATAATCTTCAGATTCAGTAATGCCAATGTATGTGAAATATTAAAAGAATAGGGGTGGCGTATATGTTTGGCATCATAAAAGATTGGCGTGAGCAGCGCATACTAGATAATAGCGAGTTTACCCATGCCGATTGGATACAAGCGGCTGAGCGTATCGTAATACTCGACAGATTAAGTGTTAACGAGATGATGCATTTATTCGAGCTCGCGACATTGTTTTTGGCTGATAAGTCCATCACAGGCGCACAAGGTTTTGAGATTACCAATGCTGTTAGACAATCAATTGCACTGCAAGCGTGCCTGCCGATCTTGAACTTGAGCCTTGACTGGTATGCTGGCTGGTCATCCATCATCATTTATCCTGGCTCGTACAAAAGTGACAGCACCACGGTAGATGAGTTTGGTATCGTCCACGAAGGCACTCAGCACCGTAGCGGGGAAGCGTGGCTACGTGGGCCTATCATTCTCTCATGGAAGGACGCCAAACATTCAGGCGAACGTGACGGACACAACGTTGTCATTCATGAGTTTGTACATAAACTCGATATGATGAATGGGCGTGCCAATGGCTTTCCACCGATGCAGCCTGATATGGATCCTGCAAACTGGACACAGATTATGAGCCGCGATTTTGAGGACTTTCAGACACATCGTAAGTCAGGTCTAGATCGTTATGGAGCGACGAATCCTGCTGAGTTTTTTGCAGTTTTGAGTGAAGTGTTTTTTGAAACACCGCAAAAGCTAGTAGATGCTTATCCTGATATTTATGAGATTATGGTGAAATTCTTTCGTCAGACGCCGTTATGAGTGATATTTATAGAGATTGTGACAGTAAACTGTATTCAAAACAGCATATTGGAATTGGGGAAGCTGAGATGATTGACGATATAAATGACGATGTAGCAAAAGTAGAGATCTATGAAAGTGTTGATGGAAAGGCGCAAGTAGATGTACGTTTTGAGCAAGAGACAGTCTGGTTGTCACAAGCACAAATGACCGAATTATTCGGTCGTGACCAATCAGTGGTTTCTCGTCATATCGCCAATGCCATAAGAGATGAAGAAATCGATGAAAAAAGCAATATGCAAAAAATGCATATTGCAAATTCAGACCGTCCGGTGACTTTTTATGACCTAGATGTGGTTATCTCAGTCGGTTATCGCATAAAATCTCCTCAGGGTGTGCAATTTAGGCGTTGGGCAACGCAGCGCTTGCGTGAATACTTGGTACAAGGTTATACGCTCAATCAACAGCGCTTCGATAAAAACTCTACTGAATTGCAACAAGCGCTAAAATTAATCAAAAAAACCGCACAAAGCCCCGAGCTTAAAACCGACGAAGGACGCGGACTGGTTGAGATTATAAGCCGCTATACGCAGACGTTTTTATGGTTGCAGCGCTATGATGAAGGTCTACTGGATAGTCCTACAGGGCAAGATGGTGGTATCTTACCCAGTACGACTGAGGCGATGGCAGCGTTAACTGATTTGAAATATCAGCTGATAGATAGGGGTGAGGCGACTGAATTATTTGCCAAGCCTCGTGGTGATGGTTTGGATAGTGTATTGGGTAATTTACAACAAACGGTCTTTGGTGAGCCTGCGTACCCAACTATCGAGAGTAAAGCGGCACATCTACTGTACTTTATGGTAAAAAACCATCCTTTTACTGATGGTAATAAACGCAGCGGCGCTTTTTTATTCGTGGATTTTTTGCACCGTAATCACCGACTGCTGAATGATAAAGGCGACATGGTCATCAATAATACAGGGCTTGCGGCATTAACCTTATTGGTCGCTGAGTCTGACCCCAATCAAAAAGAGACTTTGATCAAACTGATTATGAATATGTTGTCGTTAGAAGGGCAATAAACAAGCTTGTCATCAAAAACCAAGTAACGATAACTGGCAAAATACATCTTAATATTTGAATATATTATATTTATAATCAAATAGAGCAGGCTGCCATTTTAAACGCGCCCTATAAAAGTGGTCAGTCAATCGTTTCTATACACTCTAAACCGTCCATTGGTCATTAATAATGGCCACTAGATAACGCTTGCCTTGATACTCATCAAATACCAAGCGCAATACACGCCAGTCCATACCATCATATTCATCAGTACCTTTATCATAAAACTCTACAACATCTGATGCTTGGTATATCTCTTTTAAATTATTGATCGAATTACCATTATTTTTGAATTCATTGATGCTGATATTGGCATTATTGAACTTCTTACCATCTACCCACGTACCCAAGTACGTTGGCAGTGGCGTGACTAATACATCACCCGTGCCGTCTTTTTCACCCCATGTAAAGCGAATATTGGACTGTTGTAAATACTGTGCATATTGTCCGCGACTAAAGACTTTGTCAGTCTCGGGCCGCACATAAGCATACATGGAAAAGCGAACGCCACGTGTGGGATGAATATCATTGGTGATTCTAGAAAAGTCCTTATTGGCCAGTGCACGCTGTATACGTAGCGCTTGCTGTCTAAGGGTTTGTTGACTGATATCAGCACTAATAGGCGTTGACGAGATACTGGTAGATTGAGAGACAATAGCCTCGCTGGACTCAGAAGCAGACTGACAGCCAGTTACGCTAAGAGTGAGCAATAAAAGGCTACTGGAGGCCAATGTCGCAGATTTTCCCTTAAAAAAAGCAGGCAATATAGTCATAAAATTGTCCTTCCCACAGTTGTTAGCGAAAGTTATTAGCTAATAAGTCATTAATAAAACACTATAAATTGTCATGAGAACAAATAAGGAAATACCATAAAAGCGCTATGTAATCGAGATACTAGTAAGTAAACCTGAATGATACGATAATACAGCAGAGTCCTAATATGGCTATGATGTAATAGACTGTAACATTCATAGGATAAAAGCTCGTAGAGAACGACATGCCAACATATAAATCGCTGACATTGATACTAACCATAGGACTAACGACTGCTGGTACTGCTACAGCGGATGTGGCAAAAGCAGATCAGAAGCAATCTGCGATGGAAGCTATGAAAATTGCGACCATTTCAAAAATGTATCAACAAGACATAGATGAGCAAGGCATGAGTAATCCTGCGGTGCTACAGCAATACGCCAATACTGAATTACAAGCAGCGATGACGCTTGAGCAAGCGTATTTTGATAAAAACCAAATGTCATGCAATGTTGATTATGATGTGCTGTGGGATTCTCAAGACCCTGACTATACACAAGACAAAAAGCTCTCAATAACTGAGCAAGGTTTGGTTCAGGTCAGCTTGGCGCAAGGTAGCGATATTTATTATGAGTTATCATGTGATGACAATGATAAAGATTGCCAAATCGCAGACGTAATCTTAGATGACGATGGTAAAACGTTGCGTAAGCATTTGCTTGAGGCTTGTCGTTAGCATAAATCTGGAACTGACATCAAACATAGCTAAGCTAAAAGGCTTTTTTTAAATTTTAGCTTAGCAAAATGTGCAAATAACACGCGATAAATTATTGGACTATTCTCTTTTGAAACCGTTGGTTTGTTTTCGCATAATGTATATTATGTTAAATGAAGTCTATATGCTATTAAGTTCATAGTACAGGCTGGGATCCTTATATATCAAGTACATAAGAATTAGATAAACTAAAGCTATCTTATCATTATGTTTATGAGATATTATCTTCATAATATATAGTGTCTATGAGAGATTAAGTTCATGTCTCTATAGCTATATTATATCTGTCTAAGTATTCACTGTAATCGTTACTAGGTTCGACATGAACTGAATCACTCTAATCGATTATTATAGAATTCTTTTAGATACTGGTCTGCTTGTGCTCAAGCTTTATTCGTTCTACCTCAAAAATTTTTGATGGTTTTTTATGCGTATCAGCACCAGACTAGCTACCTCTGCCAGAATGCTCGCTCAATAAATTACTTGTCTAGCTCTTCATCTTTAATCACCACAATGATTGCATAACGATCCAATCCGCTACCATGGGCTTATTGATAACGGATGCGACCTAATCAATACTATATAAAAAAATCAGTATCTAACGTTAATGACTCCTGACCGGTCTGCGCGGCAACGATAAACCCTTCGCCTAATACAAACAGCGTGTCAGACTTCTGCTTAGCATCATTGGCATTTACCCTTTTAAACTCAGCGAACAGCCATTGCCTAATGTCAGTTTTATGCTGATGGGCTATTTTATGTGGCGAAGATTGAGTGTCTGAATACTCGGCACAAGCATTGATAAACAGACAACCATAAAACCCCTCTGATGATGTCCAGTCTTTTAAAAAGGCTAAATAACACCTTGCAACGTCTGCTACATCCTTACTATCAACATTATCAAAGCATGCTTTTAATTGAGTCATAAACATCTGATGACGATACTTAAGCACCTCCTCAATCAAACCTTCCTTATTGCCAAAATGAGCATACAAGGTGCGCTTGGTCGTGCCTGCCTGCTTTGCTAATAGCTCTACTCCGCTATTATGAAAACCTTGCTTATAAAGCAGTTCATAGCTTTTGTGTAAAATAGTATCTCGCAATTCCATTGGTTCTGATTCCTATTGTTTTACGGCCTGATCTAGGGCATGTCATCAACTAGCACATCAATATAATTAGTAGCCTTAAAATGGCTAAATTTTGCTAAACATCGTCAGTAATTTTTTCAATATGTTCATATTAACGGCAATTTCTTCCTTGTCTATCTACAATTTTTCTCATTTTAAGCCTCACAGTCTAATTGATGACACGCCCTAGTATTCAATAAAAAAATACTGTGTTAATATACCGTTCGGTATACCTAGCTAATATACTGACCAGTATACCAGTAGCAATACTGTTGATTGTTTATTTATTCATAGGAAGTCGTATGCATTCATTTTTTAATTGGCAGAAGTTAAATGGTCAAGTCAGCCAATGTCCAAAAAGATTGCCTTTATCAATGATACTCTTCGCTTGGCTTGGCGGCACCATCGCCATATCAACGCTCGCTATATTAGGGAGTTCAGTAGAAATCATTATGATTCTAGGATCATTTGGCGCAAGTTGTTTACTGATGTTTGCCTATCCTGCTAGCCCTTTTGCTCAGCCAAGAAATGTCATAGGTGGGCATGTGATTGCTACTTTCACAGGATTAGCATTTATGGCGTTATTCGGTATTCACTGGTGGAGTCTGGCAACGGCTGTAGGCACTGCTATTGCGTTGATGTTGTTATTTAGAATGCCGCACCCACCTGCTTGCTCCAACCCTTTGATTGTCATGCTGAGCGCAGTAAAGTGGAGTTTTTTAATCACACCGACTTTGCTTGGCGCTATCACTTTAGTAATCGTGGCGCTCATTTATAATAATGTCGGTAAAGACAGACAATATCCAACGTATTGGTGGTGATGATCTCACATTGATAGAGCGTAAAAAACTGGGCTGATTAGACTTTTACGCTGTATATGGTTCATCTATTGCGATTTTATTGCAGAACAGGGCTTAGCTCATTCATTCTCAGTTGTTTCATGCGTAGGCCGATATTGCCCAGTATAAGCATCAGGCCACCAATGATTTGATAGCCTGTCAGCCCCATGTCGAGGAATACCCAGTTGATTACAGCTGCAAAGACAGGAAAAGACAATTCGGCCAAGGTAGCCAGTTGCGCGGGGATGGTTTTCAGACCTTGGTAATAAAACCACATGCCAATAAAGCCACTTAGCAAGGCCATGACAACGACAAGGCTCAGATCCACTGGTGTCATCATGGACAATCCATCTGACTGGACCAATGCCATGGGCAACAGCACTAATAGCCCAGCAACAAATCGACCTGACATGATGGCATTTGCTGGTATATTCTGATGGGATAAGTACTTACCGCACACAGTGGCCGCGCCCCATGCAATCACCGCAATCAGCGTGTAACCGTAGCCTTTGAACAGACTTATTGTATCGCTCGAATAGTGCCATTGAGCATTGCCCAACGTACGTAAATCTGGCCACATCATCACAAAGCTGCCCAGTAAAATGACCGCCGCCCATTGCAAAAATCGCCCTTCAACATGCTCTTTGAGTAACCAATAGGCCAGTAAAATAGCAACGATAGGCTGAAGTTTTTGCAGCAAGATCACGACAGTAGGATTCAAGTAATGGAAAGCTTCGGTAAATGCCAAAGTACCTATGGCCGAGCCAATACCGCCGATAAAAAATAAGCTTAAAAATCCGCTGATTGACATATGACGATAAACATGACGGTAACGCCATAACATAGGACTGACAAATAATACCAGCGTCAGGTGTTCGATAAGAACGATTTGCAAGGTTGAATAACCAGCGCCTAATAACGGGTAGCGGATTAAGGTATCCAACGCCCACGTAAAACACGCGATCATGATAAAGAATGTTCCTGCCATCTTGATTTTCTCCAATCAATAAGATGTACAGGGGTGATGAGAACAAATAGTACCAATCTCTGCGCTTAAAAAAGCACAGATGAAGCCCCTATTGCTAGGCGCATCAAAATCTTGGTCGATCCTTCTATCATCCGGACTGTAACCGTCGGCTCTGGCATCTCACCAGATCTGCTGACCCTTGTTCACGAGGAACAAGGCGCTCGCGGGCTGTTTAACTGGATGATGTCACCCAAGAAAAAATACCGCCGGTGGGGAATTTCGCCCCGCCCCGAAGTTCGATTAATGTAAATTTACGCGTCTAATTCTAAACCCATCCCCTTCCTTAGGCAATAATTAACAGGCCTTTTAAACTTATTAAAGGCGCAAAATCTGACGGCTTACCATACCTTTATGCTAACGATAGAATTCTAGGGACGGTGTTGAACCGCCCCGTCTATATCTGAGGCTGATTCACGTATATCAAGTGGCCACCAACCTCTCTACATGTCTTGCATAGACCTTGTTTTGTGCAGCTTACTTGAGCATCAAATGTACAAAGTAAATCCGTATGCGATATATTTTTATCAGGCTTCTACCTCTTCGTATTTCACTATTTTCAACAGATAACTTTTAGTAATAGATAGTTGAAATGCATCACGTAAAAAATAGCTTTAACTTGAAATAAAATATCAGTAGCATGAAATAACAACGTGATCAGGAAGATCAATTTTAGGTAGCTCTAGATACCTTTATGACATGACAGGGAGAAGTCCATGCTATACCCCAACTCCAGTACCAGTCCCAATACTAAACACCGTAGCATCCACTTCCGCAAAAAACACGACAACTTCATCAATAGTGACTGAGTCGCCCGTATCGATAGCAAATATTTTAAGAAATCCACTCCAGCCGATGGCAAGTCATTTTTCATGGCCAATATATTATCCTTTAAACCCATCGCACCTCTCCTACTTTGAGTTTGAGATGCCTGTGATGGTGGTTGATATGTGCTGTCCCTCCACCTGAATATAAAACGTTTCTGCATTCAAAGTACGTGCTCTAAAAATATGCGTTTTTCATATTACAGCACCGAAATGACGCAAATAGTTGTATCAAAATAGTGCTTTTCCTACCTGATTTATGGGAAAAGACCGTTTTTTGTATGGCACAAGATTTGCCTTTGATGAAAGCATGACGATGTTGGTCACGCTTTAACCGAAGAGGGTATGTTGTCTTTACTTATAAAGCACTTAATATATTTTGATAATAGCTTACCAATTCACTATTCATTGGCTGAGCTTTGGAGAACGATATGTCTACAAACGCTAATGGCCAGCTAAATGGCATGGCAGGAAGTACTCAGGCTGAAAATGATTATTTTGCTAAAAGACAACTCAAACAAGGTGCAGTCGGCTGGGTATTATTAATAGGCCTTGGTGTTGCCTACGTTATTTCTGGAGATTTTGCAGGTTGGAACTTTGGGCTTGCTCAGGGTGGTTGGGGCGGGATGTTTGTTGCCACCATCGTGGTCGCTATCATGTACCTTTGTATGTGTTTATCTATGTCAGAAATGGCGACGATGTTACCTACGGCAGGTGGTGGTTATAGTTTTGCACGAACCGCCTTTGGCCCTTTGGGCGGTTATCTGACGGGTACAGCTATTTTAATTGAATACGCGATTGCGCCAGCTGCGATTGCTGTATTCATCGGCGCTTACTGTGAGTCTTTATTTGGCGTTGGTGGGTGGATGGTGTATCTCGCTTGCTATATTGTCTTTATAGCCATTCATTTGAAAGGTGCTGGCGAAGCTTTAAAAATTATGTTTATTATCACAGCCATTGCTTGTATCGCACTGGGTGTGTTTATAGTCGCCATGATTCCTCATTTTGATAGCAAAAACCTTTTTGATATCGCCGTTGGCAATCAAGCTGGTGCCAGCACTTTCTTACCCTATGGCTATGTTGGCATTTGGGCAGCTGTGCCCTATGCCATTTGGTTCTTTTTGGCTGTTGAAGGCGTACCCTTAGCCGCTGAAGAGGCCAAAGACCCTGCTAAATCATTACCACGTGGACTGATTGGCTCGATGTTGATACTCGCAACCTTTGCGATTCTCATTCTATTCTTAGGACCAGGAGCGGCTGGTGCAGATGCGTTGAAGGACTCAGGTGCACCCTTAGTAGATGCTTTGGTTTCTGTGTATGGCAGCAGCTCTTGGTTAGCAAGTTTTGTAAATTTTGTTGGTTTGGCGGGTTTAATTGCAAGCTTTTTCTCGATTATTTATGCCTACTCTAGACAGATCTTCGCCTTGTCTCGTGCAGGATATCTACCTAAGAAGCTATCATTAACCAACAATAATAAAGCGCCTTACTTGGCTCTTATTGTTCCTGGAGTCATAGGCTTTCTGTTATCGCTTACCGGTGAAGGTGATTTGCTTATCCTTATGGCTGTGTTTGGTGCGACCGTTTCATATGTACTAATGATGGCATCTCACATCAAATTACGTCTATCTCGGCCTGACCTTGCTCGCCCTTATAAAACACCTGGTGGGATTTTTACTTCAGGTGTGGCTTTAGTATTGGCATTACTTGCTGTCATAGCAGGGTTAATGGTCGATCCTAAAGTATGGTTTATGGCAGCTGGTATTTATGTCGTACTTATTCTATATTTTGTGATATTTAGTCGGCATCATCTAGTCAGTGGTACACCAGAAGAAGAGTTCGCGCAAATAGAAGCGGCAGCGGATGAATTGAGTTAAAAGCACTCATTATAAAGTCACTGATTATGATGTTGTATAAAGTAATTAGACACTTCTCACATGGCTTTAAGTTTTAACTTGGTTGAAACTTAAGGTCATGATAGTTTGAAATACATAATACATAGTTTCGTTGGCAACTCACATATCAAAGCTGAGTAATGTGATTACGCAATAAAGGTGGTTAACATGGCATATAAAAATACCGTAGGACAGCGAAGCTACCAATTTAAAGACTTAAAAACCTTACTTGCAAAAGCATCACCGAGGCGTTCGGGTGATGAGCTGGCTGGAGTAGCAGCCTGTGATGCAACTGAGCGCGTAGCAGCACAAATGGCGTTAGCAGACTGCTTATTAACTGATTTTTTAGAAGACTTTTTAATACCCTATGAGACGGATGAAGTCACTCGCCTCATCATGGCACAGCATGATTCTCAAGCATTCTCTAAAATAGCCAGCTTTACTGTTGGAGACTTAAGAGACTGGCTTTTAGGAGAGTCAGCGACCACAGAGACCATATCCGAATTAAAATATGCCTTTACACCTGAGATGGTCGCAGCCGTCAGTAAAATAATGCGGGTACAAGATCTTATCTTGGTAGCGAAAAAATGCCGCGTGGTCACTAAATTTCGTAATACCATCGGTCTAGAAGGGTCTTTATCCACACGATTACAGCCCAATCATCCAACCGACGATCTATTGGGTATTTCTGCAAGCATCATTGATGGATTGATGTATGGCAATGGGGATGCGGTCATTGGGATTAACCCTGCTACCGATAATATCCAGAACCTGTCTGAACTATTGAAACTACTAGACCATGTCATCTCCGAATATCAAATTCCTACTCAGTCTTGCGTTTTAACCCATATCACGTCCGCTATACAGTTAATCAATAAAAACGTACCTGTCGATTTGGTTTTCCAGTCCATCACAGGTAGTGAAAAAGCGAATACCAGCTATGGCATAAACTTAGCGATGTTAAGAGAAGGCTATGACGCTGCCACGAGTCTTAATCGCGGCACGGTAGGTCAAAACGTCATGTATTTTGAGACAGGTCAAGGTAGTGCGTTATCCAGTAACGCCAACTTTGGCGCTGATCAGCAGACGCTTGAAGCCAGAGCTTATGCGGTGGCTAGAGAGTTTAACCCTTTGTTGGTCAATACCGTGGTTGGTTTCATCGGGCCTGAGTATCTCTTCGATGGTAAACAAATCATTCGAGCAGGATTAGAAGATCATTTTTGTGGCAAGCTGCTTGGCGTACCCATGGGTTGTGATATTTGTTATACCAATCACGCTGATGCAGATCAGGACGATATGGATACGTTACTGACGTTGCTTGCCAATGCTGGCATTAACTTCATCATGGGTATTCCAGGCTCAGACGATGTCATGCTCAATTATCAGACAACTTCATTTCATGACGCTCTATACATTAGACAACTTCTTGGTCTCTCCCCTGCCCCTGAATTTGCGCTTTGGCTGAGTAATAACGACATCTATACCCAATCTGGCAATAGTATCAATTGGTCAGATAAACCATCAGCCTTACTGTCGGGGATAATGGGCAATTAGCTTACTTAAGCGAGAGTATAGAAAACGTCGATACACTATAAAGAGAAATGCTATGTCCATTGATTACTCACAAAATAAGACATCACTGACTGTCAAAGATCATGTCAAATCGAATACAAACAGTGCTAGTGATTTAGTGCATTTAGATCCTTGGGAAAAGTTAAAACAATATACAGACTCTAGAATTGCTTTGGGACGTGTAGGCTGTAGTGTCCCTACTAAGCCCTTGCTCAAGTTTCAGCTTGATCACGCTGAGGCAAAAGATGCTGTATTGCAGGACTTAGATGTTGATTCTTTAGTCGTGAAGCTGTCTGAACATTGCCGCTCCTCTATAGTCGAGCTAGATTTAAATCTGGTTGCAGAGAGTTCAGATCAGACAAATAATCAAGACGATCAGATGAGTGATACCTTACAAATACTGAGAGTCACCAGCCAAGCGCAAGATAAATCTGAATATCTTAAACGTCCAGATTGGGGCAGACTGCTTAGTATTGAATCCGCTAAGCAATTGGAGATATTCGGTAAGGACAAGTCTTACGATGTTGCTATTGTTATGGGAGATGGTTTATCAGCGAGAGCGATAGCTGAGAATGCTCCCAAACTTGTTGCAGAACTCATCTCACTTTTTAATGAGAAAGATTGGACTATCGCACCCTTAGTCATTGCTACTGGTAGCCGTGTCGCTTTAGGAGATGAGGTCGCAGAGCGTCTTCATGCCAAAATGCTGGTCATGCTGATCGGAGAGCGTCCAGGTTTGAGCTCTCCCGATAGCTTAGGTATTTACTACACTTGGGACGCTCAATCTTCGAGTCATGATGCTATGAGGAACTGCATCTCTAATGTGCGTAATGCTGGCCTGCCAACCAGAGTGGCGGCAAGTCGTCTCTTAGCATTAATGGAGAAGTCTTATGAGCTCAAGCTATCTGGGGTTGAGCTAAAAGATGAGCAGGAACTACCGGTATTAGATCAGGGTCAAACAGCGATCAAGCTACTATGATGAAGCAAAAAAACCTTTTAGGCTAACCAACAGCCTAAAAGGTTTCTTCTATAGTCATATCTACATAAATCCGCTACATCGCCATCCTCGTTAACCATACTACTGTATAGCTGCACAAGATTGACTTGTATCGAAATTACTCGAACTCAATTATCTGTTGATTTAATAGTCAACGGTATAGCTTAGGCCATAAGTCGTGCCTGATGCAGGTAAACGGTTCAGATCGCCATACGTGGTTTGATGATAGACTGTTAAATAGTCTTTATTGAGCAAGTTATAAACCCCATAACCTACTCGGCCTACTGGCATCTCTACTTGTCCCAACACATCAAGTGTCATATAACCCGTAACTGGCAATGCACTAGAGTCAGGATCTTTTTGTTGATCTTTAGAGGCTCTGTCATCACCGCCAACGGCCAATGCTTGCAGACGTATATTGCTGCCTTCATCAAAGTTATACTGAGCAAATGCGGTGCCTTTTAGTGGTGTTAGGCGTACAGCATCCAGCTCCAGCCAATCCCCATTATAGTCATATTGACCACGGGTATATGCCACACTACCACCTACTTGCCACTGATCGCTAAGGTCATGAGTCAGTGACCCTTCTACGCCATAAACACGCTCATCAGTATCGACAACCTCGACAGTATAGCTGTCTGTAAAGCGCACTACTTTATCTGATTCGTTATAAAAACCGCTCAAGCGTGCCGCTGTATCGCCGTGTTTGCCGTGCCAGCCAAACTCGTAGTTATTGGTTGCAATCGGTTGAACATTGTCTGAATTAACCACGAAACCGGCACGCACATCACGCAGTGCTCGCTGTATATCTGCAGTGTCAAGACCTTGTGAAAAATTGGCAAACAATTGATCTTTCGATGTTATCTGATAGCTGGTACCAAGATTGAAAAGTACTTTGTCATGGTCTGTGTTGCCTTTTTCTACGTCGCCTGCTTGATAGTCAATGCCATAAGCTGCACTTGTCCCGCTAATAGCAGAACTATTAAAATACTCTTCAAGCAGCTGCTCATAGATGGGCGTAAAGGTATCAGTCTCAGATTTTAGCTTTTGATAACGCACGCCAGCACTAGTATGCCACTTGTCGGTCAAGTCAACATCTGCATTGACAAAAGCACCCAATTTATCGATGGTGGTATCTGGCCCACCATTATAAGTAAGCCCATTGGTTTGGGCGTTTAAGCCATTACTTGCAAGAAATATATTTAAGTCTTGACCATAATAGGTTTGCTCACTGTTTTCGCGTTCGACATCCACACCATAACTAAATAGGGTGTTTTTGCCTGCGATTTCGGTTTCAGTTTGCATGGCTGCACGTAGACCCATCACTTCAATATCAGCTTCTGACTGGGTCACAAATACTGCGGCACTGGTAAGCTTGTTCACAGTCTTTTCATTAGTCAAACCATTGGCCTGCCATACTTCAGCTGCTTGGGTTGCTGCACTCTTGGCAGAAGGATAAAAACGGCCTTTTTCATCTCTATAGTAGCCCGTTACACTTAAGCTAGAACCTGAACCCGCAAAATCATCATCACTATAATTTAAATTCACGGAGCTTTTTTCGGTATAAGGCTGGTTTTCTACGTTGGCACCATCGATGGCTTTTAAAGAAGGTTTTGCGCCAAACAACACGGCTAAACCATCACCGTAGTCTGGGCCATAGTCGGTATCTTGCTTATCTTTATAGTAAGTCGCTGCGAGATCAAGACGTTGGGTATCCGTTAGCTCTACACCTAAGCTACCATTCACACTTAGTGACTCGGTATCTTGTTGATCCGTTTGATTGACATCAGGACTAACTCGGTCGCCTTTGCTATCGAACTTGCCGCCTTTGGTCTCATAATCAACATCTAAGCGTCCATAA
This sequence comes from Psychrobacter sp. SWN149, assembly GCF_015864565.1. Classification (NCBI taxonomy): domain Bacteria; kingdom Pseudomonadati; phylum Pseudomonadota; class Gammaproteobacteria; order Moraxellales; family Moraxellaceae; genus Psychrobacter; species Psychrobacter sp. SWN149. The sequence continues at coordinate 166,587 of NZ_JADYWX010000004.1, forward strand.
GCCCGCTCGCCGCCATATCCTAATGTTTGCCCTACGTTATAGCCAAATGAATCTGAGTCAAAGTCGCGGCTACTACTAACGCCCACTCTGGTTTGTCTAATAGGGCCATAACCCACCAGAGATTTAGTCACAAGGTTAATCAGACCACCTGACGCGCCAGCACCATAGATACTAGTGGCACCCGAAAGCACCTCTACCCGCTCAAGCTGTGAAGTATCAATACTGTTGAGCTCACGTGAAAGACTGCGTGAACCGCTTAATGGCACACCATTTAGCAAAAACTGTACTGGACGGCCATGCATGGTGGTGCCGTAGTTACTGGTCGAACCACTACTGGTACCCAAGCTCGGAATCAGCTGTGCCAAGATGTCACCAGTGGTACGGTTGCCCGTCGCCTGCATCTGAATCTCGCTTTCAGTAATTACTTGCGTGACGGCTGGCATCTCACTAATCTTCTGAGCCAGCGCCGTACCCGTTCTGGCTTTAGCCGTGACATTGATAGTGTCTAAAGTCACATTAGGTGTCTCATCTGACGACGAGTTTGCTGCTGAGTTTGACGTCAGTTCTGTCGAAGCCTGCACATCTGATACGGCATTCGCTTCATTGATATTGGTTTGAGCATACAGTTGCTGGCTAATACAAAGGGTGAGAACAGATAGAGCAACTTGATGATGGCTTTTCATGATTATTTCACTTATGTTATTTCACTTAGTTGGATAGATAGACAGTGGTATGAGTCATATTTAGCTAATGATACTGTGTGTACTAACTTTGTGAAGCACATTCTAAATGATAATCATTTCTATTTCTATATATATTTATATATTGCTAGTAAGTAATGCTCTGTGACAATCGTAAGTTTAACTGTCTATCGTGTATTTGATGAGCTATTAAACAGTTCATCTAATGCGTTATGAGTATAGGCCTCAAAAAACATCTGAAACTTTATCTCATCTGCTTTGTGTTTTTTTTGGCAATCTGGTAATAGCTGCCGCGCTACATCAACAGGCAATATAAACACGCCATCATTATCCATCATAGCGATATCGCCTGAACGGATCATCGTAGTCTGCTCACCAAAGCGATAGCAAATATCGGACGCTAACTTACCTTGTGATTGGTTGCTCTTGAACGTGGTTATAGCGCTGATACTTTGTGCAAATACAGGGAAGCCCAGCTGCTGAATTTGTACCGAGTCAGTTGCCTGTCCAATGACAATGACGGCGGATAGCTTCTCATAGATAGCCGCGCAAGTTCGCAGTGCTCCCCAACATGCCTTGATGCCTAATACTTGAGCATCAATACATAACACATCATTAGGCGCTGCTTGAATCAATGCCTGATTGATCGCATCCGTGTTGTCAGAGGTTAGTTGCACCGTCAACACTCGGCCGACTATGGTAGCCGTGCAAGGATTGAGTGCTTTGATATCTGGTAAATACCCTACTCCCGTTAGATGACCAATGGTTGAAGTGCCTATCTCTTTATAAGCATCCATAAGATCATTAATATCGATGTCATTCATTATATTCTCACTATCGCAATTTTTAGCTTTTTTATTTCTCGATAATTTTTATCGCATTGCTAATTGCTAAGTAGCTATTAGTTAGTTAGTTAGTTAAATAGGTTCGTTGGCTAGCTGATTTTTTAACACGCTTGAACGGATTGATCGTTTTGCTTTCTCCAGCTGGCATACTGCCATGAGGGTCAGCACCACGTGCAATCACAGGTAATAGCAATGTTTTATGCGGATAATGTGAATTGCTCAAAAGCTCATCACGAAGTATCTGACGTTGATCGTCATCAAAATCGATAGTCACCAAGGATTCCTCAATACTGGTCATTGCCTCGTGCCACAGAGTCTCTTCATTGATATGATAGTGCTCAACCAATGACTCGATAATCGCTCGAAGATTAACCAGTAACCCTAGTGACTGTAGATAAAATATCAGCGCTTTCGGCGTCTCGCGATATAGACGGTTTTTAAAATCTGGTGGGCTCAGATACTCAGGATCTGATATTTGATGACGTGCCAGCCATGGTAGATGGATGCGTACGGAATCATGATCACGTAGTAATAGACTCGTAAAACGATTATCCTTTAATGCGATAACAATATTTTGCCCATGCATCTCAGGTGCGAACCCTAGGCGTAAACAGCGCAGCATCGTACCCAAAAACACATCACAAAGATTTTTAAAGCACGCTATCACAGCGAGTTTTTTATTCTGTGGCGAGCTTTCTTGAAAGCTGTCTTGAGCACTATTCTGGCTAATACTATAAATGCCCTCCTGAACAATGCCGTCAAAAATGTGATGACTAACACCTTGTTTGTAGATCAACATACCCAAGCTTGCCATAGGAAACAGTCGAATCGAATCATCGCATAGATCTGCTGGTAGTTGGCGTAGCATCGCGCCTAGATGCGTGGGCTTTTCTTGATAAAAATAGGGATTAATAGCGCTTTTATCATGCAAATGAGAGGGCAACATATAACCCCACCACAGACGTTCATCCCATAACCGTAGCTGTGCTGATAGCTCAGGGTCTAACGTTCTTGCCTGCATCAATATGGCTTGGTTTTTTTCACCATTGATCAGCTTGAGGGCTGGCAAGTAACGCTTTGAGTTCAGTGCATACACACCTATAGGCAGCTTAATGCTATTTGGTGTATCAGCATCAATTAACATACTGCGCATGGATGAGCTGGCATAAGTGATGAGCATATCAAACTTGAGAGCGACAACTGTGCCATTGGTAAGATCCTCAGCATACATGTCATCAATCACATGAGTCATTTGCCAAGGGTGTACGGGCATCGCAATGTGCGTCTCCGCTATGCCTTTGTCATCTAGCTCTCGCATCAAACTCTGCTGCTGCGTAGTATCCAAAAGATATTTCGCTGGATTTTGCGTTGTTGTGTCTTGAACATGCTCTGCCACCATGACATGGCTTTTGGCAATGGCGACCCATACCAGCGTAATGGGCTGGTTAAACTCTGCCATATAGCGCTGGTATTCTTGTGAAGTAAAGCCCAATTTACCTTTAGCCAGTGGATGAAACGGACGATCCATGAGTGATGCCCACTGCTCCGCCGCAATCAAGGTTTGATGCCAATTCGGATACTGACAAACTGCCGTTGTGATATTTGCTGCTGCTGATTGTTGCTGAGCTATAAAAGAAGCCTCTAAGCTCTCTTTTAGCTTTAAGACACCGACGTCAGATAAGCTGGCACTATCCATCATTGATAAAAAGATGTCTAACAAGTGCTGTGCTGAGCTTACTGGCTCGAGCAAAGCGCTATCTACATGATGCTTGTTATGTACGACAGGCAGACAAGATTTGGATAATCGCCACGGTGACGCGTAAGCAGGCTCTACCAATAGTAATAACTGCCTCTCTTGGTCAAGTTGTATCACCATCAATGGGTTATCTTGGTCAAAGAAGTCTTGATACTGCTGTGGCAGTGACTCTAAAAGTAGCGACGCTAAAAATTGATGCGCATCTTGAGCTTGTGACGTTTGATGATTTGCCAAGTACTCGGTGGTGGTTGTCACTTGAATAAGGTGCTCATCCACCCACTGCTCTAATAGAAAACACTCTACTAAATGGCTAATCAACGACCATTGGATGGCCTCGATATCTGGCTCAGGATTTACATCAAGATAGCTGCTTTGCGCAGAAGTTTGCACAGGAAATAAGGTATGCATCGTCTTACCCCTGACTTTTAAACAATGGATTATTGATGTATTTAATCGGGAATGCTTTATCTCCGAATAGTCGGCGCTTAGCCAATGACTCAATGCGCGTTTGTTCAGCGAATACATCAAACAAGTCGAACCGTACTTGATGCTCTGGATGAGAGGTTTGATAGTCAGTCACGCAGTCAGCAACCTGGTGCCAAAACGCCACTTCAGCATAGTGATAATGCGTCTGCATAAAAATCGCAATGTCTGACAACGCCACAAAAAACAAGCAAGCAACCGTCATATCCCGAATGCCATCTGTATCTTCGGTCTCGATGAACGAGCCTCTATTCAAGGCAGCATGGGCAGGTGGCAAGCTATAAAAATCTGGACGCAAGTGTTGTTGGGTTAAGTGCTCAGGTGAATAGCGAACCCCGTCATGCAAGTCTTTTAATAATATTTTTACGGGATAGCCATTTTCATGTACCAAGACGATGTTTTGCGCATGGCACTCTAATGCCGCACCATAACCAAATAAGATATGTAATAAAGGGGTGACAGTGACCTTAATTAACTGCGCAATCCATGTCTCTACGCCATATTTATCAAGCCAAGGTGCTATCAGATGCGAGCCATCAGCATTGATATAACTGACACCATTGAGCGGGAATGCGGTTTGATCTTTAGATAGATACTGGTTTACGTTTTCTCGCCAAATCGCAGCTAGCCCGCCGTACATATTTGGATGCTGGTAGCCACGTGTGCGTAGCGCCTCATGGTCCAGACTAACGCCAACGGTCTCACCTAAAAACGCAATGGGTAATGCTTGAGCGCTCTTATCGTCTGCAATCAGTTGGTTTAACCACGTAGTGACAACAGCAGCGTTCATCACGGTATGCTTTGCTAGTATTCGCGTGCTTGAGGTGTTAATCAGGTGCATACTCAGCTTTAAGTAGGCTTTATTATTACTGGTGTCAGTATTAACATTGTCATCAGCATTACCAAGCATCGTCAGTGAGCGAATAGACTGCTGAGCGCGGTACTGATGGCCTGCACTACCCAAATAGATAACTTCTTGCGTTGTAAGCAATGGTTGTAATGCTTGAATCAAGGTGTTTTTCCATTGCCAAGGATGTGCAGGTATTAGGCAATAATTATTAGCCGTCTCATTTGCGATTGTAAGTACTTCTATGAGTTTGGCATTGAGTGCAGAAAATTCATCCGCACCTACATAATCTTTTACCCATTCATTTATATCGATGCCGGTAGTAGTATTACTCACCAGTAGCTCTTTTTTAACCGCCAACCACACCACGCCTATGTTTTGATCAAACTCTGGACCATAGTCATAGTTATCTTGCAAATCAAAACCAATACGAGACTTAAAACACGGATGATAAGGATGCCCTGCCGTCAAATAGCCTTCGAGTTGCTCATAAGTGAGCGTATCAATAGGCACAGGTATATTAGAAGCCAGTATTTGAGATTGTGTTTCATTCACTAAGGTATGGCGCAGTTCCTTGATGAAGCTGTCTTTGAGTTCTGCACCTTCAATATTGAGCAAGATATCACTGATCACATGCTCAAGAGTGGCGTCTTCGGCAACACCGTTAACCACTCGCTGCACATTTAGCTCATTTAAACGGATGATGTCAAAACTATAATGAATATGGCCTTGCGCGGTATAACGGACATCATTACTTGCTTGTATGACAAAATTCAGCAGCGACTTCTCACTAGTACTATCATGAGCGGTGTTCGCACTTTCAAATTCAAAATCAATGATTTTTTCATATAGTAATGCTTGTAGCAATTGCTTAATCACCCGTTGCTCAGCGCGTGCCATGATTTTAGAATCGACAGGCATTTGCCACGGTTTAGTTGCATAAGTGGCGTCAGTACTATGATTGCTATTATTGTTTTTGGTAGAGTTTGCTAGATTATTGGACATAGATATAAGCTTCCTGTCTGAAAATTGAATCAAATAAAAGTATAAATTTAGATGCATGTAAAGCGAATGATAATTACTTACGTTAATAAGTTAAAGAAAACCCCGATACGGGGTATTTGTTTATGGGGATCTTGGTAATTTGCACGCTGAAGGGATTGTGAATAATAAAATCACCGCGATGACCACCAGTATTTCTTGGATCGCGCTTGCCATGCCGTCACTACTACCTGCTGCTAATAACTGCGCACTTCGACTGCCTATATAAAGGGTGGACAGCGTGATAAATATGGTAGAGATGATGCGGCGACTGATGTTATTAAGTGCGGCTCCCTCAGTGACTGCGTCTTTGGGTAAGCTGCTAAACCCAACGGTAGTGGTCGGCAGGTATGCTAGACCCACTCCGACACCGCGCATACTCATAATCAACATTAATAGCCAAAGCGTGGGCTGATACAAGCACCATGCCAGCATCAAGGTAGACAGCGCACTAATCGCAATTCCTACGATGCCAATCCCTCTGGCACCTTGCTTATCTACCATCTTGCCAGCGTAATGCGTGGTGATACTGGCCACGAGCGTCGCGACCATTAGGACAACCCCTGTCCATAAAGCACTCTCGCCCATCACGTCTTGTATCAACACGGGTAATAATAAGAGACACAGCATCAAACCGACTGTTTGGCTAATGCTAATGATATTACTGTGCAAATAGGTTTTATTATTGAACAAGCGCACGTTCAATAACGGATAACGCTGACGCCGCTCGTATGCCCACCAAGCCATCGCGGACAGTAAAAATCCGACAGATAATAAACCCAACGTGGCTATCTTTAATAAGCCCTCACTGCTTAATAATCCACTAGTGAAGTCTATCTTCAGCGTGCTCAGCCAAACCATCATCGCAAGCAGCCAAACAAGCAAACTGACAAACCCGATGGTATCGAAAGGGCTCTTTTTTTCATATGAGCGCATGTCCGGTATTAGCCGCCATACCATCGCCATGACCGCCACACTGAGTGGTAACGTAATGGCAAACAGTGTCCACCACGCAAACTGCTCAACCAAGTAAGCACCGACCAAAGGGCCAAACGCTAATGACATCATAATAACAATGCCCCATAGCGCCATTACTCTGCCGTGCTGCTGCTGCGGATAAATCTGATACAGCATACCAATAGACAGTGGGATAATCAGACCGCCACTCAGTCCTTGTATGGCTCTGGCAATGATGACTAAGCTCATACTAGACGCCAGCATGCCAATGACTGAGCCCAGCATAAATCCAAAAATTGCCGCCAAATAAACATGCTTAAACGGAAGCTTTTTGTTTAAGTAGCCGCTTAGCATCAGCCCCACACTCATGGCCAATACATAAGCATTTAGCACCCAGCCGCCCATCACGATATCGACATCAAACACCGACATAAAGACAGGAATCGCTGGATTAAGTGCACTATTACTAAAGCTGACCACCGTACCGCCGAGCAGTAGTGTCAGTAATACCTGCTGTATCTGTTTGTCGGTCAAGCCATTACTGCTCTTAGAGGCTTCATTTGTAGGCGACTCATCGGTAGATGCGTTATTTATAGATGTGTTGCTCATTAAGCAGTGGCACCATAAAAATTGAGATAACCTCTAGATTCTAGAAACTCATCGCGATTGCAAAAATATAATGAGGCGGTTTTTTCTGGCATCTCAATCAGACGTTGTACTCTATAAGCGAAGCTATCAGCAATCCATTGATACACCTCAACCTTACTATCCGGCTCAACTACGATTTTTTTGGCCTCAGTATGCTCAAATATAAACTTGCTGATCATCATACCTGTTGGCTTTAGATAGCCTTTGCCAACCACCGCTGGATCACCAAGCAAAATATGCCAGCCCATGTCGGTCTCTTTGGCTTTGTAATAATGAGATAACCGGTCACGAGCCGTCTCATAAATCTCTGTATAACCAATCGGCTTATCATCACAAATTATAAGGTAGAGACGCTGATGGTCATCGGCCAGCATTTTTTCAAAATGTGTTTTTAACTGTGGCATCGGGAGATGTAGCTGCCACTGATCAACCACATGCTCAGCATGCATCCATTTATACAGCAATGGCATATCATCTGGGTATTTGACAGGTCTCAATGCAAATGTCTTTTGATAAGCTTCAATGCTAAACGTATCGGGTAGGTTTTGGGTGATGGTCGGCATGACTTGCTCCTGATTGTTATACAATTATATTGTTATGTGATTAATATGCTTTTTATGAAATACGATGCTTATAAAGCACTACGCGCCGAATTTTTGAAAAACTTTTAAGGCCTCGGTGTCGTAAGTCTGCTCACCTGTTAACTGATTGACGATACACCCTGCTCGATAAGCACCCAGCCCCAAGTCTGGTGCGCCAACGCCATGGGTGTGCACTTCTTGGTTTTGTACAAAAATTTTGCCATCAGTTACGATGTCTTTTTGATGCGTCAGCACATATTTCAGCACATAGTCTCGATCAATGATTGGCTGATCAAACTCATCGTGCGCGATGCTAGGCAGTATCGTATTTAAACACTCAGGCAGACCGTAACGATAGCCTGTACCAGCAATCACACAATCATACTCAGCAGTAAAATCTTGATTCTGTTCACGCTGTCTACCTACCAGTTTTATGGTGTCTGTCGCTTCTGGCACTTCTAGCATTGTTGTCAGCGTTGCCTCAACCACTTCACAGTTAGACAGCAACGTCGAATATAAGTCTTGATTGGTAATACTGCGCTCATAGAGACGATGATAAATATCGCGTATAGTCTCAAAGCCCATGCCTTTATAGAGCAGATCTTGCTTGGCAGTAACTTGTGGCTTGGTTGCTGAGTCTAAATCATAAAAGTAATCTGTATACGCCGGGCTAAAATGCTCCAAGCCTAATGGGGAGTATTCCATGGGAAAAAACCCTGCCGAGCGAGTCATCCAATCTAACTGAAACTTAGGGTCGTCATTAGTACTATCATCGCCATCGAATTGTTGATCAAACAGTGTTCGATATACCTCTGCGGAAGATTGCCCAGACCCCAGTACCAATACTTTGGTCAGCTTGTTGTCTGTCTTGGTGCTATTCAGATCAAGACTACTAGCATTGAGGCTGTCCAAGTCAAAATTATCTGCAAAATGGGCAGTGTGCATACAGCGGTTAGGCGCTTGCTTGGCAATATCTTGCAGCGATGGTGGTAGCGTGGCCTGTGTGCCCGTTCCTATAACTAAATTTTTAGCATGATAGGTGTTTTGTTTGCCTTGTTCAGAGACTGTCACTAAAAACCCATCATTGCTATCGTCAAACGCCACGTCTATCACTGCCGCATCAAAGCTCAAACTATCCAGTTGCCCTGCTACCCACTGGCAATAGTGGTTGTACTCTTTACGATAAATTTTAAACTCTTCTAAAAAGTAAAACTTGAGCAATCGGTGCTGAGTATGCAAATAATTCAAAAAAGAATACGGACTGGTTGGGTCTATCATCGTCACCAAGTCTGCCATAAAAGGCACTTGCAGCGTGGTGTTTGGCAATATCATGCCTTTATGCCAATTAAACTCAGCCTTTTGCTCAAAAAACTTGGCAGTTACGTCGGTCTTTGTCAGTAATGCCGCCAAACTTAAATTAAACGGCCCTACGCCAATACCAATAATATCTAACACTGTCGCCCCTTAGTGATTTGGTGGTCACGTTAATTCTGGTGTTCGTTTCTATCGAACACCAACTTATATCGTGTGCTAATTTTGCCGTTCCAATATGACTTGCTACATCACCATGGGGTTTGGGATATCGACATAAATAGACTGGGTTTCAACAGGTGCGGTCAGCTCATCGAGTGCATAGAGTCTGGTGAGTAGATTGCCCTTAAACGGCAATGTAGGGCTACGCAACAACAAGTCAAATAACGAACGATGCGGGTATTGTTGCTCTAACGCTATTAAGCATTCTTTAAACGCCGTGATTAATGCATCCTCACTCACAAGCTGAGTACGAGCAATAGCAGTGATAAGACCAAATATACTGTTACCAATTAGGTAGTAGGCAAATCTTGAGTCGGCAAAGTCTTCTGGAATGACGCACTCTCCTTCGCTAATCAGCTCGGGATAAGCATCAATGAGCGGCGTAGCGTACTCAGCGATATAGCCAAAGCCTTGATTGTCTCTGGCCCAAAATTTAGTAGGATAGCCGTCTGTTAGCTCGATGAGACTGTTTTGCTGATGTACCTCAAAACCAATCCCATGCTGATAATACATATGAACCAGCGGTATAAAACCAACTTGCAAATAAGTATCAAACCATTGGATAGCCACCTGTTCTAGAGGTTCATCTGTCCGTTTATGGATAGACTTAAACAATGTCTCTAAGCGATTGGTAAGACGAGTTGGATGGTCTTGGCTTAGGCTGGCAAGATTGGTGACTTGCGTCTCTTCTGTAAACGGGTTGTCACGTAAGATACAAATGGTCTCATCAATGATTTTTCCATCCACACGTAAGGCAATCCAAGCAGGATCATTCAATACCGCAATCGTAGGGTATTCGGTTTTGAGCTGAGTACCATAGTCGCTACGCCAGATTCGGCAGGCATGCATACCGCGTTTACATTCTTTGGGCAGGTTAATCCGCACCGAATTGGTAATCGCCACAGACAACGACAGTTTAAACATCCAAGGCGCATCAAAGGCCGCTAGCGTGCGTACTGATGTAGTCGGATGCAGAGACCAACCGAGTTCACCCAAGTCAAACAATTGGCCTTGTTCTAGCAGTTTTTGATACCACGGCTGCTGCTGCAAAAACCTTGCTTGCCAAGGGTGTAATGGCAACAGCTTATAGTCAGGATGCTCATCCACAAGTTGCTGCTGATAGCCACTCATATCAGCTTTTAGTTTTGATTTGAGCGCTGTGGTAATGCTATCGCCATCTACGAACTCTTCTGCAATGCAGCTGGGATGCACTAGCCAATAATGCAGCTGGGTTTTGCTACTGGTCTCGGGCGCATACTTCGCCCATTCATCACCATAAAACCCTGCGCGGCCTTTGGGTGTAGGATGCATGGCATGACCGTAAATAAGGTTTTGTTCGGTTTGAATAAAATCTTGCTGATAGTCAATGATGTCATCAATCTCATCATTGCGATGCTCTAAGATAATCTGTAGCCCCTCATAACTTTCAATCCAGCGCTTTAATACGCCATTGGCATCTAGCGTCGCTTTATCTTTATAACGATGCACAATGTCTTCAATAATCAAAGATGCTAGGCTCATAGCGGAGGATTTTATCCATCGGCTGTTTTGCAAAGGGTCGTCCAGTTGCGTGTCTAGTTTCGAGTCTGATCGTATGCTGACCTGCTTATTTAATGTAAGCGGCGTGCCCGCCAAACGATGCTGACCCAATTGGCTCACTCTGTCGACAGGTACGACCATTACCGTGTTCGAAGGCAATAGCATTAGCACTAATAGAGGCTTATTTTGTGAGGCCTGCTTCTGTATATCATCCTGCTGCTCTACGGCAATAATATCGCCGCGCCCAGTCTCAAAACAGTAAGCATTGATTAGGTTTTGTAGTGTAAGTCGATCAAGCGTTTTATGCTGCATCATGTTATTTTTTCCCATCAACGTTCAGGTTGTCAGAATTGAGTTGGTTAAAACCAGCAATACCCATCTGCTCAATGATGTCTGCAATATCATTGATTTGGGTATTGGGATTTAGAATGGTGAATTTAAGGCAAAGGCGCTGCTCAAACTGGGTGGTGGCCACATTGGCAATATTATTGATCAATAATGCTTGAGCAATGTGGCGATTGAGCTGAGCGAGTTGGTCATCAGATAGTGCGGTATCTTTGGGTGTAAAGTAAAACAAAACACTGCTGATAATGGGCTCATGTACCAGCACGAAATTTTCATTTGCATCAATCAGCTGTGCCGCCTGCTTAGCAGTATCCAAACAGTTATCAATCAAGGTTGCATAATCATCTGTCCCTAGTAAGTCCAGCGCCATCCACAGTTTCAAGGCATCGAAACGGCGTGTTGTCTGTAAAGAGTACGTGACCAAGTTTAAGATATTGTCCTGTTCGTCATCAGCAGAGTTTAAATACTCACTATGATGGCGAATACTCTCGAAATTTTGATTGTCTCGTAAGAGAAAAGCACCACAGCTAATCGGCAAGAAGAAATGTTTGTGAAAGTCCAAGGTGATAGAGTCAGCCTGATTCAGCCCCTCAATCAAGTGTCGATAGCGCTGTGATAGTAGCAATGCCCCGCCCCATGCTGCATCGACATGTAGCCATATCTGTTCATCACGGCAGATTTTACCAATAGACATTAGAGGATCAATAGCACCCAAGTCCGTTGTGCCAGCGGTTGCGATGATGGCCATCACATTGTCAGCACCCAGCTTATCTATCTGATGTTGTAAATCAGACATCAGCATGGCACCTGATGCATCGGTCGCTATTTTAATGACGGATTTTTGACCCAAACCTAATAGCGCCGCGTTTTTTTCGATAGAAAAGTGCGCTTGGTCTGAGCACAGGATGTTGCCAACTGGCTGACCCATCAGGCCGTCCTTTTGCACATTAGCCTTATAGAATTTATTGCGTGCCAGCAGTAGACCCATCAGATTGCTTTGCGTACCGCCACTGGTAAAGACGCCACCAGCATTACTTCCTGTTTGATTGTTAGCGCTATCAAGCTGGCAACGCTGACACAGCCAATGGATTAAGTCTTTTTCGATATAGGTCGCTGCTGGGCTTTGATTCCACGAGTCCATACTTTGGTTAGTAGCCGCGATAATCATCTCAGAAATCTGTCCGATGACTAACGTCGGCGGATGCAAATGAGCTAAGCAATTCGCATTGGCCGTCGACACACAACTGGGTAAAAACTTACTTTGAATATCAGCGAGTATCGTGTCGATGTCTCGGCCTTTCTCACGGATGCTAAAGGCATTGGTTGCTTGCACTTGTTGCGGTGTGCCGCCCAAATACACATTATTGTCGTCTAGCCACTGTTTGATAACAGCGCTGGTTTTTTGCATATGCGTGACATATTGCTCACTGGTTTGCTGGTTTAATAAATGCAAGATGTCCTCACTTGTTTATTCTACGATTGTATAAATCGCAAATAAGTGACTTATTATTAGAGTCGTTATTAGAGTTGTTATCAGGTTTTTTTATAAATGTGTGAATCATGCTAAAACACTGGCAAGACTATTGATTGTCTTCTAGCGCCATATCAAGCCTTTGGAGGACTTGCTGCAGCTCATCTTTGGTTATATTGAGGGGTGGTAATAATCGCAGTACTGTGCCACCGCGCCCGCCCTTTTCAATCACCAATCCATGCTTAAAACACGATTGCTGAATTTTGGCGGCCACATCGCTGTCTGCTGGATAGCTACCGTCATTTTGCTTAGGCAGGCTGGGGTTAACGATTTCTATGCCAATCATGAGACCACGTCCTCTGACTTGGCCCATTTTTGGATAGCGCTGTTGGCGTATCTTTAACTGCGACATGAACCATGCGCCTATTTCTAAAACATAATCAGCAACGTTGTTGTCTTTTAAATAATTGAGAGTGGCAAGGCCAGTCGCCATGGCTAATTGATTGCCTCTAAACGTGCCAGAATGATTGCCTGCTTGCCATACATCGTATTGTTTTTTGATACCCAATACTGCAAGTGGCAGACCACCGCCGATTGCTTTTGACATCACAATCATATCGGGATCAATATCAGCATATTGATAAGCGAACCAACGTCCTGTACGGCAGAATCCTGTTTGTACTTCATCGATAATCAGCATGATGCCTAGCTCTTTTGTCACTCGGCGCACATGCTTCAGCCACTCTATCGGTGCAGGATTAACGCCGCCTTCCCCTTGTATGACTTCTAAAATGACTGCGGCTGGTTTTACTACGCCGCTCTCTACATCTTTTAGGAAGTTTTCAAAGTAGCTCATATGGGCCTGGATGCTTTGCTCGAAAGGCAAGCCAAATGCGCAGCGATACATATTGGGATAAGGCAAGAATTGCACCGAGCTCATCAGACCTTCGATACCTTGTTTAGGTGCCAAGTTCCCTGTCACCGCCAGCGCGCCATGCGTCATACCATGATAGCCACCGCTGAAGCTGACAACACCTGAACGACCTGTGACTTGTTTGGCGAGTTTAATAGCCGCTTCTACCGCATCAGCACCCGTCGGGCCACAAAACTGCAAGCAATACTCATCGCTATTGGTGGCAAGTAGCTTGTACATGAACTCGCTGAATTTGTCTTTTAAGGGTGTGGTAATGTCCAATGTATGCATCGGTAGATTGCTATCCAATAGCGCTTTGATGCTTTCTATGACTACGGGATGATTGTGTCCAAGTGCCAGCGTGCCAGCACCTGATAGGCAGTCGATATACTCATTACCTTCAACATCAGTAATCCACGCCCCTTTGGCTGATTGAATCGCAAAAGGTAGCTTACGTGGATAACTGCGAACCTTCGATTCAAATTGTTCTTGACGGTGTAAGTAGCATTCGTTATCAAGTGGTTTGTCTAAAAGGATCGTGTCCATAGCTTCAGCCTTGTTATTGTCAGTCGTCTTGGATAAACATTCAAAAGTAAGTATTGACGCTTACTTCTTAAAACATCACTCATTTATATTGAATGATAATGTAAATGATAATCATTATCTTTTATGGAGCGTAGTATCTACTAGCAATGATTGACTGTCAACCCAGTTTGTGAATTTTTCGGTAGATGAACACGATAAAGAGAGCTGTTAGCGTGAATTTCAGCATGATGAATTAAAGATGAAAGAAACCATCACAAACCGTCAACCAGTCAGTGACGCACAGCTACCCAGCACAGATAGTTTTGGACTAGCTGTGCTCGCTTAAATCATTTGCCAGTAACTATCTAAAACGGCGGTTATCTATTGGCTGAAGTTGGAACCTTACGAATGAGCCACAAGAAGTAGCCACCACCGATAATCGCCGCAATCGTGCCAGCAGGCAGCTCATAAGGGAAAATAATATAACGGCCAATCCAATCTGCTATCACCATCACCCCTGCCCCTAAGAGGGCAGCTAATGGCAATTGCCGTTCAAGCTTTACAGCGCCTAGCGAAGTAGCTAAATGTGGCACCATTAAACCAATAAAGCTCAATGGACCAACGGCAAGCGTACTGGCCGTGCTAAGCGCTGCTACTAGTGCCAGTAGTGACAAGGTAACGGGCGTAACTGCCACACCTAGATTACGTGCCACACCTGTGCCTAAGCCAAGAACGCGCAAGGGTTTTATCAGCAGTAGACTGAGTACAAATAAGATAGCGGCAATACCAATGAGATACCATACCGTACTGGGCTGGGCGCTATAAGTTGTCCCTGACAGCCAGCTGAGCATAGCTTCTAAACGCGGGTCTCCTGAGAGCTTGACCATATGCATCACCCCGTCCATCATGGCGGCAATACCTATACCTACTAATAATAAATAACCTGAGCTGACCCTGCGTGCCAGCCAAATAATCAATAGCAGCACAGCCATCGCACCTGAGAGTCCTGAAATCAGCAACGTCCCTGCTCCAGCAGATAGCCCTAAACTTGGTAATAGTAAGAACCCTAAAATAACCCCAAGTGCCGCGCCTGAACTGACCCCCAACACCTCAGGACTGGCCATGGGGTTACGCGTTAAGGTTTGCAGTAGCACACCGGCCACTGCTAGCATCAAGCCTGTGGCAGCAGCGCTCAAACTACGAGGCAAGCGGTACTGCTGCGTGAGCGCCCACTCCGTACTGAGCCCCCACCCATTGATATCTTGCACAAACAGACAAGCCAGCAGGATAAGGGCGAGCACACCAGCGCCCCATCGCCAAAATGCAATGGATGTATGCTTACCTGTAAGCATCGGCGTCACTGTCTCTATCCGCGCGCGGCGCTGACGCAAAATTAGCCAAATAATCAATGGAGCACCCAAGATACCTGTCATGGCACCAGCTGGAATCTGCATATCAAGTATCGGCTCAAGCAGTAACGCGACATTGCTGGTCAACAATAACAGCAGCGCTCCCAACCCAAAGGCAGTGGCCAAACGCTTACCAATCGCGGAGATGCCTAGGGCATTAACCAAACTTGCCGCACCAAGACCAATAAAACCAATTAAACCAACTTCACTAATCACTAAGGCAGTCACAACGGCGATAACCAGCACAACAAGTGCACGAATGCCATTAATAGGCACACCCAGACGTTTTGCCTGCGTGTCATCTAGGCTCATCAGCGTTAATGGCTTTAGTAATGGCAGACATACAAACGCCATCAAAATAGCAGTGATGACTAGCGCGATACTGGTATGCCAGCTGTTTTGTGCCAAAAACCCAGCCGCCCATGACAGCATGCCATTGCTACGCTCAGCAAAAAACAGCACCAATACATTGGCCACTGCGGCCAGCAAAATATTGACCACCAAACCGGCCAATATCAAAATCAATGGGTTAAATCGACTGGGTGCTGATAAGGCAAATACCAGGCCCATACTGACGATAGCCCCCACAAAGGCCACATAAAGTCCGCCATAAATGGCCAAGCTTGGCAAAAATAACGTGACGATAAGCATGGCCAACTGTGCACCCACGCCCACCCCTAGCGTCGTATCTGATGCTAAGGGATTTTTTACCAATTGCTGTAGCAAAATACTGACCACGCCTAATAGCCCGCCAGCCAATAACGCTACTACGCTGGTCGCCACGATATGCAGCTGTATCGCCATACTGGCAATATCCAATTGCGAGCTTGGTATGAGCAAATCGCTAATTGGGCGTGTCCACTGCTGATCTAGCAGCGCCCAACTACTCCATAATGATAAAGCTGCTAATCCGATGAGCATGGCCCATAGTCGCCAAGACATACTGGCAAACAAAGAAGTCTGGGAATTGGGTTGATTGGGTGGCTGACTCAGTGGTGATGATGACTGTTTTGACGACGTCAATGAAGATGGCGACGATAATGATTTTGGAGTCGTTACGGTTTCAGAAGCTGATGTCATCGTATGAGCACTGTCGGTGTGGTTATTGATATGATTGTTGTGAGTATTTATATTGGCGCTCATAGTACATCCCCGCCTTTTAATGAAACGTCTGACAAGTTATTTGCTAGGCTGACCAATGACGACATACCGCCATAAATCCATACTGGAGGTAGCTCACCCACACAGCGGGTATTGCCATAACCTAAACGCTGCCAAATAAGGCTGTCATCAATTTCAGCTCTAGTGATTGGACTGAGTGGATCGATAATTAATAAACAAGTCTCATCATCTAATTGCGCCAAATCTCCCATCCGTACCGGCACAAATCCCCAATTATTGCCTTTGCCCAATACCACAAGCTCTTTACCCATCTGCTCTAACGCAGGTTGAAATAAGCTGTTTGCCACATACATACGCATGTTATTAGCATCCGCAAACTGCACCACCGCAAACTTTTTGACTCTTGGATAACGCTGCTGCAATTGCTGACTGGCCAGCTGTATGTCTTTCTGACTTTGTGCAATATAGTCTTCAGCCATCTTTGGGTTATCAATGAGTGCACCTAGCTCTCGAGTCGGTTCGGTATAGTCAGCCCACGTTGCCGTCTCTCCTTTTGCCGCAGACATCACAGATTCTGCAGGCACATCACCGTATAAATTACGCGCATGCTCATAAAAGTAATTGTCTATGACCATATCAACAGGCAATTGGGCGATTAGCTCAGCATTTGGCTGATAGCGGATGCCCAAATCTACGGTTGATGATGGCAGTTTAGGGTTTCCAACCCATCTATCCCAAACCCTTATATCACCTGTCGCAATTGGTGCATGCCCCATCGCTGTCAACGTCGCCGCATTGCCCCAGTCAGGAGAGGCGATATTAATCCTATCGCTATCACTTTTTTCTGCTGCTGAGGTAATGCTTGATGGTAATTCATCGAGCTGATCGGTACTGTTTTGTGTGGACGTCTGGTTATTACAGGCCGTCAATATCAAGCACAATGAGAGCGCAAACCATTTCAGTGTTGTCAATGACGTCACTGATACTGGCTTAGGTGTATCTATTGAACGTTTCGATGATTGTTCTGTATAAAAAATGGGAGGCATAGAAGCATATCTTTGTAGGCGAATTAAAAAAGGGAGAAAAAGTAAGACGTTAAGCGACTGCGACAGGCTGTCCAGTGATTGGATGACTGAGCAGCTGCATATCGACATTAAAGATATCGCGTAGCACGGTAGGTTGCATGGTACTGGCGATATCGCCGTTGTGACATACCTGACCATTTTTCAGTGCGATGATTCGATCGGCATACTGCGCGGCCAAATTGATATCGTGGATAATAATCACCACGCTCAAGCCTTGCTCATCGACCAAACGACGAATAAGCTGAATGACCTCGATTTGATAATGCATATCAAGGGCAGCAAGTGGCTCATCGAGCAATAGGTAACGGGTATCCTGTGCCAGACACATGGCGAGCCAAGCACGCGCGCGCTCACCGCCTGATAGTGTGGCCGTGATTCGATCAGCAAACGCTTCGGTTTGAGTCAACTTTAATGCTTGCGAGACTTTTTCTTTATCTATTTGAGTTGGCTTTTGTAGCCATTTTTGATGTGGGTAGCGTCCTAGCATGACCAGCTCACGCACCGTGAATCCAGCCGCTTCAGGTAGTTGCTGTGGTAGATATGCCATCTGCCGCGCCAACTCCTTGCTGCCGTAATCATTGATGCTGCGCTCGTCTAATGTGACATCGCCACTGCTACTTGCCATCTCGCCTGCCAATGCTTTAATCAAGGTCGACTTGCCAGACCCATTATGCCCAACCAAAGCCACTAATTGATTGGTATCAATATCACAGCTCACATTGTCTAATAGAGTATTTCCTTGACGGCTGATGGTCAGCTGGTTTGCACGTAGCATATAAGCACTCATTTTTGATAAAAATTGAAGAAAGTAGGGTCGATGGCAATCGCTTTATTAAGGCCAGAACGACAATAAAAGTTGATTTTACTCGTAAACGATAATAAAAACAATTATCATTAACTACAATAGAAGGCTCCACTTCTCAACTTACTGTTCTTTATGAGTATTAAAATGGCCAATATCCTCTTACCTACTGAAAACCTCCTTTATAAGCAAAACAATTCATATACTCTATTGGATGCCCCTGAAATAGACGACATCATTGCTCATATCAATGAAGAGCATCTTGATGAGCTGCTTGGGTTTTTGAGTGCATTTACCTCTATATCTACAGCCGAATTAAATCACGTAGATGCAAAAATTACAGCGATCTACGCTGAAGGTATCGCATTACAAACATACCCAAAACACCTAGAGCGACTGCTAGCCTCTCAAGATAATAACCTACGTGACCAAGCTTTCTTTATTACTTTTGCCGCACCCATTACCCATCCTGATGACTTACAAACCCAATATATTTTGCTCAAACAAAGAGCAGACAAAAAGCTGGGCAAAAAAACCATCAAACTGACCAAACAAGTCTTTGAGGTGCAAAACAGTTATAACGTCAGCAAAAATATGCTGCGCCTTGAGTTGAGCATACCGTCATTAAATAATGCTCAACTAAATGATGACGTTCAATTGAGAAATACTAAGGGCGCACTAAGCTCGACATCAGTACCTATCAACGAAGCAGGTTACGCATACTTATTTGATTTAGAGCACAATGCGACAACGAAGGCATTGATGACTGACAGCATTGATGACAATAAAGCTGATGGCAATGCGGTTAATGACAGTGAAAAAAATAACGTACGCCCTACTCGTCCTCACTGTTATTACACGCTAAGAAAAGCATGGCATACCGATGATGGTATACGAGCATGGGTAGATGTTTTTTTACATGGGGATACGCCGGGCGGCAACTGGGCTCAGTCGCTACAAGCAGGCGATACCATAGTGACCAAACGGGAGTTTCCTGAAAAGGTTGAGCACTTAAGAGACGGTCAAGCGGTACTGATTGTCGATGAGACCTCAATGCCAACAGCTGCACGCCTGCTGGAGCTATGGAATAATCCTAAGCCACCACTAATCATTTGTATCACGCAGGACATAGCTGATCAGAGCTATTTTGATGAGGTTAAAATACACAGTCGCGTTAGTAGTAGCGACCGTCTTGAAGGTGCTGATAGTACTAAAGGTATGAGAAACCGTGTTCATGATGCCGTGACCGTACTACACATAACTGCAAACCAAACAACCTTAGGGCAAGACTTGGCCACAGTGATTGATGACAAACTGAGTGATTATGTGAGCCGGCATGCTATACAGATTGATAAGGTGTGGGGTGCATTAGAGGCTAGTACTGTCAAGGCCGTTCGAGATAAGCTAAGAGCGCGGTTTTATTTGAGCCGAGCAGATGTGATCGTGAAAGCGTACTGGCGGCATACAGCCTAGTTTTATCAGATTGATTTTCTACAGCGTTTGAGATGGGTATCTTGATCAGCAATAAAGACACCCATCAGTTGACCGATAGCGTATTTATCGGTCAACTGTCCATGGCATTAACGCACAAATTTGAGCCTATAATTTTTAGCGTGTGAATAAAAGGTCTCATGCTAAATTGAGCGGTGGGCTGAGCATTAAACCCAACCTTCTTCCAATAGATGCTCAGTATTACTGATTTTAAAACCATTACATAAGTCATAAAACGTCATTGGATCTTCAATATTTTCGAGCAATTCTCGTTTATGTAGCGCCACAAATAATGCTAGTGCATACGCCGCACTATGGATGGACTTTTTAGGATTAAAAGTGATATCAGTGAACCCTTGATATTGAATGACCTCCTCATGTAGCTGAGGGTTTTGCTTTAGAGCATTCACGTACAGCCAGTCATAAAACGTCGTTAACGGCTCTACGCCCCACTCCATACCAAAATAATTATAGCCAATGAGTTCGCCTGAGGTCGTGAGTCGCTCATCTTTTCGGGCTTGTCTTGGCGCTACTGTCAGCAAATCAAGATAAGGACCACCATCTTCAAAGATCATGCTGGCTTGAAAGGCATTTTCGACACTGTATGGATTGCCATCATGCTCATCCGTAATCTGTAAGCTGAACGGGCTTAGCGGAAAACTTAGCTTATTGCCAGACTTACTAGAGAGCTCGAGTACTTGCTTAAATCCATACTTTTTGCGAATGACTTGTTGTAGGTCATTGATGGACTTTTTCTTTTGTCTGCTCGCAAATCCCACATGCCGCTCAAACATAACCATATCCGTTTTTACCAAATTGTCACTGTTGACTTTGGGCATGAATACGGGTCTTTGTTCTATCGTATTTGGTACTTCTTCCATAGTGATGTGCCTTAATATCAATGGTCTTGTATAAAGTATTCTTTCATCATTAGTCTAGCAAAAATGCTTATGACAGTTAATTCTGTCACTGCTATCAACGTTCTTTATTATTGGGGTTTTACTTTCTAGTAATAAAATATCGCTGCTCAATTTGAAATGCGCTGAACCGAGTCAACGCTCGCGGAGGCAGTTTATCTTATTCTTAGTCATTTATCCTACCCTATTTTAAGGTTATTGATGACCTTACTGAGTTTTTTGCATCAATGCCTTGCATGGTATAAACATAAGCAGCGCATTTGACCTATATTCGTCTTGCTTTATCCTGATCGTAGTCAAATTGATGGCTGTTCTTTATCACTGAACCGAAACGTACATACGCTATTATTTCCATGAACATGCGCCTATACACGTATAATGCGTAGAATAATGGCGATAATCTCCGCATAATATGCATTGAATAACCGTGATAATCTCCGCATTCTTTAAGAAGAATTATGCAATATGTGACCTAAGTATGTCGTCTCAAATACTAGAGCGCACACAAAAGAGCAAACACTGCTATCTGCCCAGACAACAACCAATAAGATTATCAGCAAAGCAAAATTTTGGCAGCCGCACCGTCAACAAGCCCTAAACTCAAGGCAGGTCACTATGCTCAATACCTTACTAACGAATTTTTATGGCGAACTGACCACCAAAAAATGGGCAACGATAACCAAGTGTTCAGTTGATACTGCGTTAAGAGACATTAATGATTTGGTAGAAAAAGGCATGTTAAAAAAACCTGATGCCTCAGGACGTAGTACGAGTTATGAACTCATGCTGTGAATTTAGGATTTTAATAAACAGTTTTCTAAGGACGCTTCACAATTTGAGAAACGTTCAATTAGGGATTGTTTAGAGTATTAGGGTTTGCGCCATCACTCAAGAAGGCGACAATCTTCATTCAATGGTGGCCAAGTGAATTCTTCATTATCACAATTCATTAAGATGACATCGTTAGTGATCCCATCTATTGTGCCATTTAAATTCTGTAGGCGTATTCTCAAGGAAGTCAGACTACAGTGAGCATTTTGGTAGCTCTCTGCCTCTAGGCTAGTTAATGTTTGCTCTACATACTTATTGATGCCATCAATCATCTCATTGGCATCTTCTTGCCATTCAAAACTGTAATCTGCATCAAGAGAATCTAGATCATCAATTTTTTTTAGATTAATTAAGGCATCCATGAGTTTGCGTAGATTATTAAAGTCTAGGCTCGATATTGTTGTTTGCTTTTTAATGTTTTGCATCGAGAAAACTCCTACGTCTATTAGAATTTTTTAAGTGGTTCCATTATACCAGTCTGTTTTAAGTAGTCTGTTAATAGGTTTTTGGGGTGAAATAGGTGGTTCCCTTGGGGTATACCTTAATAAAAATAAACCTAGGCTTTTCTAAAATGATAATCTCTCAAGTTAATATTTACGAATTTGACAGCAAAGGTTAATATTCATTTATTGAGGTAGTCAGTGTTTATTAAAGAATTTAGCCAAATGATAACCATCGTATTATCCCTACCTATTATTAATTCTTGTGGTGAAGAGCTTCGCCCGAATCATATTGGCGATCTGGGCGGTGTTCCTGTTGATATGCCTAAAAACCTTGTGCATTTTGTTGCATATGACGGCGACCCTACGTTTGGTAACAAACGTGAGCATCCAAAACCCATGCGCACTTATGACTCAAAAATCAACAGTTTCGGTTTTGATCTGCGTTATACCGACAATACTATGCTAGATACGACTAATAAAGCCCTTAAGAGCGCTTATCGTAGAGACAATAAAAGAAACTTAGGAGATAATCCTTGGGTGTCGGTCAGCGTCAACTCAGGCGACAGAGTGACTGTTTCTAACCCAACTCACCGTATTGGCTATGGAACAATTAATGCAAGTGACGTACACCCTGTTTTTCAGTATCAACCGCTTAACGATGATCAATTTGGATTGGAGGTTTATACACAGACAGGTATCGACCCGAAGACCAATAAACCATGGCGTGAAGATAGTTCTGCAAAGGATGTGTTTATTCAGCGAGATAAAACAGGTCAGATCATAACTCATATAGAGTGTTCTAATAGAGATGTACCAAGACCGCCTTGCACTCACTTTTTTGATTTAGGGCCACAGAGGAATCTGTCTATCAGGGCGCATTATTCTCGCTACAATCTTGCTGATTGGCAAAAAATTGAAAACCTAGTCAGGCAACAACTTTTAATCTTTCAAAAAACGTCATAAGTGTTGTTATCAAAATGAACTTAAGAGATTTTATGCTCTAGCAGTTCAATGCCTGTATAGCGCACCGATCACGAATAGAATATGCATGGTAAGTACACCATGAAGTACACTGCTGTTAATTCAACAACTCGAACCATTGCTACCACTAGCCTACAGCCAAATTTTCAAGTCCTCACTAGGTTGGCGCCCTTGTTTCCATGAGATAAGTTATCGGCAATACCCTCCTTTGTTATCTACCACTCCTCTCATTTTAACCTTCCGCACCTTTACCTCGTCAACGCAATTAGGCTCAAGTATGCTTTTTTGAAAGTATTATAGAAATACGCTTGACCTTACCATGATGTCAACCTATATGCTGTCACTATAGATTAAAAACAGAATTAAAAACGACAGAGGTTGTTATGAAAACAAAAAATACTAAAGCCCCTATTTATCAAGAAATACTTAGCATTGAAGGCATGAGTTGCGCGTCTTGTGTCGGGCGTATCGAAAAACAATTAAAGAATATTGAACACGTTGAAAACGCCGAGGTAAATCTTGCCACTGAACAGGCGACTGTTTATTCATCTCAGCCTGTAGATGTTGCCCAGTTAAACAAAGCGGTAGAGCGCGCAGGCTATAAGGTGACTGAAACCAAGCCCATCGAGCTATCCATAGAAGGCATGAGCTGTGCCTCTTGCGTTGGGCGAGTAGAAAAATCCTTGGCCAAAGTCGCTGGCGTGCAACACGCCACGGTAAACCTTGCGACTGAACGCGCTTGGATTAAAGGCGATGCTCAAATACAAACGAGCGACTTAATTGAGGCGGTTAAAAAAGCGGGCTACGAGGCCAAACTGGTAGAACAAGACCAAAGTGACCGACAAGATAAGAAAGCATCAGAGCAAAATCAGCTTAAACGAGATTTGGGGCTTTCTGCGCTGTTGTCACTGCCCGTATTCATTCTAGCAATGGGCTCGCATATGATTCCCACCTTTCATATGTGGGTAGTGAATAACCTCGGCACTCAGCAAAGTTGGTTGATACAGTTTGTTTTGACCACATTGGTACTACTCTTTCCAGGCCGCCGCTTTTATCAGAAAGGCGTGCCAGCCTTATTGCGTTTTGCGCCAGATATGAATTCGCTAGTGGCGATTGGTACTATCGCGGCGTATGGCTTTTCGCTGATAGCAACCTTTATCCCGCAAGCGCTACCTGAAGGCACGGTGCACGTCTATTACGAAGCCGCTGCCATGATTGTGAGCTTGATATTATTAGGTCGTTATTTTGAAGCAAAGGCTAAAGGTCGTACTTCTGAGGCTATTCAGCATTTGGTGGGCATGCAGGCAAAAACGGCCCGTGTTCACCAAGATGGTAAAGTCATTGAAGTCCCTGTAGAAAACGTCACCGCACAAATGATGGTTGAGATTCGTCCAGGCGAACGTGTGCCTATTGATGGCGAGGTGGTTGACGGTCACAGTTATATTGATGAATCAATGATCACCGGTGAACCTGTCCCTGTGAAAAAACAAGCCGGCGATCAAGTGGTCGGCGGTACTATCAATCAAAACGGCACCGTGAATATTCGGGCAACGGCCATTGGTGAAGATTCTGTATTAGCGCAAATCATTCGTATGGTAGAACAAGCCCAAGGCTCTAAATTACCGATTCAAGCATTGGTGGATAAAGTCACCCTGTGGTTTGTACCAGCGGTGATGTTTTTATCAGCATTGACCTTTATAGTTTGGTTGATTTTTGGCCCTGACCCTGCCTTGACCTTCGGCTTAATCAATGCGGTCGCCGTGCTCATTGTAGCCTGCCCTTGTGCAATGGGATTGGCCACCCCGACTTCTATTATGGTTGGTACGGGTCGTAGTGCAGAATTGGGTGTGCTATTTCGTAAGGGTGAAGCGCTACAAATGCTTCAGGATGTGAGCGTGGTTGCCGTTGATAAAACAGGCACATTGACTGAAGGCAAACCTACGTTAACGGATTTTCAAGTCCAACAAGGATTTGAGAAAGAACAAGTCTTACGTGTGGTGGCATCGGTTGAAGCAAAATCTGAGCATCCCATTGCCTTAGCCATTGTACAAGCCGCAGAACAACAGAATATTCAACTGCTGCCTATCACTGACTTTGAGGCGATGACAGGTTTGGGTATTCAAGCAAACGTGGCAGGCCAAGTGATTCATATTGGCGCGGATCGTTATATGCAACAATTGGGGCTTGATGTTACGCCTTTTGAACAAGATACGCTACGTTTGGGGCAAGAAGGTAAAACCCCACTCTACGTATCGATTGACCAGCAGTTGGCTGCTATCATTGCCGTTGCCGACCCTATTAAAGAGACGACTCATGCTGCCATTGCCGCACTACATCAGTTAGGCTTAAAAGTGGCCATGATTACAGGCGATAATCGCCATACCGCCCAAGCGATTGCTGCAAAATTAAATATCGATCAGGTAGTGGCAGAAGTATTACCCGAAGGCAAAGTGGATGCAATACGCCAGTTGCAAGAACAATATGGCCGAGTGGCATTTGTTGGTGACGGTATCAATGATGCCCCTGCATTGGCTCAATCCGATGTTGGATTGGCCATTGGTACAGGCACAGACGTTGCGATTGAGGCGGCTGAAGTGGTGCTAATGTCAGGTAGTCTGCAAGGTGTACCTACTGCGATTGCCTTGAGTAAAGCAACTATCAGTAATATCAGACAAAATCTGGCTTGGGCATTTATTTATAATGTTGCTTTGATTCCGATTGCCGCAGGTGTGCTATATCCCGCCTTTGGTATTTTACTCTCACCCATTTTTGCGGCAGCGGCAATGGCGCTATCCTCTGTTTTCGTATTGGGTAATGCGTTACGCCTCAAGTACTTTAAAGTATAGTCAGTGAACTACTAAACCGCTACAGAGTGAATGTAGAATCGTAAAGGATATCCATATAGGGTTTAAATACACAGGTTATTTAAACCCTTTTGTTATTTAAGTCCCTTTTTAAGTTAGGAGGATAAATATGAATATTGGTCAAGCATCAAAGCAATCAGGTATCTCTACCAAAATGATTCGCTACTATGAGCAGATTGGCTTGCTAGAAACAGTCAATCGCTCGAACTCAGGTTATCGCTTGTATTCTAAAGACGATATCGACGACTTATGCTTTTTGAGACATTCTCGTGACTTGGGGTTCTCATCCAAGCAAATGAAAGAGTTACTATATCTGCGCAAAAATGCCAACCGTCAGAGTGCAGATGTTAAGCAACTGACACAAGAGCATATCGAAACGCTAAACCAAAAAATTGCCCAATTGCAAGAGATGGTCAATTCGCTACAGAACTCTTTTGATCATTGCGCAGGCGATGATAATGCAGATTGCGCTATTCTGGATGATCTAGGACAGGGTCAATAGAAACTACCTTCGCCATATAGAGCATGCCAGCATAGTTCCTTACTGCCAATCGCCTAAAGCAGCATCAACAAAGTCTAAGCGGTCTTGCCCAAAAAACATCTCATCATTTACAAAGAAACTCGGTGCGCCAAATACCCCTCGTGTGACCGCCTCTTCAGTGATGGCTTTCAAGCGCTCTTTCACCTCAGACTGGCCAATACGATTCATAAAATCAGTGGCATCAATCCCTGCTTTGGACAGAACGTCAGCGATGACTTCTGGTGATTCCATATTCAGTTTTTCCGCCCATATACCATTAAACACGGCTGTTATATACGCTTGAAACTCAGGTTGTTCGAGATAAGCGGTAGCGCCGCGCATCAGTTGCATCGTATTCAACGGGAAAAACGGATTAAAGCGAAACGGCACGTTATACATTTTGGCAAAACGTTTCAGGTCGCGCAGCATATAGGCACCTTTGGCAAGCACTGCTGCGGGCGAGGTATTACCAACCGCTTGAAAAACAGCCCCAAGCAACATAGGTCGCCAGATAATTTTGGCGTCATGACGCTGTGCTATCGCGTCTAATTGTGTCCATGCCAAATAGCTGGCTGGACTGCCTACATCAAAGAAAAACTCGACTGTTTTTGTCATAGTAATGCCATCCTTGCAAAATATATTGGGTGATTGTGAGTTAGAGGATAAAGGGTTTAACGTTAATGGCTATTAGATGGCCGTTAGAAAGTCTCTAACCATGGGCGCAAATCAAGCTCATGCGTCCAGCTGTCTCTTGGCTGACAATGCAGTTGCCAGTACTGCTCTGCGATATGCTCCGGATTTAATATACCGTCTTGATCTTTTAGGGCATAGCGCTCAGGGAAATTATCACGAATAAAGGCAGTATCAATGCCGCCATCAATAATAGGATGCGCCACATGTATGCCTTGTGGGCCAAGCTCTCGAGCCATGCTTTGTGCCAGCGCCCGTAGTGCAAACTTAGCACTAGCAAATGCAGAGAAGCCTTTGCCACCGCGCAGTGATGCCGTTGCACCCGTAAAGATAATGGTGCCTTTTGCACGGGGAGTCATAACCTTTGCCGCTTCCTTGCCTGTCAAAAATCCCGCCAATGCTGCCATCTCCCACACTTTTCGATACACTCGCTCTGTGGTGTCTACGATAGAGAAATGAACATTTGCGCCGATGTTGAACACCACCACCTCAATCGGCCCGATGTCTTGTTCGATATGTGCAAACAGCTCAATCATCTCTTGCTCGACACGCGCATCACAGCCAAAGGGCTTTGCTATCCCGCCAGCGGCCTCAATATCACTGACCAAAGTGCTCAATTTGTCGACATGCCTTCTGGTCACGCACAAGGTAAATCCTTCTTTTGCGAATCGTTTGGCAACAGCGCTGCCAGTGGCATCACCTGCGCCAATGACAACTGCAACGGGTGCTCTATTCATCTCTATTTCCCTATGATTTTTTGTTTTAGCCTGTCCATGCATTTATCATGCTTTTATATCGTGACGTTCATACTGACTGATGCTCAATGCTCGTCAATGACTTTTATCTTATCTACCAAAAAATCCACCGCCGCTTTGACCTTCGGCACTAGGTAGCGCTGTTTTTGATATAACAAATACACCGCCATCTCCGCATGCTGAGTAATGGCCAGCTTGTGCTCAAAGGTTAGCTCTTGTAGCGCACCTGACTCAAGATATGAGGCCAGTGCCCACCGAGTCGACATTAGGATACCCTCACCATTGCAGGCTTTTCTTGCCAGCCACGGTCCGCTGTTTGAGATTGCGACGATAGGCCCTGAGACATCATGCCACTGATCATTCATAAAACACAACCAAGGCGTTGCCCCTGAGGGTGTTTTAAAATAAAGACCGTTATGCTCTTTGAGCTCCATCACATGACTTGGTGTGCCATTTTTTGCCAGATATGCGGGTGCAGCGACGGGGATGAAGCCATTGTCCATGAGCCTGATGGCAATCACCCTCTCATTGGGCGCGTAGCCACCACGAATGGCAATATCAACATCATCACGGCCGAGCGTCGACAGCTCATCGCTTAAGCTGACGTCCAATATAATCTGAGGGTATAGCGCACTGAACTCATCTAACAACGGTAGCAGTATTTTTTCACCAAATCCCACCATCGAGCTAATGCGTAGCCGTCCCATAGGTGTCGTCTGGTAGCTTCTCACCGTCTCTTTGCTTTGCTCTAACTGGTTCAATATGTGCTGCATATCGTTGTAGTATACTTGCCCGACTTCGGTCAGCTTAACCAGACGCGTCGAGCGCTTTAATAATGTTGCGCCGAGGCTTTTTTCTAAATCAGACACTCGCCTCGATAGTGAGGATGGCGGTACATCGAACGCCTTTGCCGCTTGGGTGAAACTGCCGGTTTCGACGACTTTGCTGAAATAGCGTATTGCCCGTAATTGATCCAATTAATCTCTCCATCTTATCGCTAGTTGACTATTGGTTGATCATTGATTAATCACTGATTTTAAGTATTTTGGTCTTATTGTTGCTTAAAAAGCAATAGTGATTCACGTTTTCCCTTATATATAACCACATTAAAACCAGTAATAATGTGTTTAAATTAAAAACTACAACTTTTACTCTAATAATGGAAATGGACTTATGATTACTTTGCATGGTTTTGCCGCAAGCAACTATTACAATATCGTGAAACACGCCCTTTTATACAAAGAACTGCCATTCCAAGAAGATCTGCTATACGCTGGTAGTGATGATCTACTTACCGTTAGCCCAGTGGGCAAAGTACCTGCTATCACGATGCCTGATGGCTTTAATCTGTCAGAGTCGAGCGTGATCTGTGATTTTTTAGAAGAGACTTACCCTGAAAAACCGCTTTATCCTAAAGATGCTGCAGAACGTGCCACCGTACGCCAAATCATGAAAATCGCAGAGCTGTATTTTGAGCTACCATGCCGCCGATTGATTCCGTATGTGTTTTCTGGTACTCAAGCACCTAACGCAATCAAAGATGAAGTACGTCAAGTATTGGGCCGCGGTATTATTGCCATGAATCGCCTATGTAAATTCTCGCCTTGGATTGCAGGTGAGCAATTCACCATGGCTGACATCTATGTGCATCACGTCAACACCATTGTCAACGCTTTTGGATCTACTCAGCTTGAGTGGGATGTACTGGCAGAAGTGGAAGGCATGAAAGAATGGAACAAAGCCATGAGTAAAACCGACATCGCACAAAGCGTTCAGGCAGATAGCCAAGCGAACATGCCTGAATTCATGCAGCATGTGACAGCCCAAATTAAAGCCGCAAACGCTGGCTAGTTCGATGCTAACTGGTTCGAGATTAAAAAGTATTTAACTACAGAACGACCTTTATTCAATAATTAAAAAGAGAGCCAATACAATACCGTCATTGGTTCAATAACTATAACGATTTGCAGGAGCAAACTTTATGACAGATAAAAACTTACAACTTATTTCAACGGTTAGTGATGACAACAAACTGACCCTCAGCTTGCAAGACATTGATATGCCAACGCCGGGCGCAGATGAAATCGTCGTTCGTATCGAAGCAGCCCCATTGAACCCTTCTGATTTTGGGGTTATGTTCAGCGCGGCTGACATGTCGACTGCAGTACAGTCAGGCACCGAGCAAAGCCCAGTCGTTACTGCTGACGTGCCAGCCAAGTATATGCCATCACTCAAAACTCGCGTTGGTAAAGACACACCAGTAGGTAATGAAGGCGCTGGTACTGTGATTGCCGCAGGCTCATCGCCTGAAGCGCAAGCATTGATGGGCAAGATGGTTGCCGTCATTGGTGGCGGTACTTATCGTCAGTACCACTGTGTCAATGTAAAAAGCTGCTTGGTACTAAAAGAAGGCACGACGGCTAAAGAAGGGGCTTCTTCTTTTGTGAATCCACTTACCGCATTAGCGATGGTCGAAACCATGCGTGCGGAAGGCCACAAAGCCATCATTCATGCAGCGGCAGCATCTAGCCTTGGCCAAATGCTTAACCGCATCTGTATGGCCGATGGTGTTGATTTGATCAATATCGTGCGTAAAGAAGAGCAAGAAAAACTACTACGTGATATGGGCGCAAAATATGTGGTCAACTCAAGCAGTGACACGTTCCTCAAGGACTTGACGGCAGCGATTGTCGAAACAGGCGCCACTATCTCATTCGATCCTATCGGCGGCGGTCAATTAACCAGCGATATTTTGAACTGCATGGAAGCAGCCATCACCCGTGATGTAGAAGAATACAGCGTATATGGCTCAAACACCTTCAAGCAAGCCTATGTCTATGGTGCATTAAACCGTGGTCCTATCACGCTAAATCGTAACTTTGGTTTTTCTTGGGGTGTGAATGGTTTCTTGTTATTCAATGCGCTAGGCAAACTGGGTACCAAAACAGTCATGTCAATGCGTCAAAGAGTTGCAGAAGAGATCACTACTACCTTCGCAAGCAGCTATACGCATGAAGTAACACTAGAAGAAGCCTTACAGTTAAAGTCAATCGCCAAATATGGCAAGCAAGCCACTGGTGAGAAGTACTTGATCACGCCTCAAGGCTAGTCATTGCTTGAATGAATAATTCTGAAATATAGAAAAGCAGATATCGATGATATCTGCTTTTTTGTGTTTGATAATAATGACATATATAGAATGATGATATAAGAAGATTAAGTACCCAGTTTTGAGGCTTAAGTTTTAAGGCTCAAATTTACGAATTTACCAAACTCTTGGTTGCATCTATCTGCCATTGCGCCTAATATCTTGCCCCATAATATCATTCTATTTTTTAAAACATAGTCGATTTATCAGCTGTCAGTTGAAAGACACTCTATTTGACATACGTCTTTCATATCGGATCGATTATCGAGCCTTAGTAGGCTCAGCTACTCACAATAAAGAGGGACTTATTATGCCAATTAAAACAACCACAATTATTGATGGTGGCATGGGACGAGAACTTGCCAAGCGCGGTGCACCGTTTCGCCAACCTGAATGGTCGGCGCTCGCGATGATAGAAGCACCCGAAATCGTCCGTGACGTACACCGCGTTTATATCCAAAGCGGCGCAGATGTCATTACCACCAACAGTTATGCCCTAGTTCCCTTTCATATTGGCGTAGAACGCTTTGC
The DNA here is from genome assembly GCF_015864565.1 of Psychrobacter sp. SWN149. Taxonomy (NCBI): domain Bacteria; kingdom Pseudomonadati; phylum Pseudomonadota; class Gammaproteobacteria; order Moraxellales; family Moraxellaceae; genus Psychrobacter; species Psychrobacter sp. SWN149. Next base: position 198,361 of record NZ_JADYWX010000004.1, read on the forward strand.
TGATCAAGCTCAAGCGTTGGCTGCCTCAGCAGGAGAAATGGCACGTGCAGCAGTCACGCTGGAAGGTACGGCGACTAAAGTAGCAGGCTCTATCCCGCCACTATTTGGCTCATATCGCGCAGATTTGTTTGATGCTGAACACTTAGAAGATATTGGCACCCCGCTTATAAAAGGTTTGAGTCCGCACGTGGATTTTTGGTTGGCTGAAACCCAAAGCCTAATCGCAGAGTCTGTGGCAGTTCGTGAGCTACTGAGCACACTAGATATGGACGATAAGCCACTGTGGGTTGCTTTTACTTTAGAAGATAATATGGATATCGACGTACCTCGTCTGCGTTCAGGGGAGACGGTGCAAGAAGCGGTGGCAACAATGGCCGACCTCAATATCGAGGCGATACTGTTTAACTGTTGCCAGCCTGAAGTGATCAATCAGGCGCTAGAGGTTGCCCAAAACGTGTTGCAAGAAAAAGACGCGGCGCATATCAAGCTAGGGGCATATGCAAATGCCTTTCCGCCACAACCAAAAGATGCCGCTGCAAATGATACGCTCAATGAAGTGCGTGACGACCTCACCCCGCCCGCTTATCTTACTTGGGCGCAAAAATGGCAAGCGCAAGGTGCATCATTGATTGGCGGATGCTGCGGTATTGGCCCTGAGCATATTCAGGCGTTGAGCCAGCACTTCGCAGGAGATGCGACAACACAGAAATAACAGGCTAAAAACGGACAAAAAACAAATAAAAAGTCCAAAAAACATCGTTTTTTGGACTTTTTAGTGTCTAATTTTTTAGCATGGCTGTTTTGCAATGCTCGTTTTTAACTCTTTAAAAAGGCCTCAATCTTGGGTTTGATGGTCAGAGAAATAATGATCATCAATGTCACGCCAACTGGCAGCGCCGCCAAAAATCCTACTAGCCAGCCATGCAAAAAGGCGGCTGTGTCCGAAAAACCAATGGTATTGGTCGCGGTGCTAAACGCCAACATTGATTCCATAGCGCAAGCCATCAGTACGCCAACGATGAGATTACGCTTATGTGCTTTCATATCAGGTAGCAGCCGGTTAACACCTTTGGTTATCAACCCAATGAGTAGAATACCAATGGGCATCACCGCAAAAGCGGATAGCAGGGCTTTAGACCAATCGACAAAAAAGCTACTGGTATACCCCACATTCATATAAGTCATGATGCCGGTCAACAACCCGCCCATGACCGTCATTATGGCGAGTACTAACAACACTTTATGCAGTAGCGGTGTTTTTTTGCCATTCGTATTAAGCAACAAACTGTTTTGCAAAGCCATTATTACCTTCCTATCGTAACCAATATCGTCTGAATCACTCTGCGTCTTTTTCTTCGCGGCGAGCATTTGCGGACTGATCTTCAGCCACACCTGCTTTCCAATAAGAAAAAGCATACAGCTCGTCTTTCGACCACTGCTGCTCACCTTTTAAATACTGACGAATGGCTTTGACTGATTCGAACTCACTCGCCCCATAAGCAAAGCGGCTTTGCGCGGCATCTGGTAGCGTGAGCGCTTTTACGGCATTAATCAATTGACCGCCTTGCATAGGATCCGCGTTGTGTATCCATGTCATTTTTATATTGGCAGCCGTTGGCAGATCTTGTTCGTCCTCTAGCCCATGCACTTCGATGATGCAGTGGCCGCTAGTGCTAGCAGGCAGGCTCTCTAGTATCGCGCCAAGCACTGGTATGGCAGTGGCATCACCCGCCAATAATATATGATCTGTGGTAGGACAAAGCGCCTTGTTTTTTGGCTTCATCATCACACCCAGCTCATCACCCACTTGAGCATGGGTGGCCCAGCCTGAGGCAGGCGCTGCATCACCATGAGCAACAAAGTCAATCCAGATCTGTTGTTTCTCAACATCTACGCCGCGATGGGTATAAGTACGTATCACAAAGCTAGACTTATCATTGAGGTCAAGGGCTTGGGTTTTATCGATAGGAATGGCAACTTTGTTGTTTGCCCCTATAGTCATGGTGGCAATATTGGCAATCGTATCAGGCTGCGCGGTCAGATAAATGCGAATATAGTGCGGCGTCAGCATTTGCTTATCAGCCACGGTCATGACTTCTCGTACAGGTGTTTGGCTAATCGTATTATTCATAATATTTTTCCATTTTTGCAGCTATTAACTGTTATTAGGGTTGTTTAGACTTGAGTATCGTTAATAGCAATTTTCAATTATTACTACTGACATTTATTACTACTGACATTTATTACTACTGAAATTGTGGTAAGTGAGGGTCAATTCATAATGACTACTTACTCACCAACACTATTGCTTGCGCTGTTTTTGACATTGTCGATCATCGTGCGACTGACTTGAAAAAACAGTGACAGCTCAACGATGGTGAGATTTTTTGTCAGTTGCCCACGCGCCCAATCTTCTGCTGCATTAAGCTTTTCCATCACTGCCTCGCCTTTAGCGGTTGGTTGTAACAGCTGGCTACGACCATCTAGCGGATTGGCTTTTTTGACAATTAAGTCAGCGGCTAACAAATCATTCAATGCACGTGTGATTTGTGCCTTATCTCGCTCAATACGCTCCGCAATGGATTTGGCGGTGCTCTCAGAATTGTAATAAACGCTTTTTAGGGTTCTGATATGTGTCACTGACAATTCCAGCTCTTGACGCTTAATACCTTCAAGCAATAGATTGGTATAAGTGTGCATCAGTTGATGCAATGTTTCGCTCAATGAGTTCTTAGACATCCGACCCTCTACATATAGTTGATATAAGCAACTATATAGAATATGGTTGATATTGTCAACCATATTCTATATTTCAAGTTTCCGTTATGTAGATTCAGTCATGCAGCTTCTGTTTCTGTTTCCAAGTAATAAGCACCAAGTCGCAATCGGCAATAATCCCATTCACTTTCATGAGCACTACCGATTGATGATAAAAACTGGTTTTTAAATTTGCACAGAGTAGTACTATGACCCTACTTTTATTATTCTGTGCGCGTACACGAGCAAAATATATGTAAAAAAATCCTTAAAAGTCTTAATATATAAGGCGTTAGGATGGTTTTTTAGAAATATTTATGTCTATAAAGTTTAGCGATAATCACATATAAGCCAATAAATGCACGGCTCACTCCGAGTCTGTGCCCTATTTGCTCATTATTTTGCCAATTATGATACAATCATCCCCAAGGGTAGCTTGGGGATGATTAATAGATAAGTACCTGATAATAAAAATATTATATTAAATAATTAAAAAACAGGTGTCCTTATTGGTGTCCATTAGGAAATAATAAGTGGATATAGAGATAAGCAGATGCTATACGTTGATTTACTAATGCTAATCCCATACTGCGCAAGGCATTCAGTTATTTACTGCCACATTTAATATATACCGTCATGCGTTTATTTAACGACAAATGGTCTTAAACTGATTGTATAACCATCATGGAATAATGAATGCCAATCCACAGTCTTAGCGATATCAATAGCCTTGTTACTAAGCAAAAGCAATATTCAGTCACTGTGCCGGGTATTGCTGGTCTGAGTGTGCGGGTTTCTCCCAATGGCAAAAAGACATATTATCTGCGCTATAGCCATCCACATCTGACGGGCAAACGCCCCAAAATGATGCTGGGTAATGTGGACGACATCAGTCTATATGAGGTCAAATACCAAGCAGAGTCGATACTCGAGCTGGTCGCAAAAGGTGTTGACCCCAAAGCTCGCCACCAACAGGAAAAAACCAATAAATACGCCCATTTAAAAAACGCCCCTTTTGCTGAAGTGGTTCAGGCATGGCGCGCTAATAAGATAACAGGGCGTGATAAAGGTAAAGCCAACAGAGCGGCATTTAGTGAATCAACGCTCAAGTTTTGGGATTTGTGTTTGGGCTATATGTGTCAAGAGATTGGTGACCTACGAATGAATGACATCACCAGTGAAATCATATTGACCGTGTGCGAGTCGATTCAAAACAACAAGAACCAAGCGACCTTCGTTGGTGCGAGCACTCGTTTATATACGGAAAAAGTATTTTCATTCGCGGTCGCACGCGGACTGTGTGACAGAAATGTGGCTATCGATACTCGCGGCGAGCTGGCCCCTGCCAACTCAGGTAAGCACTTGCCCGCCATCACTAAGCCTGAAAAATTTGCGACGCTTCTAAAAGATATGTCTGATTTTAGAGGTGCCAGTAGCACGACGCTCGCGGCAATGAATTTATTGCCTTATGTGTTTGTGCGTAGTATCGATTTGCGTTCGATGCGCTGGGATGACATCGATTGGGATAACCATGTATGGTCATTCTCGCCTACCAAAGGCGAAGGACGTGAAGACATGGTGTCGCACTTAGTTGTGCCGCTAGCGACGCAAGTCATTGCGCGTTTGCGAGACATGCAGGCAATCACAGGACATCAGAAGTACGTATTTTCATCGATGCGTGCTTCGAGCAATGCATACATCAGCAAAGCTGCGCTCGTACAAGTGTTTCATCGATTGGGATACAAAGATGTACAGTGTGCCCACGGATTTCGCGCTTCTGCCAAGACCTTGCTCATGGAGCAACCGGAGCTGCGCTATTCAGATATCGTGACAGAATTGCAGCTGGGTCACCGTATCAAAGACACCCACGGCGGGGCTTATAACCGCCTCGATGAGATCGAGACCAGAGTACAGATGATGCAAGACTGGGCAGACTATATAGATAATCTTCGGAGTCGTTAGAGAGTTATTTTAGAATCAAAAACCATATTTGTTTGCTTTTATTTAGGGTTCTTCGAAATGTATTTTACGGAAGTGCATAGGAGACATGCCAGTAAATTGCTTAAACTGCCGACTAAAGGCACTATGATCACCGTATCCACAGTTCAAAGAGACTTGAGTTACTGTCAGCTTATGATTCGCTAGTAGTCGAATGGCATGCTCTAGGCGCATTTTTTGTACAAACTGAATGGGTGACATATTCAGTACTGCCTTGAAGGTACGCTCTAATTGCGACTGACTGAGATTTGCCAATTTCGCTAACTGACCAATATTAATTTTTTGATCAAGATTGTCTCGTACGTATTGATCTACGCTTGCCAATCGAGCGTGCTTGCGTAATATCCGCTCGTTATCTTCATCAATATCTACTGATATACCTACCATCGCTACAATACGATTTTCTACATCATAGACGGGGATTTTTTGCGTGATACACCACCCCAACTGTCCTGATGCATAACTATGAAGTTCTAATTTATCAATAATCTCCCTGCCTTCCCTCAATACTCTCAAATCCTGATTGAGATAATCCTTGCCTTGAGACTTCAAAAAAACTTGCTCTGTAGTCAGTCCTATCAGTGCTTTTTTGTTTTTAAGCCCGCTACGTTTAATGAGCGTTTTACTGACTAATCGATAACATGCCTGGTCATCTTTAACAAAAAATACCACATTTTTCATAGTATCAAATAAAGGCATCAATAAAGATATGTTGCCAACAAACTCATCAAAATTGGCTGGTTGATAAATCTGTAGGTGTTTTGATAGTTGTTTTATAGGTGCTTCTAATACTAACGGCCGCATCGGTATATTCCCATATAGTATCTCAAGCTTATCGCCGAGCTTTTCAATTATTTTAGGGTGCTACACAATATTTATACTCTTAAATATCTTTACAACCTGTGCAGAAATGCGCATTTATTCATATAAAAACATCAAGACTGCTTTTCTGAAAAACGTCATTCTATATTTACGCCTTGTTCATTCATGAATAACGCTAACAGTATATTAACTCACGGATGAATCAGGTAGACAGTCATGTTTGATACGCTTTTCACTCTTAAGATTATTGATTCGCATACTGGCGGTGAACCTACTCGCATGGTGCATGCAGGATTTCCTGAGCTTAGTGGACAAACTATCCAAGAAAAGCTTCAAGACTTCAAACAGAACTTCGATCATTTGCGTCAAAGCATTATTTTAGAACCCCGTGGTAATGACGTACTTGTCGGAGCGCTTTTGTGCCCACCTTCTGATCCTCGTGCCACGGCTGGCGTGATCTTCTTTAATAATCATGGCTATTTAGGTATGTGTGGCCATGGCACGATCGGTGTTATTGCATCTCTAGCTTATCAACAAAAGATAACCGCTGGTGATCACTATCTAGAAACAAGCGTAGGTCTAGTTAAAGCAACCTTGCATGATGATGGTAGTTGTAGCGTCCAGAACGTCCCCTCTTATCGCTACCAAAAACAAGTAGAAGTTCAAGTACCCAATATCGGTCCTATCTACGGAGATATCGCTTGGGGTGGTAATTGGTTTTTCTTAATCAACGATCATAAGCAAGCTATTGAAGCCAATAATGTTAAGGCGCTTACTCAATTTAGCATACAGATTAAGAAAGCACTTCATAAGTCTGGAATCACGGGTGCTGACAATGGCGAAATTGATCATATAGAACTGTTTGGCAAGAGCGATCTCGCCGGCACTAACAGCAAAAACTTCGTATTATGCCCTGGATCTGCCTACGATCGCTCTCCCTGTGGTACTGGCACCAGTGCCAAATTGGCTTGTTTAGCCGCAGACAATGTACTCGCACCTGGTGAGACTTGGTATCAGCAAAGCATTATTGGCAGTGTCTTTAGTGCCAGCTATCAGCCTATTGATGTACTTAGTAATCATAGCCCTCTTCATAACCATCCTATCAATACTATTATCCCCACGATCAGAGGGTACGCCTATATATGTGCAGAAACCTCTCTCATCGTTCAAGACAGCGATCCGTTCAAATGGGGTATCTCTTTATAAATCGCAGTTTATATAGCTTTTAGGAAGTAACCAATCATTGCTCAGCAAGGTCAGAAAAGCGAGACTCTCATGGACGCACAAGTGTTTGATATACATATCATCGGTGGTGGCATTATTGGGCTATGTGCTGCGGTTACCCTACAGTCTCGCGGAGTAAAAGTTGCGATTTTGGAAGCGGATAAAATCGCTCGCGGTGCAACTTATGGCAACGCAGGTCACATTGCTACTGAACAGGTCTTTCCTATTGCTGATGCCAGCATTCTACGACATGTTCCTGCCATGCTATTTAACCCTGAAGGACCTCTGCGGATAGACTGGCGCTATCTTCCACGCTTAGCACCATGGGCGTTCAAGTTGTTACTTAACATGCGTACCGAACCGTTTGCATGCAGTCATCAAGCGCTTTTGGCATTAAATGCACAGAGCCTTCAAGCTTGGCAAGATTTTGCCAAAGAGTGGCAGTTACATTCTTGGGTACAAATACAAGGATCTGTATTAACCGCAGAGACACCCAACAGTCTAAAAGTACTGACTGAACACGGTCAACTCTTAAATAGTTTAGGGGTTTCTAACAGCCTACTCTCACAGTCAACACTGACAGATCTTGAGCCTGCGTTAAAAGACAATCAACTGGGTGCTTTGTTTTTTCCAGAGACAGGTCATATCACCAATATAGAAGCTATTACCCATAAATTAAGCACTATTTTTAGATCGCTTGGTGGTCAAATTTATGAAAATTGCCGTGTCTTGAGCGCGGAAGTAATAACTGATGGTATTCGTTTGACGACGACCCAAAAGCAGCTTCATGCCAGCAAAGTTATGCTCGCAGCAGGGGCTCATTCCAAAGCCTTAGCCAAACAGCTAACAGGTGTCTCAGTACCAATGGATACAGAGCGAGGCTATCACCTGATGCTTCCTAACGAAAGTCAGCGTCTCAACATCCCTATTTCTAGCATGGATCGCCGCTTTATTATGACACCAATGGAAAAAGGACTGCGCTTGGCTGGCACTGTTGAGTATGCAGGACTTGAGGCGCCGGCAAACATGAACCGTGCGAATATGCTGTTGAAACAAGCTCAAGCAATGCTAAAGACCCCACTAAATAGCGACAGCAATACGCAATGGATGGGGTTTAGACCTTCTACAGCAGACTCGCTACCCATCATAGATAGACGTAATTCAGTCTTTTTAAACTTTGGTCATCAGCATCTAGGTCTGACCCAAGCTGTCGTAAGCGCACAGATGATCGCAGCTTTGTACTTTGGAGATACTACCATGGTAGATCCTACTGCCTATCGTCTAAATCGCTTCAAACGTAAATCTTTTAAATAATAATCGAACATCTTATCTCTATGACAACTCATAGAACCAACAACGTCGCTAACAGCTCATGGCTTACTAACGGCTTTTACTTCCAAATAAGGATATTTATATGAACATTCATGGCGTTTTAGTCCCTATCGTTACTCCTTTCGATGTTAATGGAGATATCGACACTCAAAAGTTAACCGAACTGGTCAATGTATTCATAGAAAAAGGCGTTACCGGAATCGTAGCTTGCGGTACAACGGGTGAATACTACACGTTCTCTCCTGCAGAGCGTGAACTGGTTTTGACCACTATCGCTGATGCTGCCAAAGGCAAAGTCACTCTGATTGCAGGTATCAACAGTTTATCGACCAATCATTCTATCGAACTTGCTCATCAAGCCAAAAACTTGGGTTACAACGGCTTAATGTTATCAGCCAATCCGTATAGCCTACCAGACCAAGACGGCATTATTGCGCATTTTGAAACCGTCGCTGATGCCACTGACCTACCTATCATTATGTACAATTTTCCAGCACGAGTCGGTGTAAGCATTGAGTTTGAAACCGTCGCGTATTTATCCAAACATCCCAATATTGTAGGTGTCAAAGAAAGCAGCGGCGATTTTAGCCATGCATTACGTATGCTACAGGCTGATTTTGAAAACTTTGAAGTGGTTTGTGGTTGTGATGACCAACCAGTAGATTTCTTCTTTTGGGGTGCTAAGAGCTGGATCGCTGGTGCGGCTAACGTATTTCCAGCAGAACAAGTTGCATTGTTTGAAGCCACACAAAAAGGCGATTGGAACCGTGCTAAAGAACTGATGACAGCCATGTATCCTGCTATCCACTCTATGGAGTCTGGAAAATATAACCAAAAGGCCAAAGCAGGCTGCATTAACGGGAGCATCAATGTTGGGTCAGTACGACTACCTTTGACTGATATGTCAAAAGAAGAGACTCAGTCATTTTTAGCACTCCTGTCTTGATACATCGTACCATTCTTATCGTTCCTACCATTGTATATAAAAGGACAATCTAATGAGTATGACCACAGCGCAAGTCTTTGAACTCGCCAGCAACCAACAGCTTTGGGCAGGCCATTTAATAGATACCACAGCACCAGTATCCGAGACAACACTCCCTAACTACAGCCCTATTGATAATACCTGCATAGGTAGTATTGCTAATGGAAGTCGGCAAGATGTTAATACGGCGGTAACGGCAGCCAGAGACGCTTTTGAACATGGTGAGTGGCGACGGATGTCTCCTGCAGAGCGCAAATCTATCATGCAGCGCTGGTGTCAGTTAATGCATGAGCATATGGATGAGTTAGCTGCCTTAGATTGTGTCGATGCAGGCAAGCCTATTACTGAATGCCTCAACACTGACCTGCCCGCTACGATTGAAACCTTTGAATGGTACGCCGAAACGGCTGATAAAGTTTTTGGCAAGGTTGCTCCTACTGGTGCTGATGCGCTAGGCCTTGTAGTACAAGAGCCTATTGGTGTAGTGGGTGCAGTACTACCATGGAACTTCCCAGCACAAATGTATGCATGGAAAGTTGCACCCGCATTAATAACCGGCAACTCAGTCATTGTTAAACCTGCTGAATTGACCTCGCTCTCAGCATATCGATTAACACAATTGGCGTACAAGGCTGGCGTGCCAAAAGCGGCGTTACAGTTAGTCTGTGGGCTCGGTGAAGAAGTAGGTGCGGCACTCGGTCAGCATATGGATGTTGATATGGTTTCTTTTACAGGATCAACTGAGGTCGGTCGACTGTTTCTACAGTACTCTGCACAAAGCAATCTTAAGGAAGTCGTCTTAGAGTGTGGTGGCAAAAGCCCTCAAATCGTCTTTGCAGATGCCATTATCAATGAACAAACCATCGAGCATATTTTATCCGCTGCCTTTTGGAATATGAGCGAAAACTGTAGCTGTGGTTCACGTCTACTTGTCCACTCTAGCCAAAAAGAAGCGTTGTTAACGCTATTAAAAGAAGGTCTTCAGTCTTGGAAGGTTGGTCATCCTTACGACCCCGAGGTCGCTATTGGGCCAATGATCGAAAAAGCGCATTTTGAGAAAGTAATATCACACCTTAATACTGCCAAAACGGAAGGTGCTCGTTTGATCGCAGGTGGACGTATCCACGATGAACTCGGTAGTGGCTGGTATATCGAGCCGACCATCTTTGATAATGTAAGCCCAGACATGACGCTGTTTAAAGAAGAAGTTTTTGGTCCACTTTTAGCTGTCACAAGTTTTGAAACCGAAGAGGAAGCTATTCAGCTCGCCAATCAGAGTGATTATGGGCTTGCTGCATCCTTTTATACACAAAACATCCATCGTGCATTCCGCGTGGCATCCGCTATTAAAGCTGGTACCGTCTCGATTAATGGTTTCTCTGAAGGCGATATTACGACACCTTTTGGTGGTTATAAACAATCAGGCTTCGGCGGTCGTGACAATGGCTTAGAGGCGTTGTCCCAGTATACCCAAACCAAAACTATCTGGTTGGTGAACTAAAAACTGATATTGTCCACTATCCACGCCCAAGTCAGCATAACCGAAAACACTACAAGGAAGTAAAGTTATGGAAAATATCATCAATACTATCGTCGGGTATATTTGGAGTGACGCCCTAGTTTATCTTGCGTTAGGTGTCGGCATATATTTTACGATTGTGACTCGTGCCGTACAAATCCGTTATTTCAAAGAAATGATCAGGTTGTTGTTCGATAAACAAAGCTCATCAGCTGGGATTAGCTCCTTCCAAGCTTTCTGTATGGCGCTATCAGGACGTATTGGTGTGGGTAATATTGCTGGGGTTGCAACAGCCATTGCGGCAGGTGGCCCTGGGGCGGTATTTTGGATGATTTTTATGGGTGTGTTAGGTGGTGCTAGCGCTTTTATTGAGTCTACCTTAGCGCAGGTATACAAACATAAGGTCGGTGATCAATATCGTGGCGGCTCCCCGTTCTATATTGAAAGAGGATTGAAGCTAAAACCTTTTGCTATCATCGTCGCTATCGTGACCTGTCTATCTTACGGCGTGTTAGTGCCTGGTGTTCAGGCCAATACCATTGCGGACTCTTTTAATACAGCATTTAATATTCCGCCTGTTGTAACAGGGATTATCCTAGTCGTACTCTTAGGTATCATTATATTTGGCGGTGTAAAGCGTATTGCTAATTTTGCAGGAAAAGTCGTACCTGTCATGGCAATCGGTTATATCCTTATGATGGTGATTGTATTGGCATTTAACGCTCAAAATATTCCTGCAATGTTTGCACTTATATTTAAGAGTGCTTTTGGCATGGATGCAGTGTTTGGTGGTATGGTTGGAACTGCTATCTCTTGGGGCGTACGCCGTGCTGTTTTCTCAAACGTTGCGGGTGCTGGCGAAGCGACCTTTAGCTCAGCGGCAGCCGAAGTATCACATCCTGCCAAACAAGGCTTAGTGCAAAGCTTCTCTATCTACATCGATACGGTGCTTGTCTGTACTGCAACAGCGTTGATGATTCTATCAACTGGCATGTATAACGTGGTGACCCCTGAAGGTGTAACCCTAGTTGATAATATGCCTGGTATTGAAGCTGGTACGGCATTTACCCAAGCCGCCGTATCTACTGTCTTTAACCAGTATGGAAGTGGCTTTGTTGCGATTGCTATCTTTTTATTCGCTTTCACCTGCTTGGTTGCTTATTACTATATTGCCGAAACTACGTTGGTCTATTTGGACAATAAACTGCGCTACCCCATTCTCAAACATGTACTCAAACTGGTCTTTTTAATCGTTTGTTTCACTGGTAGTGTCCAGTCAATCGGTATGATGTGGGCGTTAGGTGATATAGGGTTTGGTAGTATGTGCTACTTAAATTTCATTGCTATTTTACTACTAAGTAAAATTGCTCTAAAAGTTCTAAAAGACTACGACGAGCAGATGAAATTAGGTATAAACCCTGTCTTTGATCCTAGAAAGGCTGGAGTGGATAATGCGGACTTTTGGATAGAGTATAGCAATGAGCATGGTCATAAAAAATCGCTCTAATAGTAGTGCATCAGAGGTCTGCTAATATCTACTAGTAAAAAAGTTGCTATCAACATCAAGCAGGCCTCACCTATTTATGTTAAATTGCAAAAAACCATAAGGATATTACGTATAAGATAACCATAGTATTGTAACCACTCATTTGATAGGAAGGTTGAAGATGACACTAGATAACAACGTACTACGTAAACGCATCAGCTTATTGGGTTCTTTTTTGGGCGAAGCAATCTCTCGCCAATCTGGTGAACACACCCTACATACGATCGAGACGCTACGTAAAGGGTTTATCCAGCAACGCCGTGAGCCTAATGACACGCATAAGCAGCAGCTTATCGACTTTATTGCCTCTTTGGATAACCAAACCTTAAAAAATGTCATACGCGGCTTTTCTATCTATTTTTTCTTGGCCAATCTAAGTGAAGAAAACTACTTGCGGGAACAGCGACATGCCCAGCGTATGCAGTCAGAACATAGCTGGGAAGGCTCGTTCCGTCGTACCTTGCTTGAGTGCCGTGAGCGAAATATTGAGCCGGCTCAGATGAAAGAGCTGATTGACCAGTTGAAATTTATCCCCGTATTCACCGCGCATCCCACAGAGGCGCGCCGCCGCACGACGATGAATATCTTACAAAGTCTATTCACGCATAGTGATGCTTTGAACAATGTGTCTGAAAACAGTTTTGCGTACGAGCAAGCAAAGGCTCAAACTTCGCAAACGATTGATCTATTATGGTCGTCTGATGAAGTGCGTACGCGTAAGCCATTGGTATATGATGAGATCAATAATGGACTACACTACTTTAATGCCAGCTTGTTTAATGCCATTCCTAAAGTGTATCGCAATATCAAAAAAGCCATCGTCGATATCTACCCAGAGCTGACCGATTATCCACTACCTGCCTTTATGAGCTTCGGTTCTTGGATCGGTGGCGATAGAGATGGCAATCCTTTTGTGACTTTTGAAACCACAGAGCGTGCCGTGTTGATGCATGCTGATACCGTGCTGCGTCACTACCAAGTATTGATCAAAAAACTGCGCCGACAGCTTATTCATAGCGACACTATCGTGACCGTATCTTCTGACGTATATAACAAAATAAAAAGCTACGATGAGCTCGATCAGCGGGTATTTGACTACAATCTCGATGATTACAGTAATGAGCCTTATCGTCGACTGCTCTCTATCATTCTGACTAAAGTCAAAGCCACCAATCGCCGCATTCAAAGCAAAGGCACGGATATCGAGGCCGAAAAAGATGCGTATACCAACCCAGAAGAATTACTAGAAGACCTACGCATTATCCGTCATAGCGTGAATACTCATGACACAGCACATGCAGATGGGTTATTACTCGATGTGATTCGTCTGGTCAAAACCTGTGGTTTCCATCTAGCTGCGCTCGATATCCGTCAGGAATCGTCTTATCATGGCGAAGTCATTGCTGATATTTTTGCCAGTGCCTCTAACCTGCCAGACTATCAAACGCTCAATGAAGTAGAGCGTCGAGAGTGGCTAACACGCTTGCTAGAAAAACCGGGCACACCACTCATCTATACTGACAACCTAGCAGACAAAACACGCGAGCAGTTGGCACTGATGAATTCAGTTGCCACCCTACGCAAACTGGTTGGCCAAGACACCTTTGGCAGTTACGTCATTTCAATGACTAATAATGCCAGTCAGCTACTAGAAGTGTTGCTGTTAATGCGGTTTGCAGGCTTATGCAGGATTGATGATGACGGTCAATTGTCTGCTGACCTACCTGTCGCACCATTGTTCGAAACCATTGAAGATCTTAAAAACATCGATAAAATCTTGCCTGCCGTATTGGACAATCCGCTGTATCGTGGACTGCTACAGAATACTGATAACACGCAAGAGATCATGCTGGGTTATTCAGACTCATCGAAAGATGGCGGCATCATCACCTCGGCGTGGCAGCTTTATAGTGCACAGCAAACTATCAACCATATCGCTGAGCGATATGGCATTAAAACACGACTGTTCCATGGTCGCGGTGGATCTGTGAGCCGTGGTGGTGGATCAACGCATAATGCCATCGCCGCACAGCCCGCTGGCACGCTACATGGTCAGATTAAAGTGACTGAACAAGGCGAAGTGCTCTATGCCAAGTACGCCAATACTGATACCGCTGTATTTGAGCTAACCATGGGTATCACGGGCACACTCAAAGCCTGCTCTTCAAGGTTTGTGGTGCAACCTACTGAGCTACCAAATTACGAAGCGCTGTTCGCACGCTTAGCAGACGCAGGTGAACAACGCTATCGCGAGCTGACCGATCATACCGAAGGGTTTTATAAATTCTACTCTGAGGTCACCCCTGTTCAAGAAATCTCTTTATTAAACATCGGCTCACGTCCAGCCCATCGCAAAAAAGGCCTACCAAGTAAAACCACCTTGCGAGCGATTCCTTGGGTGTTTGGTTGGTCATTGGCACGCTTTACCCTACCTGCTTGGTATGGCGTCGGTAGTGCGCTGCATAGTGTCAAAGCTGACGAGGCATTAATGAAAGAGATGAATAAGCACTGGCCGTTTTTTAGCGTGTTTATCAGTAATATCGAAATGGCCTTTACCAAAGCCAATATGAATATTGCCGAGGCCTATAGCCAACTGTGTGATGATGAGCCGTTACGCGAAAAAATTATGACAGCTGTCACGGATGAACACACGCTGACCAATTCAGGCCTGAACTCTCTGCTTGAGCAAGACTCTTTATTATCCAATCAGCAGAATCTTGCTTCATCCCTACAGTGGCGAGACGCTTATCTAGACCCGATTAACTATATACAGATTGAGCTATTGAAGCGTGCTAGACAACAGGATACGCCGAACGATTCGGCACATGGCGACATTAATGTAGAAGACCCATTAATCCGTAGTATCAATGCGCTAGCTGCAGGTTTACGCAATACTGGTTAGGATAGCTTTGGGATAAGTAGCTTTGAGATAGATAGAACGCTTATATCAATTGTCGCTAAATATTGAGGTTTCGTTCGCGAAGCCTCAAATCTTCTAAAACCCTTCAAAAAATAGCACACTAAATCCAAATCACGCTTTAGTACTGGTTGATTGATATTACCTATTAGGTGATTCGTAATTCATTGTTTGAATAACCGATCCTAACAAGATACCGTAAAATATATTTTTACTTCATGTATATGTAGGGTCTGCTCCAATGGAAACGCCTCAAGCAACACCATCTCTAGACATTGCCGTAGCAAATGACTTTCAAATAGAATCCGTTGCGCTCATTGACCGCGCCATTCAAATACGCTGGAATGATGGTATCGACAGCACCTATCACTATATCTGGCTGCGTGATAACTGCCCATCGGCTTTCCATCCCCAAACTGGCGAACGTAGCTTTGACTTGCTGAGTATCTCAAAAGATATCCATCCACTATCCGTCTCTTTTGATGAGACAACGCTGACGATTGAATGGTCAGAACAAGCGCATACCAGCCACTTTGAACAAAGCTGGTTACGTGAGTTTGGGTATTCTAGTGCATTGACCAAGGACCATAGCAGTCCTTATGAAAGTTGGGATGGCACGTTTATTGACCACATCCCCATGTATGACCAGCAGAGCATCATGACCAGTGACAGCGCTTTATATGAGTGGATGAGTGCGCTGGATAAATATGGGCTTACTATCATTGATAATATGCCAGATGACGCTGATGCGGGTGTGCAGACAGCCATGCGAGTCGACTATTTACGGCAGACTAATTTCGGTATGACCTTTGATGTGATATCAGAAAAATCGCCGATTAATTTGGCTTATACGTCACTCTCATTACCTTTGCATACCGACTTGCCAAATCAGGAATTACCTCCAGGCTATCAATTTTTGCATTTTTTGAGTAATGAAAGCATAGGTGGCGAATCTACTTTCGTAGATGGGTTAAAGGTGTTAGAAGGGTTACGAAAAGAGCAGCCTGAGTATTTTCGCTTGCTTGCCGAATATGCCATCCCCTTTCGTTTTCATGACAGCGCCCATGATATCCGTGAGCACCACCCCGTCATCAATCTAGACAACTTTGGCAATATTGTCGAAATCAAATACAACGCGCATCTTGCAGATGTTTTTGATTTGCCGAGCGATATTATGTACGACTACTACCTTGCTTATCGAGAGCTGATGGCTCGATTAAAAGACAGTCGCTATAAGATTGAGTTAAAGCTAGCGGCTGGTCAAATGGTGGTTTTTGATAACCGCCGAGTCCTGCATGGGCGTAACGCATTTGATGAAAACGTCGGTGAGCGTCGTCTCAAAGGCTGTTATGTTGACCGCTCAGAATTTAAAAGCCGTTTACGAACGCTCAAAAAGCAACTGGCTTAACACGACCTGCAAGCTAACTGCTTCCCTTCATGTTCCCTTATGAAAAATACAAGCGCTCTATCAAGCAACTTTACGAGCTTTCACAAATAAAATCATACTAATAATGACGCTGAACACGCTGCACATAATAAACACGTTATGTGCGCCGCCCGGCATGTACTCCATAAATGATGTGAAGAACTGACCCGAAAACACTGCCATCGTAAAGTAAGATAAATTGCGGCCACGTACGTTAGCAGCACTTAGCTCGACAGTCATGTGGTTCAATAGCGGAATACTAAAACCAAAGCCAATGCCGATCAATAATGCGCCTAATGTTAGTAGCAAAGTGCTGGTTTGCGTAAAGCAAATATATGACAATGCAAATGCTAAAAATGCCAGTGCCAAGACTTTAGGTTCATTCAACCATTTGATTATTTTTGGCATAAAGCCTGCGGTAACGACCGCCACTAAAGAAATAAAGGCCAATAGTTGACCGATTTGTGATTCGTTATAGCTCAACTCATGCATGGTGATGGGCAATAACACGGTTGAGGTAAAAAAGATGGTCATCGCTAAGGTTGAGATAAGATACACATTTTTTAGAGATAGGCCACTAATGATGGTTTTGCTATCGTCTTCAGCAATCTGTGTATTCTCTGCTGTAGCGGCATGATGCCGTGGTACAAACAGTAATAGCATGGCCAAAAATACCCACGCTATTAAATAAATCGACAGCGGTAATGCCCAAAACTGTGAGGCAAGCAAACCACCTAAAAATAAGAAGATGACCCCGCCCAGCTCAATAGACATCCCTTGCTTAGCAATCATTTTCAACCGTGCTTCGCCTTGATACCACGTGGAGATTAATACCGTACAGCTCGCCATGACGACCGCCGTTATACCGCCCAATAAAAACCGATTGCTAAACACCTGTGCTGGTCCATGTAAAAGATAAGCACTGGCACCTGCAAGTCCGTATAAAAACAAACCAATCATCAAGAGTTTATACGCGCCATATTTATCGATTAGCTTGCCAGCCAGTGGCGCAAATACCACCGCACCCAATGACGGCAAGGTAATTAATAGCACGCTGTTGTCGGTAATGCCTAAGCCTGCCGAAATGCTAACCAAGCCAGGTGCCAGTAACGTACCGACCATAATGGTCAAACTGGCAATACACAGTAAGGTAAAACTACCTGCCGTTTTTAATTGGTTCATATGTGTCCTTAGACGATAAGAAGTAACATCGATTTATCAGTAATCTCGTACTAATCAATACCTACGTACTGATATCGCTTATTTTTTGGCGAATGCATTGAATATTGCGCTGATGATAATAAAGACGATGCTGACCACCACAACCCCTGGCCATTGGTACAAGGCAAAAGCTTTGACACCCGCCATAGATCCTAATGCCCCGCCTGTGTAGTAACCCAACATATAGATACCGTTGATGCGGCTTTGAGCAGCGGGATCGATACTAAAAACACGAACCTGATTGGCCACTTGCGCACTGAATACAGCAAAGTCGATTAAAATAATACCGACAATCAGCGACACCAAATTACCTGCAAACAACCCTGTAATAGTGAAGCCTGTGGCAGCCAGTGCCAATGCGATCATCACTAAGGTTTTAGAGCCCAGCTTATTGACCCATTTGCCAGAGGATTTAGCCCCTATCACGCCTGCCAGCGCAATCACACCAAATAGTCCCGCTTGCTGTGCATTGTAATTAAAAGGTGCATCGCTGACATAAATCGCCAGTGTTGCCCACAGTACGTTGAATGAGGCAAACCAAAATGCGCCCGTAAGGGTGAATTTTTGCAGGGATTTGTGTTTTATAAATAGTGACAAGCTACTTTTGATAAGCGGAAAGTAACGCAGCGTGGTATGCGGAGTATTGGTTGGCAAAAATACCCGCAGTAATACCCCAAAGATAGCGGCAAGTGCTGCAGACATCACAAACACGCTGCGCCAACCGAACTGCTCCCCTACAAACCCACTTAAGGTTCTAGATAGCAGAATACCTATGGTCAAACCCATCATGAGCGTACCAAGGGTTGCACCTTTGTTTTCAGGAGACACCATGGACGCGGCAAACGGAATGAGCTGCTGGGTAATATTGGCGCTGACACCAATCAAAAACACCGATAGCAGCAGTACGGGTAAGCTGGGTGATATCGCTGCAAAAACACAAGCCGCTACTAATAAGCACGACAGAATACCAATTAAGCGTCTACGCGCAATCGAATCGCCCAATGGTGAGAGGAACAGTAAAGCAAAGGCATAACCAAACTGCGTCAATGCTGGAATACTACCCAGTTGTGAGTCAGTCAAATGAAACTCATGGCCAATGAGCGGTAAAATCGGCTGATTGTAATAAAGGTTGGCAGCGGTTGCGGCAATCGCGGCGGTCATTAACAGTAGAATAAATCTGCTTAACGACTGGCTTGACGATTGGTTTAGTACTGGTACTGGCTTATCCATTATTATCTCGGCTTAATAAATCATGCCGTAAGTATAGAGTCTATCAAGCCATAACAAAAATGATAGTATATGATTGAATCCATACAAATACTGTATAGATAAAAAACCAAGATTGAGAAAGATTTTGATGAAAGATATTAATAAAAGGGATTGATAATATGGATATAAAAACACTCAAAAGCTTTATGGCCGTGGCCAAGCACCAGAGCTTTTCGGAAGCGGCGCGTGAGCTGTATACCGTACAACCTGCCATCAGTCGCCATATCTCATCGTTAGAGACAGAATTGGGTGTTGTTCTGTTTAACCGTACTTCTCGTGAGGTGACTATCACACCCGCTGGCGAGCAACTACTGAAAGACGCTGCTGTTATTTTGAGCTTAGCAGAGCAAGCGAAGACACAAGTCAAACGAGCACATGACGGACAGGTAGGTACACTCAATATTGCGCATTTAAGCTCAGCCTGTCTGACCTTTATGGCCACATTGGTACGCAGTTATAAAGAAAAATTTCCGCACGTACATGTGTCATTATTTGAGATGACGGTGACCGAACAAATAGAAGCGTTTAATAATGACCGCATCGATATTGCTTTTTCACGGCCATTGCCAACCGCCATTGCCGATGACTTTATGAGCCACAGCATTTATATCGATAAATTGGTGGCGATTGTGAACCAGAGCCATGTATTAGCCGATCAGACAACCATTGATTTGGCGCAGCTAAAAGATGATAAGTTTATTATTTTTAACCGTGATGAAGCGGTTGGTTTATTTGATGAAACCATCATGCTGTGTAAACAAGCTGGGTTTTCGCCCAATATCATCAGTCAACCCAAGCACATGCAGACATTGGTGACCGAGGTAGCTGCAGGCTTAGGCGTGGCGATTGCGCCTTATTGCGTACGCAAACTGTATAGCGATGGCTGTCACTTTATGATGCTAAACAACGTCAGCACACACATACCCGTGCATATCCAATACAAGCAGACCAATAACAGTGCAACGGCTGCCGCTTTCGTAGCGGTTGCGTTGAGCGCGACAGATGACATACAGCAAAGCATGGCGTATTAAACCCACAAAAAAGCCCCATTCGTCTGGTTTATAGAAAAATGAGGCTTAATACTACTCCTATATCAGCTCGTGACGGTCCGTGCACTTCTAATACTTGGATTCACGATACAACATCTTATGTACTGCTACTCTAAATTCTTCAACACTAACCACAGATACCATACTATGCGTGCTGTACTTTGGTATGATATTTTCTTCCTCACGGAATAGCGCTTCTTGCTCAACATTGTTATAGCTAATGGCACTGCTATCTTTTATATCCAAGACTGTAGTTTTGTTCTGATCATTCAGTTTCTGCGGTGGTAGCTGAATAGAACGGCTATTTTTAGTGATATTGCTCACTGTCAGACCGTTGCTAGTGGTCGATACTTGGGACAGCGTGAAAGAAAGACGATTAGACATATAAAAGGTAGACATTAAAACGATAAAGATCACACTGATGATAGCGAAAACAAGACTACGCGGTCTGATGCCTTTCGGCTCCATCTGCTCACTAACGTTTTCTGAGTCATTCATAGTTGCACACCAACCCAATTCATATCATCAGCGGTAAACAACCGCATGTTTACATAATGATACCAATTATCTGTTGTTTTGCAACATAATCTGGAATGAGCGTCTAGAATAGGTTGATAGACGGTTATCTCATTGATTAAACTGAATCAAACCATACTCATTTTAATCACTGGTCTAATCACCAGTTTCGCGGTACAACGTGGTTTTTGATTCCTGCCTAAAGTCTTCATAAGTAATAACAGCTTCTGAATTAGGTGGCGCACTGTCGGTCAACTCTGTGCTTTCTGCTGCTGCACTACTGGCTGGCGCGTCTTGCTGATCACCATTTAAGTCAGTTGCTTGCTGTGAGGATGTAGATTGGCTGGTGGTATTAGCAGATGGGGCATCGTTAAGAGTAGGTGTTTGCTCGGGATTGATAACTTGTTTATCTTCCGCTTTCATTTTTGACGCTATACTGCTATTTGCACTATTAGTTATATCGTCTGCTGCTGTATTATCTGGTGTGGGAGTCGCTAAAACGCCAGTGAAAACCAGCACCAGGATGGTCGCTGCTATCAACAATAAACCACCCACGACCATAACCATAAGCGGTTTTTTGCGCCGTGCCGGCTTACTTGGCGACTTTAGAGATGTTTGGATACTATCAGTATTCAAATCTGTAGATACGTTTGCAGGATTTAACAAGTCATCGTCAGATTGACTCAATATCGGCATGCTCGATGACAGGGCTTCTTGCTCATCAGTATCGATAAACAATGATTTTTCTGCCTCATCATCTAGGATATGATGGTTTGATGCAGTGTCGCGCAAACTGCTATCAGCCTGATTGCTATTGATAGGCTCATCTGCCGTCGGTACTTTGTTTGGTACAGGCGTATTTTTATTTGAAAAATCAAACGTAGCGTTGGTTGTCGTGATATCTACCAGTTCTAATGATTGCGCCTGCTGACTGCTCTCTTCTTCAAACAGTTGTAGTTCCTCGGCACTCAAAGGCTCAAATGCAGCAAGTTTTTTTGCGCTCTCAAGCGCTAGCGAGTCATCGTTGTCATCACTGTCAGCGATCTGCACCCGACTGATGAAACGCTCATAAATATCATCATTATGACGCGTACGCGCCTTTTGACTGACAATTTTTGCCAGCGCCTCTTCAAAATCAGTACTGATGTCTTTATCGTCGTCGCTCATAAAGGGATACCAAACCAGTGTATGCTACTGGTATTAAATGACTGCTAAAATGAAAATGAAGAGGTAATATTTCTTGCTAAAGTGTAACAGTATTGTGAGCTCCCAATATAGTTGCTCAACCTCTTATCTTCAAGCACAATTTGTCCGATATCGCTAATTTATGTAGGCCTCTTAGCATAACTCACTAAATAGACGTTAAAATCGACTCTATAACAACCGTACTTAGTAAATAACTAACATCGTTAGCATAGCAGGTTTAATGATATGGATTTAAAACAGCTTAATGCGTTTATCGCGGTTGCAGACTTACGTAGCTTTAGCGCAGCTGCCGCAAAGACAGGACTGTCACAACCCAGCTTGAGTCGCTTGCTAAAACAGTTAGAGACGGACATGGGCGTGGTGCTTATTGATCGCTACCACAGGCCTTTAAATCTGACTGAAGCCGGTTCATTTTTCTATGACAAGATAAGCACGATACTAACAGAAATTGATACCGTGACTAGCATGACCCAGCGCTTATCTGCGCCCAGTAGCGCACTCAACATTGGGTTTGTGCCTTCAGTATTATATGGACTGCTTCCCGAAATCATCGCCACGCTTAAACAATTCAGTCCCGATATTGACGTTAATTTAAAAGACATCAGCTCATATCAGCAGATGGACGCACTCAAGTCTGGTGAGATTGACATTGGCTTTGGCCGATTTGCTCATCAAGACCCGTGGATTCAACAAATACTCTTACGTCATGAACGATATGTGGTGGCATTGCCAAAATCGCACCCGCTCGCCCATGTCCGTAAGCAGCGCCTGATAGACTTGGCAAACAATCGCTTAATTTTATACCATCAAACGCATTTGCCAGTATCGTCAACTGTGACGACAGAGATAGTGACCCAAGCGAGCGACGAGTTGTCTGCTGGTACAGTAAACCGTGCGACTCACGAAACATCATTGTCTAGCGAGGCCATCACCGAGCCTTTACTACACCTGTTTGCACAATACGGCATCTCACCCTTTATGACCACGACGGTGAGTGATTTGCAAGTGGCACTGGGTCTGGTGGCGGCAGGCGAAGGTATTACGCTTGTGCCTGCCAGCCTCCAAACGGTGCGTACCGAACAGATCAGTTATCAACGCTTGATTCACGAAAATGTGACCTCTCCTATCTACTTGCATACGCTTAAAGACTTCGTACATCCAAACATACCGGACTTGCTCATGGCCATCTATCACGTCTATGAACAACGAGGTATCACTTATCGGCAGCAAAATTTTGTGTCACAGGCCTAAATGGGCAGATATCTTGTGAATATTATGTTATAAAGAACCGCCAAAAATAATTGGTTTTAAATATTGATATTATTTTATAAATATGCTAACTAAAAAGAATGGCAATGCAAACAAATAGTAATAATAACTAGAATAATCATTCTCCTAGACAGTATTGCTGTGGTAAAGTCGATACAATATGAATCATTTTATATTTGTGTGTATTATAAGACGGTTTTCTACTGATCATTGGCAAGCTGACACAGGTAAGTGATAATTTGCCGTTCTAAACATTTCGAGGTATTCATGACCACACAACCACTCAACAATTCACGTACCGCTGAGGATAGCGCAAGCGTACCGCAAGAAGGCTTTAGTTGGCGCATTTTTGGCCCAGGTATTTTGATGGCGACTGCTGCCATTGGTGGCTCGCATCTGATTTCATCAACACAGGCCGGTGCTATCTATGGCTGGCAGTTGGCTATTATGATTATCTTAGCCAACGTGTTTAAGTATCCGTTTTTTCGATTCGCAACCGATTATGTTTATGATACAGGCGAGAGTTTGATTGCAGGCTACGCCAAACGCTCAAAGGTGTATCTTTGGGTATATTTCATTCTATCTATCTTGTCAGCCGTTATTAGTACGGGTGCGGTCTCTCTCATTGCTGCTGTGATCTTAGGCTTTATGTTGCCAGCCTCACTCGGTCTGTCGACGATGGCGTTATCTCTCATTATCGTCGCGGTCTCTTGGTTCTTTTTGATTGCAGGGCATTATAAATTGCTCGATGGCGTGACCAAGTGGATTATGATTGCGCTTACCACAGCAACGGTGGCAGCGGTCGTTATTGCCGCTGGTAAGCCAACCGTCATGGCAGTGGATTTTGTCGCCGCCTCTCCTTGGAACTTAGCCACATTGGGATTCATCGTAGCACTGATGGGCTGGATGCCAGCACCGCTTGAGTTTGCGGCGATTACCTCTATGTGGACCTCCGCCAAAGTTAAAGCCGATCACACCACCCATCGCCAAGGCTTATTAGATTTTAACGTGGGTTATGCCGTCTCAGCGATTTTGGCATTGTTCTTCTTATCACTAGGTGTGTTTGTCCAGTATGGCTCAGGACAAGAGATCGAGCTGGTCGGCGGCGCTTATATCAATCAGTTGATTAATATGTATACCGCCACCATTGGTGAATGGTCGAGACTGCTGGTCGCTTTCGTCGCCTTTATGTGTATGTTTGGTACCACAATCACTTGTGCAGATGGTTATGGCCGTGCTAATGCCGAGTGCTGGCGCTTGCTCAAAGGTCAAAGTGAAATCAACAAAAAACAAGTCGCTTTTTGGACGACCTATGCTATCGGTGGTGGATTAGTGATTATCACGTTCTTTACCGGACAGCTAGGCTCAATGCTTAAGTTTGCCATGATATCAGCGTTTGTCTCTGCACCTATCTTTGGTTGGTTAAACTACTCATTGGTCACAAAGCATAAAAAACTGTCGTTCGGTATGAATGCACTGTCTATCGCAGGCTTGATATTCTTGGCAGGTTTTGCCTTATTGTTCCTGGCCAATCTTGCAGGTTTATTTGCTTAAGCTTTTGCTTAATATAAAACTACAAGCTTAATCGTCCTATACGAATATAAAAAAGCCCTAATAGCTCAGCTGTTGGGGCTTTTTGATAGGTGTCATTAAATTAATGAAACAGCAATCATGAAGCAATAACCTGAGTAATTGTAACCAAATGTAAAAATTACAATGTTTCAAAAGCTTAGGTTTTAAGCAATATGAATACTTGTAGGGAGAAAATACCATTAAATGTATAATGCTATTTGAATTATGAATACTATTAAAAATATTAAACTAATTTATTAAATAAACTAATCAGTAATTAATAACCCAAACTTTTCAAGCATGAATAATTGAGTATAATCAGCTACAACAATTAGAATATTCTCCCTCCATGTAAGGATTATCACATGACTTCATCTTCAGCTGGCGCACGCTTTCGCAGCGCCCTCACTCAAAAAAACGATAACAACCAACCATTACAGATTGCAGGCGCTATCAATGCCTACACAGCGATGATGGCGACCCAAGTTGGTCATCAAGCGTTGTACCTCTCTGGTGCTGGCGTGGCAAACGCCTCATTTGGTTTGCCGGATCTTGGTATGACCAGTCTTGATAATGTACTAGAAGATGCTCGCCGTATCACCGATGCCGTTGATACGCCACTATTGGTTGATATCGATACTGGCTTTGGTGGCGCGTTTAACATCGCCCAAACCATTAGAAAAATGGAAAAAGCAGGCGTTGCAGCGGTACATATCGAAGACCAAGTGGCGCAAAAACGTTGTGGTCATCGCCCAAACAAAGAAATCGTTAGCATCTCAGAGATGGTTGATCGTCTAAAAGCCGCATTGGATGCCAAGACTGACCCTGACTTTGTGGTGATGGCACGTACAGATGCGTTGTCTGTAGAAGGCTTGGACGCTGCTGTCGAGCGCGCCGTTGCCTTTCAAGAAGCGGGTGCAGATATGATCTTTGCAGAAGCGCTAACCGATATCGAAATGTATCGTAAGTTCACCGATGTACTCGACATTCCAGTACTGGCAAACATGACAGAGTTTGGTCAGACAGATCTATACACCACTGACCAGTTGTATAGTGTGGGTGTCGAGATGGTGCTTTATCCACTATCAGCCTTCCGCGCTATGAACAAAGCAGCGTTGAACGTTTATCAGCATTTATTAGATGATGGCACGCAAGACAAAGTCGTCGATACCATGCAGACCCGTATGGATCTCTACGATTTCTTAAACTATCACGAGTTTGAGCAAACGCTAGACAAGCTATTTGCTAATAATAAATAGTCAATCATTAGTCATTGGCAACGCCGAAAAGATAAATCACCTTTGAATGCTTTATCTTTTCGAAATCCGTCTTCACTTACCTTTAGGTTATTTATGCCATTTTTTACGTCTAATACTGTTGTCAAAACGTCACTACTTAGCAGTGCGCTTGCTGCGCTGTTATTCATGACGGGCTGTGATAAAACACCAGAAACCGCCGACGATACGACCAGTGGTGCAAGCACTGCTGAAGCTGATGCTACCAAAGAGGCTCCTGCACCTGCCACTCAAGATGATTTGGTCATGACGACGATTACGCTAGATACTGTCAACAGCCTACTTTTTGCACCGGTTATCAATAGCGGTGCACTCAGTGCAGAGCAGGTCAGCTGCCTCGAATCGCGCGACAAAGACTTGGGTAAAGCCGAAGTCGATAGTTTCTATAAAAGTCAGTTTACCGATGCAGAGTTAAAAGAGTTGGATGGCTTTTATACGTCAGAGGTAGGGGAAAAACTGATTACGTTTGGCAATGAGCAACTGCGCGTCATGAATGGTGAAGAAATTGCAACGCCAATGGCTGACCCTACCCCAGAAGAAATGACTGAGATTCAGACATTCATGGAGTCACCACTGGGTGTCAAGTACATGAAAATAAATAATGCAGAAGGCGAAGGCAGCGCAATGGAAGTCTTGAATGGCCCTATCGAAGCTGAGTTCGAGCGCTGTAAGGTCGATTTAGATGGCCCACAGCCTGAACAGCCTGCGTAACGCTCAACTGGCGCTACAGTCAGTCATTAACTGATAAATTTATTATTAGAAACACCGTTTTCACCCAAAAAAGCTACCCACAAAAGGAATGTAAGCATGGCAGCACAAAAAGAACTTTCAGGCGCAGGTCTACGCGGTCAAGTCGCTGGTAAAACCTCTCTATCTACCGTTGGCAAATCAGGCTCTGGTCTGACCTATCGCGGTTATGATGTATCAGAACTGGCAGATAAGTGTATTTTTGAAGAAGTAGCGTATTTGCTGCTATACGGCAACTTGCCTACTCAAAGCGAGCTTGATGCTTATCAAGCTAAGCTCAAAAGCCTTCGCGGCCTACCACAAGCACTAAAAGACGTGCTTGAGCGTATCCCTGCCAGCGCCCATCCGATGGATGTATTGCGTACAGGTTGCTCTATGCTCGGTAACCTTGAGACTGAAATGAGTTTTGATGAAGAGAATGATCAAACCGACCGTATGTTGGCCACATTCCCATCGATCATCAACTACTGGTACCGCTTTACCCACGACAATGTGCGTATCGAGACCGATACAGATGATGCAACCATTGGCGGTCACTTCTTGCATCTACTTAAAGGCGAAAAACCAAACGAGCTACATGAAAAAGTGATGAACGTCTCGCTTATCTTGTACGCGGAGCATGAGTTTAATGCTTCGACCTTTACTGCTCGCGTGTGTGCGTCTACTTTGTCTGATATTCATTCTTGTATCACTGGCGCAATCGGTTCACTACGCGGTCCATTGCATGGCGGAGCGAATGAAGCGGCGATGGATATGATTGAAGGCTTTAGCTCACCTGATGAAGCCGAAGAAAAAATGATGGGCATGCTAGCACGTAAAGACAAAATCATGGGCTTTGGTCATGCCATCTATAGCGAGTCAGATCCGCGTAACGTCGTGATTAAAGGTTGGGCTGAGAAGCTAGCTGCGGACGTTGGTGATGAAGTGCTATATCCAGTATCGGTACGCTGTGAAGAGGTTATGTGGCGCGAGAAAAAGCTGTTCTGTAATGCTGACTTTTTCCATGCTTCTGCCTATCATTTCATGGGTATCCCAACCAAATTGTTCACCCCTATCTTTGTCTGTTCACGCTTGACAGGTTGGGCCGCTCACGTGTTTGAGCAACGTGCTAACAACCGTATCATTCGCCCAAGTGCGGAATATACAGGCGAAGATCTGCGTCCAGTACCAGATATGAGTGCGCGTTAAGTTGATTTTTTTTAAGTAGCTATTGTTACGTACTTACTATCAGCTAGCATTGCCGTTAGCTGATACAGCTATGATGATTGAGCCTTGTTATTTTTTTAGGCTTAATCGTCATACGCTTATTACCATTTATATAAACCATGCCTTTTCAATATCGCTTCTTTAGCAAAGCCTATAATAACAAACGATGATTTTGCTAAAGGAATGACTTTTTACCCAATATCAACGCTTAACTACTTATTAAAATTAGCCAACAGCCAAAGGTGACTTATGGACAACGCCCTAGTACAACCAATGAACGAACAATTCAAGAAGCCACTTCCCGGTACTGATCTTTATTACTTTGACACCCGCGAAGCCGTCGAGAGTATCGAAGCAGGCGCTTATGACAAGCTACCATTCTGCTCAAAAGTATTGTGTGAAAACCTAGTACGCCGTTGCCCACCAGAAGAGTTGACCGATGCGCTAAAGCAGCATATCGAAGGCAAGCAAGATCTAGATTTTCCTTGGTACCCTGCCCGTGTGGTTTGTCATGATATTTTGGGTCAAACGGCCTTTGTTGATTTGGCAGGCTTGCGTGATGCCATCGCTGAGCAAGGCGGCGACCCGTCTAAGGTAAACCCTATCGTGCCAACTCAGCTCATCGTTGACCATTCATTGGCCGTTGAGCACGCAGGCTTTGAAGAAAACGCTTTTGAGAAAAACCGCGCGATTGAAGAACGCCGTAACGATGACCGTTTTCACTTTATCAACTGGTGTCAGTACGCTTTTGACAATGTCAATGTCGTGCCACCGGGCAATGGCATCATGCATCAGATTAACCTAGAAAAAATGTCACCTGTCGTACAGGTCGTGCACAATAAAGCCGGTGAAGAAGTCGCGTTTGCTGACACTTTAGTTGGTACTGATAGCCACACGCCGATGGTCGATGCACTAGGTGTGATCTCAATCGGTGTTGGCGGTCTAGAAGCCGAAAGCGTCATGCTAGGTAACCCATCATACATGCGCCTGCCTGATTATGTGGGTGTTAAGTTAACAGGAAAATTGCAAAAAGGCATCACTGGTACGGATCTCGTACTCGCGATGACTGAGTTTTTACGTGATGCAGGTGTGGTCTCTACCTATATCGAATTCTTTGGTGAAGGCGCACGTCAGTTAAGTGTTGGTGACCGCGCCTCTATCTCCAATATGACGCCTGAATATGGCGCAACTGCCGCGATGTTCTATATCGATGAGCAAACCATTGACTATCTACGTTTGACTGGTCGTTCTGAGCCTCAGATCAAATTGGTTGAGCAGTATGCTAAACAAACAGGTCTTTGGGCTGACGGTATGGAAAAAGCCGAGTACGCCCGCGTACTTGAGTTTGATCTATCAGCAGTCGTACGTAACATGGCAGGCCCTTCGCGTCCTCATGCGCGTGTATCGACCACTGACTTGGTTGCCAAAGGTATCGCCCACGCTCCTGATCAAAAACTACCTGAACCAAAAGACGGTTTGATGCCAGATGGCGCGGTCATTATCGCTGCTATTACCAGTTGTACCAATACCTCAAACCCTCGCAACATGGTTGCCGCAGGCCTCGTTGCCCGTAACGCCAATGCCAAGGGCTTGTTACGTAAGCCTTGGGTGAAATCTTCACTAGCACCCGGCTCAAAAACGGTCAAAATGTACTTAGAAGAAGCAGGGCTGATGCCTGAGCTACAAGAGATTGGCTTTGACGTGGTTGGTTTTGCCTGTACGACGTGTAATGGTATGAGTGGTGCACTAGACCCTGATATCGAAAAAGAAATCATTGATAACGACTTATTTACCACGGCTGTGCTGTCTGGTAACCGTAACTTTGATGGTCGTATCCATCCATATGCCAAGCAAGCATTTTTGGCATCACCGCCGCTTGTTATTGCGTATGCCATCGCCGGTAATATTCGCTTTGATATCGAAAAAGATTCATTGGGTAAAGACCAAAACGGCAATGATGTTTATCTAAAAGACATCTGGTTTGACGATGAAGAGGTTGATGCTATCGTCGCTGCTGCCGTGAAGCCTGAGCAATTCAATGCTGTATATATCCCAATGTTTGATGAAGCCAAGAAAGACACGGGTAAGGCGTTAAGTCCACTATATGACTGGCGTGAAATGACGACCTATATTCGCCGCCCACCGTATTGGGAAGGTAAAATGGCAGCGATGAACAAACTAAAAGGTATGCGTCCGTTGGCCGTGTTGGGTGATAACATCACCACCGACCATATGTCGCCATCGAATGCAATTTTGGGTGCATCGGCAGCTGGCGAGTACCTTGATACTATGGGCTTGCCTGCTGAAGACTATAACTCATACGCGACCCATCGCGGCGACCATTTAACCGCGCAACGTGCCACTTTTGCCAATCCTAAGCTATTGAACGAAATGGTACGCGATGAAGATGGCGAAGTTGTCCAAGGCTCACTGGCGCGCGTCGAGCCAGAAGGTCAAGTCATGCGGATGTGGGAAGCGATTGAAACCTACATGAACCGTGAACAGCCGCTCATCATCATCGCAGGTGATGGCTATGGTCAAGGCTCGAGCCGTGACTGGGCTGCCAAAGGTGTGCGTCTCGCTGGTGTAGAAGCTGTCGTTGCTGAAGACTTTGAACGTATTCATCGTCAAAACTTAGTCGGTATGGGTGCCCTACCTCTACAGTTCGAAGAAGGCGCTACTCGCCATACATTAAATATCGATGGTACGGAGACCTTTGATGTAATGGGCGAAGTCTCTGCTGGCGGGTTAATGACGTTGGTAATCCATCGTGCTGATGGCACCACTACTGAGACGCCAATCATCTGCCGTTTAGATACTGCTGACGAAGTAAAAATGTACAACGCTGGCGGTATGCTACAACGCTTTGCTAAAGAGTTTATCGAAGGTACGCTCGATATTGTCTAAGGCTATCCTGTAGTTTTTAGTGTGATAAGTAGCAAAGTATAAAAGTCGCCGATGTTGTATAACCTGTTTATATGACATCGGCTTTTATTTGCTAATGTTAAAGCCTTAGTTCAAAAAATGGTTTGCACGCTACACACTGAGCTTTCTTACTTATATCTTAATGTTGAAAAATAGCTAAATGTTGAGTTTGCTTCACCAATAGCGTAATATGTACGATATATTGTACAAGTTATGAAGTATGTCGTGAGAGGAGTAAGCCATGAGAGTCGTTAGTTTTTCAGAAGCCAGAAAGCACCTAAAGTCCGTTCTAGATACGGTAAACGATGATGCCAACGCCACTATCGTGACCCGCCGTGACGCTGATGATGCGGTCGTTATGTCGCTTGATTATTACAATAGCCTGATGGAAACCGTCTATCTATTAAAATCTCCTGCCAATGCGGCGCACTTAGCGGACTCTATTGCCCAGTATAAAGCTGGCAAAACGGTTAAGCGTGAGCTAATTGATACAGCAGAAGATAATAATATCAACGTTGAGAACGCTTGAACTCAAAGGCTTTAATGAATCCAAAGGGTCTAACAATGAGTGAGCAACTAGCATGGACAGATGCTGCGTGGAAAGACTATCTGTACTGGCAAACCCAAGATAAGAAGACACTCAAACGTATTAACAAACTCATCACCGAATGTAAGCGTAATCCGTTTGAAGGCATTGGCAAGCCTGAACCCCTAAAAGAAAACCTATCTGGATTTTGGTCAAGACGCATCGATGATGCCAATCGGTTGGTATATGCTGTCGATGATAATTATCTGACGATTATCTCTTGTCGCTATCATTATTAACGAGCGTTTTTAATCGTACATGTTTACTTTCTGATGGCACCATACCCAATCTTATAACAATATAAAAAGGACTTAATACAGTGGCCCAAACTAATTCTCAATCAAAACACTCTTTTGCCCCGCAACTATCCGTTCCTGCTACCTATATGCGCGGTGGTACCTCAAAGGGGACATTCTTTAAATTGTCTGACTTACCTGAGCGTTGCCAAGTCGCTGGCAAGTCACGTGATAACTTCCTATTACGTGTCATCGGTAGCCCAGATCCTTACGGCAAACAGATTGATGGTTTGGGCAATGGTAGCTCTAGTACCTCAAAAACGGTTATTTTATCGGCCTCTGACAGACCAGACCATGATGTGAATTACCTGTTCGGACAAGTCAATATCGCAAAACCTATGATTGATTGGGCGGGTAACTGTGGCAACTTAACTGCAGCCGTCGGTGCCTGTGCCATTAATATGAATTTGGTCGATACTGACAAGATTTCTAACAGCATCGATGAAGGTGCTGAAAGCGGTATTTGTGAAGTACGCATTTGGCAAGAAAATATCGGTAAAACGATTATTGCCCATGTGCCTGTCTATAAAGATGCAAATGATAAAGTACAAGTTCAAGAGACGGGTGACTTTGAATTAGATGGTGTAACCTTCCCTGCTGCTGAAGTTAAAATTGAGTTTATCGATCCTGTAGATGCCACCAGCGATATGTTCCCTACTGGCAACTTGGTCGATGACTTCGATGTAACGGACTGCGGTTTAAATGTCGATAGCGTCAAAGCCACTTTTATCAGTGCAGGTATCCCGACCATCTTTCTGAAAGCAGAAGATTTAGGCTTTACTGGTACTGAATTACAAGGCGACATCAATAGCGATGGTAAGCTACTTGCCAAGCTTGAAAAAATCCGTGCCACAGGCGGCGTTGCGATGGGATTATTCAAAGACGTGAGCGAGGCGCAGACCAGCCAACATATTCCTAAAATCGCTTGGGTGGGTGCAGCACAGAGCTATACGGCCTCTAGTGGTAAATCGGTCGGTGCTGGCGAGATTGATTTGGTCGTACGTGCCATGAGCATGGGGCAATTGCATCATGCCATGATGGGTACAGCAGCAGTCGCTATTGCCGCCGCAGCAACCACACAAGGCACACTCGTCAATCAAGCAGCAGGTGCTGGCGAGCTGACAGAGGTGCGTTTTGGTCACCCATCAGGGACATTGCTCGTCGGTGGAAAAACTGAACTGGTCGATGGGCGCTGGCAAGCCAAAAAAGTGTCGATGAGTCGCTCAGCAAGGCGTATCATGGTGGGTGAAGTTTTTGTGCCAGCGGATGCGTTTTAAGCGTAGTCATGGCGTATTTTAATTTGCGATAGAGTTTTATGCCAACATCTTCCCAACCCCGCCGTGTGCAGTTAGACAAAAAACCTCCCGTCGAGAAAAAAGAACGACGGGCGCTGCTGTGGGATATTCTAAAAAAACTGGCGGTATTTGCTAAACCTTACCGCGTACTTATCATTGCTACCTTAGTGCTGACCGCCCTAGGCTCCTTTACCGCGCAGGTCAATGCGTTTGTGCTACGTTATACCGTCGATACCTTGACCGAAATTGCCACGCTTGCTGATCCATGGCAGGCAGGTCTGCGCATGCTAGGGATTATTAGTGCGGTCCTCCTGACCAAAGAGATCCTGTCGATATTCATCTCTTTTGGTCAGCGTTTTTTTGGTGAAAAGATTCGTATCAACTTGTCGCGCGATTTATCCCAAAAAATAATTGAGCGCATCCTTACTTATCGCATGGCATTTTATACCAGTAGTGAGAACGACAGTGGTAAATTGCAAACCCGTATTGATTATGGAGTCAGCAGTTTAACCAGCCTGGTGCAGAACTTCTTTATCGATATGCTACCGCTATTTGCCAACGCAATTGTGGCGCTTATTATCATGTTTTCGACCAATTTTTGGGTTGGCATGGTCGGTCTTATTATCATACCCATTTACTTTGTTATTAGCCAAAAGCAAGCACGGCGTCTGCAAGGTTTTCGTCGGCAGATGCGGGGGTTTCGAGAAGCCAAAAGCGGTCTCGTTATCTCACTAATTAACTCGATCAGCGTGGTGAAATCCTTCGTCCGTGAGTCCATCGAGGCTGAGAAGCACTTAGCCATTCAAAAAGAGATGACCGACAACCAGCTGCGAATTCGCAGTATTGGCTTTATTTATGATGCCATCAAAACCTTTATCGAGCAGATTGGTGTGGTGGTTATCATTCTTCTCACCGCTTATTTTGTGCTAAAAGGCGAGATGACCATTGGTATGATCTTGTTTCATGTCATGCTATTTCAAAACGTCGCCGCCCCTATCCGTCAATTGCACCGCATCTATGATCAAATCAATAATGCATTGACCTATGCCGAAGGTTTTTTTGATATTTTAGAAGATGACAAGCAAGTCGAAAACATCGATGGCATCAGTAGCGAAAACCTCAAAGGCCATATCGAGCTTAAAAACGTTGATTTTACCTATCCCAATGGTACACAAGCGCTAAAGAATGTCAGCTTTACTATCAAGCCCAACCGTATCACTGCATTGGTTGGTCTCTCTGGTGCTGGCAAAAGCACGATCATTAATCTATTGGTTAAATTCTATGCGCCAGACGCTGGCACGATCTGCCTAGATGGACATGATTTGGCTGACTGTGATACCCACGAGTTGCGTCAGCGCATCGGGTTGGTACTACAGAGCAATCATATTTTTTCGGGTACGATTAGTGAAAACATCCGTTATGGTGATATGAATGCCAGCGAAGATGACATCATCGTGGCTGCAAAAAAATCCTCTATCCACGAGCAAGTCATGTCTCTACCAGATGGCTATGAGAGCACTGCTAAGTCCTTATCAGGTGGTCAACAGCAGCGTATCGCGCTGGCAAGGATGTTTCTAAAAGACCCGCCCATTGTATTTTTGGACGAGCCGACAGCCAGTCTAGACGCCATCGCCAGTCAGCAGGTTAAAAAAAGCCTAGATCTGATTAAAAAAGACCGTACCGTCATTATGGTCTCGCACAATATTGCCCAAATCATTGATGCGGATGATCTCGTGGTGATAGAAAATGGCGAAGTCGTCGAGACAGGTACCCACGAGGTACTTTATGCCCAGCGCGGCAAATATTTTGAGATCTTTAGCGCCATGTCTGATAGCCTAAACTTAGACAAAATCAGCCAAACCCTAAACGGTTAGGAATGGTTAATGTGTGCCTAAATCGTTATAATGCCCCTATTTTACCGCCTATCGCCAGAAGCTAGACTATTATGAATTGTGAATTTTCTCTAAAAACCTTTGACGAGCTGACCTCAGTTGATCTTTACCATATCCTAAAAGCACGCTCGCAAGTGTTCGTCGTCGAACAAAACTGTGCGTATCAAGATATGGATGAAGTGGATTTCGATTGCTTGCACCTGATCGCTCATCAAAATGCAGCGTTGGTGGGTTACTGTCGTATCGTCCCGCCTGAATTTAATAAGCTAAAATCCAATCTATCGGTTGCTGACCCCACGATTAAAACCAACCATACTACTATGCCTGCCATCGGTAGAGTGCTGGTATTGTCAGAGCACAGAGGTGATGGCCTAGCACGGCAGATGATGACTCAGGCCATTGCACACTGCCGAAAAAACTATGGTAAGAAGCGACCGATTATTATCTCCGCACAGGCTTACTTACTTAGCTTCTATGAATCTTTGGGTTTTGTACCTGAAGGAGAACATTATCTCGAGGACAATATCGAACATGTGAAGATGGTGCTATACGTTGCTAAGAAAAACAAAATCAAAAAAGAGAGCACGGATACTGCGTCAACCACAACTAAAGTTTTAAGCTCTTTACTCTTTATCTTGGCAGCAATGTTTATTCTAGGCTTGCTATATTTAATGATCTAGACAGCTTGTAAGGTTTTAATTCTTAACATAATTCAAATTGGTTGTTCCATATTGAGTATGCTACTTTTAAATGATGATTCCTTTAAAAGGATGGCTGAGATAATCAGTCAAGGAAGTAGCACACTCAGGATGAGGAACCAACCATGTCAAATAATCACTTAGATAACTCTTCAAATACAGCCAATTCAAATAAAAATGATGCGACGGTAGAGAGCAACGTCCGTCCAGAATACGACGATGAAATTCAAAAAATTGCCGATTACGTTCTCAATTATTCAATAGACGAGCAGTCTCCAAACCCTACTGATGCGTGGAATACCGCGCGCCACTGTCTAATGGACACGCTTGGCTGTGGCTTACTTGCGCTGCGCTTCCCTGAGTGCACCAAGCACTTGGGGCCTGACTGCCCCGATCAAATAACGCCGCATGGCGCTCGTGTCCCTGGCACCTCCTATAGGCTAGACCCCATCAAAGCTGCTTTTGACATTGGCTGTATGGTGCGCTGGCTTGACTATAACGATACGTGGCTTGCTGCTGAATGGGGCCATCCTTCTGATAATTTGGGTGGTATCTTGGCGGTCGCGGACTATATCAGTCAGAAAAATATCAGCCAAGG
This sequence comes from Psychrobacter sp. SWN149, assembly GCF_015864565.1. Classification (NCBI taxonomy): domain Bacteria; kingdom Pseudomonadati; phylum Pseudomonadota; class Gammaproteobacteria; order Moraxellales; family Moraxellaceae; genus Psychrobacter; species Psychrobacter sp. SWN149. The sequence goes on from NZ_JADYWX010000004.1 coordinate 234,527, forward strand.
ACAAGCACCACTGACCATGAGAGCAGTGCTTGAAGCCATGATCATGGCGCATGAGATTCAAGGTGTACTGGCACTCGAAAACTCATTCAACCGTGTGGGTCTTGATCATGTGTTTTTGGTCAAGTTGGCGTCAACCGCCGTCGTTGCAAAGCTTTATCAGCTACCACGTGAGCGCATCATGGCGGCGATCTCACAAGCCATCGTTGATGGTCAGGCACTGCGCACCTATCGTCATGCACCCAATGCTGGCAGCCGAAAATCATGGGCAGCAGGTGATGCGACCAGTCGTGCGGTACGTCTGGTAGATATAACGGCGCGTGGTGAAATGGGTATCCCTGGCGCATTAACCGCACCGCAGTGGGGATTCTATGATGTGCTATTCAGCCATACTAATAAGGATCTAGCGACCAAGCCTGAAGGCGATCGTCGTTTTAAATTCCAGCGGGATTTTGGTAGTTACGTGATGGAAAATATCTTATTTAAAATAAGCTTTCCTGCTGAATTTCACGCGCAGACTGCTTGTGAAGCCGCGGTGATTCTACACCCACACATCGAAGACAGAATCGACGATATCGAGAGAATTGTCCTAACCACACATGACTCAGCGATTCGCATCATCTCAAAAGAAGGCGCGCTTGCCAATCCAGCTGATCGTGACCACTGCTTGCAGTATATGGTGGCTGTCCCACTGTTAACAGGGGATCTGATGGCAGAGAACTATGAAGACGACTATCACGAGCAGCATTTGTCAATCGATGAGCTGCGCAGCAAGATGGTGGTAGAAGAAAACGCGCAGTATTCAAAAGATTATCATGACCCAAGTAAGCGTTCTATCGCTAATGCCATTCAAGTATTTTTTAACAATGGCAGCAGTACAGAAAAAGTGGCTGTTGAATATCCTATCGGCCACAAACGCCGCCGCGCTGAGGGCATCCCTGTACTGGAAGCCAAGTTCCGCGCCAGTCTGGCCACTCGTTTTATCGAAAGTCGCTGTCAGCAGATCATTGAGTTATGCGACGATCAAGAAAGACTGGAGCAGACGCCTGTGAATGAGTTTATGTCACTGTTTGAAGCGTATTAGATTGATGGCTTACTAGTACGCTAGCGTCAGTTTAACGACTACCAAGGTATTGACTCTCCAGCCCAATCGACAAAACTGCCTGACTGGGTAGCAGTCATACCTGAAAGCACTTCCAATAAGCACTCCGCGCTATACGCTGGCGAGAATAGATGTCCCTCAGCGACATTGCCTTGAAACGGTGCAGACAACTGAGTATTCACGGTGCCTGGTTGCATAACGACCACGCATACATCTTTAAGTGATCTGCTCCATTCGATACTTAAGTTTTTCATCCCCATATTAAGAGCCGCCTTACTCATTCTATAGCTATACCAGCCGCCTAGTTGATTGTCAGTGATGCTACCGACGCGGGCTGATACGGTCGCAAAAATAGCAGGTTGATTGGCGCTGCGATTAGCTTTGGCGAGCAACGGTTTGATGTGTTTGGCTATCAGCAAACTGGCTAACGCATTGATTTGCATGTTTTGTAAAAAGAACTCCGTTTCCATCTGTCGCAAGGCCTTTTCTGGCTGCGCGGTCTCTGTATGTAGTAACCCCACGCAGTTGATTACCCAATCCACATGACCGACCGTCTGTTTGATGGTATCGGCAGCTTTTTTAATACTATCCTCATCACTGACATTCATTGGTAGCCAGTGTAGGTTTTCTGCTTCAATGTTTGGCTCATTACGGTGATAAGTAGCAAATACTTGTGTGCTATGACTTTGATCGGATTGCCTATCCGCTGTCTGTTGTACCAGCTGCTGCACCATAGCCTGACCAATACCACCTGTTCCACCGATGATAAGATACGTTTTATTATTCATTTCGTTATTCATATGGCACCTTCCTTTTTTTGATACGCTTTTGGACACGATTTGGTTTTATGTATTCATTTTGGCTGATTTTATGAGGGTTTACTATGAGAGAAATAATACAAGTCATCCTCATTCTATATACGCTACAATAATCTATAACGATTAAAACGCCTGTTTTTGGATTGCTATTTCTTATATTGACGCCTTCATACGGATATTATCGCATTATGCTATCACCCCAAGATCAATTGACCGAGCTGGTACGAGCCTTAGAGACCGATCAGCACGTCTTTGCCACTGACCCTTTATTAATCACGGAAAAGCTACAGGGCGAGGATGGCACGCCTATACGAAAACTGCATCGACGGGCGTCACGTATAGACAGCAACGGGGCGCTTGCACGTGTACTGGATAAGATTGACGGCCGTATAAAGGGCATCATGATCGTTATGAGCGTGATGTGGTGTATATCAGGGTTTTTGGGGTTATTCACGCTATTGCAGTCTAATGTTGTGAACTTCTTTTATGTGTTGGTCTGTCTACTTGGTTTTCATACCATTATGCTTGGTGGCTGGCTTGTCCTGACCCTTGTCAATCGAGATCAGCAATCGCCCAGTTGGTTTGCGAGTTTTGTCAGTCCAAGTTATCTCATACGCGGTAAGGACGATGTGACTAAGGCAGCCGTCGAGCTGTATGAGCGGCAGTTGCAGCACAGCGGTATGCGTTGGTATTTGGGGCGGTTTAGCCATCAGTTGTGGCTCGCAACATTGACCGGTATGCTGCTTGCGATTATATTTTTGTTGGTTGTACGTCAGTATAGTTTTAGCTGGGAGTCAACTTTACTCTCTGATCAAGCGCTTGTGAGCTTGACTCAAGTATTAGGCTGGTTACCTAATATGGTGGGATTTGGTGTGCCAGACAGTACAGCGATTGCACAGAGCAGGCTTGTCACCGAAGCCATGCCGCTGTCTGTTGCACGGCAATGGGCAGGGTTACTAGTTGGTAGCTTGCTGATGTACGGGATTGTACCGCGAGCGATAGCATGGGCGTTCTGTGCATTGATGTTCCGCCGCAAAAAGATGCGTTTGGATATCAAACAGCCCTATTATCAAAAAATTCTAAACTTCTGGCAGCGGCACGTGGTGGATGCTGATGACTTTACTGAGGCGCCAGCCCCTATTGCCCCAAAGGCGACGGTCAGTGCGGGCAAGAAGTTAGTTGCTCTACTTGAATACCCTTCAGATCAGGACAAATGGTGGCAGTCAGGGCTTGATGGCAGTCACCATGGTTTTGAACAATCAAGTGAGATTGAGAATTTTGGTATCGTTGATGACCGTGATGATATGGCACGGCTCAAAAATTACTTAGATGCGCATCCTGTGCAAGTCTTGCTTGGCATTCATAGTAATGCATTACCCGACCGCGGTACGCTACGCAAACTCGATCAAATCGCTGCTCACGCCAAAGATGGGCTTATCGTACAACTGCTGGGTGATAACAGCGTTTCTATGGGATTGACTGACGCACGTACCGATGATGAGCCATTAGACAAACAAGCGGTTCGTTATCAGCAGTGGCAAACGGCGCTCTCTGCACGAAAAATTGGCTTGGTTGATATAGATACTTAACACATTTTAATTTTTAATCTGTTACTCATATCTTAACTTATCATTATGACTAGCATGATATACAATAAATAAATATTATAGGTCTTAATAGCTGTGACGTCATATCAAGATGACAAGGATGTTTTATAGTGGCTAGGAGCCCAAGATGGCAGCAGACAATTCTCTTATGACTCTAGGTCAGTATGGTCAACTATTGGATGGTTATAGAGAGGCATTAAACCAAAGTATCTTAACGGCTGCTCCAGAGTCGTGGCAGCCAATGCTGGAGAGCATTCTACCTGCGTATTGGCAGGAGTGGCTACTACCGCTGGCTGGTGGCCCATTTTTCTTATTGTTTTTAGCAGAATGGTTCTATCAGTCCAAGCGTGGCAATGGTAAAAGCTTTAGTTGGCGTCGTGCGATGACCAATTTTAGTTTGGGTGGCTCTTATTTAGCGTTTGAATTGATTGTCCAAGCGCTTATCGTCATACCTATCTGCTTATGGTTATATCAATACCGACTATTCACTATTGAGGTGACATGGCTCACTGCCATCCCTATATTCGTTGCGGTTGAGTTTAGCTATTACTGGTTCCATCGTGCGTCACACCGTATGACTTGGTTTTGGTCAGCGCATGTCGTGCACCATTCAGATGACCATATGAATCTGTCCACCGCCATGCGTCAAAGCCTGCTGTACTCAGTGACGGGCTGGTGGTTATTCTTTGTCCCACTGATGATGTTGGGCGTACATCCGGTGTGGGTATTCTTCTTTTACGCGTTAGATTTGATTTATCAATTCTTTATCCATACCGAAACCGTGGGGAAATTCCCCAAATGGGTTGAGTATGTCTTTGATACCCCATCCAATCATCGCGCCCATCATGGCACCAATAATGAATATATTGACCAAAATTACGGCGGCGTTCTCATTATTTTTGATCGCTGGTTTGGCACTTATGTAGAAGAAAATATCGTCAATAACCCCGTCCAATACGGTGCGGTTGGCGAAACCAGCCATGACAATATTATTAGTCTGATATTTGGGGTCTTTTACCGGATGTGGCAGCGCTTTTTTCGTGCCAAAGGGCTTAAGAAAAAGCTAAAGGTACTGCTGCGTCCACCTAGTGCTGTCTAATATAGTCAATCCCCTATAAATTGGATACGGTGTCAGTCTCGCTTAGCCTACTACTTGTAGTGCTTTCACTCGTCTTCCTTGTATTCAAAGTATATTGAACCGACTAGAGCATGATTATAAATGCGTGGACTACGATTTATGATATGGATTATACGCATTCATAACCGATACCCAGTCAGATTTGTTTTACAATAAATGGCTACTATGTGTTTTTGCCATCAATAAATATAAGACGTTACTATGAATAATGACAATAACAATAATCATGAGAATAATAAGCCTGCAGGTCTCTTTGCAGACAAGGCTTATGAGCCAACCCCTGATGTCTCAAGCACTCCTTCAGACAACACCTCAAAATCTACAGTAGCTCAGTCAATAGCTACTCAGGATAATCAACCTGTATCAACCGATACATCAGCAACGACAGCACCAGCGTCAAGGGTAACAAAGAAAACGATTGCCAGTGGTGAACCGCTCAAATTAGCGGTCGTCGGTCATACTAATACGGGCAAAACCTCTATATTGCGCACGTTATTGCGAGACGTATATTTTGGTGAAGTCAAAAACGAAGTGGCAACCACACGTCACGTCGAGCAGGCTCAATTGACAGATAGCCAAACTGGCGAAGTCTTAGTTGCACTATACGATACACCTGGTCTGGAAGATGCTTCAGGGCTTATGGATTGGCTAGAGGACAATACCGCCAGTCGCCGTGATGGTATTGAACGATTGCAGCAGTTTTTGGCGGCGGATGTCGCTCAAGGTTCAGACAGCTATGAGTTGCCCTATGATTATAGTCAAGAAGCCAAAGTAATTCGTCAGCTGCTGGCAAGCGATATGGCCATATACGTGGTAGATGCTCGTGAGCCTGTATTGGGTAAATATAAGGATGAGCTAGCGATTTTGTCTTGGGCTGCTATCCCAGTGATGCCTGTTTTTAATTTTACAGACAGCCAGAATGCTAATATCGACGACTGGCAGACGATGCTGGCAAGACGCAATCTACATATCTCAACGCGTTTCGATTCGGTTGCTTTTGAGTTTGAGGATGAGATGCGCCTATGGAAAAACTTAGCCACTATGCTCACCCACTCTGAAATGCTTGAGCAGCTGATGCAACGTCGAACGGAAGACTGGGCGCAGCTCTATGATGAGGCCAATATCATCATCGCTGATTTTTTATTAAATGTCGCCGCTTTCGTGCGCGAGATCAATGAAGATGACGACCCACTGCCTGTATTAGAACAAATGCAAGAAGCGGTCAGGCAAAGTGAGCGTGCGATGCAGCACAACTTACTTAACCTCTATAAGTTCTATGATAATGCGGTCTCGGCAACACCGCTTGAGCTACAAGCCTATCAACAAGACCCATTCGACCCTGAACTACTCAAAAGTTACGGCATCCGTACGACGTCTGGTGCCGCTGCTGGTGCGCTGCTCGGATTGGGGATTGATGCGGCAGCACTTGGAACTACATTAGGATTGGGCGCAGCAATAGGTGGTATCGCAGGCGGATTACTATCAAACACCAGCAGTATTGCAGATAGGATTACTGGGGTAAAACGCTTGTATATTGATCCTGCGACGTTAACATTGCTAGCCACGCGAGCATTAGACCTGCTCACTGCCCTACGTCATCGTGGTCATGCTGCCACAGACGCCACTCAGTTATTATATAAAGGCGAAAATAGTAGTCTTAGTCTTGAAACGTCGCTAACTAACGACAGTGACCATGCAGATGAAGACCATAATCCAATTACTGTATGGCCAGCTCATAAATTACCAAGTGAGCTCAAAAAAGCCCGAGGTAAACCGCAATGGTCATCGCTCAGCAGTGGTAAATCCGAACAAGCACAATTACTACGCACAGACATGGCATGGTCACTGTCAGGTAAGTTACAGTCGTATAAACGTGAGTCGTAAATTACTAGCGAACTATCTATGCATCCTATGCACTTAACAACTTACTCAATGCATCAGTACCGCGTACATCCGTCTGTTGCAGATAGATTGGATACAGCGGATACTTGGTAAAACTTTGTTCGATATCCTGCAGCAGATGCTGCTGACGCTCAGCGCGGCGTCGCCAAAACTCATCCGACTGCGTGGGAGCTATCAGCTGATTGATGACGATTGCTGCTGGCGTAAGCTTACTGTCTTCTAACTGCTCGATAGCGCGCTTGGTCTCAGCCAATGGTAAGACGTCAGCAGTCATCACCAACACAATCGCTGTTTGTGTACGGTCATGTAGTAGCAACCCTGCTTGACGAAACAATTGCTTGCGCTTTTCTAATACGGATACAGCTTGCTCCCAACGATCTGATTTTTTTGCGGCAAACGGATTAGCAACATCGTTTTTTAGGCTGTCTGTTTGATCGCCTTTTTGATTATGACTGTCTAAATGCGTCGCCACCGAACGCAGTTTGGCCTGCCTTCGTTGCTGTGCAAGCAGACCATCCGTCCATGCACCCATCATCTCAGGCAGTATGAGCAGTCGCAAGGTATGCCCTGTCGGTGCAGTATCAAAAATAACATGCTCATAGCCAGCCTCTGCCGCCTCGACTAAATGGTGGCACATAGACTCGAGCATCGCGGCTTCTTGAGCGCCAGGTGCCGACTTAGATAGCCTCAGATGCTCACGAATTTTTGGCATCATATCTGGATTGGCGTAGGATTTAATTGTGCGTTCAACTTGGGCAAAATGCTCATCAACGATGACATCGGGATTCAGTTCAATGGCATCCAGATAAGGTGATATCGTGGTTTTTTCGTTCTTTAGACGCGTATTGAGTACATCGCCCAAGCTATGTGCTGGATCAGTTGAAACAATCAAGGTTTTTTGCTGCTGGCTTGCATAGTAGCTCGCTAGTGCAGCAGCAGTGGTGGTTTTCCCCACGCCGCCCTTCCCTCCGATAAATATAATCGGCTGCGTCGCCAGCTGCTCTACCAATCCATGTAAAGGGTGTAATGCCATGTTGTTATCTCATCTTTTGTCTCATTGTGCAATCAATGTTTAGCTTATTTTTATCACTGCTATTATTAGCAGCAACCAACGTGATCAAAGGGGCATCTATCCATGCCCATGCGCGTGTGCCATTCATGGAAGTTTTCTAAAAACAACGGCTGTAGCTCTAGTGTATAAAAGCTGGCTGGGTTATCAATGCCCAAGCTCTCAGCAAACATGAGCAACATAAAAAAATCTTCTTCATCACGGGCAGCACGTGCCATCGTCTGACGGTATGGCGCATGATAAAACTCATTAAGCCCAGCCACAAACCGTTGCCACCATGGTTGGGTATTTTCTAGCTCGTTTGGGGTGCTTTCGTCGTCCATAATGACCTCTTATTTTATCTAATACTTATAGTCCATCATGCCTATCCGATACAAAAAACGCCAGCAATTGCTGCTAGCGTTTTTGATTCTGTGCAATATATGAGCTTCACTAGCGTTTAGGTATCGTCCTTGATGTTGCCGTTACCTCTGTGTAGCGACCATTCTTTGCGTAGCACCGAGAGACTCTCAAATGTCACTAAAATCGTGGCCACCAAGATAATGATGTCCATAATGATAAGTAGCCAATTGCCATCTGTGAAGAAGGTTTTGAGCTGAATCAGTAGTGCAAATACGGTCATAACCAACAAGAATGACAATGGTGCCAAGGTATACCAAACAGGCTTACCTTTACGCAACAGAATAACAGTGACAATCATCAGGGTCAGCGCTGCCATCAACTGGTTGGTTGTACCAAATAGTGGCCAGATAATCATACCACCAGCACCATCGATACCACCGGCACCAAATGCCAATAGCAAACAGCTTCCGACTGCTAGTAACGTTGCGACGACACTTTTACTCAGTACAGGCAATTTATAAATCTCACCAAATTCTTGGAAGATATAACGTTGCAAACGTACGCCAGTATCCATCGTCGTACCAGCGAATAACGCGGCCATTACTGTCAACATCGTTTGTGATAGCACCATATCGATACCTACACCAGCATTCAAGATAGTCGCGCCGCCATCGATGAAAGCACCGATAGAACCGTCACCAAATTTTTGATAAACCGCTTGCCAATCACCAAGCGTAGCAAAACCTGCCGTTGCCGCCAAAATTGCACCGAGTGCGAGCATACCTTCACCCAACGCACCAAAGTAACCAACGAAACGAACGTCTTCTTCTTTATCAATTTGCTTGGATGTCGTACCTGTCGCGACCAAACCATGGAACCCTGAAATCGCGCCACAAGCAATTGTGACAAATAACAGTGGCATCAGTGAAGGCGTGCCGATGGGTAATGCCGTGTTGATTGCTGGGGCGACAATGGTTGGTGTCGCAATAAAAATAGCCGCGTACAGCAGAATCAAACCGACAAATAGCTGCAAACCGTTGATATAGTCGCGTGGTTGCAACAGCATCCAGACAGGCAGTAATGAGGCGACCGCTGCATAAGCAAACAAAATAAGAATCCAGACAGCGTTATCAGGTAAACCCATGATGGTTTCAGGTAACACAATCGGGAACATAGGGCCAAGATAGATAAGTCCGTATAAGGCACCAACACCGATAATTGATACCCAAACCAAGTTCATTTTGTAGCGATAAATACACTGACCAATGATAAAGGCAACAACCAACGCACCCCAAACTGGTAATACCGCAGATGGGGTTTTGATCATCATATTAGCAATAGCAACACCAAATACAGCATTGACCATCAGTAGTAATAAGAAAATAACGACCATCATCAAGCTACGGACACGTGTGCCCATGACGTTACCAGCGATAGAACCAATCGACTGGCCTCTGTTGCGCATACTTGCCCAAATGGCCGACATATCGTGTACACCAGCCATAAAAATAGTGCCAAATACCACCCAAATAATGGCAGGCACCCAGCCCCAAATTACAGCAATAGCAGGACCGATGATCGGTGCAGCGCCAGCGACTGAGGTAAAATGATGACCCCATAATACATATTTGTTGGTGGGCACATAATCCACCCCATCTTTCATTGTATGTGCAGGCGTTGGACGACTGTTGTCCAATGCCAAAATCTTAGTGGCAATAAATTTTGAGTAAAACAAGTAGCCGCAAAACATAGCAGCTACAGCGAATACCAATACAATAGCACTATTCATCTTATCTCTCCCTAGACAAGTAGTCGATAGCCTTATAAGTTCAAGCTTTTTGAATCAAAATATGAAAAATATGCTAAATTAGTGTGCGGTGAGTGACTCATCTCACCTGAGATTAGACAAATCCTATATAGGATAATATCTTAGGAAGATTGTAAATTAATCATCAATCAATAAACCTTTGCACTGTAAAATTAGAGTACGTCACTAATCAGCATATAGTGTGGTGAGCCTTTGTTTAAAATTCTGGTTGAATAGTAACCGATTTGACGACAAATGTAACGTAAGTAAGACCTGAAAAACAACAAATAAAGGAAGTATAATGGCACATTATTTTGGATTCGTACCCTCAGACAAACTAAAAGCACTAATCAGTGAGGCCGAACAGGTCATTGCTTCAGATGAGCAAGTAGATTATTACCCGTATCGTGATGCGCTCACCCATCAGACCGCACGTGACTTGACAGATAATCTATTGGTTGGTTTGGTAGACATTATCCCAAATCCTGAGCGTCAAGCCTCTATGCGAAAAATCGTTGTGACGATTGAACGTGCTACCGATACCCTACTCAATATTTTACTGGGTAAAGAGAACAATGAAGAAGTGATGCCAAGTTTTAATTTTTTGCGAGATCATGCAACCTTTATAGATAATGAAGGCGTAAAACGTGTGGGATTTAAGCTGTCTGAAACAGATGCAAAAATAATCGATGAAGGTTTTGCTGCTATCACTCCAGAACACGTCGATAGAGCCAAATTTAAAACAGCACTCGAAACTATGAACGAGGCGACACTAACTCACTTTGTCAGTCGCTACGCTGAAACACTGAAGCTTGGCATGATTAAGCGAAAATCCGTACCAGTCGCCAAATCAGCCATTGATAAAGGCATGAGTATGGCACTTAATAAGCTGTTGCCCGACCTACCAAACGACTCATTGAACCGCTTGGCCAACTATTACCGTCCGTTTATTATTCAAAAGCCAGAATAACCCTTTAAATCGGATTAATTTTGTCTCAAAAGTCATATGACGTTGGGAAAATTCACGAAAATTTGCTAAAATAAGCGGCACTTTTTACCAAAGGCGCATCCGATGACCCAAATCAGTAACCAAGAAATTGAAAAAACATTACGCAACTCAGAGTGCCTTATTAGCAGTATCGAAGTTGCTGCTGCTTATGAGCGTTTGGCCGCTCAGCTAAACCTACACTATGTTGGGCTTAACCCTATTGTTATGGTCGTCATGAATGGCGGACTGATTCCAGCGGGTCAGCTACTGACACACCTGACGTTCTATCATCGTATGCATTATATCCATGCGTCTCGATATCGTGATAACCAAGGCACCAATGATCTTGATTGGAAATTTAAGCCAGATGTTAATATCGAAGGTGAGCATGTATTGCTAATTGATGATATTTTTGATGAAGGTATTACTCTAAAAGCAGTCGTGGAAGAACTCAGCAAAGAAAAGCCTTTGTCTATCGAAACTTGTGTGTTGCTTAATAAAGAACATGACCGTAAGGTTCAAGGGTTTGATGTGGATTTTGTGGGCATCAACGTGGCAGATCGTTATGTTTATGGTTGTGGTATGGACTTTCATGGTTACCTGCGCCATTTGCCTGGTATCTATGCAATCAAAGAAGACAAAGTTTAACGTTTAGATTTAAGCGCTTAAATCTAAGTCATAAAAAAGCATCCAAATGGGATGCTTTTTTATTGTGTTCAGAATGAGAAAACCAACAATAGTAATGAATGGCATGATAATGATTAAAACTGTAATGCCAAACCCGTATGCCGTTCAGTAGGTGTTTGTACGGCTTTTTCTAATGCATGTTTTGTACTATAGATGGTCACTTGCTTTTTAGCACGAGTTACCGCTGTATAGATAAGCTCTTTACTAAGTAGTCTTGCATGACTGTTATCAAAAGTAATAGCCACATGATCAAACTCAGACCCCTGCGATTTATGTATGGTCATCGCATATGCCGTCGCAATCACTTCCTCGTTTAGCAGGTTGACAGCGATACCTTGCGTTTTATTTTCAAAAAACACTTCAAGTTGGTTTCTTTCACCACTCGTCTGCAAGCAAAATCCAATGTCCCCATTAAAGAGTCCTAGCTCGTAATTGTTCTGTAGCACCATAACAGGACGTCCATGAAACCACGTGTTTTGACCCAAGGGCAGCTTCAATTCTGCAAGATGCCACTGGGTCAGGTAATTATTAATATAGTGATCGCCCCATTCACCATTGTGGCCCGCAGTTAAAATTCTGAACTGATTAAAGGTTTCCATTAGTGAGGTAATTGTGGCTTTTACTGATTCTGGCATGTATTTTTCTATTGGATTTTGCAGATAATTCTTAATCTTAACCAGATATAAATGGTAATTTTTTGACATCTTTTCAATAATTTTTTGATTGCTTAGGCTATTTTTTAACTTATCACCTAATAGTTCTGCTGCTTGTAGTGTATTCACATATTGAAAACTCAGTGCATTGTCATGTTTTAATAACTGCCAGATCGCTTTAATATCTACATCTGCTTTGTTTATTTGGTACGCAAGCTTGCCAATACCAGAATCTGCACTAAAACGACGGCTTTCAGTCAGCTCTGCGTGAATGGGTTGCAATAACGGAATACGACACAGATCGGCCAATACGGCCCCTGCATCTACCGCTGCTAACTGGTTTGCATCACCCAGTAGTATCAAGCGTGCACCGGGTTTTACAGCACTTACTAAATAATTAGCCAACTCTACCCCGAGCATTGATGCCTCATCAACGATGATAATATCTTCGCCGAGTGGGTTTTTTGCATCGTAACGAGGTTTACCCGTACGGCCAATACCTAACAAGCGATGAATCGTTTTGGCCTCTTGCAATTGCAATTCTACATTCGCAGCATCAAGTGCCGCCTGTAAAGACTCTTGCATTCGCTGGGCCGCCTTACCCGTCGGTGCTGCTAATGCGAGGCTCGCACTGTCTGTACTGAATTTAATCTGTTCCTGCTTACCTGCCCTACTCTCTGTGGCCTGTTGCAGTGCAATCACTAGCTGAGCTACGGTATAAGTTTTTCCGGTGCCTGGCCCGCCAGTGATGATGCTAAATGCATTATTGTTCGAGACATTAATGGCCGCTACCTGCTGCGGATTTAGCGTATCGGGTATATTGATAGCTAATGGGGATATTTTCTGATTTAGAATAGTATTGATATGCTGTGCCAAGTTGAGCTCTGCTTGCCATGCGCGGTGTAGCCAAAAAGTGAGTGAAATTGTCGAGTCGTTTTCATCTTCATTGATCTGATAAATAATAGGCTGATTATTTTTGCTTAGGCTATTATTATCATGCATCATTCCTGAATTGACATCAGCAAACAGCCTATGCTCATAAATTGACTGAGTAAAAGAGCGTAAATCTGTGTTCTTTAGGTACTCATAAAGGGCAACTATCGTATTAAAACGCTTGGTCAATATCTCTTTTTCGTGATTGGTCAGTGTCAGCTGTGTCCATAGCTGCGCACGCCGAGCAAATAATGTATTCAACAAATCAAACAGTGAGGGTTCTGCTAAAACATCTTCAACTGTTTGCAAATCTATCCCACTGCTTGTTGCTGTTTCTGTCGCCTGTATCTCTACGGCTTTCAGATTCGATTGGGTATCAATCAACGCTAAGACTGGCATCGCTAGCATCTCTAACAACTGCTGCTGCCACGCATATAGTGTGACTGACTCACCATTCACGTGACCTTGTAACGGTTGCTCGCTCTCAACTGCCTCAATGGTCAACACCGTATGCCCCTCTTCTAAATGAGTGGCTAACATCACGAATAAAGCCGAAAACAAATGACGCTCTTCTGTATTGTCAATCCGTTTGCCATGGATATTAGATGCTGTATCTGGCGTGCTGTATGCAACCTGCGTTTGCTGACGACGCAGCAATATATAATCACTGATATTGCTGGCCCAGCTTTCTTGTACGCCAACGGCTACCTTATGCTTACTGTTGTTATTGCTCATTGTGTATTTTCTCTATGTTTATTATTTGACGATCACACGCTGAATATTCTATTAATTCTTTAGGTTTGTTTGGCTTAGCACCTCTTAAACGAGGTGAGCCTACTAATTTGGCAAGCCAAACAGTGCATCCAAAGCCTTGATAAAGTCGATTGGAATGTCCCAAGTCACCAATCCATAACGGTTATGCTGGCCATTACTGCTTGAGCCGCTATCATTGGCTTCAGTAGAGTCAGCCAATATGTCAGTAGATTGATAGTTTGAGACATACGTGCCTCGTAAAAACATATACTCCACTGCGCCAAGGTACTTGTGTTCATTGCCTGTATAGTCGTCAATTCTTATGGCAAGGAATCGATGTAACGCTACCTGATAGATTGCAGCTTGTAACCAATACCCTGCTTTTGACATCGCTTGTTTGAGGGTGTTTTCGCTATAATCGCTTAGGCTATTTCCTAAAAAGTTGCTTTTATAATCGACCACATAATACTTGCCAGCATGCTCATACACCAAATCAATCTCGCCGCGCAGATAACGATACAAATGCGCTTTATTTTGTGGCACTAAGCTGATGTGCTTGTCTACGTCATCAGGCAGATACTGCTGAAACAGCCTATTAATATCTTGTGCTCTAAACGTCTCTGACAGTCCCATATTAAATTCTAGTTCGGCAAACCGCTGTTCTATATCAATAGCAATGAGCGGCTGATTCGATGCCAATAATGGCACCTGTAGCACCTCCTCAATCCAGTTAATCAAGGCCTCATGTTTGGTTGCGTCTATTGAGTCCGGGTTAAACGAGCGGCTATCTGCTTTGTTTTTTGCCTGCAATATATGGCTTTGCTGTTCCGCGCTGCTATAGACCAATGGCAACTGATAGCTGCTGATGGCTCTATCAATCACCTGAGGCCACTGTGACTTGTTGCTGAAATCAATTTTTTCAAATATTTCATGCAAAAATGTACCTGTATTGGCACCTTTCACAAAGGCAAAACGAATGTCATCTTCTGGTTTTAGACTCAACTCAGTCACTGATTCAAGCCATTCATTACCATGGGTTGATGATATATTGACAGCTGAAACATCTGTCATATCGATGTCTATGGCATCATCAATACGCTCATCTACTACTGCCATCGCCTGCGTAGACTCATCTAATTGGCGGGCTAAAGCGGTAAAACTGGTTTTAGCCCAACCGTAAAAATAGTTGGTTTTCATGACATCTGAAAAAGCCATGTACTCAATCATTTCTGTTGCAGGCGAATTAAGATTTGATAGGTTTGTGGCAAACGCGACATGACTCATTGAACCGACTGCATTAGCATCACTAGAGTCACTGTCATTATTATTGGCGCCAGTGTTGTCGTATAACGCATGCACATTATGTGCGCGTATCATACCGATAGTGCCCTTGAGTCTATCAGGCAAATCAAATGTAGGAGACTTACCTTTTAAAGTATCAAACCAATAAAATACTGGCTTAAAGTCAAACCCCTTCGTGTCTTTGGGATCACGTAACACCACATAAAGCTGTTCACTGGCTCGAGTAAATGCCACGTAACCCAGTCGTCGCATCTCATCGAAATCTTCCCGTGTTTCGATATCGGTGTAATAATCATCGACAGTAGCAGAACCTTGCACCGGTGAGAAACGGCGTTGATTGCCAATCGCTTGACTACTTAACGACTCGCTCTCTGACGATTGATCCGCTGTCGACTGATTCACCAATACTGAATTTATCAATGCCGAGGGAGATTGTTGGGCATTATATAGATACAGGCCATACTTCTCATTAGTGCCTGACTTCCTACTGGCATCGCCCATACCTAATACATAGACAATAGGAAACTCAAGCCCTTTTGACTTGTGAATGGTCATCAGCTGCACACCAGACTCTGTCGGCAACGGATATTGCTTGGCCCAATCGCTGTTGGGCGAGGCATCTATATGTTGTCTAAACCAAGCCAAGAGCTCATGCTCGCCCATATCGATGCCGTATTGCGCCAGCACATCCATGATGTGACGTAAATCCATGATGTGACGATCGCCTTCTGGATGAGCGGCCAGCGCTTGCCATACACCTTGTGGCTGCACAGGGTTTTTATCTAGCAAATAATGCAACGCCGATAGAATACCAAAGTGCTGCCAACGCTGCGCGCCCTCTTTTAGATAGGTAATAAAGTCTTGGTAGCTCTTTTTACTATTGACCGCTGCTGCATTAGTACCACTAGGATTATGATCGTCTGTCATCCCTGACTCATGATCCGTCATCATAACTTTGATATCTTTGATGCTGAGGCCGTACAGGTGACTGGTTAGCACCCGATTGATCATGTCATGACGGTATGGGTATAGCATGGCACTGAGTAGCGCTGCCACATCTTCTGCCATGATGGTCTCAAAAATACTGACGTCGCTGGTGGTCAAGGTTGGCACATTGAGTTTGACCAGCTCATCTTCCACCCGCTTTAAATCTTTTTTGGTACGTGCGAGCACCCCAATATCACTGGGCTTAATTGGATTGTTTTTTAGCGTCTGACCACTGTTAAGAACGGTCGCAATATGGCGCGCTGTGATCTCAAACTCATCATACTCAAGCTCTTTGTCTCTATCGTAAGGCAGGTGCAATACGCTTACTGGTTGGGCAGACAATACATCCGTCACTAAGGTGCTGCTATGAGCATCTGGCTCATTAGACCAAGACAACTGGTTCTCTGGCTTTGCCGCTTTAATATGCTGATAATAAATACCAGTACCTAGCTGCGACAGTTTATTCTCAGCAGTTGTTGCATCAGCCATGCCAAACCAACAATTGAGCGCATCAATCAAGCTGGCATTTGAGCGGCGGTTAATATCCAGTGTCCAAAGAGTGCTTTTATCGAACTGGGCTTTCATATAATTGTAGTTGGCTACGTCGCCACCACGGAAACCATAAATTGCCTGTTTGGGGTCACCCACCAATAGCAGAAATTCATGATTGGCCTTCCTAGTGGTTGACTGCTTATCACTGTCCGACAGTTTAGATTTATTCTTTGGCAAGTAGATGCTTTCAATCATAATGGCTTGCTCACCATTGATATCTTGCGACTCATCAATCAATGCCACTGGATAGTGGTGACGAATATAACGTGCCAGCTTTTCTCCTTGACGACCAGTCAACGCTTGGTTTAGACGCACCATTTGCAGACTAAACGTCGTCTCACCACGTTCTTCTAATATAACTGGCAACCTATCACGTACGGCCAGCACGATATGGCGGTTCAGATTGGCCAATACCATAATGATATATTCATCCAGCTTGTTGCTTTGTTCAACATAGCGCTTGAAGTCACGAACGACTGGCAACTCATTAAATATTAAGTTAACCCTCTCACCGTCCTTTGGCTTATAGAACTGCTTGCCGATATCATCCGTCTTCTGAAAAGCCTCAATCAACTTTCCTGTTTTCTTATTTTTATCAGATATGAACTTATAAGCCGCCGGTCCATAATCCTCTAATGCTTGAATAATTTTAGGCCATGAATCTCTATTGTTTTGAAGCTGCCCTTTAGGAACCTCATAATATTCACCGTCAGACTCAAAGAAAGCATCAAGCTCAGCGCTGTGCTTAATAATTTCACTGATCAAGCGCTCGTAACCTTCGAAAGAGAAATCACTTACTACCACCGCATCAATCGGTGCAGAGATAAAGTTAAGCGAACGTGTCACATACTTTTTATGATCGTTAGCCGCAGTCAACTTGCCTTGCTGATCCATCAATGCATATAGTTTGGGCTGCTCACTATATAAGCGGCTTTGAAACTGTCGCAGCTCATCATGAACAATACTGTTGGTCACCTGCTCAATACTGCTGTCCTCAATAATGCCCATGCCTTGTTGATGTCCGGTCTCGCTACTGTATTCCGTCAGCCATTTTTGTGCCAAGCTATCGAGCGTGCCCACAAACAGTTTATCCAGCGTGGTCAACACTAATGCGGTGCGCCTAATAGCCTCTGTCATTGGGTAGCTGTATACATGATCCAGCAAATAACCGACCAGATGCAGGTTAATGGGATCTTGCATGATGCCCTCTAAACGAGCGTACTTGGCCTGATCAATCAGCCATTCTTCACGCGCAGTTTTTGCCTGACTGCATTTTCTCGCCGCTGTCTTTTGGTTTTGCTCATCACTGTTATGTTCGTAAGCGAGATCTTGATTGATATCGTCAGCGCCAGCTTCAATACCTGTGTCCGCATCTGTACCCATGACTGAATCAGACTGCTTGTCTATGTTGGCCGGTTTACCAGTATCAGGCATCACCTGCAATACGGTAGGATATAAAGCGTCCTTATTATTAAGATCTGTACTTAGGCTATTCACCCATTGCAGCAATTGATAAAAATCCACCAAACGATCATGAATACGTTGACGCATCTCGGCAGCAGCAGCTCGCGTAAAGGTCGTGGCAATGATTTGCTCTGGTGCACGCCTCGCTTCAATCAGTAGGCGCAGTACGATGCCCGTCAGTGTCCACGTTTTTCCCGTACCCGCCGAGGCCTCAATTAGGTGTCTGCCCATTAGATCAACATCAACCGCAGGTATCACATCTGCTTTGCGTTCACTCATGTGCTCACTGTCAGTCGTATCAGCAGATAGATCAAACGCGTTAGGTAACTTATTTGAGTGCTCATTGAGCACATGGAGCTGATTATCAGCATCGATAATAGGAGTGGTGTTGGGCAAGTCTGTCATAGGGGCGTACACTTTTAATTATTATTTATTGGTCTAACAACTGGTAACTACCTGGCTATCGACATGCTCTAGCTATCTAAGCCTTCTAAGGCCGCAAACATCGGTGCGTATAACGGCTGCGCTAAGGTGGTCAATGAGGCTGATAAGGCCTTAAAAGCATCTTGATTACGCAACACATATTGCCAGATGGCATGCTGCGAGCAGGTATCGTATAGCGTGTCTGAGAAATAACTCGGCCTTAACCAGTCTGAGAAGTCTGCGCGTTTTGGCCAATAACTCACACCTTCTTCGACATCTACGCACTTATCAAGATAACTGAGTGCATACTCAGGCAGTAACGTAATAGGCACTTGACCCGATAAATTGGCAAAAACTGCCCACTTTATCAGCTCAATCACTGCGTCGTTATAGAGGATAGGGCTGAGTCTAAATGCGATTACTTTGTCGTATGCATCAACTTGCGAGCTGGGCTTATTAAATCGCCAAATGCTCACGCCGTCATTGGATGCTAATTGCTCGGCAGTGGTGCGTCTGGCCACTTGCCAATATAAATGCGACAACCAAAACTTGAGTAAATGCTTGGGACCAGCAGAGCTAGGCAATATGTTTAACCAATGCGTGGGTGACTGCTTGGCATAAGACATATCTGTCTGAATATGTGCTTTATGGTGATAGCCATCTATTGGCATTGATGATGGTGCTGATATCGGTACTGGTATTGGCACTGAGCCTTTCATCTTAATCATGTTGGGCAGTAGCTTGTACAGCATCTGGTGATCAGCATCATTTAAGACCGTCGCCAGTTCTATCTGAACAGGATGCTCGGTGGTGGGCGTCAATAGCTGTAAACCAGTGGTATTCTCTTCTGCCTCCTCAAAACCACTAGCTATTAACTGCTCTTTAAACGCCAAACATTGCTGTTGTAGTTTCTGTTGTTGGTTGGGAATCGTGGTTTGGCGAGCGACACCTGCTGGTATGATCTTTTGATACATCAGAATTTGGCTATCTTGCATGGCAGCACTGTTGATATCCGTCGCACTTTCTTCATCGATGCTATTATTAGTATTAGAGGCCAAGCCATTGATTAGATGCGCTTTAATTTGGTAAGTCGTTAAATTGTCTAAAAACAACGGCTCTTGATGCGCCATTGCTTCCTCACCTTGCACGACATGTACTTTTTGAGTCCGCAGAAAAGCTTTGGCAGGATGGCGCACCTGATAAACCAATGCTCCTTCAATATCTATTTCATGTATATCAAATATAGATTGAGTGAGCATCTCAGTCAGATGATTGGAATCGCCAGTGTCATTTTTACTGACACTACCTGTGTCTAGCGATAGAAGCTCGACCAATACAGGCAGAGTTTGTTCATCTATTTGACCCAGCTTACCCAATCCTTGACCCAATACCTGAGCGACTGCCTCGTATTGCGCTTTTGTAGGTAACCCAACCAGCTGAGCATGCTCGCTGGCAACTCGACCTTTTAAGGTATCAAACACAGCCTGCCACAGCGGCGCAGGCGGGAACTGCTTTTTTTGTGCCAGTTTGGTTTTGCGCATGGCTGTATTTAGCATAGCGTCTAGCTCGTCAATCATATCAACAGGGCTTTCATCCTGAGCATTGACACCGACATTAACACTGGCACTGGCACTGGCACTGGTATCAGTGGACGCTTGGTCAAACACATCAGCAGCTTCAATCTCTGTTTCAAACAGACTTTTATGAAAGGGTAACGCAGGATGCTCTGTCACGAGCCACTGTTTAATCAATTTGGGCAAGTAGCGCTTTAGACTGTCGGTGGTTGAGTCAATATCATTAGGCAAAGTGTCGAGCGAGTTGACTTGCCACTGCACCTCACCCTGCAAAAACTGTAATAACTCACTAACAGGGTTGGCTGGCAAATGCTCATGCGTGTCTGTCAAGCTTTGGCCATTATAGAATATCCAGCAAGCACTACGCGCGCACAGTAACGCATCCAAAAACGCCCCATTATCATCATCCTCACTCACTCTATCACCGCGACGAGCATTGGTGGCTTTCATCAAATCGTATCGGTTGTCACGGTCGCGTGCGGGAAACTCAGACAGATTCATGTTGAGCATCACCACCAAGTTAAAGGGCACGTTTCTCAGTGCGCCAAATCGCCCAAAAGTAATCACACCCGTCGGCTCCGCACTGACCTGTTGACTCTCAAGCTCCGCCTCGATACTGTCTAGCATAAAGCTTAGCTTGAGCGGCAACTGCTCCACGCCTGCCAGCCTCTGCTCGACCTCACTGTTGGCGATATCGCCACTAGAGTACTGTTTATAATGGCGGTTGGCACGTAAGCTGGATTTAAAGCCGTTCATGGCATTATAGATAGCGCGCATGGTACGCGTTTGATCCACATCGCCAAAGTAACGATGGATGACTTGGGTCTCAATCTGATCGAGCCAGTCCTCAGCTTTCATCTTTTGCGTATGATCATCACGGCGGGCGGTCAAGCCAGTATAAATGCGGCAAAGGGCTTCAACAATAATCGCATCATTTAGGCTCACTTGAGACAGCGGTATGGTTTTCTCTGGCAGTGCAGTGCTTGGCCACTCGTCTGGTGTTAAAGGATATAAACAATCGCTCAAACCAGCCTCTGGCATCACCAAACCCAAAGTCAATGTATCCAGTGCCTGTGCAAAGCTAAAACGATAGTCAAAGTCATTGGCATCTAAGGTTTGTTTAAGATGTTGCTCATCAAAACCGCGGATAAAACCTGCCTCTATCAACAAGTCACACCCACGGCTCATTTGTTCGCGGGTTAGACCAAAACTTTCAAACAATGGCGGCAGCATCAGCCAATCTAAAACCTCTGCCGCCTCAAAACGGGCGCTATGGCTGCCCAATAACTTATAAAACCCAATAATGGCTTCCCATAATTGACGAATATCCGCATCGACGACACCAGTCACTTTGGCAGGTAGTGTCAAACCATCTTGACCCTTACCATTGACAAAAATAGAGCTAATGAGTGCATGATGGCGCTCTACGTCGGGTAGCAACACAACAATGTCAGATATATGGCGCTTTTTTTCACCGCGTTTGATGGGTTCGTTGAGCCAGCGCCCAATCATAATACGCAGCACTTCGAGCTGACGCTGCAGACTATGACAAGAATGTATGCTTAGGCTATTGTCTTGTGAAGACATTGCCCAAAAACGGTCTATCTCAAAGCGCTTATTCTCTAGTGCCTCATCTTCATACCAAGCGGCGGCTTGCGACTCTTTATCATCACTTGGCTCTAGTTGCTGACTCACTGCTTGAGAGACCTTTGCCGCTGTTGCTTGCTGAGTGGCTGTCTCATCAAGCATCAGCACATCATTTTGCAAGCGCCTTAACAGACTTGGGCTATGTTGCATATTTTGAGTATTGTTAGTCTTATTAGCATCAGTAAAGTCAGCAGCAGTAAGATCACTATTTAAGCCAACGCTCAGCGTATCATCAAAATCATCTTGCCATTCTACCAGCGCATCGTCGTATTGCTCATTACCCGACAAGTTAGCAAGCATGGCGAAAGCATCCCGCGATTGCTTGCCCAGACGCGATAGCAAGCTGTGCCCATAATCGCGCAAAAACACGCTTTCAGGATTGATAATCTGCTGACGCTGTAACCAGGATTTATCGACAATATCTGCCCAAAACAGCTTTGAAGGGTTGTAGTGCAATAGCGTGATATTCATGTATTTTGATAGCTGCTGCAAGAAATCCAGCTCGGTCTGTGGCAATTGCTGAATGGTAAAAATGCGCAGGACGGTAGGCAACTGCGTACGTTCATTTGCTTGGTTACTGTCTAAGGCTGACCAAAAGGTTTTTTCGAGCGCCACACGGTGCTGATGCACATCAGCAAACAACTGCAACCATAGGAAACGCTGAGCAATCTCGAGCTCCGCGTAATGCGCCACCAACCAATCAGGTGTGCCACGCGCATACTTATCAAAGCGCAGTGACAAAGCATCTTTCTCGGCTATCATCTCATCCACATTGAGCGGTTTGTCATCCGACCACTTTGCCAACCAATCTTCACGGTGGGTTAAATAGCGGTTAAACACTCGTGCCAAATCACTTGCCAGCTGCCAAATACGGGCATCTTGTTGCGCCTTATCCTGTCGCACACTGTCTTGTTGTGCATTGTCTTGCTGTAAATTATCTTGCTGTGCATTGCCTTGTTGAGCCTCTGCATCCGGCTCATCAATTAAAGAGGCCAGCAGCGGGTTCACTGGATGCTTTTCATCTGCAACAATGGCTGCTTGATAGTAGGTCAAATACCCAAATAACCGCCATTGCATCACCGTTGGTGACAACACAGCCACTTCTGGCACATTCAATGTAACCGCTGTTGGGTCCGTCTGTAGCAAATGCGCATTATGGCGACTTAGCACATCCTGCATCAGCGTCCATTGATACTGACCCCAAAACTTGGTACGCACCAAGGTACTGATGCCTGCACGACTGGCAATAGTCTTATCCAACCAATCCCCAAGTACCATTGAAGGCACAATCACAATAAAAGGTGCAAAGACCGACTGGTTCTTTGACTGATATTGTTCAAGCAATTTATCGACGAGGTTTTCGGTACGGTGTGACTGAATAATGGTAAACATAGACAATTATCTGATTAGAATAGGAATAAAATACTGTGGCTTATAAAGGTGGCGTAGATACGGTATCGTTGACACTTTTGAAGGCGCTAAAACTAGAAGCGCTAAAAAACCCGAGCAACCATTGATATAGTCAGTTCAATATAATTTCGATACAAGGAAACCGAGTGCAAGTTATACATTAGTATGCTTAGCGAGGATGACGATGTAGCGGACTTATATAGACTTGACTATACTCACCAATGCATACTTGGTTGTCGTGACGATGATGCATTTCTGCTAGCATGTTTGTCTTAGACCATATATAGCCACTCAAAGATGGCCAAACAAAGCCGGCTATCAGTGTGCCATTGATGGTGATCGTTTACTAGTATAGTTACGGGTATTGTAATACTTTACGACATTCAGTGTCGCTCTATAGTACTATTTATATGTGTGTCTATAGAAGAGAATCTCGCTTTCTGTCTCTTTAAGACAGATCAGCGCTGACGATTTATTTTAACCAACAAGCCTAATTAACGAGAGCATGTAATATTATGCCATTGCGCCCCATTGATGCCATCTTTGTTCACCCAAAGCAACGTCTGTATGTTGTCTATTATCGCGGCGAGCTGTGGCGATTGCCACGTATGAAGATCGATGACAGATCGTGGCAAAACAGAAAACCCTACACAGATGACAATAGCTCACTCTACCTAAGTATTCATCAGTCTATTAGCGATCCCGTACTCGCGCAGAAATTACGAACATTAGACTTACCTACTGCCGTACGGGGTAGTACGTTAGCGCGTTTTGAGGCATGGTGGGAATCACAGGGTTTTAGCTGGCTAAAAGATAGGCTGAGCACTGGTGAGTCGCCGTTAGCGGCGCACCACACCAACCCACTGTCAAAAATGTTTGACAACCCACCTACCTTACCTTCAGACTCTCACCCTTCTCTACCTAGCGATGATAAAAAGTTCAGTCACAGGGGTAGCGTACAAGTCTCAACACCTGCCATAGAAGAAGATGTGTTTGCAGATATGTTGGCAGTATTGACAGAGGAAGTGCTCGATCAAAAGCTGTGATATCTCAATACAAAATATCGCGTAATCATTAAAATGAATCCATTAATAAAAGAGCAGTAATATATGAAAGACTACAAGCTGCTACTGGCTGGACTGATTTTGCTGTTATTGACCGCTTTTATTGCCATCTTTACTTGGTTATGGACCAACAACCGCAAAAATACAGACCCGTTACCTGTCATGGTAAGCACAAACGAATCTGCGACTGTAGAGGATGCTGGCGATGAAGCTTTGAATCAAACACTCTATATCCGAGCAGAAGAAAACCTACAAGCCCCTTTAGATGACATTATTGCTAGTTTTAAGTCTCGCTATCCTCGAATACAGGTCTCGGCAAGCTATGTACCTGCCAATGTACTTTTGGCTGTATCAAAAAACGAGGCGACTAAAGACAGTCAGCTCCATTCTGTCTTTGATACAGATATAATTATCGCTAATGAGGATCTATCTATAGAACGCATTGCACCACTACAAGCAAACATAGAATCGACTCTCCAAAAAGAAAATCGGCAACAGACAACTGTCAATACAGCTGATGCTGATGTCTCTAACGCTGAAAATAAAGACATAGATACTAGCGAAAACAACCGTAAACAAATACAAACCATCAGTGCTTTTGACTATGCGATTGAAGATGAGAAAGCGCTGCAAGGGATTGTTTTGACAGACAGTACGACTGCTATTAGCTTTCGAAACTTCCTACTTTCAAGTACGGGTCAAGAAATATTAGAAAAATATAATTATCATAATATTAATGGTTATGAAAACAGTGTGAATGACTTGTTCAAACCAACGTCACGTGCTAAAAAAGCAACAGGTGATAATCCCGTAGATGTCGCTGATGCCCTTAGCAATGGTGAGTAATGATAAATTGTCTCTATTTGTCTTTTGTTGATTGCTTTTACGACTGCTTTTTCCTACAATGTCACTCCATAATGCGCCTATAGCTCAACAGGATAGAGCAGTTGCCTCCTAAGCGATCGATCCGAGTTCGAGTCTTGGTGGGCGCACCATCAAATAATATCAGAAGCAATCAAATAACCTCATAGCCTATACGCTGTGGGGTTTTTTAATATCCTAATATATCATATCGTAACTCTATATAACTTACGATACCTTTTCATAACAGTATTTTAGAGGTATTCTAGAGGGTATCTGCAAATACCTTTAAACAGGATACCTTTAAAATGGCCAAAACCATCAAGGCTTTGACTGATACGCAAGTGAGCCAGGCAAAACCTAACGGGAAAATTCAAAATTTAACCGATGGTGGTGGGCTTTACTTGCATATAAGTAAGGCCGGTACCAAGGTATGGCGAATCGACTTTACCACTCCTGTCACCAAAAAACGGGTAACAATGACGCTAGGTCAATATCCAGAAATTACACTGGCAGCTGCTAGACAAATGAGGGCTGATGTGAAATATCATCTGGCCAACGGTGATGATCCCCGCACTATAAAAAGAGACCATGAGCGCCAGCAGTTATTGGAGTCGAATAGTACGTTTGCCATGATTGCTGAAGAATACATATCTAGGCAGACACACCTATCAGATGCCACGCATAAGAACAATAGACGCTATGCTGAGTATCTAAACAAATCCATTGGTAGTATTCCTATCAGCAGCATCAAGCCTATTGACGTACTGGACGCCTGTAGGCCTGTAGAGAGCAAAGGCTATTAGAGACAGCACTGAAAATGAAGTCGCTAGCGGGCCAGGTGTTTAGATATGGGGTGCAGACGGCAAAATGTGAACGAGATGTGACGCAAGACCTAAAAGGCGCTCTAAAACAGCCTCCTACTAAGCACTACTACCCACTTTTATCTCGCCATGGACTTGATAGAAAATCGCCAACATATAGGTGACCGCCCATACCTCTATCTTCCCTTCCTTTATAACTTCTTCAATAATATTTTGACATTCAATGGTCGTTAGAGATGTCATTTCGATATTAGACTAACCTTCAATCACAATATGATAATTAGGCATAAAGCTGACAACATGAACAACAAGCTGTTGAATTTTTTGACAATACGGAGAGTCAAGTGGTATCAGCTTATCTAATACTTGCCTAGCAATACTTTCCTTAAAACGCCTAATATCTAACATAGTTTATTAATCCAACCAGCTCATGCTTTTAGGAAGTCCCAAAATTGGTTCTTCACGTGCTGTCATGCGCTTATTAATGGCATACCTAACCTACTCTTTGGTGTATAAATATTTTACTGCTACTCAGCATAGCCAAAAAAACCCATAAGCTATCAGTTTATGGGTTCCCTTCATTTATTTTACAGGCTAAACAGTATTTACATGGAGTCCGATTTAGATGTCCGACTTGATATGTAATTTATACATTATCCTCTTTAATCATATCAGCTGCCTTTTCTGCTACCATAATTGTAGGTGCATTGGTATTACCAGCCATAACGAACGGGAAAATAGAGGCATCTACCACACGCAATCTTTTAACACCTCGAACCTTTAATCGTGGTGTTACCACTGCCAAACTATCAATTCCCATTTTACAGGTGCCATTTTGGTGATGGTAACTGACAACTGATGATCGTGCATACTCTGCAATTTGTTCATCTGTTTTAACATCTTCACCTGGATATATTTCTCGGCCACGCCACTCCACTAAAGCTGGTTGATTTGCGATATTGCGCATCTGTTTAATCGAAGTCACTAATGTATCGACATCATATTGTGTATCAAGTACATTGGGATCGATATTCATCTTGTCATCAGGACTAGCACTGTTTAGTATAATCCTGCCGCGTGAGGTCGGTCTAACTCCTGCAGCTACTAGAGAAAATGCATTTTGAACGGAACTATCTTGACCAGGTGCATAATAAGGAACATGGAAAAAAAGTGGCTGCATATCGGCCCCTGGTAGAGCTGTCTGAGTTTTTGCAAACATATGAGCATGCAATACTTGAATAGACATGTCACTTGGTGGTGGAACCTCTTTCTTTCCTTCGTATATTACAGGGCTTAAGTTATGATCGTGGAGGTTTTCACCTACACCGGGGCTATCGACAACCACATTAATACCAAGCTTTTCTAACTCTGATTTTGACCCAATGCCTGATAGCATCAAAATACGAGGAGACTCAATAGCACCGCCACATACAATCACTTCTTTTTTAGCTTTGACTGTTTTGATAGTGCCTTCTTGACGATATGTAACACCTGTTGCTACACCCTTTGTTATATTTACTTTATGGACACGTGAGTTAGTTATTAATGATAAATTAGGACGATTGAGAGCTGGACGTAAGAAAGCGACTGCTGTGGAGTGTCTCTTCCCATCTTTCGTATTTAAATCAGTATAACTGACCCCTTCTTGTGTCTCCCCATTGCTATCATCATTGAAAGGGATACCAGACTCTATAGCAGCATCAACTATCGCTTTCGTGACTGGATGAGGAGTAAAATCTGCAGTAACATGAAGTAGCCCGTCACCGCCATGATAGACACTTGGACCACGTGAGTAATTTTCTGACTTTTTGAAATATGGTAGTACATCGTTATAAGACCACCCATCACAACCTAATTCATTTGCCCAATGATCATAATCAGATGCATTACCTCGCACATAAATCATGGCATTTAATGAAGATGACCCACCCACTGTTTTACCACGTGGCCAATTTAAGACGCGATTGTGTGCATTTTTTTGCGGTATAGTTTTATAGTCCCAATCATATTCGGTACCCCATAGCTCAATTAAACGCATGGGTGTTGATATCATTTCACTATTATCGGGACCTCCTGCTTCAATAATAAGTACCTGACTACCGTCTTCAGTTAGACGATTCGCAAGTACACAGCCTGCCGAACCTGCACCAATAATCACATAATCGAATTCCTTACTATGGCTATCTATAGGATTAATACTTGCACCTATAGCACCCTTAGACAACATAAGTACACCTGAGGCAACTGCGGTGTACCCTAAAAAATTGCGACGTGAAATACCTTTTGATTTATTTTTAGTAGACATTAAAACTCCTTTTTATTGTCAGCTATATTCCTTTATTTTAGATGAGCCTATTTCAATCCTAGATTAACTAACCATCTTCAGATAACTGATTTTTCTACTAACAACCACGTAATCTGGTGCTTTTAACATCTCTAAAGATAAGTACTCACTACCTGTTCTACTTCAGCCATACTTTTTGCATTTAACTAGCGGTCACTAGGGCGTGTCATCAATTAGATTGTGAGGCTTAAAATGAGAAAAATGGTAGATAAACAAGGAAGTAATTGCCGTTAATATGAACATATTGACAAAATTACTGACAATGTTTAGCAAAATTTAGCCATTTTAAGGCCACTAAATGTATTAATGTGCTAATTGATGACACGCCCTAGATGCTTGCTATGTAATAAATATCTATCAAGATTTAAAAATTTGCATGGTCTGTATAGAAGTAAACTCTTTGAGACCAGCTTCTCCAAACTCAATACCAAACCCAGAGTCTTTAACACCACCAAACGGGGCATCGGGTTGCACCATGGCATGATTATTAATCCACACAGTGCCACAGTCTAAACGTGAGCCGATACTCTGTGCTTTTTTGATGTCTGTTGACCAGACTGAACCGCCAAGTCCAACAGATAAGCGGTTGGCACTGGCAATCGCCTCTTCGACATCGCTAAACTTAATAATCGGTAGAATCGGTCCAAACTGTTCTTCATCAACCAATCTTGCGCCATCATTGATATGGTTCACCAGCGTTATGGGATAAAAATAGCCGGTCTCGTCTACCACTTCCCCGCCACATAAAAAGTTTGCACCGCGCTCTTTGGCATCTTGAGCAAGGGCTTTGACAATATTCAATTGTGCCTCATTTTGTAGAGGTCCAAAGTCGGTGTCTTCATCAAGCCCATTACCTGTCTTCATGCTTTTGGCAATCGCGGTCAAGGCTGCACACAACTCATCATGCACGGATTCATGCACATACAGTCGTTTTAGGGCGGCACATGTTTGGCCATTATTGATAAAAGAGGTTGCAAAAATCTTACCCGCGATGGCTTCAATATCAGCATCCGCCAGTACAATACCAGCGTCATTGCCACCCAACTCAAGCGTCAAACGTTTTAAAGTCACCGCAGCGCTTTTCATGATGGCCTTGCCCGTTGGGGTTGAGCCTGTAAATACAATTTTTTGAATGTCCACATGTGCAGACATCGCCGCACCAATATCACCTTTGCCAGTTACCACATTCAATACGCCTGCTGGCAAAATATCTTTAGCAATCTCACCAAAGCATAGTACGGTCAATGGGGTCATCTCAGACGGTTTCATGACGATGGTATTACCAGTGAGCAAAGCAGGAATGATGTGCCAAATACCGATGAGTAAGGGATAATTCCATGGGGTAATTGAGCCTACAACGCCCAGTGGCTTACGATGTAACTCTATCCGAGCTAAGTCATTGTCTTGAATGGTTTCTGGCTCTAACGCCATGCTGGCAGTCGCACGTATCCAAGCCAATGCACCACCCAATTCAAAGCCTGCACCCAAATCAGCAAAACCTTTTGTGGGTTTACCTTGCTCTTTGGTCAGCATCGTCATAAGCACATCAGCACGAGCTTCAACCGCATCAGCAAGCTGCATTAAGTAGTCACGGCGCTCTGCATAGGTGAGTGCTGACCAACTAGGGAACGCAGCTTTGGCTGCTGCGACTGCTTCATCTAGTTGAGCCACACTGGCCTTTGGGCAGCAGGCAATAACCGATTTATCAGCAGGGTTGATGACATCAAAATAATCGGTAGTGGCAACGCTTTTACCGCCGATAATTAAATTAAAAGATTCCATTATTCATCCTCTTATTGTTAGGATCTATTGTCTATAGAATTGACCCGCATGATTTAAAAATAGTAGATTTAAACAATTGGCTTTAATAACGCTAAAAATAAATGGCCTTAATGCAACAATATGAGTGCCACATTAAAGCCCATTATGTTAAAAACACGTCAGGTTTACTTACTATCGTCTTTACTTTGATTAAGGTTTAATGAAGGGGTTTCATCAAAGAAGTTCCATGGTTTCAGCAGAATATTCACCCACTCTGTTGGCATAATAGGCCATTCTTCAGCCCGGGCTATATGCGTAGTGCCCGTGGTTAGCCACACCACCAAATCTTTGTTATGAATGTTCTCATCATCTGCAACAAAGGCGCCTAGCCCCGTATCTTTATCAGAGCGATTGGGATAAGTACCCTCTGGATATAGCTCATTCGTCTTGTATTTTGTCACCCAAATTTGTTTATCCATAAAGCTAAGACGATTAAATAACCACTCATCGTCTGCAAAGTTAGCGCCTTTCGCAATGGGGTGAGTCGCACCTGCAAATGGAATCATCTGATAAGACACTGGATTGCCCATACGATTTTCTTTACTGGCATTACTGATTAAGCGCACAGTAGTAGGGTCAAAATTCTCTTGCGCCTTAGTTTCTGTCACTACTGTCGTCTCGCGAGTCTCCATTGCACTGGTACGCGGGCCACTGCGCACATTGGGTACGACGACTGGCTCTATACGTTTGATGTTGTTGGTCTCGCCATCGACATCCATATCCAAGCGGAAATTATAGATATGCTGATGCGTGGTGCCAACGATGTTATGGTCTATCAGTGTGCCGTAACGTGTGTCTTCTTTAGCACTTGGATCATGCATGGTTTTTGCAATAACACCTTTGACCGCCTCGATACCAGTAGCGCCGGCATTGATACCAATGGTACCATTTGGCTGAAGCACCCAGTCAAAAATATAGTCATAGTTGCCGATGGTGCTGATCCAGCGTACGACCAGCTCACGACGCTCAGTACTGACATTTTTCTGTCCCATTTCTTGGTGTTTAAACTCAGGGCCTGCATAACGTTCAAACACGGCGATGGCATTCGGAATGGTATAAGGATTGCCTTGGTAATCTGCAAGCACTGCATCAAGGAGTACCGCATTTTCTGGTGCGTCAACGTTTCTTTCTAGCGGGGAGGTTAAGGTGCCCATGCCATATTCGCCAGAGTCTAAATAAGACTTAAAGTACCAACCCATATCGGGGTCACCATAAGGGACTACCATGCCGCCTAAGTTGCCTTGATACATGATTTTACGGTCTACGCCTTTATCGTTAAAGGTCACGGTGCTGAGCTGTAAACCGGTACGACTGTCTAGACCAATATGGAATTTCCAATTGTTCCACTCAATGTTTCGACCAGTGATGGTATAGTTTTTCCCTTCTGGTTCAATAATGTTCAATGGTTTATTGGTCACAACCTTTTTATCGCGACCATCAATTGGGCGCGGGGTCATAGGTACCGGAATAACACCACCTTCTTCGATTTTAATAATCTTGCTCTTATCTAAATCGACCACTGCTACTAAGTTTTCGATCGGATGTGCCCAATAGTTGCCATCGCCGACATCTAGGTAAGAGACAATTTTTAGAATCCTCTGTTGCTGATCTAAAAGTCCATCTTTTCCCCCAAAATAGCCGACAGTCAATGGCGTTCCAACCACTTTGGTCACGTCATCAACGCCTCGTTTTTTCAGTGCGGCTTTATACTCTGGGCTAGTTTGAATGATGTCTTGTATGGCCATAAAGTCATCGACCAGTACCATGCCAAAAGTGTTCTCTAAAACTTTCCAGCTTGTCAGCGTGTTTTTGCTTAAATCGACTTCCCCTTCAATGACCGTATTGCCTTTTAAGATGGTAAACGTTGCCACGCGGTCGCTTGTATAAGGTTTTTTATCGATCACGTTACGCCACACGGCGTCTTTGTCAGGTTGCTTTAGGCGAATATCAGCAAACCGTGAGTTTTTTTGTTCAGGTTTGGCTTTACGAATAATGGCTGTGACTTTGTTAATCTCGTCACTGCTCAAAGTATTGAGTGGATGCGGTATGCTCTCTACTTTAAAGGTTTGGTCTAAATTGGATTGGAGTATTTCATTGGCCAAGGTGTCGGGCACCAAAGCTTGGCCATCTTTCATGACTAGTGGGTTGGTGATCTTTAAAGACTTCCCATTCACCATGGCAGTAGAGCTACTGGGTTTGATCTGTACACGCGTAGAGTTCTTGGTGATGGTATACATATCAGCATAACTGTCATAGGTGACCTCTGCACCCGCTGTAGACATTGCCTCCTCAATCGGAACCATGTGCACCTCTCCACCATGTGCCAGTGCTTGACCACTATAAATAAAAGCTAAGCTGGCGACTAACGCGGTTAAGGCAGACTTGAATGTGATATTGTGATGAGATTTGATGCGACTGTTGGCAGTAACATCTTCCTGGTGCTGGCGACTAAATTGATAGCGTGTCATAAATAACGTCCTTGTCATTGAGGGTAGAAAGAGATTGTGTTTTCGGTGTTCATTGTTACTTTGTGCTTACGGATCTAAATTAGACTTATAAGCTAGGATTATTAATGGCCTTTATTATCAAAGTTCTGATTTGATATGATGTTGAGCATTAAATTGCTTATGTGTTAACCGCTCGCCTGCATCCATAGTTAAAGGCTCAACTTCCTTTAAAGAGTGCAAACAACGTTTGGTAAGATCTATATATTGCTGAGTACCATGAGCTTTCCAAGCCAACTCCTTTTGTTCAAGTTCTCTTATTACTTTTGTGGGGCTGCCTAATGCCATGACATTTGGCGGAATGACCATCTTCGCTTTGACGGTACTATTAGCACCAATAATGCTATTTTCACCTACTTCTGCGAGGTCTAAAATGACACTGTTCATTCCGATGAGTGCATTCTTTCTCACAATACAGCCGTGTAGAATGGCTGCATGTCCAATATGTCCATACTCTTCAATCACTACTACATGGTTGGGAAAGCCATGTATAATGCAATTATCTTGGATATTGGCGTTTTTTTTAACACGAATACCACCGAAATCAGCACGTAATGAAGCGAATGGACCAATATATACACCTGCTTCAATCACAACATCACCGATGATCACGGCAGTTGGATGAACATAAGCATCTGGGCTAATAACCGGTATTACACCGTCAATGGCATAGCAAGGCATCATCGTTTCCTTATCAAAAAATATCAAACAAAGTTTACAGTCATCATTCGCTTAAGTTTCTTCAGCATACTTTAACCCGCCAAAGCGTTTATAAAACTGGGGCCTTGCTGGTGGCATAGTCCCCTCAGCAGTGCGGGCAATGTTAAGAAAAAACTCTTCAGACGAACTAATAATCATTTGGTACACATTACTGGTCAAATTACGCGCGGTCAGTGCTAGCCAATCCGATGGCAATAGTTCTAGAGGTAAATTCGGATCTTTTAATAAGATACGTCGGTACTGGTGAATTAATAGAATGCGAATTTGAAACGCTTGTAGTTCATTAAGATCACCATCTTCAATGAGGCTTAAAACATTACGAAAATCGTTAATAAATTTATCATAGCGTTGGTGCAGCTGCTCGATGGGCCAGTTCACCTCAACCATACGCTTGAGTGTTGGGTATGACTCTTGCCATAAGTGCAAGGCTTCGGCACAAAACACTACCACTTGTTCAGTCATATTGAGCTTAAACAATAAGTTTTGCAGCTGCAGTTCATCACAGCTAGGATAGGCCATGAGATTGGTGGTAATATTGGCAAACCCTAACCACTCCAATTCTTTTTTGAGGAGGGTTTTGTTTCCAAGCTCAACCGAACTTAATAACACCAAGTCCCATTTGTGATCCCACTCACACTGATTTAAACCATAAATTTTTTCATGGGCGGCAGCAAAGCGTTCACGGCTGACTTCTGTAATGCGGTAGTAACTGGTACGTCCGATTTTTTCGGAGCTTAACCAGTCATTTTGCACCAAGCGAAACACCGCAGTACGCACGGAACGTTCGTTGAAACCGAACACATCCATGAGTTGAATCAGACTGGCTAAACTAATGACCCCTCCTCGTTGAAAGATACAATCACCAAAGATTGACATAATTAACGAGGTGCCACTTAAGACGTCTTCACAAATAAGCTCATCGATATATTGTTTTAGTTTAGCGTTCATGTCATTTATTCATTATTTAAAAAGCACGCAACAATATCCAAGATACTATCGCGCGGGGTTAACTACATTAGGCAGGCACAGCGATATTGCGTAGGTCAACAACACGTTGAGCCTTACCCTCAGAACGAGGTAACATACCTTGTGGTGAGACTTCTACATCAACACTGATACCCACCATGGTCTTTATTTTTTGTTCAAGTTTTCTGGCTAACTGCATCACTTCGATACCACTGGCATCACTACGTGACTCAACATGGATACATAGGGTGTCTAAGTGACCGTGCTTGAGGATATGGATCTGATAGTTTGGCAGTAATTTTGGTACTTGTAAAATCTGTTCTTCGATCTGCGAGGGAAACACATTGACGCCACGGATGATGATCATATCATCACTACGGCCAACAATCTTTTCCATACGACGCATCGTTCGTACAGAGCCTGGTAATAAGCGAGTCAAATCTCGGGTACGGTAGCGAATGATGGGCATACCCTCCTTAGTAATGGTGGTAAACACTAATTCACCAAGCTCGCCGTCTGGTAATACTTCCCCAGTCTCAGGGTTGATGATTTCTGGGTAAAAATGGTCTTCCCAAATGGTTGCGCCGTCTTTAGATTCTAAGCATTCCATGGCGACACCTGGGCCCATGACTTCTGACAAGCCGTATATATCTAGCGCATCAATACCCATGCGCGTTTCGATTTCTTGGCGCATGGCGTTAGTCCACGGTTCAGCCCCGAAAATGCCGGTTTTGATAGAACAGTCTTTAGCTGTACCAAATTTTTTCTCTAATGCTTCAATAATGTTCAAGCAGTAAGAAGGGGTAACCATTAATGCGGTTGGTTTAAAGTCATGGATTAGCTGGGCTTGGCGGTCAGTTTGGCCACCTGACATTGGGATAACCGTTGCACCTAATCGTTCAACACCATAGTGTGCACCCAAACCACCAGTGAATAGGCCATAACCGTAGGATACTTGGATGGTATCTTTGCTAGTAAGGCCAGCCGCACGCAGTGAGCGTGCTACGACATCCGACCAAGTCACGATATCTTGCTTGGTATAACCGACCACGGTAGGTTGGCCAGTAGTACCTGATGATGCATGAACACGGACGATCTGTTCACGTGGGACGCTAAACATACCGAACGGGTAATTATCGCGCAAGTCTGATTTGGTGGTGAATGGGAATTTGGCTAAATCTTCTAATGATTGGCAGTCTTCTGGGTGGACACCTATTTGATCAAATTTCTTCTTATATATAGGGTTGTTTTCGTAGGCGTGTTTGAGTGTTTCTTTCAAACGTTTCAACTGTACGCTACGCAATTCGTCTACTGATGCGGTTTCGATGTGTTCCATAACGTTATGATTCATGTAAAACTCCTTTTCGTAGTCATCCTGACTACATTTCCAATTAAAAAACTCTGTTAAAGCCGTGATCAGACGTTTTCTATCACCATTGCCACGCCTTGACCCACACCCACACACATGGTGCATAACGCATACTTACCGTTACGACGTTTTAATTCTTTCATTGCGGTGATGACCAAACGTGTACCACTCATTCCTAGAGGATGACCTAGCGCAATGGCCCCACCATTTGGATTGATACGTACATCATTATCAGTAAGACCCAGTTCGCGAATCACGGCAAGGGATTGCGCGGCGAATGCTTCGTTAAGCTCGATAACATCCATCTGGCTTAATGTTAGTCCGGTTTGCTCAAGTACTTTTAGTACTGCAGGCACAGGGCCAATACCCATATAGCGTGGCTCGACACCAGCACTCGCCATACCAACAATACGCGCTTGCGGCGTTAGATTGTGTGCTTGACCAAAGCGTTCGCTACCCATTAGTACACAAGCAGCACCGTCATTGATGCCTGATGCGTTACCCGCAGTCACTGAACCACCCTCATTGCGAAATGGGGTTTTAAGACTAGCAAGGGCTTCTAAGCTAGCATCTGCACGTGGGTATTCGTCTTGGTCAACAATCACGCTGCCTTTTTTCGTTTTGACTTTAACTGGTAAGATCTCTTCGGTAAAAAGACCCGCCTGTTGGGCAGCGGCAGTTTTTTGTTGGCTGCGTAACGCGAATAGATCTTGGTCTTCGCGGCTGATCTGATATTTTTCAGCCACGTTTTCGGCAGTTTCTGGCATGCTATCAACACCATACGCTGCTTTCATTAATGAGTTAATAAAACGCCAACCGATGGAGGTGTCAAAAATCTCTGGTGCGCGGTGAAAGGCACTGGTCGGTTTTGATTGGACATAGGGTGCGCGGCTCATGCTCTCGACACCACCAGCCAATACAAACTCGGCCTCACCCGTTTTTACCAAACGTGAGGCGATGCCAATCGAGTCCATACCAGAGGCACAGAGACGGTTAACGGTGATAGCAGGCACCTTATCAGGTAAGCCTGCAAGTAAAGTTGCCATACGCGCTACATTACGGTTGTCTTCGCCAGCTTGGTTAGCACAGCCAATGACTACCTCATCGACCTCATCCCATGGCAAGTTTGGGTTTTGAGCTTTTAGGTGTTGAATAGGCAAGGCTGCCAAATCGTCTGTACGAACACTACTCAAGCCACCGGCATAGCGCCCGATTGGGGTGCGAATGGCGTCATAAATATATACTTGTTGCATCATAGTTTCCCCTTACAATAAATTAATAAGCTTAAGCGCTCGCCGTGTGACAGGTGATGGCTTTTTTTACCAAATACAGGCTGGCACGGTAACGTTCTTCACCATAAACACGTTGTAAGTTATTGAGCGTGTTAAGCACGGTGTCGTAGCCGAGCATTTGTGCCCATTCAAACGGACCTTGGGGGTAATTCACGCCGTACTTCATGGCCGCGTCGATGTCTGCTTCAGAGGCGATGTTATGTAACACTGCTTCACAGCCTTCATTAATGAGCATAGCAATGGTACGTAAAACATATAAACCAGGATGGTCGGCAGTCCAAATAACATGCACGTCAATGCGGGCAAAGGCTTGCGTCACCAGATCACGTTCATCATCATTACAGGCCATAGAGGCAGCCAATACAACAGCGCGGGCTTGTGACCAGTCCGCATGCCAGTCCATCAGCATGACTTTAGCATCACCATGATCAATCACCACGGATTCACCCAGTGATAAACGGATGCTGACATCACCAATTTCGATACTGTTCTGGACTGCATCTTCAAGAGTCACCGTGAGGCTATCAGCAGCTTGTAAGCGTTCAACCAAACCTTTGGCATAAAGCCAATCACCGCGTACGATAATGGTAGGCAGCTCGCCATCGTTTGCTTCAACGATGGGCAACGTATAGGCAGGGGTTGCTGGGGTTTGGCTATACTCATAGAATCCTTGGCCAGATTTACGGCCGAAGCACCCTGCATCGACCAACTCTTTCTGTACCAACGATGGACGGTAACGTGGCTCATAGAAGAAAGCTTGGTAGACGCTTTGGGTCACCGAGAAATTGACATCTTGACCAATTAAGTCTGTCAACTCGCATGGCCCCATAGCAAAACGACCTGATTCACGCATGATAAAGTCAAGCTGCGCAGGCGTGGTCGCGTTTTCTTGCAGTGCGCGAAAACCTTCGGCGTAGTATGGACGCGCCACACGGTTGACGATAAAGCCTGGGGTAGACTTGGCGATTACTGGTGCTTTTTTCCAAGCACTCATCAAGTTAAATAAACCATCTGTAATCTCATTCACTGTTTGTAAACCGCGAACAATCTCAACAAGCTTCATCACTGGGGCTGGATTAAAGAAGTGTAAGCCTACCACACGCTCAGGGTTTGGTACTGCTGAGGCAATCGCTGTAATCGATATTGACGACGTGTTTGATGCAAAAATCGTATCATTAGCACAAATATCAGCCAATTGGACAAAGAGCTGCTGTTTAATGTCTTGACGCTCAACAATCGCCTCAACGATCAACTGCACCGCTGCCATCTCATTAATATCTGTAATAATAGATAAATTCTCTAGGGTGCTATCAAGTAGCACTTGGGACATTTTGCCTTTTTGGACCCGTTTGGCAAGTTGGCTTTCCAAAGCCACTAAGGCGGCTTGACTTTTGGCAACATCTACATCAAAGAGATAAGTAGTGTGACCGTGCATGGCGGCCAACTGGGCAATGCCAATCCCCATCGTGCCTGCCCCAATAACGGCAATGGTTGCGTTTGATAAATCCCTCGTTTCCATGATTAACGTCCTTGGTAAATTGGGGTGCGTTTTTGCATAAAAGCTTGGACACCTTCTTTATAGTCGGCTGAGCGGCCAGCAAGTCGCTGCAAGTCCCGCTCTAAGATTAGCTGATCTTCTAGGCTGTTGTCCGCGGATACATTGATGGCTTTTTTAATGAGGCTTAGGCCATAGGTCGGTTGGCTGGCCAAGTGTTCGGCCAATTTACTGGCTTCGCTACGTAGCGCGTCATCTTCGACCACTTGCCAAATCATGCCCCATGCCATCGCTTGTTCAGCAGATAGCTTATCGCCTAACAGGGCTAAGCCCATCGCGCGGGCGCGTCCGACAACGCGTGGTAAGAACCATGTACCGCCTGAATCGGGTACAAGCCCAAGACGACAAAACGCTTGGATAAATGAGGCTGATTTGGCCGCCAATACCAAGTCACACGCCAAAGCGATGTTCGCGCCGGCACCGGCAGCCACGCCATTCACCGCACAGATCACAGGCTTTGGCATGTCAGTAATCAGCTTAATAAGTGGATTGTAGTAAGTCTCGATAGATAGGCCCAAATCTGGCGCATCAGCATTCGGGGCAACTGCGCGATCGCCTAAATCTTGACCTGCACAAAAACCGCGACCTTCAGCAGAGAGCACTACAGCGCGAATAGTACTGTCTTTTGACCATGCTTTTAGCACGCTGACCACTTCTTTGTGCATGGTTTCATTAAAGCTATTAAGCTGTTTTGGGCGGTTTAAGGTAAGATAGCCGACGGCATTTTTTTCTTCGACGAGAATCGTTTGATAGTCCATTACATACCTCTAAAAATTGGTTGACGTTTTTCTAAAAATGCACGGATGCCTTCTTGGCGATCTTGGGTGGCAGCAAGCCAAACAAATAACTGACGTTCTTGCTTAAGGCCTTGGCTCAAGTTCACTTCATGGATGGTTTTGAGTGACTGTTTGATGGCGCGAATGGCCAAAGGGGCTTGTTTAGCTATTTTGGCAGCCAGATCAAGGGTGTATCGCACGGTCAAATCAGTTGGGCAGATTTGGGTGGTAATTCCATGTTGTTGCGCGCTCAACGCACTAATCCTCTCACCTGTCATCGCCCAACGCATGGCAAGCTGTTGACCCACTAGGCGGGCGAGACGCTGGGTGCCTCCTGCCCCTGGTAGCATGCCCAAGCCAATTTCAGGCAGCCCAAATTGGGCGTTTTCGCCCGTGACCACGATGTCACCATGCAGTACCAGCTCAAAACCGGCACCGAGTGCATAGCCATTAACTGCGATTAATAGCGGCTTGCTAAATTCATCGATTCGCTTCCATAAGGTTGGGCGAATGTCAGTTTGTAAGCTAACGGTATCGAGTTGAATAAGTTCGTTAAGATCGGCACCCGCAGCGAAGCATTGAGCATTACCAGTAATGACGACCGCTTTTATATCGGTATCAGCGTCATAGGCTTGAAGCCGTTCAACGATTTCTTGTAAAGTGGCGTTATTTAAGGCGTTGCGTTTTTCTGGGCGATTCAGCTCAATCAGTGCAACGCCTTCTTTTGGTCTGGAGGTTTTAATGTAATTCATCCCTGAATCCTAATAAAAACAATGAAATAATGAGTTCTTGCTAAACCCTACTTTGGATATAAAAACGATAGATAGCTAGGTTGCTAGTGTCTCTCGATTACGCGTCAAAGCTTAATCGTATGTTGGCTGATACAGGTAATGCTTGGCAGCTGAGTACGTAGCCCTTATCTAACTCTTCTTGCTCAAGGCTATAGTTAACGGCCATTTCGACCTCACCTTCAATCACCTTACATTTACAAGTAGCACACACACCGCCTTTACAGGCGTAGGGTAAGTCAGCACCCGCACGTAATGCGGCATCTAGGATGCTGTCATCGTGTTTTGACACTTCAACGATCAGTTCACGTCCGTCCAAAATGATATTGACGCGCTCTTCGCTACGTTTTTCGATTTGCTGGGCGGTTGGTTTGTTGACAGTCCCCGTGTGGAAACGCTCGGTATGGATGTTGTTGCGATCGATGCCAAGGTTTGGCAATACGGTCTCAACGGCTTCCATCATCTCTTCTGGTCCACAGGCAAAACAGTGGTCTACATCAGCACTGATAAGTTGGGCGTCAAACAACTGTTGTAATTTGTTCGCATCGATACGGCCATTAAAGATCTCGCTGTCACTCATCTCACGTGAGAAAATATTGACCAGTTGTAGGCGCGTTTTAAAACGGTCTTTAAGGTCCATGATTTGCTCAGAGAACATGGTTTGTTTCCATGACTGATTGCCGTATACCAAGGTAAAATTGGCATCTGGTTGGGTGTTTAACACCGTTTTGACGATAGATAAAATTGGGGTAATACCACTACCAGCAGCAAAGCTTAGGTAGTTTTGACCACCAGTTTTAGCGGCTTTTTGAAAGAAAACTCCTTGGGGTGGCATGACTTCTAGGGTATGGCCTACTTTTAGGTGTTCGTTTGCCCAAGTAGAAAATTGACCTTGATCAATCTTCTTGATGGCGATGCTCATGTCTTCTTGCACATCACTACAGATTGAGTAGCAACGACGGATTTCGCCATTGTCTGTCATGTGACGGATGGTCAAATGTTGACCTGGTTGGTACTTAAAGGTTGCCGCGACTTCCGAAGCAAGGTCAAATGCAATGCAAATCGCTTGCTCAGTTTGTGGCTGGATAGACTTGATAGTTAGTGGCAAAAATTGACTCATGCAAAAATCCTTCTTTCATATTGCTTAGTTAGTGAGCTGACTGTCACGTGCGATCTCGCGACTACTCCTATCTTAGATGCATTTAAAATAATCAAACGGCTCAAGGCAGTCGAGGCACTTATACAGCGCCTTGCACGCAGTTGAACCAAATTCGCTAATCAGTCGGGTTTTTTGACTGCGACAATGGGGACAGATCACACCATCGGTTAGCGCCACGTGAGTACCACAGCTGTGTGAATCGCCTTGCGGCGGTGCAATGCCATATTCTTGCAACTTTTGCTTACCTGCCTCACTCATCCAGTCGGTCGTCCAAGCTTCAGACAAGTCAATCACCACCTTTACAGGGGTCAGCCCACGTTCGGTAAACGTGTTCGTAATCTCATCTTTTAGCATATCGGTTGCTGGGCAGCCACTATAGGTTGGTGTTAAACGTACCACGATTTCGTTATCTGCATTGATCTCAACGCCCCGAATCATGCCTAAGTCAAGCACGGTCAAAACAGGTACTTCTGGATCATGAACCTGATTAAGGGCTTGCCAGCAGGCATCTGTAACTTGTGGAATTAACCGCATACTTTGACTCCTTGTCATGTATGTTTACCAATTCATATTTGGGTAAGCACGTTGCATGTACTGTAATTCTGCCAAAATATAACCCAAGTGTTCGGTATGAGCGCCTTGTTTCGCACCACGGCGGTATGCGCCAATCTCAGGCAACGTTAAGTTCAAACGTGCCAATCCATTTTCAATCTGCGCTAACCATTCAGCTTTTAGAAGATCAAGTTTCGGTAAGACGCCACTATCAACCAAGGCTTGTTCGTCAGTGGTGAGTTCAAACAATTCAGCAGTAAAGCGCCATAGGTTGTTCAGCGCTTGTTGCGTTTTGTGGTGTGCCTCATCGGTGCCTAGGCTTAGGCGTTCTATCCAGGCGTGTGAGAAACGTACGTGATATTTTGCTTCTTTTAATGACTTTACACCAAAGGCTGCAACATCTACGTGGCTGCTTTGGCTTAACGCGTCAAGTAACAATACATGGTAATTATCCATCAACCATTGACGCACCATCGTTTGGGCAAAATCTCCATTGGGCTGTTCACATAGCAATAGGTTGCGATATTCACGTTCGGTACGTAAAAAAGCCATGTTATCTTCATCACGGCCCAAGCCTTCTATTTTTCCAGCCAGACTCAGCACCGTACGTGATTGGCCCAATAAATCTAAACCGATATTTGACAAAGCAATATCAAGCTCAAGCTCTGGGGCATGTCCACACCACTCAGACAAGCGGTGCGATAGGATCAATTGGCTATCGCCAACATGAAGTAAAAATTGTGTTAATGCTTGGTTATTCATCGATTATCTCCTACCTTAAATATGTCCAATACCGTCTGGAATTTGATAAAAGGTAGGATGACGATATACCTTGTCGAGTGATGGCTCAAAAAACTCTGGTTTTTCCTCAGGTTGCGATGAGGTAATCAGCTCTGATTTCACTACCCAAATGCTCACACCTTCGTTACGACGAGTATAGACATCACGCGCATTTTGCAGAGCAATTTCATCATCTGGCGCGCGCAAGCTACCAACATGACGATGGCTTAGACCTTGCTTGCTACGGATAAACACTTCGTAAAGTGACCAGTTGTTTTTGCTTTCCATGGCTAATTTTCCTTTAAAAAATATTAAGCGACTTTTTGAGTATTGGCGTGTTGTTTCTGTGCATAGACAGCAGCAGAGTCACGAACCCATTTACCCTCTTCCCAAGCTTTACGTCGGGCTTCGATACGCTCATGGTTACACGGGCCTTTACCAGCAATCACGGCAAAGAGTTCGTCCCAGTTGATTTCACCGAATTCATAGTTGCCCGTTTCTTCGTTAAACGTCAAATCTTTGTCAGGAATGGTTAGACCAAGTTGTAACACCTGTGAGACGGTGTTATTCACGAATTTTTGGCGCAACTCATCGTTACTAAATAGTTTGATTTTCCAATCCATGCTAAGAGCACTGTTGGGTGAATTATCATCATTTGGACCGAACATCATCAGCACTGGCCACCAGAAGCGATCGACTGCATCTTGTGCCATGGCTTTTTGTTCAGGTGTACCATTCGCCAATACCATCATGGCTTCGAAGCCTTGGCGTTGGTGGAAGCTTTCTTCTTTACAGATACGAACCATGGCGCGAGCATATGGACCATATGACGTCCGGCAAAGCGCCACTTGGTTAACGATAGCGGCGCCGTCAACCAACCAGCCGATAGCAGCGATGTCAGCCCATGTTAGAGTTGGGTAGTTAAATATTGATGAGTATTTCATGCGGCCGGCAACGAGTTTGTCCATCATATCGTCACGATCTGCGCCTAGGGTTTCAGCTGCACTGTATAGATACAATCCATGACCTGCCTCATCTTGGACTTTGGCCAACAATACGGCTTTACGTTTGAGTGTTGGTGCACGCGTAATCCAATTACCCTCAGGTAACATACCAACCACTTCTGAATGCGCATGCTGACCAATCTGGCGAATGAGCGTTTTACGATAAGCATCTGGCATCCAATCTTTTGGCTCAATTGAAATGTCTTTTTCAATCTTGCTGTCAAATAATTCTACTTGCATGTTCATTTGATCCCTCGTCCTTAACAAGTGTTAGTGTTATCTAATCTAAAGCGATACTATTTTAAAATCAACATCTATTTTTATGTATCGTTTTATTTTTTAGCTGTTCTATTAATAAGTTATTGTTTTATATAGATATTTATAATAATAAATTTTAAAAAAAATATTAATAATTATAAACATGCTTGACTTTTTAGCGATTTAAATACAGATTATGACACGTTAAGTTTTTATTTTTATCTATAATGTATCGTAAAAGGAGTTATTATATGTCAGACATTAAAACGTTAAGCTCACTCGTCCTCGGTAAAGCCTA
Source organism: Psychrobacter sp. SWN149 (assembly GCF_015864565.1). Lineage (NCBI taxonomy): Bacteria > Pseudomonadati > Pseudomonadota > Gammaproteobacteria > Moraxellales > Moraxellaceae > Psychrobacter > Psychrobacter sp. SWN149. The sequence continues at coordinate 278,617 of NZ_JADYWX010000004.1, forward strand.
CGTTGCACAAAGCGATTTTCGCACCGTGCATCATGCGGTTACCGGCGAACCAATTTATAAAGTCAGTAGCGCTGGTATCGATACCAAAAAAGTAGTTGAATACGCTAAAGAATATGGCTCAGCGCTTGCCAACTGGACATTCCACCAACGCGCTAATGCACTGAAATTGGTCGCACAATATCTACTTCAACGTAAAGAAGATTTTTATGCATTGGCCACGGCAACTGGTGCGACACGCAAAGATGCCTGGGTCGATGTTGAAGGAGGTATCGGTACCTTATTTGCATATTCGAGCCTCGTGCGCCGTGAGCTAAGCGATGAGATAGCCTTAGTTGAAGATGCTTGGATTCCTCTGTCAAAAAATGGTACGTTTGGCGCTCAGCATATCCTGAGCCCGAAAACGGGCGTGGCCATTCATATTGATGCGTTCAACTTCCCTATCTGGGGCATGTTAGAAAAAGTCGCACCGACTCTATTAGCTGGTGTCCCTTGTATCGTCAAGCCTGCAACCGAAGGTGCTGAGCTGACTCATGCCGTGGTAGCCGCGATTCATGAAAGTGGTTTATTGCCAGAGGGTTCATTGCAGCTGATATGTGGACAAACCTATGACTTGTTTGACCATCTAAATCCCCAAGACACCATTACCTTCACAGGTTCTGCAGTAACGGGTCAAAAACTACGAGCCCATCCACACTTAAACGCCCATTCAATTCCTTTCACCATGGAAGCCGATTCGGTGAACAGTGCCATTTTAAGCCCAGCTGCCAACGATGAAACTATCGATTTGTTTGTACGCGAAGTCTTCCGCGAAATTACTATCAAAGCTGGACAAAAATGTACTGCGATTCGTCGCGCGTTTGTTCCTGCCGCCTTGCTAGAAACAGCGCAAACTCGCCTAGTTGAAAAACTACAAAAAGTCGTGGTCGGTGACCCAAACCGTGAAAACGTGACCATGGGTACATTAGCTAGCGTGAAGCAAAAACTTGACGTCGCAGAAAAAGTCGAGCAACTGAGCCAAGAAGCCGAAGTGGTATTCGGTAGTCACTTACGTGAAGATTTCACTTTACAAGTAGACGACGCAGAAAAATCAGCCTGTTACCCACCAACCGTGTTGGTCTGTAATAACCCAAGCCAAGCCGAAAATATCCATCGCATCGAAGCATTTGGTCCAGTTGTCACCCTAATGCCATACGGCGACCTAGATGAACTTGGTGCACTTGTAGCACGTGGTGAAGGTAGCTTAGTTGCCTCTATCGTGCGCAATGCAGACGAAAACATCGAAGCCTTATTGAAAAAAATTGCCCCTTGGCATGGCCGTGTACATATCCTAGATAGCGAAAGTGCTCGTGAAAGTACGGGTCATGGTTCACCTCTCCCATTACTTGTACACGGTGGCCCAGGCCGTGCCGGTGGCGGTGAAGAACTTGGTGGTCTGCGAGCCGTTAAACACTACATGCAACGTACTGCCATCCAAGGCTCGCCCAATGCCTTGACCCAAGTCGGTCACAGCTGGACAGCTGGTGCGCAAGTGTTTGAAGATCGTGTCCATCCGTTCAAAAAATCATTCGATGAACTTCGTATTGGAGAGCGTCTATTGACCGCACGTCGTACAGTGACTGAGGCAGATATCGTTAACTTTGGCTGCTTGAGTGGTGACCACTTTTACGCTCACATGGACAAAATTGCAGCGGCAGATTCGTTCTTTGGTGAGCGTGTCGCCCATGGTTACTTTATCGTATCAGCGGCCGCTGGCTTGTTTGTTGACGCACCAGCTGGTCCAGTCATCGCTAACTACGGTATGGAAAACCTACGCTTCGTTGAGCCTGTCAAGATTGGTGACACCATTCAAGTTGAGTTAACTTGTAAACAAAAGACGCCAAAGGCACAACGCGACCCAGCGGAAAAAGCTCATGGCGTCGTAGTATGGGATATCAAAGTTAAAAACCAACGCAACGAATTGGTCGCAACTTATGACATCTTGACCTTAGTTGAGCGTAAGGCTTGATACCTATATGGATCTGCAAAAAAGGAGTCGTCATGACTCCTTTTTTTCAACTAAAGCAAACTTTATTAATAAAACATATTGACGTCAGGTTGTAGAATAGCTAAATTATAAAACCAAGTGATACATAAATTTATTTTTAATAAATAAAAAGTATCATTAACTTATATTAGATAATGTTTGGCTAGGATAGCTAAGCTGTCGAGTCGTTTCTAGGACAATATATAGACAAGGAGTCACTAATGACAACCACCACCGCAATGGCTGAAAACGCCTCGCTTGCTATACATCAGGATAAAAAAGTACTCACTGCCACCCTAGTTGGTACTGCGATTGAATGGTATGATTTTTTCATCTATGCACAAGCCGCAAGTCTCATATTTGCTCCCCTATTTTTCGCAGAAGTCAGCAAATCGAACCCTATGCTAGCTCAAATCATCGCTTTTGCTACCGTTGGTATCTCATTTCTATTTCGCCCATTAGGCGCAATCGTGTGTGGTCGTTTGGGTGATAAATATGGTCGCAAGATGGTATTGGTAACAACTCTGATTTTGATGGGTGCGTCAACGACCTTAATAGGCTTCTTGCCGACTTATGCGCAGATTGGTGTATTAGCACCCTTGGCTTTGGTATTTTTACGTATTATCCAAGGCTTTTCTGCAGGTGGTGAATGGGGCGGTGCGGCATTGTTATCTGTCGAGCATGCACCCCTTGATAAACGCTCACTATTTGGGGCTTACCCACAGATTGGCGTGCCCATCGGTATGATTTTAGCGACTGGTGTCCTGCTGCTCTTAAATTTGATTTTGGGTAAAGAAGCCTACCTCGAGTGGGGTTGGCGCATTCCATTTATATTATCGATTGCATTAATCATCGTGGGCACCTTTATCCGTCGTTCGGTTAAAGAATCACCAGTGTTTGAAGCCATGCATCGTCGTAAAGCAGAAGCCTCTGCACCATTGTCATTGTTATTCAAAGATCACACGCCAACAGTTCTTAAAGCGGCTTTAATCTTTATGGGAGTGAATGCAGGTGGTTATATTCTCATCGCTTTTATGGTGGGTTACGGTCAAAAATCCTTAGGACTTAGCCCTACTTTAACCATGCTAATCGTAGTTGCGGCTGCTTTCTCTTGGTTAGTATCAACCCTTTGGGGCGGCATGTTAGGTGATAAGATTGGTCGTCTAAAGATTTTTAAATTAGGCTATATCTTATTGTCGTTATGGTCGATTCCAATGTGGTTTTTGATTGATACCAAATCTCCCATTTTATTTATGCTAGCATTAGTGGTTTGGGCTATTCCCCTAGGTTTTACTTATGGTCCATTATCAGCCCTATTTGCTGAAATGTTCCCTGCAAAAGTGCGTTTTTCAGGGGTATCCATCAGCTATGCATTAGGTTCCATTATTGGTGGTGCGTTCGCTCCGATGATTGCGCAATGGATTATGGCAACTTATCAACAGTCATGGATGATTGGTTTGTATATTACTATCGTCTCATTAATTTCACTATTCACACTTTACACGATTAAAAAAGACCCACAAGGCGTTGATCTATCTCTCTAAATAAATTTAGAGAGATAGTGGAAAATGTCACCATATAAATGGTATAAAAATTTTCTCAGCATACGACAAAAAATCAGCCCCACCTCACCTTTAACGGTTGAAAAGCTGACTAACTATCGAAATACCGAAGTTTGTCGTATTACTATATTTGGTTGACATACATTGACATGGTAGAGGATATTCTAATTAATTTTTAGATGATAGAAAATACAACTATCGTGATTAAACGGCATCGCTATCACGTATTTTATGGATAAAAAACACCCTTTAAGCTATGTCTTATATAGCCTAAAGGGCGTTTTTTTATCTGTGCTCTTATGTGGTTGAGTCGCTTAAAGTTAAGGTTTGGTCTAAAAATACAACGCCCTCCCTTATTGATAATTTTCCAATGCTATCCTGCTGTGTGTTGACACTGAACTCATCTGGTTCAGAATGCCACTAAAAGCTCTAACGACTAAAAACAGGGGAATCCTAAAAGACTTTCGCTAGATAAACGATCGTTCATCAGGTCTAGAGAGTAGCTGTTTTTTTAGTCGCTATAATAAACTCAGCAGCAAAAAATGCAGTCATTCTGGCTCAAGTTAAAAAAACATAAAAAGACATATCAATGAAATTCTCAAAAATACTCATGGCGCTTCCGTTGTCACTACTCTCTGTTAGCGCTATTGCAGGTATGGCCGATGTCAATCGGTAATACCAGATGCACCATCGTTGATTCTATTATTAAAAGTAAAACCATCGTAAAAGCTTGTACTTACGAGGGTGCCGTAGGAGGAAGTATGAGTTATGCCATTAGTCAGCTGAATTTCAAACTCTCTAACGGCAATATTTACCGTACCGTGGATGATGCGACGTTTGACTTTAATACAAGTGGAAAAATACAAAACTTAAAAGAGACTATCTCACTCAATGGTAAGACAGCCAAGGTTGTAAGACTCCATCATAAAACATTTAAAAAAATCTCTGATAAAGACATAGAAAGTCGCTATGAAAGCATAAAACCTGACTTTTCTGATGTTCTACAGTGTTTCAAATACGTTAAGCAAGACGCTGCGTTCTGCGTGTCTTATGAGTTTATCAGTAGAATATCTTAATCGTTATTTGGCCACCGTTTATTGATTACTCTACCCAGTAAGGATGATTTGCCTTTGGTATAAGGCATGAGTGCAAAAGTAAACTTTTCGCTCAGCTCACCTGTTAGGTAAATATGATCAATATCGAAACAAGGGATTGAAGCAGGAGCAGTATTCTGAGAACTGGTGGGCACTATAGAAGTGGAAGGTGCTTGTTGATACGTATCAGTATTTATATTGACATTGGGCTTAACCAATTGTTGCTGTTTTAAGGCTTCACTACGCTGCTCTTGATACTGCTCAGGCGTAATCGCATTGGCATTGACACCCATACAAATGCTGATAATACTGACCGTTAAAAGGCTTAAAGTGGGGCCAGCTATATTGGTTCTCAAAATATTTGTATATATAAGTCCACCATTTTTATGGTGAAAGGATTATGTATAGAACAAGTATTTATTGCAAGTATTTTTTATAATTATTATCTTTATAAAACAAACATTCATATTTGAAAGACTAAGTGCTAAAATAGTATTTTAACACTCTTATATGAATGATTATATTATGAACATAAGATTTGATTTTTATACGCCAAGTGAAATTTCTCAGATTTTAGGTGAACGCTTAAAAACGCAGCGACTGGCATTAAACTTAACACAAGCCGCTTTAGCAGATAAGGCTGGTACTGGCATCAGTACTGTTGCTCGTATTGAGTCTGGTCAGGGCGGTACACTAGACAATATAATCAGGCTCGCTATGGCTCTTGGCATGGTAAATCACTTTTCTGAATTATTTGATGTAGTGCCTACCAATATAGAAGATGTTATCGCTAAACAAAATCCACGCTTGCGCGCCTCAAACAAAAGCTGATATAAGGTAGCCATTTCAATGTATCAACCGATATCAATTGTCAATATTTACTACCAAGGATTCGGAGACAAACGTCTTATCGGTAAATTAACGATGGATGGACGATGCCCTACCTTTGGCTATGATGCGGCGTGGCTGGCTGATGGACTGGAGCTGTCACCAATTGAGATGCCATTACGATCAGCACCTTATTATGGTACTCATGCGTCAAGCCATTACCTATGCGGATTATTATCAGACAGCTTGCCTGATGGTTGGGGAATGCTACTCATGGATAGGTTCTTTCGAAAAACAATGTCTCATGCTACGTCAATCAATGTTTTAGATCGCCTCGCTTATATTGGTAATTCAGCAATGGGAGCACTTAGTTTTGAGCCACAACAAGACCTGTCAGGCGCTGATATCGACATCACTGATTTTACTTTAGCCAAACTGGCCGCTGCCAATCAATCGATTTTATCCGGACAAGATAGCAACATACTGGCTGAGCTCATCGTTATCGGCGGCTCACCACAAGGTGCAAGACCAAAAGCACTTGTCCTATATGATGAAGCAACCGAGTTTATTACTACGGACTTAAAAAGCGAACAGCCATCCGCAGCGCCGTGGCTGATTAAGTTTCCTGCCCAATCTGAGCATAAAAGCGTTTGCCTATTAGAATCACTTTATGCTGATAGGGCTAAGCAAGCAGGCCTAAACATGCCTGCGCATCATTATTTTGATATCGGTGAAAAACATGCTGCTTTTGGGGTTGAGCGTTTCGACCGCATGGGCAATCAACGCGTTCATACTCATACGCTGTCAGGTTTATTAGACATTGATTTTCGCATCCCATCACTAGATTATCTGCAGTATTTACGCTGCGTGCGTATGTTGACCCAATCACAAGTTGCTGTAGAAGAGGGTTTTAGACATGCTGTATTTAATGTCATCTTTAACAATAAAGACGATCATAGCAAGAACTTCTCTTTTATGATGGACAAGGCTGGCAGGTGGTCGTTATCGCCTGTCTATGATCTCGCTTATAACTCAGGTATGAATGGTTATCACCAGATGGATGTGACTGGTGAAGCTCAATACCCTACCCGATCTCACTTATTAAAGTTGGCTAAACTTGCTGATATTAAGCAAAACAAGGCACAAGCTATTATTGATCAGGTAGCATCAGTTGCTGAAGATTTTTTGACTGTTATTAACAGTTATGATATTGAGAAAAATTTATCCAATCAGGTCATTCATGATATGAAAGCCAATATCAATCGGATGGCAAATCAATAGACCTTAAGAAGTTGTTAAATTTGTTGTTAAAAATAAATACCTAACAACCTTATCCCTTAATAGTAAAGGATTACGCTAAGTTAGTCGTTGCGTGGTGGGCGCACCAATCATTGTATTTAGACATAACCTCGCATTACCCCAATCCGCTACAGCCCCCGATGTTACTTATATTACGTCTTCCTACATCACTTGTCATTACCTAGCAGCACCACTACACTGTTGTTAAATATTCAACAAGAGCGTTATTTGTTGATAGTACAAAATAGTTGCTCTTTAATCTAAGCTTTTTGTTCCTACAATCTCCGGAAGCTGTTGTAGTAGCCATTTCCGGAATTTGGTCACACTCATTGATGTGTTATGTCGACCTAAAGGTTCTAACATATAAAAGTTTTCTGCAGTACGTAAAACGGTATCCACTGGGCGCACTAGCGCACCGCTTTTCAGATAGTCATCTACAAGTGAGCCCCACGCCAAAGCAATACCTTGACCATTAATTGCAGCCTGAAGCAACATCGTGTAATTATTGATATGGACTTTATTTTTAGGCGTGATAGTAGGATAACCTACTTCACTAAACCACTCAGGCCAAGTCATCCAGTCTATTCTTGCTTCATCAAGATTCAATAAAGTGCCACCAAATATTTTCTCTAGCGATCTATCATTATTAAACTGCACCAAATAATCTGGACTACAGACAGGGAAAACTTCTTCTGGAAATAGAGGGGTCACCTCCATTCCTGCAGGTGGTACCCGACAGTAAAACAAAGCCAAATCGCAGTCCATACTATGCAAATCCACAACATTATCAGTTGCTAGTATTCTCAGGTCTATGCCTTCTTCTTGCTGAAATCGTGCAACCTTAGGCAATAGCCAAAGCGCTGCCATAGCATGGGTGGTGGCTACTGTGACTTGATTTTCACCGCGCCATTTTTTGATTTCTCCGGTCGCTTGGGCAATATTAATAAGCGCACCATAAATGCTTTGATAATACTGCAATCCAGTAGGCGATAAAGAAATCTTACGGTTGGCTCGAATAAACAACTCTTTGCCAAGATACTCTTCTAATTGGCGTATCTGACGACTGACGGCTCCTTGCGTGACGTTTAGCTCATCAGCAGCTAAGGTAAAGCTCTGGTAGCGAGCTGCTACTTCAAACATAATAAGGCTGTTCATCGGTGGTAATGGCTTGATTTTCATCGACACTCCTAGCTTGTCATCTTGGTAATAACTAATCTATTCCTTAGATTAGAACGTAAATAGAATCAGATCGTAAATAGAGACACCTGAAAGCTTGAGTATATCACTAGACGTCGTAAAAACTGATCGCGGTGTTCTACACTTCAAAAGTAAGGACACCAAAGTACATGTATATTAGGGCGTGTCTTCATTTCAAAAATGGTGATAAAAATTAGATAAATTGCCGTCAAACAAGAAAAATAGCGCAGATAATATCGGGATATTAACCAGCTACTTGACGATGTTTGGCAAGATTTAGCCATTTTTAGCCCATTGAGATGACTATCGAGTGAATTGAAGACACGTCCTAATCACTATCACTTAAATGCGTTGTTATTGACTCTAATATCAATATTTATAAGAACGGTTATAAAAGCACAAAGCCCTTTAAATCCTAAGACTTAAAGAGCTTTGTTCTTAAATATCGCATTTATGTCAATCCATGGATTTCTTTCCAGTTACCAGGGTGCACAACATAGCCAAATAAGGCATGACCACCGTATATAAGCTCTGTTCCTTCAGGAATCCAAAGCATCTGTCCTGGACGCACTTCGTACTTTTGACCATTAGCCGTTAACTCAAAACAGCCTTCTATCACAAAGACAACCTCATCGTAGAGTACTTGCCATGCGACCTCTGCACCTTCCCAACGAGCAAAACCTATCCCCATATTTGGAGAAACGTCAGGCGTTAATGCCCTAGCCACATAAGCCATGCCTGGAGAGTCGCCACGCACACTAAATTCAAGGTTCTTACTATCTATTAATCTTACTTCACTCATTATTATTTCCTAGCGGTTACTATAGTTCACTGCGACTTTGCCATTTTGCAAGATTGATGCGAAACTTAACCCCCAGTCCTAAAAACGGTTCTGGTGGGTTTAAGCTTGGCATATCAGTCACATATTGAATATCACGCAAATCCTGAGAGTCTGCTCCTACCACCAGATCTGCGAGTAGCGTTCCAGAAATGGTTCCCCACGCCGCACCAACACCGTTGTCACACGCGCTGGCATACACGCCATCTTCTAGCTCACCAAAGAAGTTCGTAAAATTACGTGAGATGGCATAAACACCTCCCCATGTATGGGTTAAAGGCACACCTGCCAGCTCAGGATAACGGGCTAAGAATGCTTTTCGATGATCCATCTGAACCCATTGGCGTGTCTCATCACTGATGCTTTTGCCATATTTTGGTACATGTTTGTAGGTATTACGAATAAGGATGCGGCGATCCGCAGTCATGCGTAATGTTGTGCCAGCATGGTCAGCTGGTGTTAATCCCCAGTTTAAGTCACCTTTGTATATCTTCATCTCTTCATCAGTTAACGGACGAGTCCAACTGGCAAAAGTCATCACGGGTAATAGACGATTTTTGAGATAGCCAAACTCTCGTGTAAAGATACTGGTTCCCAATAATAACTTAGGTGTAATCACTGTTCCTTTACTACTGGTCAGTACCCAATTACCATTTAATTTTTGTATGTCTGTAATTGGTGATTCTTCAAACAGTTCTACATTCTCAGGTAGATTGTTACCCATTCCTTGTACTAAAGCGGCAGGCTGCATGAGGCAAGAGCCAGGCGTAAAAATAGCACGGCTATAATAATTGGTTCCAAGAACGCTACTGAGCTCTGCTTTTTCTACCCAGTGATAAGGCTCCCCTAGATTTTTCATCAAATGCTCAAAATGTTTTAGGTGCTCCTCACCACGTTCGCCAACTGCGCCTTGGTACTTACCTACCGCCGACCACTGACAATCGATGTTGTGCTGTTCGACCAATCCTTGCAACTGCGATATAGCGGTTCTATTTAGGTGTAATAGCTTTTTCTTAAGCTCAGGATCTGGATGCTCTAATGAAAATTTATGTGGTAAATCTATCACAAAGCCTGAGTTACGCCCTGAGGCCCCTTCTGCCACACGCTGCGCATCTACCAATATAATACGCGCCTCTGGCTTTAGCTCAGCCAATCGCCTTGCGGCTGCCAGACCAGCAAAACCTGCACCAATAATCGCATAGTCGGCTTTTTGTGTTCCAAGCAGTTTTTTGGCAGGTTCTGGCGTAGGCAATACGGAATACCAACCACAGCTTTTGTCATCATTCGGTAAATTAACCATTATTATTCCCTCAAGCTGCCGTTTTATTGAGCGTGATTTTTTCAAGCCATTGATTGTGCTGGCTTTGTAATGTCGCACCAAGTAGTGCAAAGCCTGTTAGATTGCCTGCCTTATCATAAAAACCCGCAGCCAGCTCTTGCCCATATTGCTCAACCCTCCAGTCCCCAGCGCCAACCCCTGGCAATATACTCAGCGGTAAAACAGGCGTCTTTACGATAATGGGTGTCGCCTTCAATGAGGCTGGTGTCAGCTTCCCCAATAGGCTACTGACCAGAGCAGGTAGCGCCTGATTAATAGGGTTAATATAAGGTGCCCATTCACCATCCACCTCAGCGCAATCCCCTAATGCGTATATCGCAGGGTCACTACTCTGGTGATTTAAATCAGTCTGGATACCTCGGCCCGTTACTAAACCTGCTGCTTGAGCCAATGCAATATTTGGTCTCAAGCCAACGGCACTGAGTACCAAGTCCGTCTCTATACATTGCCCATTTTGTAGCGCTAACTGATAACGACCACCGAGTGATTGAACAGAGCGGATACTATTCTCCAGCTTCCATTCCACACCAATTCCGCTCAACGCTTTCTGCAACGCACTACCCAACTGCTGCGGGATTAGTCGCTCCATAGGCCATTTGCCCAACCCTACCACGGTGACAGCCATACCATGTGCTGCCAGATCATTAGCAAACTCACAACCAATCAAGCCATCACCTAAAATAGTGATATGTTTTTTATCGGTTAGATGAGAACGGAACTGTTTATAATCTGCTAGATCATTCACACTGAATAGAGCGGACTGCTCACCTTCTACCGGAATGACGATTGGCGTCGCGCCAGTCGCTAATACTAAGCGTCCGTAGGTATATTCACCTATTGTGGTGTAGAGCCTTTTTTGTGAACGATCAATTTTGTTGATACGAGTGTGTGCGTATACACGAATATCTAAACGTCGCTCCCAGCTCAGCGCAGACTCTCTCACTAGATCATCACCGCTTTTGCCTAGGGCAAGCGCATTAGATAATGCGGGTTTACTATAAACCGATCCATCATCGGCGGTGAATAAGGTAATAGACAAGTCTGGAGACTGGCTACGCAATGCTGATGCCAACTGGTAACCTGCATGGCCACTTCCGATAATAACGACTGGTTCAATAGTATTATCAACGATAGCGTTGCCAATACTTTCCTCTTCTTCATCGGTAATCTCGAGCATCTCAAAATCAGCTTTTGTCACTTGACAATCAGGGCACAACCAATCTTCTGGAATGTCTTCCCATCTTGTGCCAGGTGCGATTCCATCAGCAGGCCAGCCTTTCGCCTCGTCATAAACCCAACCACAGACAATACATAACCATTTTTTCATTGTGCCTACTCCCTTTGACTCTGTGACTACTTATTGTGTCTCAAACGAATACCAATATTGCGCGTCTGAACATAACTATAGATGGCTTCCTGCCCTTTTTCTCGACCAAAACCTGACAATCCTACGCCACCAAAAGGCGTCTCAACCCCGCCTGCAAACCACTCATTAATGAATATCTGCCCAGCAACCAGTTTGTTTGCCACCCGTAAAGTCTGACTTAACCCTTCGCCAAACACCCCAGCCACCAAACCAAACTCTGTACCATTGGCCATCTCAATCGCTTGCTCTTCTTCATCAAATGGCATTATCACTAAGACAGGTCCAAAGACTTCTTGCTGCGTGATACTCATCTCATGGCTGGCTTCGATGATCGTTGGCGATACAAAATAACCATCTAAGTCAGGTGCACTGCCACCTGTCAAAATACATGCGCCGTCTTCAAGAGCAGACTCAATCATTTTTAGAATCTGCTGCTGTTGACTCTTAGATACTACAGGCGTTAAATCAGAGTTATCTTCACCTACTCCGATACTTAAGCTCTGTGCCAAATCAACGACTGCATTTTTTACTTCGTCATAACGGCTGCGATGTACCAGTAAGCGTGACATCGCTGAGCATACTTGCCCAGAGTTGTAGAAAATACCGACCTTGACACTGCTCAATAACGTGTCTAGATCCACATCTGCTAGTGCGATGGCAGCAGACTTTCCTCCCAGTTCCATCACTGAAGGCGTTGCGCGTTCAGCAGCATCTCTTAAGATGCGTTGCCCAGTTGGTACTGAACCTGTAAATACAATTTGATTGGTTTCTGAATGCTTGACTAAGTGCGAGCCAACCTCTGAGCCTTTGCCGCAAAGTAAGTTCACCGCGCCTTGTGGAAAACCAGCTTTTGCAATCGCTTTAAATAACAATGTCATAGCGATGGGCGAAATCTCAGGAGATTTTACAACCACCGCATTGCCAGCGGCTAAAGCTGGCGCCAAAGAACGCGCGCAAATTGATACAGGGAAATTCCAAGGGACAATCTGTACTGATATACCCATTGGCTCGTATTGAGTAAAATTGATGTAGTCTTTGCCCAATGGCACAGATATCCCTTCAATTTTGTCTGCGATGCCAGCGTAATACTCAAAGTAACGGGCTGCTTCGATGAACTCATCACGAGCCGTATCCAAGTTTTTACCATTTTCTGAGCACAGTACTAAAGCGGCCTCTTCCGTAATTTTACGAATTTCCTCAGCTGCCTTGAGCATCCAAGTAAGGCGCTGCGCTGGGCGTATATCGGTAAGCAGCCCTTGGCTCACACAATGCCTTGCTCCAGCCATTGCTAGATCAGCATCCTCGATACTTGCTTGAGCAACAGTGGCATAGGGTGCACCAGTAGCAGGGTTCATCACAGTCAGTTTACAGTGTGAGTCTTTCCATTCGCCATTGATATAATTGAGGTAATGTTGCATCTTATGCCTCCTTTTCTAGTGCAGCTTTCGCTTGTGTGGCTAGCCATTTTTGGAAGAAATGTGTTGGTAAGTCCATTTCGGGTGAAAACACACCGCCACCAAACCCTGGAGAATGACGACCTTTTTGTAGACCTTCGACCGCCGTAATGTCTTCACTAAATACCACACGCCAAGACTCTAGCGTCGCTGTACGGCAAGCTGCATAAATGTCTTTGGCAGATTCATCACTGACAAAGTACAAGCGGAGTTTTTCAGTTGTTTTTTCAGCACTGATGGGATCAATCATCATTGCAAATACATGGTCTGCTTGAATGCCCAACAGTACGTTTGGAAACAAAGCCACATATTCAGCATGACGCAATTTGTCCTCTGGCCAGCTTGGAAACTTAGGTAAATGAGTGCCTTGAGTATCAGACAAGTTGTATTTATAGCTACCTTGTCCTGCAAAACGGTCTTCAAACATAATGTTGTAATGGTCTTCTAGCTTTGAGTACGTGTTCAACGCTGGATGCACCCAAGGCAAATGATAGGCTTCGCAGTAGTTTTCGACCGTCAACTTCCAGTTACTATCTACCTCAATCTCTAAACCTTCACTCATATCCACACGGTGGATTTGATCGACACCACTCTCTCCCCAAAACGGTTTCCAACGCTCTAATAAAGGAGCGATATGCTCTTCAAACGGTGCGGCATCCCCTGATATGTTTACGAAGACCATATCCATCCAAACACTAGAACGTAATGCACGTAGACCATGGTCTTCGCATTTAAAACGTTCATCTTTGTGTTTTCCTATACCGCCTACGTGCGGCGTTCCTTTTAAGTTTCCGTCTAAATCGTAACTCCAAGAATGGTACTGACAGCGAATCACGCCCTGTACCACGCCCTCTTCATGAACCAATTTCATACCGCGGTGACTACAAACGTTATGGAACACTTGTACCCTACCTTCACGATTACGCATCATCAATAATGGCAATCCCATAAATTCGACAGGCTTGATGTAGCCGTTTTTAATAAGGTCAGAGGCAAACCCGACACATACCCAAGTTTTGCTTAAGATGTTATCGCGCTCAAAATTGAAATACTCTTCGCTGACATAAGCAGTATTAGGCATACCACTTGCTTCAGTGATGGGGTGCAAAACACTGTCTACTTGTTGGATTGAGATGCGGTTTTGGTTAGTTTGGTTCATGCTGAATCTCCATATAATAAAATGACGCATACTTCCTTGCGTTGGCTGTAGCCATTCATGAGTAATGTGTACTGCTTGATGAAGATTCTGCTAGACATTGCGGAGTTTGACAAACGACTTTTCTGCTAGATATTCATGAGTTTTTGTCATGTATTTTATGGAAAGACGCTGTACTTAATGCCTACAATTGTTTTCTATTAATAAAACTCATGCATTTATGATAATAAATAGGTTGAAAGGTACTGGCACATAGCACTACTCTGAATGACCCAAACACGCAGCTGGCTATGGAAATCCGGCTGTTGTAACGTATTCAAGGAGTGATCATGCTAGCTACATCAGGCATTTTTAAAGGACTAAATCCAACCATAACGGTTGTCTCAAAAGTGTTGGTTATTGCTTTCGTATTATTTTGTGCGCTTCAAGCAGAACAAGCAGGTGTGGCATTCGAAAGCTTTTCAACCATGCTGTTGCAAAATTTCAAGTGGTTTTATATTTTTTTGATGACAGGTGTTGTCGGCTTTCTCTTTTTCGTGATGTTCAGCCGTCTTGGGCATATACGCTTAGGTAAAGACGATGAGGAACCAGAGTTCAGCTTTATCAGCTGGATATCCATGCTGTTTTCGGGCGGTATGGGGGTTGGTCTGGTTTTTTGGTCTGCGGCCGAACCTATCTATCACTATATGAGTAACCCTTTCGCTGCCGACTTGAGTGATGAGTCGGCGAGTATGGCCATGCAGCTTACCTTCTTTCACTGGGGGTTACATCCATGGGCAATATTCTGTATCACGGCTCTAGCATTGGCTTATTTTAGCTATCGAAAGGGATTGCCTTTTAGTTTACGCTCCATACTTTATCCAGTCATTGGAGACCGTATTTACGGACCCATTGGACACACGATTGATATTTTTACTATCGTCATTACAGCGTTTGGCATTGCTCAATCTCTTGGTATGAGTGCGCTCCAAATCAACACAGGCCTAAGCCAAGTATTTGGTATCGACAACAGTCTATCTAATCAGCTTCTTCTATTGGGTGTGCTATGTACGATTGCGACTTATTCTGCAGTAACAGGCGTCAACAAAGGAATGAAGTACTTATCTAACCTAAACATGCTATTAGCACTCTCTTTAATTGTCATTCTGCTTGTCATCGGCCCAACTCGCTATATCCTACATACACTGCTCGAAACCACTGGAAACTACACTCAAAATATCATAGGCATGAGTTTATGGAGTGACGCACAAAAAGACTCAGGCTGGCAGAACTGGTGGACGGCTTACTATTGGCCGTGGTGGATGACTTGGGCACCATTCGTTGGGATGTTTGTCGCCCGTATCTCCAAGGGACGTACTATTCGTGAATTAATTGGTGGCGTACTACTCGTGCCAACTTTAATCACAGCAATCTGGATGTCAGTCGTAGGTGGCTCTGCCCTAAAAGTTGAGCAAGATGCTCGTCACATCTATGAAACGCAAGCGGCAGCATTGGTTGAATCAGGCCTACCTGCTCAAGAAGCTTCTACTGGTGGACCTATCGTTGAAGCTGTCCAGCTAGACACCACCTTTGCTTTGTTTACTATGTTTGATAGTGTGGGTGGCGACACAATCGGACAGATATTGAGCATTCTAGCTTGTATATTACTTGCCACGTTCCTAATCACTTCCGCTGATAGTGGTACTTATGTTTTATGCTTTTTGGATGCAGAGGGAGCGCAGACCTCCCCTAAAAAAATGCGGGTTGTTTGGGGAGTGTTAATCGCTATTATTGCTGGTGGGTTACTCTATGCTGGCGGGCTAAAGGCTATGCAGACAGCCTCTATTATTGCTGGCTTCCCGATTTCAATTTTCCTCTTTATCATGTGTATCACTCTATATAAGAGCTTAAACAAAGAAGCAGACAGGATAGAGACTTATAATACTCTCGATTCAAACGTTAAGACTGTGGATCAAGATATAACAAAAGCATCATCATAAAATCTGCTTTATCTTATTAAAATAGAAACTCTTAGGAGTTTCTATTTTTTTGTTTGATATAATCAATACACTCAAAAAATGACATAGCGATACTGGGATGCTTATCTTTAGAACAAGGGTTGCGCAGCATCGAAGGGACACAGCATGCAAGTAAAATTTATACCCGTATCGCCTATAAATTCATGACATTTGTACTTTCAATTGACTATACCTAAAATGACCGTTACTTAGAATTACTGTTACTTGAAACGAATACTACCTAGAGTAACTACTAGGGCGTGTCCTCATTTTAAAAATGGTGATAAAAATGAGATAAATTGCCGTCAAACAAGGAAAATGGCGCAGATAATATCGAGATATTGACCAGCTATTTGACGCCGTTTGGCAAGATTTAGCCATTTTCAACCCATTTAGATAACTATCGATTGAATTGAGGACACGCCCTAGACAGACCAAAGCAAACCTCTCTTTTGCATAAAAATCAGCGCCACCTTCTCTCGTATAAACGAATAGAAATGTCTGAATCAAAACATGTTAAATTAATAGTCTCAACTCACATGAGGGCGTTCTTCTGAATACGCTAATATTTTATAACTGGTTTGAAAAACTCCATGCAGATATTCAAGAGGACATTCGTTCAGCGATGACTCAGCGAACGCTATCTGACGGAGAAGCCTTGTTTCGTATACAAGAAGCATCGAACGAGCTTTACCAAGTAGTATCGGGTAAAATAAAATGCAATATATATAGCCAAGATGGCACAGAAGTTGTCATCGGTACGCTGTTGTCAGGAGAAACATTTGGTGAGCAGGGACTGATAGATGAGTTGCCTAGAGCAACCAATACTTATTCTGTAGGTGATTCTGTCGTCAATGTATTGAGCAAGAGGCATTTTTTTCGACTTAACCATAAGCACCCTGAGATAAATACTCAGCTCCTAATCATGTTTTCTCACCGAATGCGGGTGGCCTTTGAGATAAATACTGACAACCTAACGCTTCCCTTACATCAAAGATTGTCACGATGTATATATAGGATAGTGGTCAATCAAAGCTCAAAAACAACACAGTGTAATGAGCTAGAAATTACTATTTCACACGCAGATTTGGCAAGGATGGTAGGTGTGTCTCGGCAAAGCGTCAGTAAAGAGCTCAAACAAATGGAGAGAGACAAGCTTATCTGTATTCAATACGGAAAAATCGTTATAAATAATATGGAAAAGCTCTCAAAAGCCTATCACGATGCTAATTAAACAGTCGATTAAAGCAATGCTAAATCATCCATAATTAGCGCAATTTTTTCGGCTTCTGTGTCAGATAGACTTGGTAAAGGTGCTCTGACCGTTCTTTGGATAGGCAAGCCCTTAAATCTCAAAGCTTCTTTGATTTTAGCGTGAGAGCTGGTCACATTTTTTATTAACTTGACGGGACTAGCACTAAGCAGACTTAACGCCAGATACTGGGTTTTTTCCGATATATTTAATGTATTCACAATCGGCAACATACGCTTTAATGGTGCTCTGTATTTTGTGAGATTTTTATCGCTGTTTTTAATAGCACAAAAATACTCATGTGCTTGCTGTGGCAGTACCGAGGCAATAGGACAAATCGCACCTACTGCGCCCAGCTTTATCATGGGCTCTAATAACAAGCTAAGCCCACTAAAGTATAGTGTGTCAGGTACATTAGACAAGATGCGTTTGGCCGTTGGAATATGTACAGAACTGTCTTTGATACCAATAATATTGTCGATTGAAAGAATGGCAATCAACTGATCTGATGTAAATGACTTTTGGGTGATTTGCGGGAAATAATAAAACAAGATAGGTCTTGCAGAGTGTTGCGCAATGCATTCTAGTGTTTGCAGATAATCTTCAAAAGTGCTTTGGTAATAATCAGGAACCAATAGCAATATGTAGTCAACGTAAGCGCTATATGAGGCTATTTTTTCTATCGCTTGCGTACTGCTATATGCGTGGACACCAGCAATAATTGCCTTGCTACCGTCTAGATAATTAAAAGCTGCCTTAATAATTTCATATTGCTCACTGCCTGAAAAATAAGGCAACTCTCCACCGCTTCCAAGCAAAATAACGCCCGGTAAATCTGTTTGATTGTAATACTCTAAACACGCTTTTAAACCGTCAAAATCAATGCTTTCATCTTCATGTAATGGTGTATGAACAACGGGATATATGCCATGTGTCATGGTCTTAGTCTTAGTCGTCATGCAAGTCATGTGGCTTCTCCAAATAGAGGGTATTTAACTGAGCGGATTACTAAGCGATTGATTGAATCGCTCGATGACATCGCTATTGAGCGCTTCGATACGGCTTACCCCCATCAATCCCATCGTCGCAGCTATCTCCTGTTGATAGAGAGTCAACAGCTTGTTCACACCAGCCTCTCCTTGAGCTGCCATGGCATATACCCAAGAGCGCCCTATCAAGACACTGTCTGCCCCAAGTGCTATGGCCTTCACGACATCGACACCATTGTGTATGCCACCATCCAATAAAACTTTGGTTTGCTGCCCGATGCTGTTCGCTATGCTCGGCAATTTATCAATGGTAGACGAGACACCATCTAGCTGACGGCCGTCATGATTGGAAACAACAATGCCATCTGCACCTGCATCAACCGCTGCTTTGGCATCATCTGCATCCATGATACCTTTGATAATAATATTGCCACTCCAATTATTACGAAGCCATGCAATATCTTTCCATGTGGCGCTCGGGTCAAACTGGCTTTCTACAAACGCTTTATATCGATCAAGGTCACTTGCACTTTCAACCTTGTGTTTCAGGTTGCCTAAACTATGTGGTTTGCCTAAAATGCCAATATCGAGCAACCATCCTGGCCGCATGAATAGTTGCGCTAGATAAGACATTTTTCCTTTTGTAGAACCACCTAACATACCATTTCGATAGTCTCTTAATCGCATACCAGGCAGCGCTAAATCAACCGTAAATACCAGCGTTTTACACCCTGATGCAGCAGCACGATGCAACATATCTAGCACAAGTGCCCTATCACGCAGCATATATAGCTGAAACCAAAAAGGCTGATTGGTCGCACTTTGCACTTCTTCAGACGAACATATCGCCACAGTAGACAGCGTAAATGGTATGCCATTCTTTTCTGCTGCCCTCGCCGCCTGCACTTCTCCGCGCCTTGCAAACAATCCGGCCATGCCGACTGGTGCTAATGCTAACGGCATAGACAGAGACTCTCCAAAAAGAGTCGTTGAGGTATCGACAGCTGACACGTCTCGCATGACTCGCTGTCTTAGCGTATACCTTTTAAAATCTGCTGTATTCGCCTGCAATGTTTGCTCAGCATTTGCGCCGCCCTCGATGTAATCGAACAAAAAATTGGGCAAGCGTTGTTTGGCCTGTCTTTTATAATCATTGGTCGTAACAGCCACGACATCATATTTACTCATTGTTTTTCTCCAAAGCTATCTCTAAAGTCAGCTACCCTTAAAGCCAGACATCTTTAAAATCAGCCACTAAGTGAGCATTGCAGATTCAAATAATGAACCGCAATGCCAAGTATTTGCGCTGTTATTTTTTATCTTTGAGAAATTCAATCATGATGTCATTCACCGCTTTTGGCTGCTCTTGCTGCACCCAGTGTCCTGCGCCTTTGACAAAGTGAATCTCTAGCTGCGCGATACTCGCCTTCATCGCTTCAAAGTTGCCATAGCTTTGATACGGCCCCCAGTCTTTTTCGCCTGCTATAAATACCACGGGCACATCAATAGATTTACCGCTGAAGGTTTTTATCGCATGGAAATATTTTGGATTGGTGGCACAGCGATAAGAATTCATAGTGCCTTGAAATTGTGTGCGGATGAATTCGTCAGAGAACACTTTTAGCTCATTATCAGGTAACCATTCACAGGCATCTATTTGCGCTTGGGTTGGCATGAATTCCATGACTTGCTCAGGCATGCTTTTATCCAAATCCATCACATAGTATTTTGGAATTTTAGAAAAATCCTCAAGCGTTTTAGCTTGTAAATTGTGCGGGTTGTTCTCTTGCCAGTCGCCACTCTTGGCATGATTGTATGCCCGCATAAAATCATGAATTCCCTGAGGTGCATGCATAATCTCATCGTTAGCATGAGGTGAGGCAAAATACATCTGATAGTGTTTGCGGGGTGGTACTAAAGAGCCTAGCTGCTCTTCCATACTTTTGGTCAAGGTTGGATCGTAGTTTGTAGCATCTTTTGGTAGATTGGCTGAATTAAATGGAAATTGCGGCGTGCCTGGCCAAGGTGTACTCATGATGATTAAAGACTTAAAAATATCAGGACGGATAAAACTACATAGTGCTGCCGCAGGAGAACCAAAATCATGTCCTGCAACGGCTGCGACTGATTTATAGCCTAATGCATATACCAGCCCAATCATGTCTTGCACGTTATTGTATAAACTAAACTGGTCAAGATTACAGTCGAAACCTGTCTCCCACCCTGTCGTTCTCCCACTACCGCGTAAGTCCGGAGCAATCACATGAAACCCTTGGTCAGCCAAAGGCACCAGCTGCTTGCGCCAGCTATAGGCCAGCTCTGGATGACCATGTAAAAGCAGCACGACTGGTCTGCTTCCTTTCTCAGACTCTGTTTCTTCAAACCCTGCTTCTAAAATATGAACATTTAGACCATTGTTGTTATCAACAAAACGTGATCTAATTTTTGGATCAAGCTTATCGGTACCATAAGCATTTTGATTACTATTCATCATTCATCCCTGATTAATTCATTTAGTGATAAGTTAAGGTTTGTCGTCGAAGACATTCCTTGCTTACAGACCATAATTTCATAACAGCGCTTAGAAGTTTGTCGCGCACACGACAATTCCTCAATAAATGAGAGATAAATACGTTTAGGAGCTGGAAATAAGACTATGAATGATGTTTTTACTGTTTTTCAGGTTTGTTCTTAGAAAATAAAATACGATCAATGCTGAAATACTAAATACGATCCCCAAAATTATAGTTTCGATCACTGTATCCATCTCAAGAATAGCAGCTGACTATCCTGCCATTCTTCCTGAGTATCAAGCGACAGAAAACTATAACTTTTTATTATTCAATAAATAGTTTTTTACATTGTGGTTATTCAATCATCTAATACCTGTAGACCAATAATATAGGTACATGTAAGATATTGTCATAACAGGGTGTCTAGTCGATCGACATGGTAAAGATTATCGTAGCTCTCCTTTAAAGCGTCTACTCACCTGACGCAAGTACAAAGCTGGCGCGATACGCCACAGTAAACTACCAAAGCGCGAGAGTGGGTCCGGCAATATCCAACGTTTGCGCCGCTGCAAACCTTGATCGATCTGTTCGGCCATCCATTCAGCACTACGCATATTACCGATCATTGAGCGTGGATGCTTTGCGATACTGCCATCACGGCCGAGCGCGTGGTTCTCGATATGTGTATCAAGAAAGCTGGGATAGACCATAAGGATATGTATACCCTCAGGTTCTAGCTCCAAGCGCAGTACTTCAAAAAACTGTGTCAGTGCACTTTTTGCCGCACAATATGCTGCCCGCCCTGGTACTGGCATCCAGCCAGCCATTGAGCCGATACAGATAATTTGTCCTTTAGATTCTCGTAGCATTGGTAGCGCAGCCATGGTCAGCTCCACTGCCCCCTGCCAATCTACCGCCATGACTTTGCGAAACACCGCAGGATCAGTCTGATATGCTGGCGATCGATGGGTAATGCCAGCATTATTCACCAATAGATCAAGACGGCCAAAGCGTTCGCTAACTTGCTCTATGAGAACGGCTATATCATCACGTTGCGTGATATCGGTGGTGACCATCATGACCCTGTCTAGGTCGCCAATCTCAGTCACACGCTTACTCAAAGCATCTGCGTCTATGTCAACCAGCACCAAATAATGTCCTGCTGCATACCAGTGCCGTGCCATCGCCCAACCAAGTCCTGATGCAGCACCAGTGATTAAAGTAACATTTATTGATGGCATCGATGATTATCTCCCTATCAAGGTTTACGCAATCCATTACATTCGATGAAGTACTCAAAGGTTTCGGCAGACGTTTTTGCCAAAGAGTAACCAAATTCTTCTTTAAGTCGCCTGTTATTCAATACGGGTCGATAACGCAAAAAATTAACCTGTTCTGGCCCTGTTGGCTTACCGCCCCATTTTGCCACCTGTAAGCCAGCTTTAACCAAACCCACTGGCAGGGTCAATAGTGGCTTGTTAAGTCGGTTTGCGATATCCCTCATCGTCAGTGCGCCATCGCCTGCCATGTTATAGATACCAGATTTATCCTCGCGAATCCCCATTTCCATAGCGCCGATCACGTCTTGATCCCAAATAAACACAAAAGGCGACTCACTACCTTTGAGCGCAAGCACGCGCGTTGCCATAAACAGACTGGTAATTTGATTGCGCGTATCAGCGCCTAGTACTGTGCCAGGTCGAAAGATCAGCTGCTGTAATTGTGGATGCTGCTCGCAGAAGTCTGCAAGCATTTCCTCGACTTGTCTTTTGTGATCCGAGTAGGCAAACTCAGGATTACCGCGTAGTGCATCTTGCTCATCAATCCATTCAGGATTGTCAGCATGATAGCCGTAGGCAGCACCCGAACTGGTGAGCGTTATATGTGCAATATTTGCTTTGATGCAGCAATCGAGTACGTTGCGCGTGCCATTGACATCGATATCATAGTCACGAGTACGATCTTTTGACGCTTGTAAGATAGAGGCGAGATGTACGACATGAGTGATACCCTCTTCTTTTAGTAACGTAGCCAAACTCCTATCACGCACATCTAATACGTGAATTGGAAAGTCTAGGTCATCGCGCTTGCGAATATCCGTACCGACCACATGATAATGAGCAGCCAGACGATTGCCCAGTTGATGGCCGATATAACCTGCGGCACCAGTGATTAATATACGCTTGTTCACTATGCTTTTATTTATTACGCTTTTATTCATAGGGTATCCGTGCCCAAATTTGTGAAAGTGTCAGTCCTGACACCAAATGCCATACGCCCCAGAACGCCGTGATCAGCATCATGCCACCTGCCTCTGGGAAAAAAGTAAATAAAATAACCAATCCTAGCCCTGAGTTTTGTATTCCTACTTCTAAAGTCACCGCACGCCGATCCGCGACTGGCAACTTGAGCATCAGCCCCATGCCATAACCTAACGAAAGCGCCAATAAATTATGGCCAACGACCAGCCAAAAAAAGCTATGAAAACGCTCTAAAAATAGCGCGAAATTGCTAGAAAAAGCAATCGCCACAAAAGCCATCAGCACGAGTAGGGAGAAAATACGTAGCGGTTTTTGGATACGTACGACCAGATCTGGCAAGCGTCGCCCCGTTACCATCCCTAGCACTAAAGGTAACGCTAACACTAATAGAACCAGTATCAGAATACTACTAGGCTCAATCGTTATCTTTGTCAGATACTCACGCGTGTGTGGGTTAAGCCAACCATAAAAAGCAAAATTGACTGGTGTTAATATAGCAGCAGCGAGACTTGATACTGCAGTCATACTGACTGACACCGCGACATTACCGCGTGCCAGCCAAGTCATAATGTTGGAAAAACTACCACCTGGGCAAGACGCTACCAAAATCATTCCTAGCGCCAACTCGGGATCGACATTCAACGCCCACGTAAACAGACACGTGGCTAGGGGCAATAGAAAGAATTGAGCAAACAGACCCGCTATCGGCGCAATGGGAGACAAAACGACACGCTTAAAATCTTCGAGACGTAAACTCAATGACACGCCAAACATCATCAGCGCCAAGATGAGATTGAGTAGAATCAAGCTCCGTGGCTCAAACGCCACTGCCGCTATCATACCTCTGATGCCAATACAGGCTGTTCTGTTTCGAGCTCAGCGATATGCTTGGACAGCGTCTCTAAGTATTCATCTTTGTTCACGTAATATGCCATACGTGCAAGCTTAATATAATCATAACCACCATCGAGTGTCTTGCCAGCTCGCTTACGTTTCACTTTATTGAACTGTTTAACGGCTGCTGTATTTTGCTGACGCTGCTGAATATATAATGCGACAAGCCGTGCTTGTTGATTTCGACCCTCCCAGCCCAACCCTGCTGCCTCCACCATACCCATCATAAATAAATTATCATGCTCAGGATGAAAGACATTCATATAAAGCTGCGGAGCATCTTGATTAGCAGGCCAATTAAGCTGAGCGCGCTCAATGAATGGATAATCAAGCAGGTATCCTGTGGCCATAAGAATCAAATCATAATCCTGACTTTCACCATCACTAAAGCTCACCGTATGCCCATCGATGCGGCGAATATCACGGCGCGCCTTAATATCGCCGTGACCCAAATGATGCAGCACTAATGAGTTGACCACAGGGTGTGATTCATACATGCGATAGTTTGGGTTTGGCAGTCCATAATCAGAAGGTTTACCAATGATCATACGAATCATCGCTGCATCCATGCGCTGCTTGACTGGACGCGGTAACTTTAGTTTTCCGCCTAGTGTGTCAATCGGTTGACCCTTGATAAATTTGGGCAGAAAGTAGTAGCCGCGGCGCAGACTGATATCTACCGACTTGGCATAATGTACCGCATCAACAGCGATATCAGCGCCCGAGTTACCACAGCCAACGATCAACACACGTTTGTCTTTAAACACTGACGGGCTACGATATTCAGAGGAGTGCATCAACGTGCCTGCAAACGTACCTGGCAAACTTGGCATATTGGGGGTATGCAAAGTACCATTTGCCATGAGCACACCATCAAACAGTCGCGACTGCTTTTGACCATTGCACTCGCTAACTAAGCGCCAGCCGTCCCCTTCAGGCACCATGCTGACCACGCGCGTTGAGAATTCATAGTGTGATTTTAGATTGAACGTATCTGAAAAGTCGCGGAAGTATTGACGGAGCTGGGTATGATGAGGATACGCCGCGACTGAGTCGCTCATAGGAAACTCTTTGAACTCCGTCATACGCTTGGACGAAATCAAATGGGCACTTTCATACATGGTACTGTGCGGATTATCGATATCCCATAGACCCCCTACATCTGTGTGTAGCTCAAAGCCGATAAAAGGAATATTGAGTTTTTGCAAATTTCGGGCTGCAGCGAGCCCCATTGGACCTGCTCCAATTACTGCGTACATAAGCGCCACCTTAAAAATCCATTTCAATTATATAAATCAGTCAATTCCGTTTGACTGCCCCTCTGGTGGGCGATACCAGCATACTCCACGCCCATGATAAAACAATAGCATACATTGATACATGAACTGGCTCAAATGAATAAATTGTCCACACAAGCTACCTATAATAGGTAAACCCATCCTCTGCTTTATACTTCTTTTTTACTGATCCTAAAGAGCCCACCCTACGCCCAAATGTAGCAGCACTGTCATATTTATAGATGATGCTATTGGCACCTTATCAAGCGACAGCGGTACTTTACTCAAAAAAAGTATATTTAAAATTGATTCAGCAATTCATTGTAATAGAAATGATTATCATTATAATAAGCATTTAACTTACATGCTGGAAATATTCATGCAACTATCTCGCTTATCTGCTGCGTTATTTAATCTTTCGAATGTATCTGGTTCTTCTCTACGATTAGCATCTATACCCTCGCGATTGGTATCGACGAAATCACTCTCTTTAAAGACACTATGCTCAACCTGTCTATCTACTTCTGTCATCGTATTAACCACAAGTCACTCGGCATGGGCGCTAGTAGATGATGTATATGCTCAAACCACTCCTAATGTGGTACTTGATACTATCGTCGTGACCAGTAGTGCTGATGCGTCAGCAGATGGGTTACCTAGCGCGTATGAAGGTGGACAGGTGGCGACAGGCAGCCGCGTCGGACTCTTGGGCAATCAAGACATCATGGACACGCCGTTCTCTACCACCTCATATACCAATGAATATATCACCAATCAACAAGCACATAGTGTGGGCGACCTACTCAAAAAAGATCCTACTGTGCGTGTGGCTAGAGGTTTCGGTAATTTTCAAGAAGCGTATTTTATGCGTGGGTTTGTGACCACCTCAGACGACACGATGTTCAATGGTCTATACGGCATACTACCTAGACAATATATCGCAACTGAATTGTTCGAGCGCGTCGAAGTACAGCGCGGTGCCTCAGCGATGTTAAATGGCGCAGCACCGAGTGGTGGTAACGCAGGCGGTACAATTAACCTATTACCCAAACGAGCGGATAATGAGCCGCTACGTCAGCTAACGGTTGGCTATGGTCAAGGCGACCAAGGTAAGGTCGCAATCGATGTCAGTGATCGCTTTGGTAGCGATGATGCTATTGGCGTTCGTTTTAATGCTGCTTATCAAGATGGTGACAGCGCTATCGACGATGAGTCATCGACCTTGGGTTTGGCTGCACTTGGTTTGGACTATAGAGGGGATCAATATCGTTTATCAGCCGATTTGGGCTGGCAAGACAATAAGCTGTCAGAGACTCGACCTAGTGTGACGCTTGCTGGCGTCTCTCATGTACCGAAAGCACCAGATGGCTCAAAAAACTGGGCGCAGCCTTGGAGTTATTCGAACGAAGAGGATGTCTTTGGTACGATTCGCGGAGAATATGATTTTAATGACAACATTACTGGTTATGGTGCCTACGGTATCAGACATGGTGATGAGGACAACTCGTTAGCCAACCTCACAGTATCTGACGCAGATGGCACTGGCTCAACCTACCGCTTTGATAATGTTCGAGAAGATAAAGTACAAAGTGCTGAGCTTGGTCTGCGTGGTCAATGGCAAACAGGTAAGATTGATCACAACTGGGTACTAGCCGCCGATCTTTATGATCAAGAGGAAAAAGGCGCTTACGCTTTTGACTTTGGTAACCAACTCGCGACCAATTTGTACCGTCCGACAGATTATGACAATGCTTGGTCAGATACCGCTTTCTTTGGCGGACGTTTTGATGATCCTAAGCGAACGAGTAAAACTCAATTACAGAGTTTTGCGCTTGCAGACACGTTCTCACTGTTCAACGATAAGCTAAGAACTACGGTAGGCGTACGTCATCAAAATATCAAAACAACCAGCTATGACTATAATACCCAAGCCAAAACAGCTAGCTATGATAAAAGCGCATGGACACCAAGCGTCGGTATCGTTTATCAGCCAACGATGGACTGGTCTGTATATGGCAACTATATTGAAAATCTTGCCAAAGGTGCCGCTGCACCATTGGTTGATAATTCTGGCAATGCAATAACCAATGCAGGACAAAACCTAGATCCCTATGTAAGCAAACAAACTGAGCTGGGTGTGAAATACGACAATGGCGTGATCGGTAGCAGTTTTGCCATATTCCATACTGATGAGCCACGAGCTTATATCGATGACAATAATACCTTTACCGCAACTGGCGAGAACCGTCATCAAGGTGCTGAACTGACTGTCTTTGGTAGTCCAAGCGAAAACATGCGTCTCAATGCTGGTGTTACCTATTTAAGTGCTAAGCAAAAAGACACTGGCGATAGTGCATTAGATGGCAACAGCGTCATTGGCCTTCCTACCTTACAGAGTAACGTCAACCTAGAGTATGATTTGGCCGCCGTTGAAGGATTAACTTTAACGGGCGATATCATCCATACAGGTGCGCGTTATGCCGATGCTGCCAATACCTTAAAAGTTGATGGCTATACTACCCTAGATTTGGGTGCTCGCTATCGCACTATGCTAGCAGGGCAAGACGTTACTCTAAAAGGTATGGTGACTAATGTCACAGGTGAAGACTACTGGCAATCTGTAGGTGGATTACCAGGCTATGGCTATTTAAATGCAGGTGAACCAACAGCCTTAAAAGTATCGGCAACGTTCGATTTTTAAGCTTTGTTAGTATGCTTTATTAGGTTCCAGAAAAGGGATTAGGCGAGGCCTACTCCCTTTTCTACTATCAAAAATTTATTTTATTATTGAGTTACTATGTCTTCTCATGCCACAGCGTCCTCTCGTACGACCGCTTCTTTATATCATATGATTTGGGTGAATTATCGTCTGCCGTTTCTTAAAGTCATTCTGCTAAATCTGGTCAATGCCGCTGTCAGTGTGGGTATTATTGCCTATATCAATCACACCTTTATTAGTCAGCCAGTATTTGATACTTTATCTTGGCTCAGCTTGGGGCAGTTTTCACTGCTCGTACTATTACTGCTGGTGACGACTTTTTTATCGCAATATGCTTTGACGCGATTGGGACATAGATTTGTCTATGAGCTTAGAACCAAACTGGTCAAACAAATCATCGATACTACCGTTCCTCAGATAGACCATTTGGGTAGCGCACGCTTACTTGCCAGCTTGTCTTCAGACATTCAATCAATTACCGTCGCTTTTGTCCGCATGCCAGAGCTGGTACAAGGTATTATTCTATCTATTGGCGTTGGGCTATATCTGGGCTGGTTGTCGTTGCCATTATTGTTTATTGTCATGTTTTGGATTGTGATGACGATTTGGATAAGTACCATTTTAGTCAAGCATGTCTACACACATTTGACCGAATTGAGAGAGGTTAATGACGCGTTATATCAGGATTATCAATCGATAATAGAAGGTCGTAAAGAGCTGGCTCTTAACCAACACCGAGCAGAAAAACTGTATACAGATGATTTCTTGGCTCATGCCAAATCGTATGAAAAGACCGTAACCAAATCTGATACTTTTCATTTATCAGCGGTGAACTGGTCTAATATTATGATGTTCGCATCGATTGGTATCGTATTTGCAGTGGCCAATTATCTCGATATACCGATGGGAGTTGCTACTACCTTTTCTTTGACGATTTTGTTTATGCAGTCACCGCTCCTACATGCAGTTGGTGCTTATCCAACATTGCAGACCGCCCAAGTTGCGCTAGAAAAAATACAGTCTTTAGAATTGGCTGAGCATCAGCCGAGTTTTGCGACAGACACTGTTGCCCAGAACTGGCAATCCATAACTTTGAATGATATCAATTATCGCTATATAGGCAGTAATAGTCATAGTAGTAATGCATCAGACACAGCGGTTAATGATAATGCTCAAAATAATGATAACAGTGATAACAGTGATAACAATCTGAACCCTTCCAATAATATCTTAAAGTCAGTCAATCTAACCTTGCGCCGAGGTGACGTGGTTTTCTTAATCGGTGCGAATGGTAGCGGTAAATCCACCCTTGCCAAAATCATTACTGGTATCTTTACTCCTACTACAGGAACGGTACAAGTCGATGGACAGAGCGTCGACTCAGAGAACAATGCCGATTTTAGACAGCTATTTTCTGCGATTTTTAGCGACCAACATTTATTTAAGCAGTTGATTGGATATCAGGGTAATAAACCTGATGCGGCCCTAGTATCTGACTGGCTGCATAAGCTCAACCTACAAGAAAAAGTGAGTGTGTCTGACCATAAGCTCTCTACAGATAAGTTGTCACAAGGTCAGAGAAAACGCTTGGCCATGCTAATCGCCGTCGCTGAACAAAAGGACATATTACTGCTCGATGAGTGGGCAGCCGATCAAGACCCTGCTTTTCGCCGCGTATTTTATCAGACACTCATCCCTGAGCTAAAAGCCATGGGTAAGACACTGTTTATCATCAGTCATGATGATGGTTATTTTGAGCATGCTGATCGATTATTACTGATGAAAGAAGGCCGTCTCATTGAGCTAAATGCCGAAGAGCGACAGCGTGCTAGTAAAGATGCCATTGCTATGCTTAAGTAAATAAATAAAGCTATAACTGCATATATTACTGACCGATCAGCTTTAAGCCCATAAAACGTTTGATCAACTTTAAGCTAAGTAGCATTTAATCTGAGCAATTTTTAAGCAAAAAAAAGGAACGCCTTACTACAAGACGCTCCTTTGCTATATAAAGAATAACAGTATTCTGCTATTCGCTTATTTTAACAACTTCTGTAAAAACCCAACTCGAGAAATCACCAAGAAGTCTAATAGCGCGATAGCCACAATCGTGATGATAGCAGTCGGGAATATGATAGCCACAACTAATAATGGAATAGCAAGCAGCCACCAGACGGAAACATTTAAGCCGCGAGCTGGTGGGTTTAATCCCGCGCTATCACTCGCATGACGAGGGCGACGAGGGCGACGCTGCCACCACATGATATAGCCACTGACACAAATAGCGATTACTGCTAGGCAAAACAGCACATTAGCCAGTACGCTCCACCATCCGAGCGTGCCCATATGCAGCGCGATACCAGCCGCCATGTGATTGAGCGCCTAGCATTGATGCTACAAGCTTCGATACTACTACAGACTGAACATATGGAGATAGCTCAGGCATTCTGTCGTTCTAGGATTGGGAATGAGCATGGGCTAGCTTTTGGTACATTAAGTCCTGATGCTCCTGTGGATTTATTGATCGAACGGGCGGCTGGCGCGACCAAAGCAGTTTTATAAATATCTTTATATGTATCAAATAGTCCTCTGCTACTGATTGTTATCATAGCAGAGGCTTTTGCCCTTAATGTCAGTCACTTTATTCTCAGCCATAACCGGCTTGATCTATGCTGTCACTACCCTAGAAAATAACTTGAGAAATAGTAATCGATCAAGCGAGCAATGATAGTAAAACAATATCTTACTTAGCATCCTATAATTTGAATCCTAGTAAATTGCTTAAGCCTCAAATGCCACATAGTGAATACTATCTTTAATCGCATAGTCTCCCGAGTTCAAAAGTAACAGTTGGCCCTCCTATCACATTCCGCCAAATACCAAACGATGGAAAACCCTGCTTATTTATCATTTAAAGACTTACTGTTGATGTTTTCAGTATAATCTGACAATAGAGTGACGGTAAAAATACTACAAAAATATCGCACCTAAATGCGTGTTAAATTTTATTAGATTACAATTTAAATTGTGATTATTCAGTCGCATGATATCTACAAGCTAATAAAATAAATATATGCAAGATATAGTCATAACATACTGTTTAGTTGACTGACTTTGACATGGTAGAGATTACTAGATTTGAATAAAAAAAAGATAGAGTGAACCCAGTAGCTATAAATAGCCAAATCATTAATAAAAACAACCCTTTAGACTTAAACAGAAAATAGGATATCAACATAGGTATGGCTAAAGCTGTAATGAGAGGAAGAATGACTATGATTAACAAAGTGCATACTTATAAATGCATAATTAAGTCTGAATATACTAAACTTTTTAAGCTATTGCTAACAACACTAAAACCTCGATTATTCCCATAACGGACGTTATGGCAAATAACTTGGATAAAAGAATTAAATCATCCTCAGATATAGTCGGGTAATTCACTTTAAGTAACACTACGCATACTATTGTTCGAATGACGTCCAATTCTCAATATAGATTGACTGGCAAACAAGACAATCACACCAACTAAGGAAAACACACCGAAGGCGTAGAACGCAGTAGCAGCACCATACCTATCCACAATCAAACCAGTAAAAATGACGGGTACACTAAACCCTATATATGCCATCAGAAAATAGCCTGCACTTGCACGTGCCTGCTCATTTCCAGCAGATTTTGCGACTCCTAACATACCGCCCAAGTAGACAAAGCCATAGCAACTAGTACTGGCCAAAAATGCCGCCAAAAGAATGACTGGTAGGTTGGCATTCAACGTTCCCCAAGCCAATAAAGCATAAGCTGGTAGTAAGATCAGAAGACCAAGCTTGCTTGAAACTTGAGGGTCAAGTTTTCGGGCGATTGGCTGAACGATCAATCCACAACTGATGGCTAACATAGAGGATATCCCTGCATATTTAGCAAGTCCATGCGTGGCCAGCACTGAGGGAATAACTGACAATACCAAACCTGTCGTCGCCCAACAAATCAAAATACCGCTGCCATACCAGATGACCTCACGGTTAAAATAAGGTAGCCGTAGCATAGAGGTGGGCAAATTAGTGCGTTTAGGTGCTGTCTCTGGTAATTGGTATAACAAAAACATAGCGAACAGCCCGCTCGCTAGCAGTAAGAAAAAACTGGCTGGCTGATCGGTTTCATAAAACATCAAAGAAACTGTCGTCAATACAGGGCCAAGACCAAAACCTATCGTTGTACTGGCCGTTACCCACGCTGTCGCACGCATCGTATCTGATGAACCAAGCAGCTCAATCATATAGGCAGTCGCCGTAGCAGCCATCAGAGCCGTTCCCACACCCAGTACGAATCGTGCTACTGCTAATGCTCGCGTGTACGGATAAAACAACATAAGAGCCGTCGCTGCTATCGATAGGGCTAGAGAGATTAAAATCACCTTGCGCCGTCCGATGCGATCAGACAATCCACCAAAAGCTAACAATACAGGTATGACACCCAATACATAAAAGGAAAACGCTATCGTAGTTGCTAGTACACCATAGCCATCATTGTGCGCATAAACGGCATAAAGTGGCCCTTGAATATTGACGCTTGTCGTTATCACGCATAAGGCAAAAGCCAGATATTTATTATATTTTTTCGTGGTCATATATCGCTGCTTTTTGAAGAATGATCATTGAACTGGCTGGGGTAAGTGCGATTCACAATAGAATCACACCTACCTCTACATCGTTTACGTTCAATGATTAAAACAAAAGCGCAGTAGGTTATCTATATACAATCCAGTACAATTAGACAGAACTGTTTGGTCTATAGGACCCATACAGTTCGAAAATCAAATCAATATATTGTCCCATCTGTAATTTTGAGACAAGACATCCATAGAAGCTGACCTACCAAAAACTGTAAAAAATATGAATAAGAAATTCACACGTATCGAAATTGTCATGGCTGACATAAAAGAGAAAATAGCGACTGTCATCTACATGCCAGAGTCGCGACTACCCTCCATCCGTGCCGCGGCCAAAGACTATGGGTTTTCACCTTCTACCGTGGTTGAAGCCTATGAGCGCCTGCAAACTGAGGGAGTTATCTATTCTCGCCCTGGTGCAGGGTTCTATGTGGCAGAGACGACAGCGCCGCTATCATTGACAGATATAGCACCAAAAATTGACCGAGTGGTAGATCCATTGTGGGTATCACGGCAGTCGCTGGAGCCACCCGATGGTGCGCTAAAGCCAGGCTGCGGTTGGTTGCCAGCGGATTGGCTGTTTGAGGCAGGTATACGCCGTGGTCTACGAAATGTGGCAAAGGCTGACGCGTCCATTATCAGTGAGTATGCAACGCCGCTAGGACTGTTAGCATTGCGCCAATTACTCACACGGCGTATGGCAGGATTGAGTATCAATGCAGAACCGTCACAGGTCATATTGACGGATTCAGGCACTCAGGCAATAGATTTGATTTTTCGATTTTTGCTGACGCCGGGTGATACGGTCATCGTAGATGATCCTTGTTACTTTAACTTTCGAGCACAGCTGCTTGCCCATCGAGTCAAAGTGGTTGGTGTCCCTTACACGCCAAATGGGCCAGATGTAGAGGCCTTTGCAGCGATTTTAGATGAGCATAAGCCGCGCCTGTACATCACCAATGCTGCCATTCACAATCCTACGGGCGCAACGTTATCACCTGCTACGGCATACCGTGTATTACAATTGGCTCAAGCGGCTGGTTTGTACATCATCGAAGACGATATTTTTGCAGATTTTGAAGTCAAGCCTGCGGCGAGATTGGCGGCTTTGGATGGCTTATCACGAGTATTCTATATCGGCAGTTTCTCTAAAACGTTATCCGCATCCCTACGCTGTGGTTATATTGCAGCGCCTACAGAGTGGGTTGAGAGTTTGGTAGATCTAAAGATAGCGACTGGCTTTGGTGGCAGTCAGTTAGCAGCGGCGGTTGTGTTCTCAGCGTTGACTGATAGCGGCTACCGTAAGCATATGAATGATATCCATACTCGGCTGGCAAGCGCGCGTACTCATACGCTACCACGATTGGCTAAATTAGGCATCGTACCGTGGCTGCTCCCACAAGCAGGTATGTTCCTATGGTGCCGATTACCTAAGAATAACAATGCGACCGAATTGGCCAATCGCTGTTTATCACAGGGTGTGGTATTGGCGCCGGGCAACGTTTTTAGCCAATCGGACAATGCTGAAAAATTTATGCGGTTCAATGTGGCGCAAATGAGTCATTCAAAAGTTTTCGAGGTATTGGCTCAATCGTTAGACTGACCAATCAGAGACTTATATAGTCATTCCACTATAAAAGTATTACAGCGTTAACCTCGCTTGAAGTATCACATGTACATCTACACTCGGTTGCCTTGTACTACTTTTAAATTGAATCGACTATAGTGCTAGTACCGTCTTATTATATAGTGACCTTTCGACTATAATTCTAAGCCTAAATATCAGCCAAGTATAAGCCATACACAATCAAATCTAATCACTTCCGAAAATGAATAACAATACTCTGAGCTATGCTGAAGAAACCGTACAAGTAAACTTGGGAGCTTATCGTTTTAAAAAAGTCTAGGTCACTGTTTATTTTTATTAAGGTATACTTTTTGATACATCATGGGCACTTCTACAGGACTAACTAAATAATATACCGATACTGGATTTTATTGCTCCATCAATGGGTCAAAGTGCTGCACTTATTCAATGAAACCAAGAACAGGGCAAGAAAAAACAATGACAGAGATCAATGGAAAGCGGTTATCTTATCTTTATGAGGCTGTAACTATGGGGACGATCCGGGCTGCAGCAGATAAGCTAGATATTGCTCCCTCAGCCATCAGCCGACAAATATCTCTGTTAGAAGAAGAATTAGCATGCATTCTTATTGAACGGCACCGAAAAGGAGTAACACCAACAGAAGCTGGTAGTATTCTCTTACAGTTTTATCGAGAATCACTCTCCGCTGAAGAGACTTGTGTTTCCAAATTACAGGCGTTGTTAGGATTACAGCGGGGTCATATAAAGCTAGCAATGGGTGATGGTTTTGTTGGGGATTTGATGTTGGGTCCATTATCTGAGTTTTCCCGTTTATATCCGGCGCTAACACTTTCAATCAGTACTGGTGGATCAAACGAGGTGATTCGTCAGGTTGAGGAAGATGAAGTGCATATCGGCCTAGTATTCCATCCTAGCAGTCATCCGCGCATCCGCTCACAGGTTATCAGTTGTCAGCCAATGTATATTATTGTTTCGCCCGACCACCCGTTGGCCAATCGAAGTAAACCTATGCAGTTAAAGGAGCTTTTGGAATATCCAGTGGGGCTGGCTGAAAGTCGTTTTGGCGTGCGTCAGTTACTAGCGATGGCAGAATTTCAACAAAAAATTCGATTTGACCCTATCCTAACCACTGACTCATTCACGGTGCTAAAGAATTTTGCTCGCTCAAATATGGGTTTTACTTTTCTACCGTATTTTGTAGTGTCCAAAGAAGTGAAAGACGGACATTTGATAGCCATCCCTATAGACAATACGCTCCTGTCAAGCGGTGAAGCTCATATCGTAACTCGATTGGGTCGTCATCTATCCCAAGGTCCACATGAATTACTACAGCATATGAAGTCATGGATGAAAGCTTTGTAAGCGGACTGCACACCAGCAACGTTGAGTTGCTGGATGCTGTTTTGAAATAGCTGTTAACTTAGAACTGAACGGCTTCGCACCTTTTAAAGCATAGCCTGGGCTATTATGGCAGAACCCAAGAAAGTGCCGGTAAAAGTAAGCAGCGCGACCACTGCGATTTTAAATCCAGATTTTTTAAACAAAGTCACTTCCATCTGAGAAATTGCAAACCCTGCATAGGCAAGCACAGGAGTAATGAGTTGTAATACGCCAAGCTTTTCTGTTTCTACTAAGACATACTCACTCATTGGAAACTGTGGTAAAGATATCAGAATGGCCACAATTGATATCCAAGCAATAGCGGGGACATTGACAGGAATAACCTCCTTTAATAAAACGCCAGCGATACAACAAGCGAACAGAATCAACATGGCAGGTAGAGCAGAGATTGGATCAACGCCTTGCCCTACCCAATTACTGAGTAATAGAACGATACAGATAACCGCTAATAGGGATAAAGACTGCTTTACTGATAAAATAGATTGCTCTGGTACCTTTAAACCAAAACCTTTTTGTGTGGCAGTACTAATATCATTATTCTTCTTAAATTTATTAATAACTTTATATAAAAACTCTGTGAATGGTAGGGCCACAAACAAACTGACGAATAGCCCTGTGGCGTAAGTTAATAAATTAGAAGTCGCTGCAAACGCAGTAATAGTTTCCGCTTGAGCAGGTACCGTTTCTGCGAGCGCTGCTGAACAGGCGCCCATCATACTACCACTGCCAATACCACAAGCCATAGCTAGCGCTCGAACATCCATGATATCCATAGAAGCAATAATACCTGCCATTAATGAGAAGTAAATTGCGCCAAACAAGGTACCCATTACATAGACACCCATGACACCGATACCTTCGGCGCTCTGAAGTCCATACTTATCAGCAATGAGCGCAATATTTGGTTCACGAGCAATTGAGTGAGTGGCACCAATAGCCTCCCTCCCCATTCCAAATACCAATACCGCAACAGGTAAGGCGATAAGAGCAGTCATAACATTGCCCAATTCTTGTAGCAAAAGGGCGGGACCTGCGGCTATGATCTCTTCAACTTTAGGACCGACACCAACACCAAATTTTGCAATGAATGGCATGATGCTCAAAAGGACGGCGTAGCTTGCAAATTTTGCTCGGTCTCTAGAAATTACCGCTTTCATTGAAGGTATAACGTTGGGATTCAATAGTAGTGTAAATATGAATGCGTATAGCAAAGGCAGTAAGACTAGTGTACCAATACCAATAGGTATCTTAATGATCCCTATCCATTCTGCAAATAGCGATGTAATAATTACTAGTAAATGCAGCTTCCAATCAAATAAGTGCTTCGTCATTGTACTTGATAGTATAGTGGTATTATTCATAGCAGTTCCTTTTGCATTTTATGATGCCTACGTTTTTTGATGATTTGGTTTATGCAGAAATTTTTGGTAGCTGAGACTCAACTAAAGAGACCCATACTTTGATTCCTGTCTCAATAGCATCGTCATTAAAATCATAAGCCGCATTGTGTAATGGTTTGGAGGGGCTATTACCATCAACACCTAACCAAAAATAAGCGCCCTTGACGACTTGACTCATAAATGAAAAATCCTCAGAAGCCATTGAGGGTTCCACATCAGTATTTACCTTATCAGCACCCAGCACTTTGGTAGCCGCCTCTTTAATTTCAAGATAGGCTTGGCTGTCATTAGTGGTTACTGGATAGCGAATATGGTAATCCATCTCTCCTGTGACACCATATAAAGGCGGTAGTGTTGTAACCATTTCTGTCAGCATATCCTGCATGGACTGTCGTATGCCCATATCAAAGCTACGAACCGTTCCTTTTAGAATGGCGTAATCAGGAATGACATTGGTCGTATCACCACTATTCATCTGAGTGACGCTGATAACACCTGACTTGAGTGGAGATATTCGACGAGAGACAATAGATTGAATATTAGTAATCAATGCCGCACCTGCTGCTATAGGATCAGCTCCTAAATGTGGCATAGCTGCGTGAGTTCCTTTACCAGTTAAAGTAATCTCAAAGGTATCAAAAGACGCCATCATAGGCCCGTTGTTGACCGCAATCTCTCCCACAGGTAGACCTGGCCAGTTATGTAACCCATAAACAGCATCCATAGGGAACTTATTAAACAATCCATCGTCAATCATAGCCTTTGCACCGCCTAAGACCTCTTCAGCAGGTTGAAAGATAAAATAAATAGTGCCATTAAAGTCTTTATGTTGGCTCAGATGCTTTGCCGTACCAAGCAGAACTGAAGTATGACCATCATGGCCACAGGCATGCATACAGTTTTCATGAGTGGATTTATGCTCAATATCGTTTTGCTCTTTTATTGGTAGCGCATCGATATCGGCTCGTATGCCAATAGTAGGACCTGAGCCGTTCTTAATAACACCGACAACGCCCGTGCCGCCCAATCCTTGATGCACTTCCATCCCAAAGCTCTGTAATTTATCAACAATAAATGATGAGGTCTTGAACTCTTTAAAGCCAAGCTCTGGTTGACTATGGATTTGCTGACGCCACTGCTTTACTTCACCTAGTAGGGTTTCGTTAATTAACATGTGTTTTCTCCTTACGTACTATTGAATTGAGTAACCAAATTGGATAGCGGAGTCTTTTGCTGTTTCGACCCAGACACTTTTGGTCTGTGTATATTCGAGTAAACCTTCGTAGCCACTCGATCGACCATAGCCACTCTCACCAAAACCACCAAATGGCGACATGACGTTGATTGATTTATAGCTATTTACCCAGAATGTCCCAGCATTTACTTGAGCGGCCATCCGATGCGCGCGGCCGACATCAGCCGTCCAAACAGCACCCGCTAAACCAAAACGACTGTCGTTTGCTATCGCTACCGCTTCTTCTTCTTCATCGAATGAAATAACAGAAACCACAGGTCCAAAAATTTCTTCCTGCGCGACTCGCATATCATTTTTCACATTGGCCAAAACGGTTGGCTGATAAAAGTAACCGTTTTCACCGCCACAAATAGCACCTGCCTTTCCGCCTGCGGCAACAACCGCACCTTCAGCAATACCGTCCGATACTAACGAGTGTATGTGGTTAAACTGTTTTTGATTATTGATCGGTCCCACCATCGTGCCTTCATGCCATGGCAAACCCACGGGCAACTTACTCGCGGCCGAGGCAACCCGATCCACGACTTCTTTATAGATATCACGATGGACTAATAATCGAGCACCCGATACACAGCTCTGTCCAGCAGCAGAAAATACCGCAGCTTGCGCGCCCACTACCGCGCGATCCAGATCAGCATCTGGAAAAATTATATTGGCTGACTTACCACCCAGCTCCAATACGCAAGGGATGACACGTTGCGCAGATGCCGAAGCAATGAGCGCGCCAGTCTTCGGTGAGCCAACAAAAACCACTTTTTTAGTTGCCGGATGAGCAATGGCAGCAGACCCTGTGGTGTGTCCCAGCCCATTAATGACATTGACCAAACCACGCGGGATACCTGCTTGCTCAAGAATTTTAACGAGTGCTGTTGAGCTTAGTGGGGTTAATTCAGATGGCTTTAGTAAGACGGCATTGCCGGCGCAGATGGCTGGCGCGATTTGCCAGCCTCCAGTAAATACAGGTGCATTCCAAGGGGTGATTTGAGTGACGACACCATAAGGCTCATGGCGAGTGTAGTTCAAGTGGCTTGTGGGTACGGGGATAACTTGCCCCATAATTTTGTCACACCAGCCAGCATAGTATTCAAACATCTCTGCAACTTTTGCCACCTCAACCCGGCAATCACGAATAGGCTTGCCTGCAGAGAGACACTCTAAGCGTGCCAAAGGTTCTGCGGCTTCGCGTATTTTCATGCCGCACTTCCACATTAACTGACCTCGTGCACTAGCAGTCATTGACCACCATACTTTTTGAGCTTTCATAGCGGCATCAGCGGCATCAGCAACAATACTTTTTCCCGCATCACGATAGGTTAAGAATACCTGACCCGTTGCTGGGTTAGTCAGATCGATGTTGTCTCCATTACCTGTAACTAATTCTCCATCAATCCAGCTGCCAAATTCAGAAGTACCTAATAGTTCATTAAGCAATATGTCAACTTGCTGCTCGCCATTTCCTTCTACGATAAAACTCATAACCTACTATCCCAAGCCAGCATTTTTTACAATGCAGTTAAAATCATCCTGATCAGGTATGTTTGCTTCACTCTGAGACCAAATCTCGGCTACCTGCTGCGCCAAAGGCAACTCTAATCCCATCTCACCAATCATATTTTTTGCCAGACGTACGTCTTTACGCATCAGCTGCATCGTAAAACCGGAATCAAAACTTTGATTGAGAATCCAACGAGGGAAATTAACTTCACTAATTGCACTACGACCTGAGCCGGCATTCAAACCAGCAATAAGGTCTGCAGGATCAAGACCTACCTTGGTGCCCAAAGCTACTGCTTCGGCAGTGGTCACGAGATGTGCGGCACATAGTAGATTATTAATGAGCTTAGCGGCATGTCCATTGCCAGACTTGCCCATGTAGACCACTTTTGAGCTTAGCGCATCCAGATACAACTGAGCACGTTCAAGGGAGCTGCGTTCACCTCCAACAAGCATCACCATGGTACCGGCTTCAGCACCCGCCGGACCGCCACTGACAGGACAGTCCAATAACTGATGGCCTAACTGATCCAGCTCTATCGAGAGTACCCGCGTCACCTCTGGTTCTGAGGTAGAAGTATCAATGATCAGAGTATTAGGCTGAGCGCAGTCAATAATGCCACCTTTACCTTTAACAACTGCTTGTACATGCTTTGCCATTGGCAAAGATAGAATGATGACGTTAGATTCGGTACAAATCGCTTTAATATCTGCAACCACATTCACGCCCACTTCTTTGGCAGCTTGGCGTTGGGTTTCTCCTATATCCGTGCCAAATACTTTAAAACCTTTGCGAAGCAAAGACTGAGCCATACCATTGCCCATACGGCCTAAACCGACAATACCTATATTTCCATTAGTCATGTCTATTCCTTTAGTCTTGTGTTTTCTGTCAGTCTTATTATGACTAATAAACCATTAAGAAGAATCACAACAAATAACCTTTTGCGTTCTAAAAAAGGCAACACTAGCGTAAGAAACTAGATAAATTTCTCTTCACTTCAATTTGTTATTTATAGAAATTGGTAGGATGTTGCTAAAATAGCTATAGCGAGCTTATAGCAGACATAACCGATTGATGACTTAGTTTTGGGAACGTTGTCATTTCAGTCTTGGTGGGCGGAGTTTTTACATGGATGAATACTGCGACCGAATACAAGGTCCAGATAGTTGCTAGGTCGTTTGCCAAAGCTGCTTGGGCTTCAGATTGATATTGCCAAAAAATTACTATCTTTGAAACGTTGCCTAATAAGGGCAGCAAGGTTCTTTTGGTGAAAAATATATCATCTGCCGATTATCAAGATATCAAGCGACGGTATAATGACACGATAGAAGCTATTCATATCGGTATTGCTGAAGAATAAATAGCAATAATCGCCGCTACTACGGTTTTTCGTGCATATGATGCTCATCACTGATGAAAAGCTATCTATTACAGATAATCAATTATAGATATTTTATTGATTTGAGGATTATGCTTAGTAGTTATATTTTAAAATACCTATAGCATTGGCTTTTTTTGGCTATAAATCTATTTACGATAACATCCGTTATGAGGATAAGGCTTTTTAGTGATGTATTTGCAAGTATCAAACTTACTGACATAGGTTAGATTCTAATCACTATTCAAACAGACCAGTTAATATTAGAAAGGTAGAAAAGCTTAGAAAACATAAGTTTCTCATCCTTGATTCCTGACTGTATAGAACTTTCAATTAACTTTTCATCAATATTATCACCTTCGTGAACTCTACTAATTAGAGTTCTAACTCTATTTTCAGTATCAAAATAGATAGCTAAGATATTTTGTTTGTTCTCAATAAAAATATCTGGAAATGTATTGGTTGATATCATATTTCTTATACTACCCATAATATCTATTAATTCAAAAGTATACTCCGGATATTGTATCCAGACCTCACAGCAGTCTTCTAGCATAGGATAGCCTTGCTCATAATTTATACCCTGGACATGCTTATAATCAAAATTAGAGATATAACATTCGCCAAGCTCATGGAAGTTCTCGGTAGACAATAGAAATTTTATTAACTCTTCTTTAAACATAATTCAGTCTCTAAACCCATTTTCGAAGTGGTATATTTACTCAATGAGTTATCAGTATATGTTCGGTGCGCTATACAGGCATAAAACTGTTAATTTTAGATATGAACTTAATTACTATAAAACTCAAAGTACAGTACAAGATATGATTATCGAGCTGTATTATTAAA
Source organism: Psychrobacter sp. SWN149 (assembly GCF_015864565.1). Lineage (NCBI taxonomy): Bacteria > Pseudomonadati > Pseudomonadota > Gammaproteobacteria > Moraxellales > Moraxellaceae > Psychrobacter > Psychrobacter sp. SWN149. The sequence continues at coordinate 320,734 of NZ_JADYWX010000004.1, forward strand.
ATTTCCCAAGTTAATTTCTACGGGATTGACGGCAGAAGTCACATATTTTAGTACTTGAAATTCCCTAAAATACTAAAAAATAAGAGAGCCCTCTAGAGGGCTCTCTTATTTCTTTAAATGATTCAATCATCATTTACAATTTTGATTATATTTAAGCTTTAACCTAAATCAATCTTTTTAAATATCATTCAGTACTGTTGGTTTATCTGATGAACTTGTCGGCATTTTGAATTCAATACCAGCCTTTTTAAACAGTTTTGGATATTCCACCAAAGCCATCGTTGAATTTTTAGCAATACCAGTGATATCTCCGACCACGCCTTTAGCCTCAACTAAAGACATTCCTGTATTGGTCAAGCTTCTTGGATTTGCTATTAAACTAGTCCCTACTTGTTTAGCGCCTACCGCCAATTCACGAGCAGTTAAACTTGCGATTACAAAGTTTCTTGCAGAGTCCAATAAGTGCTGCTTCTGCTCCACATTCAATGCTGACAGCTTAGCGACTGTTCCTTCTTCATCTTTCTGAGAGGCTTCTAAAACAGTATTAGACAACGCTACAATTTGTTTTTGAATGGCTGCTTGTTCTTTTGGATCAGAGGTCGTGTTCAGACTTTTCTGTTTTGCTTTTAATTCATCTGAATCTTGTTTACTTGCGAGTAATGATGCCAAAGCAGTACGACTCTGAGTAAACATTGCATTGGTTGCTTTCGCCTGCGTGAAGAAACCATTGATATCCATATTTGAAGAAGATACGCCGGTAACAGATTCAGATAATGACGACGCCATACTACTCAGCGACCCAAAACCTGCATAGACACTTGATGCTCCCATTGACGCAGCTATTGCTAAAACAATTGCAATTTTTTTCATACCTTGTTGTCCCTATTGTGAAGAATCGGCTTTTTGCACGATTTGATTTAAAATTTTTGGTAAAGCCTCAAGCATCTGAATATTATACATCTCATTACGATGCTGATAATCTATACCCTTTAATTCGATTTCTTGTTGCAAACCAGAAGCCCCTATTTTTTCAGACTTTTGGTTAAATATGCGTACACCGCTGGCCATAACCAATGTGGCATCACAATTACTCTTGTCCGCATTACATTTAACGCTGTCTTGTTTCACTTCAATCTTAAGTACTGGCTGCAAACATTCATTTTTTGGAATATAAAAGTTAACTTTCATATCTTTTTTGAATCCAGCGTTTTCAGTCATAGCAACGACTGAATCTTTCAGTAGAGTCTGTCCTTTAAAGCCTGAACCTGTCGCATAAAATGGTCGTTTCGACTGACTGGCAAAAGCGTGGTAAGTCAAAGGACCAAAACCATCAAATGGAATGTCACCGACTTGTTCGGTAGGTAAGCTTGGACATAAAACATGCGATTGCTTCGAGTCACCCACTGGAGCAGAACTATCAAGCAAAATCCTGTCTCCAGAACGCACGGGTAAACGATCACTGCTGTTGACAGGGAAATCTAATTGCGCTGTAACTTTCGCACCTTGACGTTCCAAAACAGTCGCCTCCCATGTTGGAATCAGAATATGACGTCCTGCTGCCTTATCTGAATGATAAACATGGACTTTCATGCCGGTACTTAAGCGTTCCCCCGCATCATCAATAGTAATGCGTTGACCACTTGAACTTGAGACTTTCAGATCAGAACGAGTAAATTGAATTCCTTTTTGAAATTTTTGACCTAATTTCAAAAGTGCATTTTTCAATACAACTTCTTTACGTGCCTCTAGAGAAAAACCCATGCCTTCTGAAATCACGTCTTTAATATCATCTGTTGCATGTGCTGAATAGATGACGCGACCAGAACGATCAATCATTTCAGCAAAAACTTCACTATGCAAAACCTGTTGCTGAGTCATTTTTCCAATCTGCTGTTGATAAGCAACGACAGGAATGACATTAATCCGAATAAAAAATTCAGGTAACTCTCGTTGGTTAATGTCTTCACTTTGCGCTAGTGCAGTCTGTTCACTAATACTTTGTGCCATCGCACTATAACGTCGATTGACTGGAGTCAAAGTAAATGACGCTTGCTCACCGACTGCATCAGAAAAGATTTGCTCAATTAAATCTTCTGATTCGTCTTGATAAGTCAGTACATCAACCACTAATGCTTTAGGCTTATTCATAGCCTGACGTGTACTGGTTGACACCTTACTAAAGCGCTTACTACTACCCTGCATCAATACTGGCACAGCCACGGCATAATCACTGTCCGCATGTACCACACGAATCAAATCGCCCTCTATTGAACTCAGCTCATCTTGTACAGCGATCCCTTGCTTAAAGCCTTTATCTAGCACCAAATAAGATTTCCATTTATCAACCACTTGGGTCTCAGTTTCAGAAATTTTAAGTTTCGACTTTAATTCCTTAGTTACTTGCTTAGTTAATGTCAATAAAGTACTTTGAAATTTCTGTCTAATGGCTGTTTTTGTTGTAGCGGAATCAATTTCAGTAGTCAGCACCTGAATCGGTTGTGACAACGTCGCACTGTCACTATAAATGACCTCGCCCGACAACACGTTAGTGAGCTTTAGACTTAAGGTGACTGGCAGAAAAATTTCTGCTGTCGAATCCTTCTTTACAATGTATTCACTCGCGCGTAAAACTTCTAGAGAAGCTATATATGTACGATTTTTAGTTCTTTGCGAAATAGTATCGACAACTTGTTCGCCGAAACCTTGTTTTAAACCTTGTACAAATAATTGCTCGGCTTGTTTACGAATGGTTTCATTGTCAATCGCTTGACTGAAATCACACACAATAGAAGAACCATTCGCTTCATATTTGCTAGGATCAGTACGACAACCTTGCTCCAATCCAAAAATACCTTTCGATGGGTAGATTTGAACATTCGCATTTGCCCATGCTGAAACAAGCATAGGCATCGCCAAACATAACGCTTTAAATTTTATTTGCACTGAATACCACCCATGCAAAGTGTGATGGTATTTCCAGCTTGTAGACGCTCGGCGCTCGATAGCATTGGGCTTACTTTACGTAGCGCTTTGGCCAATTCTCCACTAATTGGCTTTTCACTCTTATAGGTCAGGGTCATCTCGACCAACTTGCCATTTTGAGTGCGAATATCGATATTTTCAGCGCCATCCATTTCATCTAGGGCAACATACAAATCATCCCCGAGACGTGAAGTTACAATGCCAGAAGCACTTTTTAAGAAAATGGTAATCTCTTTACCGTACATAGTACGATTTTTTGCGTAACCTAAAATCTGTGGTCCGACTTGGCTAACGGCTAATTCACCTAGTTTCTTTGCTACATTGGTACGGCATGAATCTGTGGTCGCACCTGTCGATGACTCTGTACGAGTTTCCCCGCCCATTAAAGTCGAATCATCTACTGAGTAAATTTTAAAACTTACCGCACCATCGCAGACAAATTGACCCGTGGCACTCGAACGACCACGATCATAAATATAAGAGCTACCAGCCATAAACCAGTCTGCTTTTTCTTTACGTGCCGCGATTACCAGCTTATTGAGCTCTGCATCACTCATGAGTTGTTGAATGGTCATACTGCGACCATTTAAGTACTGACTTCTGAAACGGTCAGAATCGAGCAACCGTAAATCATAACGAGAGGCAGAACTTGCAATTGAATTTAAGGTTTGATTGTTACGCTCAGCTTTAGTACTTGGTGTTTGATATTCCACATATTTCACAAAACTTTGAATATCATTTTGACGTTCAGATTGGCTATATTTTGCCGACTCACTGGCATTGTAGTTACTTGAGGATGCGGATTTACCTGAATTATTATGGCTTGATGAACGAGCAGCAACACCTACACCGGCCCCATAATAGTTATCATAGGCATAACCTGCGGCAGCAGCTGAACGTCCTTTTGAAGAGTACGAATCTGACGCACTGGCTTTAGCACTTTCACTAGCGTTATAACTTGCATCTTCATCATAGCTATAGCTACGATCTGAAAAATAAGAGGTAAACTCTTTAACTGGCTTAGAATTATCTTTTGGTACGCCGAAGTATTCATCCATCACAATCATAATCGGACTGGTTCGACTATTTTTCTGCGCCAATCCTAAATCATTAAGAATTGAACGAAATTCTTGGTCATCCATTTCCAGACTAACTTGAGTGACCAATTCATTGTTGCTGTTGGTACTACTGCCTCGGTTTAGCACATAACTACTGTCAACTTGTTTTACAATGTCATTTAGATACTGAGTCGCTTCATTCATCGCCTGGGGACCATTGATACGCTTAATGAGAGCAATGACAGCATCAGTTTTTGCATTGTTGTATGCTTGGTTACGTGTGCCATTCAGATCTTTTTTTATAATAGGTGTAGCACCCTCACCATTCACTTTAATAATTTCAGCATTACTAACTTGAACAGCCAACAAGCACAAAAGTGTCAATATAGCCTTCTTCATAACTTACCCTCTTAATTAGAATTTCTAGTTATCTTTATAATTTTTTACTAAATTTTAAACTCAGGGCTTACTTGATAAATATCTCTATCAACAATGAAGATTACCCTCTTTGAATTTTGCGCAAGTCATAAAATCAGAGCATTATATACAAAAAACAAACATTCAGCAAACAAATGTTAGTATTAATCCTAAAAAATAACTTTACCCTTATTGCTTTTTAAGGAAATAATTGTTTAGGAAATCTGATTCAGCTTATTAATGGTATGAGGTTTAAGCCATAGTGAAGTAACCATGAACCTAAATTTGGTAAACTAAATATATTGACAAGAGTTTGTTCATGCATCTTGTTTTGACGTCATAGATTTGAACACATTACAAAACCTCTCTAAAGCTTGTAATCTTATTGTGAAGTTAGCTCATACTACGCCCTGAAGCCTCAGATTTTTTCAGCACGGTTCCTATATATTATTTATATGCGGAAATAAAATAGAAAATAACCAGCCCATACGTCTTTTAACCGCATTAGGGCATGTCCTCAATTTGAAATTTTAATGATTTTTTAGTATAGGGCATGTTGAATATAAGAAATCAGATCAAGCACATCTCGTGTTGATCACGATGACTGGCAATATTGGTACTGTGTGAGCACCAGACAATTCCTACGCCAAGGCGGGATGGTAAGTGATTTATATAAGATGTTCGGCATACAGTTGATTCATCAGATATTGGGCCGATTAGGACGCGACCTAGTAAGAAATACCAATAAATCCATAATTATATTGTGGTTGTGCTACTCAATACCACCTCAATACACCATCAGAAACTGCATTTATTTTCAGCATCCTATGATTCATCCCATATAACCCTGCAAGTTTTTTGACCGACTCGGGAGACTGGTTGTACAAAAACGGCTGCCATAGCAAACGTTTTTATCATGAGTTATCACCGTTATTTAACTGGTATAGATACATAAATATTTTTAATGATGGCCATTGAGCTAACAAAACTATAATATTCCATGCTAATATTGTGGAGTTTTCATATATTAAATACTGTTTTTAAATATTCTTCAAGACCAAATCTATTTTGTTGCCTTCATATATTTCTCTATCAGAGAATAAAAGGTCTTCACCATGTCTGAAACAACGCATAATCCATCCGAGAAAAATCTAAACTTTACCGCACTCATTGCCCTTGTCGTAGGCTCTATGATAGGCGGTGGTATCTTTTCATTACCGCAAAACATCGCTGAAACCGCAAGCCCTGGTGCCTCATTGATTGGCTGGGTAATCACTGGTGTTGGCATGCTGATGCTTGCCTTCGTGTTCCAAAATTTAGCACATCGCAAACCTGAACTTGACAGTGGGGTCTATGCCTACGCACAGGCAGGTTTTGGTAACTATATGGGTTTCAACTCTGCATGGGGCTACTGGCTCTCTGCTTGGTTGGGTAACGTCAGTTACTATGTGCTGATATTTAGTACGCTAGGTTATTTTTTTAATGTGTTTGGAGATGGTAATACCCTGACTGCATTAGTGGGTGCCTCTGTATTATTGTGGGCATACAACTTCATGATTACTAAAGGTATCCAGACAGCTACCTCAGTCAATACGTTGATAACCATCGCCAAAGTGATACCGCTGTTCACCTTTATTGTCATTATTTTTACGGTCTTTAATATGGATCTGTTTAATAGCGACTTTTGGGGCAGAGAAACGGATCTAGGGTCAGTCCCTGATCAAGTTAAAAACATGATGATGGTGACGGTATGGGTATTTATTGGTATTGAAGGGGCCAGTGTCTATTCTGCACGTGCCAAAAAACGCTCTGATATTGGCAAAGCCACCGTATTGGGGTTCATTTTTACGTTAGTGCTATTAATGCTGGTTAACTTTTTAGCGATGGGTGTTAGATCACTCCCTGAGCTTGCAGCGATGAAAAACCCATCGATGGCTTATTTGCTAGAGTATGCCGTTGGCCCGTGGGGTGCTACCTTTATCTCAGTAGGTTTGGTCGTCTCGCTGCTCGGTGGTTTATTGGCTTGGACGCTATTTTGTGCTGAAGTTTTATTCGTTGCCGCCAAAGACGAAACCATGCCGAGATTCTTTTATAAGACAAATGCTGTTGATGTGCCGGTAAATGCACTATTGGTGTCTTCTGCAGCGACACAGTTATTCTTAGTCATCACCTATTTTAGTAAAAGCACGTATAACAATATTTTTTATCTGTCCACTTCCATGATTTTGATTCCCTATTTCTTTTCTGCCGCTTATGGGTTTTTGGTGGCCTATCGCAAAGAGGGTTACAAAGCATCCGAGAGCGCCAAAAAAGACATTGTTATTGGGGTAACCGCACTGTTTTATAGTATTTGGCTGTTGTATGCAGCCGGTATTCAGTACTTTTTACTATCCGCTTTATTGTATCTTCCTGGTGTGGTTCTCTATATAAAAGCACGCAGAGAGCACAGCTATCAGCTGTTCAATACAGCCGAAAAAGTGGTGCTTGCAGTCATTACTGTCAGTGCTATCTATGCAGCCTATGGCCTGTACAGCGGTACGTTAAGCTTGTAACGACCATACTAAATAAAGCGCTTTCATTTGTAATCACAAAAAACCGTTCGTCGTAATTTTCACATCAGTTGCTTTTTTCAGATTGTTCGTCCTCTAAACAGTGGTGAGATACTTGCACCCAAACCTCATAAGGATACAAAAATGTCTGACAAGTCTTTAGGTGTTCATTCAGAAGTCGGTAAATTACATAAAGTTATGGTGTGCTCTCCAGGTCTCGCCCATCAAAGACTGACACCGCAAAACTGTGATGACTTATTGTTTGATGATGTCATGTGGGTGAGCAAGGCCAAAAGTGATCATTATGATATGGTCACAAAAATGCGAGATCGCGATATTGAGGTGGTTGAGATGCATCAACTGCTCGCACAAACCCTTGATAATAGTGATGCCATGCAATGGATTATGGATCATAAAATCACTGATAATCACGTCGGTACTTTATTGGCTGGCGAAGTGAGAGATTGGTTGACCAAACTTGAGCACAAGAAACTGTCCTCATTTTTAATTGGCGGCGTCACCACTGAAGAGTTACCGAATGATATTGGGGCGTCACTCAAAAAATTATCCGCACTGTCAGGTACGACTGAGTTTGTATTGCCACCACTGCCAAACACTCAGTTTCCTCGCGATTCTTCGAATTGGATATACGGCGGTGTGACGCTTAACCCAATGTACTGGCCCGCTCGCCAGCAAGAAACGCTTCTTATTTCTGCTATTTATAAATTTCATCCAGACTTTAAAGGCGCTGATTTCAAAATTTGGATGGATGACACTGAAGAAGATTTAAGGGGAAGTAGTTTAGAAGGTGGTGATGTCATGCCTATCGGCAACAAAACCGTGCTGATTGGTATGGGTGAGAGAACATCACAACAAGCGATTACCAGACTGGCCAAGACTTTGTTCATCGATGGCTCGGTTGACCATATCATCATAGCGGCCTTACCTAAGCAACGTTCTGCAATGCATTTGGACACCGTATTCACGTTTTGCGATATTGATTTGGTCAACGTGTTTCCGGCAGTGACAGATCATATTACGACCTTTCATATTCGTCCTGATGAAAGCAGGCCACACGGCATAGACGTGCGCGAAGATGACAGACATTTTTTGAAAGTGATAGAAGAAGCCGCAAGGGTCGATAAATTAAGAGTAGTCGAAACGGGCGGGAATAGCTACGAAGTTGAGCGTGAGCAATGGGATGATGGTAACAATGTCCTTGCCCTTGAGCCAGGCGTTGTCATCTCTTATGACCGCAATACTTATACCAACACGTTACTGCGTAAACAAGGCATTGAAGTGATTACGATTCCAAGCTCCGAGCTGGGCCGTGGCCGTGGTGGTGGTCACTGCATGACCTGTCCTATCATTCGCGATCCAACAGATTAGGGCGTGTTGAACCCTACCTGCTCATAGCGGTGCCAAATACAGTGATAGTCCAGCCAAAATAAACACATACTAAAAATTAAGGAATCATTATGAGTTTCAATCTTCACAACCGTGATCTGCTAAGCCTTATGCATCATAGTGAACGCGAGCTTACCTATCTTTTGGATATGGCTCGTGACCTAAAAAGAGCAAAATACTCGGGCACAGAACAAAAGCATCTTTTGGGCAAAAATATTGCGCTAATCTTTGAGAAAACCTCAACCCGCACTCGTTGTGCTTTTGAAGTAGCGGCATATGATCAGGGTGCCAATGTGACGTTTATTGGCCCAAACTCATCACAGATCGGCTACAAAGAGAGCATGAAAGACACTGCTCGTGTGTTGAGCCGTATGTATGATGCCATCGAGTATCGCGGGTTCGGTCAAAAGATTGTTAACGAATTAGCAGAATATGCAGATATTCCTGTCTTTAATGGCCTGACGAATGAGTTTCATCCCACACAAATGCTAGCAGACGTAATGACCATGCGTGAGCATACCGACAAATCAATCCATCAGATTAAATATGCTTATTTTGGTGACGCGCGTAATAACATGGGCCGCTCATTATATTTAATGGGTGCTAAGATGGGTATGGACGTACGCCTTTGCGCCCCTAAAGACTTATGGCCTGAAGCAGACTTTTTAGCCACTTGTGCAGACTTTGCCAAAGCATCAGGTGCGCGTCTGACTATCACCGAAGATGTAAAAACGGCGGCAAAAGAGGTTGATTTTGTTCATACCGACGTATGGGTATCGATGGGTGAGCCTATTGAGAGCTGGGCTGAGCGAATCGATGCGCTAATGGCCTACCAAGTCAATATGGATTTGATAAAAGCCACTGGTAATCCAAAAGTAAAATTTATGCACTGTTTGCCCGCTTTTCATAACTCAGATACCGAGGTTGGTAAAAAAATCACTGAAAAATACCCACAGCTCGCAGATGGTATCGAAGTGACCGAAGATGTATTTGAATCACCTTACAACATCGCATTTGAGCAAGCCGAAAACCGTATGCATACGATTAAAGCCGTTCTGGTCTCTGCGCTTGGTAATATCTAATGTATAACATTAGCAACGCGTGCTACTGATATGACGTTAACTGAAGATAATGCGTAGGGAAATATCATGAGGTTACTAATTGCCTTAGGTGGTAATGCTTTATTAAAACGTGGAGAGCCGCTGTCTGCTCACAACCAACGCCAAAATATCAAGACGGCCGTTGAACAAATCAGCAAGATCACGGAGGGTAACGAGTTAGTAATGGCCCACGGTAATGGCCCGCAAGTCGGTTTGCTTGCGTTGCAAGGAGCGGCTTACACTGAAGTCGATACTTATCCATTAGACGTTTTGGGCGCAGAAACAGAAGGTATGATTGGCTACATCATCGAGCAAGAGCTTGGGAATGTCCTGCCGAGAGAATCATCCATTGCCACCCTACTCACTCAAGTAGAAGTCGACCGTAAAGACCCTGCTTTTAACAACCCAACCAAGCCTATTGGCCCTGTATACTCAAAAGAGGAAGCAGAAAAGCTAAGTGCGCAAAAAGGCTGGGTTATTAAAGCCGATGGTCAATATTTTAGGAGAGTGGTTGCAAGCCCTAAGCCCAAAAAGATATTTGAGCTAAAACCCATACAGTGGCTGCTTGAAAAAGGCGCGATTGTGATCTGTGCAGGCGGAGGTGGTATACCAACGGCATTTGATGAAGATGACTGTTTGCAAGGGGTCGAGGCAGTAATCGATAAAGATTTGTGCGCATCCTTACTTGCCCGTAGCCTTGAATGTGAGTTATTGGTGATTGCCACGGATGTGGCGTATGTTTATACACACTTTGGGACTGACAAACAACAAAGCATCTTGCAGGCGCATCCAGACGCTTTAAGTGAGCTTGATCTTCCTGCGGGCTCTATGGGACCAAAAGTTGCAGCGGCTTGCGAGTTTGCGCGTGCGACTGGAAACACCGCCATCATCGGCTCACTGACCAATATTGGTCAGACACTTGAAGGAGGTGGCGGTACTCGTGTCTCAACGGAGTACGAAGGCCTCACATATGCCGCTGTATCTCCGAAAAACACAGCATAACTCCTCGATTTAATCTGTCGTTTTAAGATATAAAATATTTTTTAAGTCGCTCCTGAAATAATCGGCTTAGCAGTCTGCTATTGGTTTGCTCAGATTTTACGGTATCTGCTAATTTTGTCTTCTCAATATCAAGGTTTTTAATTTCGATATCTATTGCCGTTACAGGGACTGAAGATCGTTTTCTAAATCTAAGCTAGGCCATAACACTATAGACCTCGTAAACCTTTCAACAAACTACCAACGGTTGAAGTACAAACCTATAACGGCTGAAGCCATAATACCTTTGCTATCAATGTATGATTGATATCACTTTCATCAGGTTGGTTTATCTGACTTCAGTACAACTTTCAGTACGACAGTCTTTGATAGAGTCGCGATATTTCAATAAAGCCATTTCATTAGGCTTTTGACTAAGAGAGAAGAAGAAATAGTGTGCTGAGTCTAAGCTTCTTATAAATAAAGGTCCGTACACAGTTGGTGCTATTTTTGATAGCCATGTTGCCGTTGATCGCTGAGACCATATACTTCCTGAAGAATTCCTTCACATTACTATTATAACGTTGGGGTCGGTTATTGGCTTGTCTTAACTGACAAAAACTGTCTCCCCTTTCCGTAGAACGATTTCACGATTATTAATATTCATCTTTAGGAGGATGCTATGAGCATTCAAATAACAGAAAACTATACCTACATTGATGGGCATAAGATTGCATTTTTGGAACAGGGTTCAGGTAGTCCAATAATCCTGCTGCACGGGATTCCAACAAATAGCCTCATGTGGCGAAATATTATTCCACAACTTGCAAAAACACATCGGGTCATCGCTCCCGACCTTCTCAACTATGGGAAATCTGCAAAACCGAAAAGCGCAGATGTGTCCATTAATGCGCAAAGCAACATGATTGTAAAGCTCATGGATGTCTTAGGTGCGCGGCAAGCAGATATTGTTGGGCATGATATTGGTGGAGGTGTTGCTCAGTTGATAGCTGTCAATTACCCAGAGAAAGTTCGAAAGCTAGTTTTGATAGATAGTATTTGTTTCGATTCATGGCCTATCCCAGATTTTGAGCCGCTACAGGAACCTGGTGCTGAGTCGGAGATGAGTCTAGAGGACTTCTTGAGCATGATGCGGGGCTTCCTGCCAAAAGGTGTATATGATAAGAGCGTCATGACCGATGAGCTTATTGAGATGTATCTTGAACCTTGGTCAACTGAAGATGGCAAGCATGCCTTTTTTCGCAATCTCAGACGGTTGAATAAGGAATATACTCAGGCTATTACCGACGAACTTAGTAACCTTCCACATCAGACATTCATCATGTGGGGTGATAAAGACCCTTTCCAGAAACCGGAGTATGCACCAAAGCTGGCAGAAGCGATTCCAAATGCAGAGCTTGTCTGGATTAAAGATGTTGCTCATTGGTTGATTGATGAGAAGCCTGATGAAATTGGTGAGCATATTAATCAGTTTCTAAGCTAAAGTACGAGTGATACGAAGATACAAACACAGCGCTGCATCGAACAGAAATGCTATATTACTGTTCGATGCAGCGTTTTTATTGTACCGTTCGCCATTACAGAGAATTAACCGTAGACATATGTGTGAAATGGACTTTCAACACTTCCGCAAAATACAGCTTGGTATAAAAAGCCATTAAGCCCATAGCTTACTCTGAGTAAGCGCACCAGTTAAGATATGATTAGTAATCATCTAAACCCTTGCAAGCCTCTCACAAGGATTCTTTATTGCCTTTTAACAACTATAACCATTAATTGCTTACTATCTTAATTGCCATATTGCCCAAAATCAAAAAAGCCTTTCAAGCTTTATACTTCATAGCTTGAAAGGCTTTTTCGCTCGCATATTTTTATCTAGGTAAGCGTTTTAATATTGGGGAATGCCCAAATCCGCTCTTACTCTATGTTCAACATCGATTTCGCCACAGCTTCGGCCACTTTGATGCCATCAATCCCTGCTGATAATATGCCGCCTGCATAGCCAGCACCCTCGCCTGCTGGGAATAGTCCTTTGGTGTTAATGCTTTGGAATTCTTTATTGCGTTTAATACTGATGGGTGACGATGTTCTGGTTTCTACGCCAGTGAGTAAACCATCATCAGATGAAAATCCTTGGATTTTTTTATTAAACGCTGGAATGGCTTCACGTATGGCGTCTACGGCAAAGTCTGGTAGTGCTTTACTTAAGTCGGTTAAGGTAATGCCCGGCGTGTAAGAGGGTTTTACATCGCCTAACTCTGAGTCTGGTTTACCTTTTAAGAAATCACCAATGGTTTGCGCTGGTGCACTGTAATCTTTGCCGCCCAATTCAAACGCTAAAGTTTCTAGCTGTCTTTGCAGGTCGATACCGGCAAGAGGATGATTTGGGTAATCTCGCTCTGGGTCGATGCCTACAACAATAGCACTGTTGGCGTTACGCTCGTTTCTTGAATATTGGCTCATGCCGTTAGTGACAACACGACCTTCTTCTGATGCTGCAGCAACCACGGTTCCGCCTGGACACATACAGAAGCTATAAACAGAACGACCATTTTTACAATGATGAACCAGTTTGTAATCCGCAGCGCCAAGTATCTCGTTTCCAGCATTGTCACCAAAGCGTGCTTGGTCTATGGTCGACTGTTTATGTTCAATCCTAAAGCCAATAGAAAAAGGCTTTGCTTCAACATACACGCCTTTATCATGGATCATCTCAAAAGTGTCTCGGGCGCTATGACCAACAGCAAGAACAACATGGTTGGTTTTTAAGGTTTCGCCAGTATTAAGTGTCACTCCAGTTACTTTTGAGTCAGTGATGTGCAAGTCGTCTACGCGAGTAGCAAAACGGACTTCCCCACCAAGCGCTATGATCTCGGCACGCATTTTTTCTACCATGGTGACTAACTTATAAGTACCTATGTGCGGCTTACTGACAAATAAAATCTCATCTGGTGCGCCAGCTTTTACAAATTCTGTCATTACTTTACGGCCGTAATGATTGGGATCTTTCACTTGGCTATATAACTTACCGTCGGAAAAGGTACCCGCTCCGCCTTCACCGAATTGTACGTTTGATTCTGTGTTCAATTTACGCTGACGCCAAAAGCCAAAGGTATCTTTGGTGCGTTGTCTGACTTCATTACCGCGTTCAATGATAATAGGTTTAAAACCCATTTGAGCCAGGATCAGTGCTGCTAATAAACCACAAGGACCAAAACCAATAACGACAGGACGCTCAGTTAAATCCTCTGGCGCTGCACCTACATATTTGTAGCTAGTATCTGGTGTTGCTTTAACATGGGTGTCTGACTCAAATTGAACCAATAAATCATGTGTTAAATCTGAGTCGGTCAGGGTGATGTCTAGCGTATAAATTAATTGGATATTTCTTTTATTACGAGCATCATAACCACGTTTAAACATCACAAATGACGCCATTTGCTCAGCAGAAATTTTAAGTTTTGTCGTTATAGCAGTCGTTAGATCTTCAGGTGCATGATTTAATGGCAATTTAATTTCAGTTAAACGTATCATTGGTTACTCATAAGCTCGTGTAGAAAACAGTCTCGCATTTTACTGGTACTGGTACAAATAAGCGAATAAATATTTTATATTATGCAGGGTAAATTTACGGATTTGGGAGGGTTTAGTCACGCAGCTCAACGCTAATAATCGCTCAAACCTGTGTTGGCGCTTTATAGCCCAAATCCTTCTGAATTCTCGTTTTACTGCGAGTACGGATTTTTGAGCATAGATCAAAAATTTTGATGTTCAACACATCTTAGGGCGACAGATGCTAAGCTATAATCGCCATCAGAGATTAAAATGAGCCACAGACCATTCTATGTACTCTTCATCCGACATCTTGGCCCGATTATCAGACATGGCTAATGCGTCCTCACCTGCCAGATAACGCAATCTATTGGTGCCATCCGTTGCTGCATGATAGATTATTTCAGCTATATCACTTGCTTCAGAGTAGTCATTACCCCGATCAGTGGAAGAAAAAACAGCCATTGCCCCTTGAATCGACTTGTCATAAGCGTGAAGGTCAGGTTTTTGCATAAACTCGAGAGAACGCCCTGCAAAATCAGTTCTCACACCGCCTGGTTCGACAATTTTTACACCAATACCTTGCGGTGCAAGCTCCTGTGCTAAGGATTCAGAAATCCCTTCAATCGCAAATTTTGTACCATGGTACAAAGAGTTAAATGGTAAGGTAAGCCGACCGCCAATCGATGACACATTAATTATCAAGCCAGCTGATTTCATACGAAAATGTGGAAGACAAGCCTGTATCATGTAGATTGGACCATATACATTGGTCGCGAACTGGCGTTCGAGTTGCACTGGATCTACTGCTTCTAACGGACCTGCCAGTCCATATCCTGCGTTATTAAGTAGGACGTCAATCTGTCCAAATTCTTTAATCACTTGTTCAACGGCTAAGTTGATACTGCTTTGATCCGTTACATCTAATGGAAAAACAAGGACGTTGTTGAGCGCTTGTAGTTCGGTTTCTTTTTCAGGATGACGCATCGTCGCGGCCACGTTCCAACCTGCACGTTGAAATCGAATAACAGCTGCTCGTCCAATTCCCGAAGACGTTCCAGTGATTAATATGGTTTTCATTTATTCTCTCCTATTAGGGCATGCCCTAGTGTCTGTTGAACATTAAAAATGTCCTAATACATCTTGTTGCTGTTGGCTGATATTTTTGGTATGAGCTGAATAGAGTCCCAATGCTCGACTATCTTGCCGAGCTCGTCAAATCGAAAAAAATCCATTGTGACGTACTCATCCACCGTTTGATCTGCATTGTGCCAAACTTGATGGGTATGCAAGGCAACCAAGTCATCTTCTATAATACAGCGTTTAAATTCGATTGATTTATTTGGGTATTCTGCTTGCATACGCTCAAAATACTCAATAAAACCCGATTTACCTCCTGCGACGACAGGATTATGCTGGATATACTCTTCTCCGACATAGTCCGCAACTGCTTGTCTGGGATTGCCTTCAAAGGCTGTCTTATAGTATGCAATTGCATTGTTTTTATTGGCAGATAAAATCATAAATGGCCTGCTTGGCTGTTTGATCAGTGATACTTCGTCATAGCGCCTATTGTAATAAAAGTATGTTCAAGCAAACAGTAGCCATAACTGGAAACACTTTCAATATTATTTTGAAAACAGCTGATTACCTAAGTGCTTAATTGTTATATTTAAGAGAATAAAGACCGTCGGATATTAGCGCGTGTTTGATATTCAAATGTGGTGCTGGCAGTGACTACGTTGCATGCATATGTTGACCCAATCACAAATTGCTGTAGAATCCGCTGTTAAATTGGTTGTTAAAAACAATAAAATCAAGCCCAAAACCCTTATTAGAAAGGCTTTCACTAAGTTAGTCGTTGCGTATAGTCAATCAATGTTAAAAATAATACAAGTAAGATGAGCGCAAGTACTACAGTCGTAGGCTAAGCGAGTCTAACGCTGTAACACTTTAAGAGTGGTTGGACGATAGTAGCTGCACCCTATTAGGGCGTGTCTTCATTTTAAAAATGGTAATAAAAATGAGATAAATTGCCATCAAACAAGGAGAATAGCGCAAATAATATCTCGATATTATTTGCGCTATTCTCCTTGTTTGGCAAGATTTAGCCGTTTTTAAACCAGTTAGATGTTTATCGATTGAATTGAAGACACGCCCTAGTATGACGTAATACCAAATATAACCCCGAAAAATTTCTGCTGCGGGGTTTTTTAATGTCTGCTTATAACCTTACCCTATATCAATTATAATCATCAAAAACCACTGTTGCACAAGGCCTATTATGACCACTTATATACTCGACACCGAAACCACAGGGCTTGTTGAGCCGCACATGACTGAAGCCGCCTACTCTATTATTGATATCATTGATGGCAAGGTAGAAGTACTACAGGAGCCGAGAGCCAAGCGTTTTAATCCCCTTAAAGAAATCAGCTTGGGCTCGATGGCAGTGTCACATATATGTGAAGAAGATATTGCGAATGAGCCTCCTCATACAGACTTTAGACTGCCTAACAGTGTGGAGTATTTGATTGGTCATAATATTGATTTTGATATGGCCGTTCTTAAAAATGCTGGTGTAACTCATACCCCTAAGCTGATATGCACCAATGCCATGTCTAATTATCTTCTTCCTACGCTAGAGAGCCATAAGCTAGTCTCTCTGCTTTATCACTTTCATCGCGATGTCGCACGGGCGCAAGCAAAGCATGCACATGCTGCTGTTTATGATATTTACTTCACTCAGCTGGTGCTGGGTAGCCTAATTGATTTGGCGAATAGTCAAGGTCATGTCATCACTGATGTAGATAGCTTATATGAGTTTAGCCAAATGGCACGTATACCCACTCATTTCAGTTTCGGTAAGCATAAGGGTAAAGCTATTGCAGAGTTGGCGACTGATTCGGATGGGGCTGGATATTTAAAATGGATGCTCAAACAAGACAGTATTGATCCTTATTTGGCTGAGGCCTGTCAGCAGGCATTGGATACGGCTGGCTTGTAGATTTAACGCCTATTTGCTATATCAAAACTTTGACTTGAACATGCAATTAATGCTTAATCATTTGATCAATATTGGGATTTGATGACACGCCCTAATACATTTAATATTTTTATAAAAATGAAGGTTGAATAATAATGTAAAACAGTCTAATAATAGGGTTATAAGTTCTAAACATTTATCTAGCGACTTATAACCACTACTTTTAAGGGATTAATATTATGACGTACAAGAATGTAACTGTCGCGGGAAGCGGCGTTTTAGGCTATCAAATTGCCTTCCAAGCCGCCTTCCACGGTTTTAATGTCAGTGTCTACGATATCAACGATGACGTGTTAGAAAAAGCAAAGGCAAAATTTCAATTGATGTGCAAGGCTTTTAGAAAAGATTTGAGAGCAACGCAGGAACAGTTGGACAAGGCCTTTGAAAATCTTAGCTATACCTCAGATTTAGCAGAATCAGTCAAAGATGCCGATCTCATGATTGAAGCTATTCCCGAAATTCCTGAACTTAAAATTGAATTTTATGAAAAACTTGCCAAACTGGCACCAGAGAAAACCATATTTGCGACCAATACCTCAACCTTACTCCCCAGCCAGTTTGCAGACTCAACGGGACGACCTGCTCAGTTTTTAGCCCTACATTTTGCCAATAAAATCTGGATGCATAATGTCGCTGAAATTATGGGTCACCCAGGCACAGATCCTAAAGTATTTGATGATGTCGTTGCTTTTGCTACCGCCATTGGTATGGTGGCAACGCCGCTAGATAAAGAGCAACCTGGCTACATCATGAACAGTTTGTTAGCACCTTTTATAGATGCAGCTTTGCAATTAGTTGCAAAAGAGGTTGCCGATCCGCACACGATAGATAAGACATGGATGATAGTAACTGGCGCGCCGTCAGGTCCATTTGCCATATTGGATACTATAGGTATCAACACGGCCTACAACATCACTAGGCTCGCCGCTGAAACGACTAAAAACCCAGCTAGACTAAAGGCCGCTAAGTATCTAAAAGAGCAGATGATCGATAAAAATAAAATGGGTGCTGCAACTGGCGAAGGATTTTATACTTATCCAAACCCTGCCTTTATGCAGCCTGATTTTTTGAAATGACAAACCGCTATCTATTGATCAGATTTTGTTAGCATGACTCTTATGTTAAATGCTTAAAAAGCTAACATTACTGATGAAACTAAAAAGACCTTCAAGCGATTGAAGGTCTTTTTTAATGTACAGAATAGCGCATCTATCAATGTGCCAATATCAATGCATCAATGCGCTAATGGATGACATGCCTTAGGTCAGCCTTTGAATATTGGGCTACCTCTATATACTACTGACCATTCTATCGGGTGATAAAATCGCGGCCAGTTCCTCATCACTCAGCAATTTTTCTTGTTTTACTATCTCAGCGACGCCTGAACCGCTTAACAAAGCATGTCCTGCGATACGACTGGCGTTTTCGTAGCCTATATGAGGCACCAGTGCCGTCACAATACCGATGCTGTTTTCGACATGCTGTGCGCAGCGGGTCTCATTGGCTGTAATGCCTTGAATGCATCGCTCATCTAGCATACGAATCGCCTTTTCTAACATACGCGCATTGTTCAGTAGATTATAAACAATCAGCGGCTCCATCGCATTAAGCTGTAGTTGCCCTGCTTCTGCCGCCATAGTAATCGTCATATCCGTACCCATCACCTGAAATGCGGTTTGGTTCATGGCCTCAGGAATTACAGGATTGACTTTACCGGGCATAATGGATGAGCCGGGCTGCATAGCCGGTAGATTTATTTCACCCAAACCGGTACGTGGCCCGCTCGATAGTAAGCGTAAATCGTTGCTCAATTTAGACAGTTTAATTGACAAACGCTTGAGTGAACCGGAAAAGGTAATAAAAGCGCCCATATCTGCGCTGGCTGCTATCAGGTCTTTGGCAAGGGTCACTGGTAGACCACTGATATCGGCTAACTCACGAATCGCCAAACCAGCATACCCTTTGGGTGCATTGATACCTGTGCCAATCGCCGTACCGCCCAAATTCAATTCGCATAACTGTAGGCAGGCGTCTTCGATTCGAGCCGTTTCACTGCCTATATCACTGGCGAAGGCATTAAACTCTTGACCCAACGTCATCGGTACCGCATCTTGTAACTGGGTGCGACCCATTTTTAGAATATGGCTAAACGCTTGTCCTTTGACGGCCAAGCTATTTTGCAACTTGATGATGGCTTCTTGAAGCGGTTTTGCCGCAAACACAATCGCTAAGCGTGCTGCACTAGGATAGACATCATTGGTCGACTGAGAGCGGTTGACATCATTATTAGGATGTAGATGGCCATATTGACCATACTCAAATCCCATCTTTTTTAAGCCAATATTAGCAATCACTTCATTGGCATTCATGTTGGTCGACGTGCCTGCCCCGCCTTGGATGAGATCAACAATAAACTGGTCATGATGCGCGCCTTGTATAAGCTCAGCGCACGCTTCAGTAATAGCAATGAGCTTATCTTGACTGAGTAGGCCATGCTGATAATTGGCCTTAGCCGCGGCAGCTTTTACCATTGCCAGTGCTTTAATCAAATCGGGGAAGTGACTGATTGGCATACCGGTAATATTAAAATTCTGCGAGGCACGTTGCGTTTGAATACCATATAAAGCGGCAGTAGGAACGGCTTGTTCGCCCAATAGATCTTTTTCGATACGAGTTAGTGCTTGGTCATGGTTCAGTTTATCTATATGTTTCATATTTTTATGGCTTATTAGAGATAAGGTAAATTGAAGAAGTAAACAGACAATGCTTAGTTATTTAGAGTCATTGTCTTGGCGTTACTAAAAATTAGAGCCATCGTAACCGAGAATGTAGAGCAAGAAAAACGTAAATATTCTGCTCTCAGCCCCAAAAATTTTGGCGCTCAGCAAAAAATATTATAGATAAGGTTGGTCTATAGTCAGTCCAATATTAAAAAGATACAGCGGGACTCGGATGAATTTTTTACAGCCTCTGTCGGCATAGGCACAGCAAGCCAGAAAAATTTATACCAGTTTCGCGTTATTAAATGCTATATCCGTTTTATTGAGTATCGGCTCTATCGAAAGAGGTTAATACTTTTAGGGCAGGTTTTTTGAAGGATCTTTATTCAATAGCAGAGATTTTTTATGAGGGGTTGCACTGATTGAAAAAGGTTGACGGGTTAAAGAGGCTAATTAATCGCCAAGTTTAAGTAGCACAAGCAGATGCCTAGTCCGAGTGAGAGTTCGACCTAGGCTGCTAGGCGTTGTAAGATTGCAGACTAAATTACAGTCCCAATACCTGCTTTAAGGCATTTATTTGCGGCTGCTGACGATCGGTATAACGATACGCCAGTACGACCTCTCGAACCAAACTGTTATCACCTAAATGGTGAATTTGGACAGGCGGCGTACTTCTAATCCATAGTCCAGCATAAGGAATCAAAGCCACTCCCAAGCCCGACTCAACCATCCTAACGATGGCATCTAGATCATTAATCTCCATGATCGTATTCACCTTGATGTCTTGTTGTTTAAAGAATTTACTTAACTTTGCACCAGCTGAGGACTGTAAGGTGTAATGAATGAAGGGGTGCTGCTCGAGCGTTTGTCTAAGACTATGAAAAGGCCATTTTTTGGGGCTTATGAGCACATAAGGCTCCGTCATAATAGACTGGGTAACGATGTCTTTCGGTAAGGCAAATGCTGGCTGGATAGTAATAGCCGCATCTATCTCTCCGACTTCCAGTTTCTCAAATAACTCTATAGCACGCCCAGGGACAATTTCCGTCTGCATTAATGGAGCGAGCAAAGTAATCGCCTTTAGCGCCTCTGGTAAGATACCCACCTGCACTGAGTTTATCGAGCCGATCTTCAGCTGCCCATAATAGCTAGCAATATCGGTATCTGAGGATAGTTGCATTGTCGAATAGAGCGCCAAAATTTCTTTGGCTATCGGTAAAACGCGTGTGCCTTGCGGATTTAACGTAATAGCTCTGGCAGAGCGCGTAAATAACGACAATCCTAAATTGTCTTCTAAGGTTTTGATTTGCGCACTAACCGCAGATTGGGTCAGGTTTATATGCCGAGCGGCAGCGGCAAAACTGTCCAACTCGCAAACGGCGACGAATGTTTTAAGCTCTCTTATCATTTATTCCACCACATTTGTTATCAAGATAGCCATCGTTAGCCTGTTATAACCCATTTAGATAACCATCGATTGAATTGAGGACACGCCCGAATATGGCCACAGCAATCTAAATTTGGCAGCCCCATACGGTGAGTAATGGATAACAGTATCCATGACTCACCGTATGGGGCTGCCCAACAAGCAAAGAATGCTCATAAGCATAGCTAATGCTACCAATAAGGCGAACGCTTTATTTCTTCAGCGAGAAAATCAATAAACTTTCTTTGTAGTGGTGTCACCTGCTTTCGATTGGCATAAACCACATACACACCCAAAGTTTTAGGTTTCCATTCAGGTAATAACTCAATAAGTTGTCCAGATGCAATCAAAGATTTGACTGCGCCAGATGGCTGTAAACTAATCCCATGTCCACGTAGCGTGGCAGAGAGCAAGACTTCAGAGATATTGGCGCTGATATTGCCAGAGATAGGAACAGACTCTGGACCATTTGGCCCATCAAACACCCATGCAGACCGTCCAAAATACGCAAACGATAGACAGTTGTGATGTACAAGCGACTGTACATCTGTAGGTCTGCCACGTTTTTGTAAATACTCAGGGGCAGCGCATACGATAGAGTGGCACTCACCGATACGTCTGGCAACGACATTTGGCTCCAAGTCATTGGTGATACGAATCGCCAAGTCAATACGGGCATCAACTAAATTGACCGAATCATCAATGGTAAGAATATCAATCGCTGTCTGTGGCCAGTGAGAAACAAAGCGACCAACCACATCCATCAAAAGGCTATCAATCAGCGAAAAGCTGGCAGTGATTCTCAACTGACCTTTTAGCTCCAAAGTATTCTGATTGCGTATCTGATCCAACGAGTCAGTCAATTCAAGCAACTGGTACGCCACCTCAAGCGTCTGCTCACCAGGTGCAGTGAGGCTCAGACTTCGAGTCGTGCGATGTAATAAGCGCATATCCATCCAGCTCTCAAGCTCTGTCAGATAGCGCGTTACCTTAGCTCTAGACATGTCTAAATTGTCCGCGGCACGGCTCAAGCTACCTTGTTCGACGATCGTGACAAACACCTGCAACGCGGTCAGCCTATCCATCTCTACATCCTTATTTGCGCGAAAAATGAAACAGTAAATACCGAATTATAGCGTATTTAAACGAAATACAATCGAATATAATAGCCGCTAATAACGAATACCGCCATTAACGCGGTCTATTTACTCAAATGAAAATACAGGTAGATTATGAAAAAATTAATGACAGCTTCTATGGCGGCCAGTGCCCTACTGCTTGCAACCCAAGCAAACGCAGCCGACCTACAACTACAAGCATATAAACCTGATCAAAATGCTATTTTCCCAGTGGTTTCTGTGCTGGCAAGTGGCGAGAAAGATGCTATCTTGTTCGATGCACAGTTTAGTGTCAAAGATGGTGAAGCATTGGTTGATATGATCAAAAAAAGCAATAAAGACCTAAAAATGATTTATATCACGGCAGGCGATCCAGATTACTATTTCGGTCTTCAGCCTTTAGTCAAAGCCTTCCCTAATGTGAAGGTTATGTCTAGCCCTTCGATTATTGAACACATTGAGGCGACTAAAGATGCAAAATTAAAGCATTGGGGTCCAATCCTTGGTAAACATGCGCCTACCAAGATCACAGTACCGCAAACACTTGATCAGTCTACACTGACCCTAGAAGGTCACAAAATTGAAATCAAGGAGATGGGAACCCATCAAGCATACATGTGGGTACCAGAGTCAAAAACCGTTTTCGGCGGTGTGTCGGTAACATCAGGTATGCATGTGTGGACTGCGGATACCCAAACTAAAGAAGCTCGTAGCGAGTGGATGCAATCATTGGAACAAATGAAGCAATTAAAGCCAAACCTTGTGATACCAGGTCACTATTCGGGCAACCTACTCAAAAAAGACTATGCTGTTGATTTCACCCTCAGTTATCTAGAAACCTTTGAGCAAGCACTGGATGAGGCAAAAAAGCAAAACTCTAAGCAGTCAGAAAAAGTGATTTCTACCATGGAAGTAGCTTATCCCGCGTTATCTGGGAATACTAATTTACAAATAGGCAGTAAAGTAAATACAGGTGAAATGAAGTGGTAAATACGGACTATTAGGTAAAAATTATTATATTTTGCTAAGTCCGTTAGCAAAATATAAGTGTCAAAATGCTGGCGTATGCTGGGTCAATCAGCGTACGCCAGTACTTTTAATGATAAATGAGAGTGACTGATGACAATACAATACCGTCGTGCTACGCCTGAAGACTTTGCAGCCATTGTCGACCTTTTTGTCGTCAATATGAATTTGAGTGTATTTACTACTGCAACAGATAAGCAGGTTCTAAAGCAATTGGCTACCCTATTTCTAGCTAAAGACTGTCATCGCGCTACTTTTATACAAGTTGCAGAATATGGTGACATCATTTGTGGTGTGGTGATAGGGGTCACTAAACAAGATCCATATAAAGCTTTATTATTCGATGATAAGCCTATTATTGATCGGATAGAAAGCAAGCTGCGCCTGTCTGAACAAGGACAACAGGTATTAAGTGATTTACAGAAAAAAGAATCGGCTGGCGCGAAACGAAAGAAAGTCGATTTTGATAACGAATTACAGTTCTTCTGTGTAGATCCAGACTATCGTCGCCACCATATTGGAGCGACGTTGATTCAGGCATTTGAGACTTATCTCGTCGCACAGGACGCAGACACGTATGCACTACATACAGACACCCTGTGTACTTATCAGTACTACGACAATAATGGCTATCAACGTGTTGATCAGTATTCCAATGACTTAAACCCGCAGATAATGCACTATACCTATGTCAAATCCTTATCTTAACAAGCTTGTATAGACTATCTTTAATTAGCCAATAAAGCGGCTTCGAATGGATAGTTAGTAAGGTTTTCAAACCCAGTGTCTGTAATAATGATTTGATCTTCAAGTTTGACACCATTTTTACCACCAACTCGACCTACATACGCTTCAACGCAGAGAGCCATACCCGGCTCCAGCACACCACTGTAGCCATGGCATTCAAGGTCTTCGGGGTAACGAATAGACGGATACTCATCACAAAGACCAACGCCATGCATCATCACACCATATCTTTGCGCTCTATATTCTTCAGGAAGCAATAAACCAGATTTTGTCACCTCTTCAAATGTCATTCCTGGTTTTAATATAGTCATGTTGTGTTGGATATGTTCATAAGCTACCTGATAGAGATGCTTTTGCTCTGCACTTGGCAAGCACTCTCCAATCATCCAAGTTCGAGACAAGTCTGCACACATTCCATAAGGGCCAATCAGATCTGTATCGAATGCAAGTAACTCACCCTCCTTCACAATTCGAGGGCCACTTTCTTGAAACCAAGGATTGGTTCTAGGCCCTGAAGAAAGAATTCGACATTCTATCCACTCACCACCTCGACGAATATTTTCCGCATGGAGAATAGACCATATGTCATTCTCAGTGATACCGGGTACTATTGCTTCTTGCATGCACTTCATCGCAACCTCTGTTGAGGCAATTGAACATCGCATGGCATTGATTTCATCTTCGTTCTTAATAGAGCGAGCAAACTCCATCACTTCCTGACCATTAAAAACATCGATTCCTAACTGTTTTATCTTATTGAAACCAGCAATTTCAATTTTATCGATAGCCAACCTTTTATTGTCTCCAGCATGCTCCTGTAAAATAGATTGAATTTCTGAAGCAAACCTAGAGGCATGTTCGTCAGTTCTATCACCGGTTTCAAAGTAGAAGAAAGAAGCGCCTCCTCTGACTTCTTTGATCAAAGGAAGATGTGCTGATAAGTGCTCACAATTGTGAAAATCCCATAAAACAAGATGGCCTGATGCCGATACAAAACAGGCTCTAGAGTGATTATGGGTTACCCATACCTGCATATTTGTGGAGTCAGTCGCATAGCGAATATTAAGAGGATCAAACAATAAGATGCCGCCAAGATCTCTTTTCTGTAGTTCTTTTACGATTCTTTGGAGGCGGTATTCGCGCATTCGTGCAAGGTTAGGAGGTGTCAGCCCTAGCTCAGCCCACTCATTGAATGCAAGATCTGTTGGGCCTATCTCGACACGGTCATTATCGTTAAGAGAGCCATCAGCTTTAAACGCGCCACCTCGACGCCGTGAAGGGTCGATTTTTCGATTTGAAGATGTGACTGAGAATGTGGTTATATTGCTCATTATTTGGCCTACCTCATAGTAATAACTTCAACAAACAAGAGCTCTCTTGAAGACTAGAGCCTTGCCTGAATGGTTGTATCTATAGTAATTTGCCACAAAAAATGAGTATGAAAAAACGATTTAAACACACGAATTCATGACATAAAGTCATGCTAATATTATGACGCTTTCTTTATCCGCTCTCTCTATTTTAAAACGCTATAAGGCTGTTCTTTTATATTTAATAGACTCAAGCGTGGCGAGCCAAATCAAAGGTAAGACAATCAGAGCCGAACCTATCAAAAGACTGATATCAGGTATTTCATCAAACCATACGATGCCGATAACCACTGCTCCTAACAGACCCGTATATTCTGCACTAGATATTTTATGTGCTTCAACCGCTCGGTAGACCAGTACGCAGATACCAGCATAAATCAAAATAAACAAATTCGAGCCTGCTGCTATCCATAGCGCGTACCAACTCAAAGGGGCATTTTCCCAAATAGCCAAACCAAGCCCCAATGGTATTCCGACTAAATTGGTCAAAAACAAGGTCTGAGCAACTGTGTGATTCGAAGGTAATTTACGAACCAATAGATTGTTTGTCGCCATGGTTAAGGCCACTATCAGTGCAAAGATAGCACCCATATTAATTTGTGTTGGTTTTACCACGACAAGAATGCCGACAAAACCCAATATTGCCACAATGATGCTTGGCGCGGTGAGTCTGTCTTTATAAAACAAAAACCCTAACGGCAACATCATCAAAGGAGCGGTATAAAAAATAGCATTCACCGTTGCCAGCGGCAGTGCTTGAATAGACAACACCATAAATACCGCACCAAATAACCAAATATGACCCCGTACAAAATGCCATTTTATATTACTAATCAACTTGGTTTTTTTATTCAAAAAGCAAAAGGGCAGTAGCATCAACACAGCTGTCAGCTGACGCAATAGAACAAATTGATAGACCGCTGCGCCATCTGGCAATTCTTTGATCAACGCATCTGATAGGACGGCAATCATATTCCCCACAACCAATAGAATCATGGCAAACCCAACACTCATCTTTGGCATAACAACCCTCAGCGTTACTCTAAAAACAGTTAAAAATTGACATCAAATGACGTTCATTGAATACTTAAGTAAGCAGTATATTCATATATTTACATGACGTATAATGATATAAAACCCTTTAGTATTAGCTGAGATAATAATGAAACTACCGCCATTGCGCGCGATACAATGCTTTGAATCCGTTGCAAGACTGAATAGCTTTTCAAAGGCAGCAGAAAGTCTCAATGTGACGCAAAGCGCCGTGAGTCATCAGGTTCGAACGCTTGAGGAGTACCTTGGCGAAGCATTGTTTTATAGGCAGGGTCGGACACTTTCATTGACGGAGATAGGCGGGCGTTATTTTACAGAAGTAAATCAATCGCTGACGGCTCTGTCCAATACCAGTCAGGCCATTCGAAATGACCAGCCTGGGCATATTCGCCTAGCACTGTATAGCTCGGTGGCTGTTAATTGGCTGATTCCTCGATTAGAGGACTTTCATACACAACACCCAGAGATTGAGCTCACCTTAAATATGGTGACAGACCAAGATGACTATAATGAGCAATGTTCTGATTGTTTTATTACCGTCCATCCGCCAAAGCGTAACGTAGTCAGCACGTTTTTATTCGCTGAAAAGCTATTTCCTGTCTGTGGTCAAAGGCTGTGGGAGGAAATAAAAGACCAACCGTTGCCTGAGGCATTATGGCAACACCCCATACTGTCCGTAAAATACGCTGGAAAAAGCGAAAATGCGGCCAATGATTGGCTAAAGTGGTGCAAGGTAGGTGGGTTCGAGTTACCAAGCAATGTAAAAATCAATCAGTTTAGCCATGTACTTCTTGCCGCACAGGCCGCGCGTTATAACTTGGGTATTACGCTTATCGATAACTACATGATGCTAG
Source organism: Psychrobacter sp. SWN149 (assembly GCF_015864565.1). NCBI lineage: Bacteria > Pseudomonadati > Pseudomonadota > Gammaproteobacteria > Moraxellales > Moraxellaceae > Psychrobacter > Psychrobacter sp. SWN149. The sequence continues at coordinate 348,158 of NZ_JADYWX010000004.1, forward strand.
AACAAACCCATCAGCAAAATCTTGTTAGAATCCCAATGCATGAATTACTCACTGGCGACAGTTTCTATTTCTTTTATAATGATTTAAAGTCAAATCAAGCTGACATTATTAAATTAAGCCGTTGGTTGGAATCGCAGTGCTATTAAAGAGTGTTGCTATTAAAGAACAATATCCATTGTAACCACCCCTCACAAATGAGAATAAAATTCTATGAAAATCGTCATCAACCAGATTAATATCACCGATTATCAAGTGTCGGTAAATGCCGCCTTGATATTGAAATCCATCAATGAGCACAAAGACTGTCAAGGCTTTATGCTTTTTCCAGAGCTCGCTTTTACAGGATTTCCGACAGCAGATAATATTGACTCTTTATGCAGTCAGTCACAAACACATTTTGAAGAGTTACTGATAGCCAGTAAACATACGGATTCAACCATTATTATTGGGCACATTGAAAAACATGATCAACGGTTCTACAACGCATGCTTTTTTATAAAAAACGGCGAAATAATTCATAAGCACCGAAAGTCAAAACTTTGGCTTGATGATGTTGGCGTGTTTACCAGCGGAGATGAGTTTTCCGTCGTTGAAATTGATAATGTAGTTTGCGGTGCTCAGATTTGTTTTGAGCTAGAGTTTCCAGAAGGTTCTAGAGCACTGGCAAAAAAAGGCGCAAAAATTATTTTTATGCCAAACGGTAACATGTCTCCCTATACGAATGTCCATTATGTATTGACTCAAGCGCGTGCCATTGAAAACCAATGTTTTGTGATTACCTGCAACGGTGTGGGCGTCGGTCATGGCGGTGAGTTTGTAGGAGAGAGTCTGGTCGTCTCTCCTACAGGAAGCATTATAAAAAAACTTGGTTCGACGCAAGAAATAGCAGTAGTGGACATCGATTTAACAGACATAAAACACTCTCAGAAAAACTATCACTATGTAGACTTAGCTTGATTCAACCATAGAGTTTAATGATTAAATTGAGTGGCAAGGTGGGAGAATTTATTGTAGTGGCGTGTTGAACATTCACAAATGGACATTGCTGAAGGTCATCAATACGGTAGTGAACACAGGTATGAATCAATGATTTGCTAGCACCTCATACGTTAGTACCTTGTTAACATCTAAGAAATTGACAGCAGGGGTCAGCTTATACTACCATTGATAATTACTTTCATTCATCTTACTGATGTACCAATAATATTCATTCAGGAGCAATCCCATGCAGTGGACTAAACCAGCTTTTCAAGACATCCGTATTGGTTTCGAAATCACGATGTATTTCGAAGCTCGTTAAAATTTACGAGCACTAAACCCATTAAAAGCCCTAGATGACTAGGGCTTTTATTTTTTTGGAAATATTGATTTATGTATATTCACGTTTTAGGCTCAGCTGCTGGTGGTGGTTTTCCGCAGTGGAATTGCAATTGCGATAACTGCCACGGTGTGCGTCAAGGCACGATTCAGGCAAAGACCCGTACCCAATCTTCGATAGCCATATCAGAAAATGGTGTGGATTGGATCTTATTCAACGCGTCCCCTGATATTCGCCAACAGTTATTTGAATTTAAGGCAGCTCAACCAGCACGTAACTTAAGAGACACAGGTATCACGGATGTGGTGTTGATGGACAGTCAACTTGACCATACGACCGGCCTGTTGACCCTACGTGAAGGCTGTCCAATGCCTGTTTGGTGTACGGACATGGTGCATCAAGACCTCAGTACAGGTTTTCCACTGTTTAATATGTTAAAGCACTGGAATGGGGGTCTACAATATAATCAAATCGATCCAAAACAGAGCTTTCAAATTGACGGCTACAGCAATTTAGAGCTGACGCCTCTGGTGATTAGAAGCTCAGCACCGCCCTACTCCCCGCACCGTAATGATCCGCATGATGGCGATAATATTGCCCTGATTGTGAAAGATTTAAAAACACAAAAACAACTCTTTTATGCGCCAAGTTTGGGCAAAATTGATGATGACGTTATGCAGATCATGAAAAGCTCTGATTGCGTAATGATTGACGGTACGCTATGGACGGACAATGAGATGCAAGAGTGCGGTGTCGGTACAAAAACCGGCCAAGACATGGGGCATTTACATATTAGTGGTGAAGATGGCTCGTTGCATTATCTAGATCAGCTCGATAACGCTCGTAAGGTGCTGATCCATATCAATAACACCAATCCGATATTGAACGAACAATCTGAACAGGCTGCGACATTAAAACAACATGGTGTTGAAGTAGCATTTGATGGGATGCAGATTGAGCTTTAATACAAACGGTAAGGCAAAACAGCAATCGTAAGGTGAGAACAATGCAAGAAGAAAACACAGCGCTAAGCCCAGAAGCGTTTGAACAAGCGATTATGGCTAAAGGTCAGTACTATCATATTTACCATCCCTTTCATATCATGATGCATGAAGGCAAAGCGACCCAGCAGCAGATCCAAGCGTGGGTCGCCAACCGTTTTTATTATCAGATCAACATTCCATTGAAAGACGCGGCCATTATGGCAAATTGCCCTGATCAGCGCGTACGTCAAGAGTGGATTCAGCGCATGATTGATCAAGATGGCGTCTATCCTGATGGCGGTGGTCGTGAAGCATGGTTGGGTCTGGCAGAGGCAGTTGGTTTGACCCGTGAGCAAGTGATTTCTGAAGAGCTAGTGCTACCGGGTGTGCGTTTTGCCGTCGATGCTTATGTGAACTTTGCACGGCGTACCTCATGGCGAGAAGCTGCCAGTAGCTCGCTGACCGAGCTGTTTGCTCCGCAGATTCACCAGTCGCGTTTAGAGTCTTGGCCCAAGCATTATCCTTGGATTAAGGAAGAAGGTTATACCTATTTCCGCTCGCGCTTGAGTCAAGCGCGCCGCGATGTTGAGCATGGTCTGACTATAACACTCGACTCGTTTAAGACAGCCGAGCAACAAGAGCGAATGCTAGAGATATTGCAGTTTAAGCTCGATATCTTATGGACGATCTTGGATGCCTTGAGCTTGGCTTATGTGCATAATCAAGCTCCTTACCAAAGCGTTACCACTGACAATGTCTGGCATAAAGGATTGTTCAAATGAGTATACCTGCTAGTTTACCTGAGCTGGATCAATCCATCATACCAGTATGGCGTCACGGCTATCGCTTTCAATTTGAGCCAGCGCAAAACGCCTATGTCTTACTCTACCCTGAAGGTATGATCAAATTAAATGACAGTGCCAGCATCATCGGGCAACACATTGATGGTCAAGCAACCATCGCCGATATTATCAAAAAGGTACAAGCCATGTTTGGCGATATTCCCGAAATCGAGCAAGACATCATTGAATATATGCTGGTTGCCCAGCGTGAACATTGGATTGATTTAGTATGACTGCACCAGTCGGGCTACCGTTATGGCTACTTGCGGAGCTGACCTACCGTTGCCCATTACAATGCCCTTATTGCTCAAACCCCATTGATTATGCTCAGTATAAGCAGGAGCTAACGACGCAAGAATGGTTTGATGTGTTTGATCAGGCGCGGCAAATGGGCGCGGTGCAGCTTGGTTTTTCTGGCGGTGAACCACTGGTTCGTCAAGACCTAGAAGAACTGGTCGCTTATGCGCACAATCAAGGTTTTTATACTAACCTAATCACGTCAGGTATGGGATTGACTGAAGCTCGGATTGCGCGTTTAAAAGAAGCAGGTCTTCAGCATATTCAAATTAGCTTTCAAGCCAGTGATCCAACGGTCAACAATGCCTTAGCAGGCTCAAAGCATGCCTTTGAGCAAAAGTATGAGATGTCACGTCTGGTCAAACAGTACGATTACCCGATGGTACTTAACTTTGTCATTCATCGGCAAAACATCGATCAGATTGACCAGATTATTGAGCTGTGCTTAGAGCTGGAAGCCGACACGGTCGAGCTGGCTATTTGTCAGTTTTATGGCTGGGCGTTTGAAAATATAGAGGGTTTGCTACCAACCAAAGCGCAAGTGGTTCGAGCCGAACGCATTACCAATGAATACCGTAAGCAGATTGAAGAACGTGGTATCAAGTGCAAACTTATTTTTGTGGTGCCTGATTATTACGAAGAACGCCCGAAACCCTGTATGGATGGTTGGGGCAAGATTTTCTTAACAGTAGCACCAGACGGTACAGCCCTACCTTGCCATGCTGCCAGACAAATGCCAATACAGTTCCCCAATGTACGAGAGACACCACTGTCAGATATTTGGTATGAGTCTGCGAGCTTCAATCAGTTTCGCGGTGATGATTGGATGCCCGATATGTGCCAAAGCTGCCCAGATAAAGAGCGCGATTATGGCGGCTGCCGTTGCCAAGCCTTTATGCTGACGGGCGATGCCAAAAATGCTGATCCTGTGTGTGGCAAATCGCCTTATCACTACCTGATTGAGGAGGCACGTATCAATAGCGAGACGCCTGTACCTTTTGAGGAATTGCGCTTTCGCAATCCTAAAAACTCTAAGCGGCTAAGTAACAAGCAGTTGAATGAAGAACAACTGATACCTACTCGTACGGTCACGGATTAAATATGAATGCTAATACTAAGCCTGTGATATTTGATGGACATAATGATCTGTTGACTCGCCTTTGGCTGAGTTCGGCTGCCGATCCGGTACATGATTTTATTTATGGCACGTTACCGGGACATTTGGATTTACAACGTTGCCGAAAAGCGAATTGGATGGGCGGACTATTTTCTATTTTTTTACCGCCCTACGCTTATGTGAAAAACAACCATCCTGACAAATTAGCCAATCCCTCACATTCAGATTTTACTCCACAAGAAATCGTCGATATTTGCTGCGCGCAATTGAAACTAGCCCAGCAACTAGAGGCAAGATCTGACGGTCAGATTCAGATTTGCACCTCGTTAGAACAAATTCAGGCCTGTCAGCAGAATCAACAATTAGCTATCGTTTTGCATTTGGAAGGTGCTGAGTTTTTGGCTATCAAGCCTGAACTGCTAGATGTGTTTTATGATGCAGGCCTCAGAAGCATTGGCCCACTATGGAATAGAAAAAGCCTCTTCGGTGATGGCTTGAATGCCTCCTTTCCGCACTCTCCAGATACAGGATCTGGTCTTACCGCTCAGGGCAAAGCGCTTGTTTTGGCCTGTCATGACAAGCAGATGCTGATCGATGTGTCGCATATGAATGAACGCGCTTTCTGGGATACGTTAGAGATTATTAATCAGCCCATTATCGCGACACATTCAAATGCACATACTCTCTGTCAGCAAGCACGGAACTTGACCGATCAACAGCTGGCTGCTATTAAACAAAGCAATGGCTTGGTTGGGGTGAATTTCGATGTGGCGTTCCTTCGTGCAGATGGGCAACGTAATACGCAAACTTCGCTTGATGTGATTGTCGACCATCTCGATTATCTGATCGACCATCTAGGTGAAGATCACGTTGGGTTTGGCTCTGATTTCGATGGTTGCCTACTACCTGATGAGTTATCTGATATCAGTCAAATCTCTATGCTGATTGAGCGGATGCAACAACGTCACTTCTCAAATCAACTTATTGAAAAGGTAACGTCAAAAAACTGGTTTACGGTGCTTGATAAAATATGGCAATAGTCATAATACTCATCAAGCAATTACTGTCTAGGGATTGCTGTTTTGCTCGTCTGATTAAACAGGGTAATCATTGGTTCTCGTTTTACCTTAATACCTGCTCTACCCGTTCAATCAAGTATTCTTTGACCGCATTAAACAATGGATCGATCAAGCGCCGTTCTGGGCAAATCAAATACAGCGGATAGTTGGCCACTTGCCAGCCGTCCAACTCCACCTCGACCAGTCTCCCTGCCTTTAAATCGCCGGCTATATCTAACTGAGACTTTAATGCGATGCCTTTGCCCGCCACTGCCCAGCGGCGTACAACGTCACCGTCTTTACTTCTGCGATTGCCATCCACTGCCACACGTTTAGTCTTTCCCGCTTTCTCAAAAGTCCACTCACTCAAATATTTTTCATCATGACCCAAACGTAAGCAATTATGCTGCGACAAATCTTCCGGCATTTTTGGGATACCGATATCCTTATCAATCTTGTTCAAATATTCCTTTGACGCACACAGTATAGGTCGATTATTCAGTACAATAGGTAGTGCGACCAGTGATGAATCTTTGGGTGCGCCATAACGTAGTGCCAAATCAATCTGCTGACCGTACAAGTCCACATAGCTGTCTGACATATGTAGCTGCACCGTCACTTTTGGGTGAATGTCTATAAAATCGTCCAACCAAGGCAAAATTAGGTTTCGTCCCAAATCTGATGATGCCGACAGCCGAATTGTACCCGTCAGCTCAGCATCATTGTCATGTAATCCTGCATAAGCGTTGTCTAAAATAGCCACCGCATCTCGGCAATGCTTTAAATATTGCTCACCCTTGCTAGTTAAACGCAGCCTACGAGTAGAGCGAACAAACAATACCGTCTCAATTTCCGCTTCTAATCGCTTGACCGCTGCACTCACAACTGCAGGCGACAGATCTAAGTGCCGAGCACAGGCAGATAAGCTGCCTAAGCGAGCGGTCTCAATAAAAATACGTAAATCCTGCAAATTTTTCATCGTCATGCCTTCGTTCAATTAGCGTCTAACTTAGCAACCACCATCGCTTGCTGCTGCTAGCCTCATTATTATATAAAAATTATTGAAACTGTTTCTCTAAACCTACTGATTATCAAAATCATTAATTATAGTAGCATGCACCTATAAGGTTTACTCACACATTTGGAGATACACGATGGATACTATAATACGGCCTACGAACACACAGGATACTCAACACCATAGCCACCATGATAGAGATAATCAACAGAGCGCACTACAGCAAGCACGCAACTTACCACTACCTTCAAAATCATACATGCTTAGACGTGCACCATCGGTAGAGCATTTTTGGCATCAAAACAGCCAGCTACTAGAGCATGCATGGGCAGAATGGGAAACCACTGAGCATGACTTGCCTGTACTTGATGATTCATTATTTGATCCAACTCTACGTAAGGCAGTGGCGCAAGCGTGGCGCGCTCCTTCTACAGAGATGGCTGTTAAAAACTTATGGCAAGAGATACTACCTGACGTATATCAAGGGCAACTCTTTGACCCAGCACAACTATCAACGCTGCGCCGTTATTTGCAAGCAATCGCAGATGCTAACATTCCCATACGTCCTCCCTATGGTATCGCCTTGAACAGTAATGGGGCCATGCTAGATGCGCGCTCGCTAGGCTATCTGGCCACCCCTAATTTTCAGGCGTTTTATCATAAAGTCATGAATCAATATATGCGCCCTATCGCTCGGTTATTATTTGCCAATATTTATGGCTATGACACTCAGACCTTTGGGTTCTCGATTCAATACCAGCCGACAGGCGACACATCGCTACAACTTCATACTGATGCTTCAACGGTGACTATGAATATTAACCTAAATTTGCCAAGCGAAGACTTTACTGGATCAGAAGTTGACTTTGTCGATCGCCATTTAGGGCAAACCAGACGTGCCATCTTTAAACCTGGCATGGCGATTATTCACAGAGGCTCAGTGCCTCACGCCGCACATCCAATCACCAGTGGCAAACGTACCAATATGGTGCTTTGGCTGTATGGCGATAATATGCAAGTACCACGAGGAGTTGGGCTTAATAGTCATATTGATGCCAATCAGCGTTGGACTGCTACGCACAGTCAGCCTGATAATTTCGCGCCGTTTTAAGATCAGTGTATACGTTTAATGGATTTATCAATTGATAAATAACCTTTAGACAGATTAAAAACGCTATATTCTCAAAATAATATTGAAAGTGTTTTCTCTTGTAGCTAGTGGTTCTAATGTATGAACTTTACTATTATGAGTCATCACTAGGACGGACTAATCAGTTAACTTAACCATGAACGATAAAGATTGAGTAGCACCGTTTGTTAAATCCGTTTGTATGACCAGCTGACTAAAAAACTGAAACATACTTTACTTAAGGACAATCATGAAAACCATTAATGAAGCACTAAACTGGCGTTACAGTACCAAAGTATTTGATGCCAATAAAAAGATATCTGCTGAAGATTTTGAGCAGATCAAAGACATGCTACAAATGAGTCCGTCAAGCACCAATATTCAACCATGGAGCTTTGTCATTGCAGATGATGACGCAGGCAAAGCACGCATTGCCAAAAGCACGCAAGGTGCCTTTCATTTTAATACACCTAAAGTCCTAGATGCCTCACACGTGGTGGTTTTCTGTACTCGTATTCATGCCGACGATGAATACATGCAGGCGGTGTTAGAAAAAGAAGATCAAGATGGTCGCTATGCGCAGCCAGAATTCAAAGCACAGATGCATCAAGGTCGCCAATTGTTCTTAGATATGCATCGATTCGATACCAAAGATGAGCCACATTGGCTTGCCAAACAGGTATATCTCAACATGGGCGGGGTACTATTGGGCAGCGCGCTTTTGGGTATTGATACCGTACCTATGGAAGGGGTTGATTTACAGGCGCTTGATACGGAGTTCGACTTACGTAGCAAAGGATATTCTGCTGTGGCAGTGGTATCGTTTGGCTACCGCAGCGATGATGACTTTAATGCCAAAATACCTAAATCGCGCTTGAGTGAAGAGACTATTTTTATTAAGGCTTAGTTATTGCCAAAAGTAAGCATAAACATTATAAGCCAATACGTTTTTCATCGTTTGACTATCTATAAACCGAGTACTATCAAACGGCTAATAAGTATAATTTTAGAATGAATTGATATAGTCGGTTCAATATAATTTGGATACAAGGAAGCCGAGTGAAAGTACTACAAGTAGTAGACTGAACGAGACTGACACCGTACCCAATTTATAGAGGATTGACTATAGTAGCGGCAAAAAGGTTGCTAGGACTATATAATATAGTGCTAGCAACCTTTTTTATTCTCTATCTCTATTAGCTGATGTTATCAGTTTCAGCGCCAACTTAGTGCTTTATAGTAGCCCACTACCGATAGCTCACCGCTGATCGTCCATTAACCTATTTTGCTCACACTTCTCTATTCATGGTTTTGATTGAAAATAACTGACAGCTCATTTGCCGCCTCTTGCATAAGAGGCACATAGCTGAGCAGCTCCTCTAGACTTTTTCTTACGGTCGGCCCATGGGTAAACACCGTCGCAAATGCCTGTTGATCCCCATTAGGAATCATGACCGCACACGCGACCATTCCTGGAATAAACTCCTCATTATCCACGCCTACTCCCGTCTCACGCGTTGCAGTTATCGTTTGCATCAGTTGCTTTTTATCGGTCTGAGTTTTGGTCGTTAGTGCGTGTAACGACATTTTCTCAACGATGCGTGTACATTTCTCATCCGATAGCTGCGATAACAATAATTTACCACTGGCACTGGCCCAAACAGGCACATGCGTGCCCGAAGGCAGAAATATTTGTAGCGGCCAATCCGACATAACGCGATCGATATAAACCACATCTAAGTCTTGTAAAATCGAAATACCCACCGTCTCCCCTATTTGCGCTGACAGCTCGTTCAGTATCGCTAGCCTTTCATTTTTAAAGTCACTGTTTTGCAATAAGTTCATGGCAAGCTTATAGGTGCGCTTACCACAGGTTACCTTCCCTGGCAAATCTAACTGTACAAACCCAAGACCCTGCAATTGATCCAGTAGCCGATACATACTCGGCACTGGCACATCCAATGTTTCTGCTAAATCGCTAACACTCATTGGCCGTTGCGAGCTGGCCAGCACCTCTACTATCTGTAAGACACGCTCAACGCTTGAGCCCTTCTTTTTAGTATTACTCATTGTTTGGTTTAAACCTCTGGCTGACTCGCAGCAAATAAATTTATTTATTATAACGATAAAATTTACGCTTTTGCGTCTTGCTATTACAAAAACATTCTGTTAACTTTCACATATCGATAAGATATTTATCGTTATGTGAATTTTATATCTAAGCGCTATACACTTTTGTGAATAGTTCGTACGACGATTGAGCTGCCTACTATGCTTATATCTGAAGTCATTAATTCAAGGATGAATCACCATGTCACACAGTATCCTGCTCCCAAGAACGATGGAAATTGGACGCGATGCCTGCCAAAAGCTGCCAGCAATATTGACCAGCTTAGGGGTAAAAAAACCCCTTATTATCACTGACGAGATGATGGTTAAACTCGGCTATGTCGATAACATTCAAACCATTTTGAAAGCAGCACAAATCAATGCCGATGTGTTTTCAGAGACGGTGCCAGAGCCTACTGAAAGCTCTATTGAGGCTGGCGTGTCTCAAGTAAAAGCACAAGATTATGATGGTCTGATTGCCTTAGGTGGCGGAAGCCCTATCGATAGTGCAAAGGCCATTGCTATTCTAGGAAAGTTTGGCGGCGTGATTCGTGATTATAAGTTTCCTCGTCAAGTGGATGAAGCCGGTTTGCCTATTATTGCCATACCGACGACGGCAGGCACAGGATCAGAAGTGACACGCTTTACCATCATTACTGATGAGGCTAATAACGAAAAGCTGCTGTGCGTGGGTATGGGGTTTATGCCCGTCGCAGCCATTATCGATTATAGCCTCACGCTCAGCGTACCGCCTCGTACTACCGCAGATACGGGGATAGATGCGATGACCCATGCTATCGAAGCCTATATCAGCCCCAAACGTAATGCCTATAGCGACCAACAGGCGCTCGCCGCCTTACGCCTCATTGGACCCAATATCCAAACGGCTTATCACGATGGCAAAGATGAAACCGCCCGTGAAGCAATGATGCTGGGCTCTACTTTAGCAGGTATTGCGTTCTGTAATTCTTCAGTGGCGCTGGTACATGGCATGAGTCGTCCGATTGGTGCCTTTTTCCATGTGCCACATGGCCTATCGAACGCGATGCTATTGCCAACTATTACAGAGTTCGGCATCTCTAGTGCGCCTGACCGTTATGCGGACTGCGCGCGTGCCTTAGGAATAGCGGATCATAGTGAGACAGATGATCAGGCCAACGTCAGTTTGGTCAATTATCTAAAAAGCTTAAATGATGAGCTTCACGTGCCCACATTGGCACAGTTTGGTGTGCAAAAAGCAGATTTTGATGCACTAATAAACACGATGTGTGAGCAAGCATTTGCATCAGGTTCACCCAACAACAACCCTCGAATACCTACGCTAGAAGAAATGGTTCAACTTTATACCTTGCTATGGAATGACAACACTGTTGCTGAGCGTTCAGTCAGTTAAAACAGTCATCATTTACGATTAACCCACTAATTATTCACACGTTTAAAGGAATTAAACCTATGCAAACGATCGGACATTTTATCAACGGCAGCTTGTCAAATAATGACAGCCAAACTCAAGATGTTTACAACCCATCAACCGGTGAAGTCAGCAAGCAAGTCGCTTTGGGTGGTGAAAAAACAATCGGCGAAGCAGTCGCTGCGGCTAAAGCGGCTTTCCCAGCATGGAGCAAAACCTCGCCACTAAAACGCGCGCGCGTCATGTTCAAATTCAAAGAGTTGTTAGAGCAAAATGCGGATGAAATCTGCAGACTGGTTGGCGAAGAACACGGAAAAATCGTACATGATGCGGCAGGCGAGCTACAGCGCGGTATTGAAAACGTCGAATATGCATGCGGCGCACCTGAACTGCTCAAAGGCGAGCACAGCCGCAATGTGAGTACTGATATAGACTCTTGGAGTGAGTTTCATCCACTAGGCGTCGTCGCTGGTATCACACCCTTCAACTTCCCTGTGATGGTGCCATTGTGGATGTTCCCGATGGCCATCGTGTGTGGTAATACCTTTGTACTAAAACCGTCTGAGCGTGACCCAAGTGCTACACTTTTCATCGCGCAGCTTTTACAGCAAGCGGGCCTACCAGATGGTGTCATCAACGTCGTAAATGGTGGCAAAGAAGCCGTTGATGCTATTTTGCATCACCCAGATGTTAAAGCCGTTAGCTTTGTCGGCTCGACCCCTATCGCTGAATACATCTATACCACAGCCGCTGCACAAGGCAAACGTTGCCAAGCATTAGGCGGTGCAAAAAACCACGCGATTGTCATGCCAGATGCGGACCTAGACAACGTTGTAACCTCACTATTGGGTGCTGCTTTTGGCTCATCAGGAGAGCGTTGTATGGCGCTATCTGTTGCTGTTGCCGTCGGTGATGAAACGGCTGACAAGATGATTGCGGCTCTACAGCCTGCTATTAAAGAGCTAAAACTGGGGCTTCATTCAGATAAAAGCAACGACTTTGGCCCTGTCATTACAGCGGCACACAAATCTAAGATTTTAGATTATATAAAAAGTGCTGCCGAGCAAGGTGCTGAGCTCATCATCGATGGCTCTGATGCTGCACCAGAAGGCAATGAAAATGGATTTTTTGTAGGTCCTACTCTGATTGATCATGTCACTAAAGAGATGCACAGCTACGAGGCAGAGATTTTCGGTCCCGTGTTACAGGTGATGCGTGTACAGACCATGGCCGAGGCAGTGCAACTCATAAACGACCATGAATATGGTAACGGCACCTGTATTTATACGAGAGATGGAGAAGCGGCGCGTTACTTTATTGACAATATTCAAGTCGGTATGGTTGGTGTCAATATTCCACTACCAGTACCTGTCGCGTCTCAAAGCTTTGGTGGCTGGAAACGTTCATTATTTGGTGACTTGGCCATGTACGGACCAGACGGCGTGAGATTCTTCACTCGTCGTAAGACCATTACGCAGCGCTGGCCTAGTGCGGCATTGAGAGAAGAAAAACAGTTCTCTATGCCAACTTAATAGCACTGCCTTGTCAAGGCGCTAGCCTTTAAGAACACTACAGTATAAAGGCGCTACATTATAAAGCCCTTACCTTTTAAGCGCACTGCATAATCAGTGCGCTTAAAAGCAGTCGTTTGTATTCAAAAAATGCTGCTTGCTTCTGACTCTCTCCATTAATGGACGACCGGCAAGTGCTCTGACTGAATTCTAATTTTTCATAGTCGTACCATAAAATTCTAAGGATAGATAACTATGCGAGAAACTTTTGAATTGCCATTACTGGGTGTCAAAGTCATCGATTTTGGTCAATATATTGCTGGTCCCGCTGTCGGTATGATGCTTGGCGACTTAGGCGCAACCGTGGTTCATATAGATCCGCCATCAGGCCCAAAGTGGCACAGTCCAGCCAATGCGGTATTGAATCGCAATAAATTGATGTTAACACTCGATCTTAAGACGGATGAAGGCTTGGCGCAAGCTAGGCAATTAATTCTAGAAAGTGACATCGTTATCGAAGGCTTTCGCCCTGGAAAAATGGCAGAAATGGGATTAGATTTGGTCGCGCTACGAAAAGAGCGGCCGCAGCTGATCACGCTGTCAATCCCTGGATTTGCATCAAATGACGAAAATCGCCGTGAGTTACGCGCCTATGAAAGCATTGTGGCAGCGAGCTCGGGCGTGTTTACTGACATGGGTTTAAACCGTGTACTTATGGGCATCAACCCCTCGTTTTCACCCCTACCACTGCCCTCTGCTTATGGCGCCATGCTGGCAGGCTCTTCCGTTGTTTTTGCACTACAAGCACGTGAAAACACGGGGCTTGGCGATGCTATTGAAGTTCCACTTGCTGCGGCTGTGATGGAAGGTCTTTGTTACAACTCAATCGATATCGAAAACCTACCTGAACGCTATTTGACCCAACGCGAAGTTGAGATTCAACGTCGCCGCGTTGAAGGTATTCCCATGAATATGGACTACGAGTCATTGCAAGAACTGCTAGATCCTTTTTACCGCAGTTACATGTGTAAAGACGGCCGTATGTTTTACGTGGTATGCCCTAGCCATAAACATCACGCCAAGCGTTGTTTGCAAGTACTCGGGTTATACGACGAATTACTTGAGGAAGGATTGACTGAGGAGGAAGACACTTATTTGCCTTCTAGTCAGTGGACATCTGATACATCGCTTGGGGTTTATCCCATGCCAAAACATTGGGCAGATCGTATTGCCGAAAAAATGAAAGTGGCGTTTTTATTACGTACGTCAAAAGAGTGGCAGAAGATTTTTGGGAAACGCGGCATACCTGGTGCACCGCAGCGTTGGCTACAAGAGTGGATTCATGATGATCATGCAGAAACAACAGGACTCATGATTGAAGTTGATGATCCCACTTATGGCAAGATGATTCAACCAGGACCAATTGTATGGTTAGAAGAATGTGGCGAGTTGATGTTACAACCGAAAGCACCGCAGCCTATCGACTTTGAGGGTGCATTGAAAAAATTAAAGGCAATCAAAACCAAGTTGCCTTCAATCAATAATGTCGATGAAAAAAGCGGTTGGTTAGACGGTATTAAAGTACTTGATCTTTGCAACGTCATTGCAGGCCCGCATTCGGCCTGTTATTTGGCGCGTTTTGGTGCAGAAGTTATCAAGCTTGATTCTGCCTCTCCATTATACGACAGCTGGAATACTGTCATTTATGGTATGTCTCAAATGGTCGGCAAACGCTCCATACTTGCTGATATTAGCAAGGGCACAGGACGAGAAGTGTTCGAGAAGTTGGTTCGTTCCGTTGACGTTATTGTTTGGAATGCAACAGACACACAAATCAAAAAAATGGGCTTGGATACTGAAGGCTTAAAAGCCTTAAATCCTGACGCTATATTCTGTAAGCTTGATTGTTTTAGCGGCGTCCGTAAGGGTCCGAGTAGTGATTTCATAGGCTATGACGATGTGGTACAGGCATCTACCGGCATCATGTTGCGATGCGGCGGTGCTATGGATACTCCTGAAGAGCACGCACACGTTGGTACTATTGATGTCATGTGCGGCTTTGGCGGCGCCATGAGTATTGGTGTGGCGCTCTATCAAAAATATCGTACAGGCCGCATTGGACGTGGTCGTACTTCATTGGTCGCCAATAGCGCCCTACTACAAATCCCCTATTGTTATGATTTTGAAAAACGCGGGTTATTCAATGAGCCATCAGGTCGAGAAACCAACGGCCATGATGAATTGACGCGCTTTTACTATACCTCTTCAGGGAACTACTTGTTATTAAACGCGTATGAAATTGATGTAAAAAACTTCGAAAACGTTGAAGACTTACAAGGTTTCAGTGAGCTGGATAAAACTGAACGTGCGGCATTCTTGTCTAATATTTTTCAAAAAGCGCCTGCTCATGACTGGGTAGAACGTCTGCAAGCTGCCGATATTGCGGCTGTCGTCTGTGCGGATATCAATGCATTACGTGCTGAATACAGCCGCACAGCAGATGGCACACCAGGTACTGACAATGGTAGTTATTCGTTTTCAATTTATGAAGATCATCCAAGTGGCCATATAGTGACGCAGCTAGATCCCTATGCTATTCGTCCATCGAACAGCATCGTGTACGCACTGCCTCGACCTGAAAAATTTGGACAATCCACCCGTCAGATCATGCTAGAACTTGGCTATAGCGAGACAGACATTGATGCCAGTATTGCCAGTGGCGATTTGAGTGATAGTTGGAGTCAAGAGTTTTTACCAAGTTAAATGAGGCAGTGTCATCAGTTGGAGTACCCTGCTAACCATGATGCAAGTTGGTTGGTATCTGGCTGATGACACACCCTAAATGATAGGAATTAAGCTGCTCAAAGGACAGTGCAGCTTGATGCTCATTTAAACAAGAAAAAAACCATCTAAAGGATTAGATATGAAAAACAGCAGCAGAAAACCTTTAACCAAATTGCCGATTAAAGTAGCCACAAAAGGCTTTTATGAAGGGTTTAATAAAGACGTTACGATTACCGCTAAAATCTTACTGGGTCTGCTCATTGTTTGGGCTGTCATCTTTCCTGATAATTCAACGACTATCTTAGGGTCGCTCAATACCTTCTTACTCAATCACTTTTCGACATGGTATATCTTATGTGTCGCCTTTTTCTTAATTTTAGCGTTGATTCTGGCCGTTGTGCCGCGCTATGGGAGATTGATTTTAGGGGACACAGGGGATAAACCTGAGTTCTCCAACTTTTCATGGTTTTCGATGATTTTCGGCGCAGGTATCGGTGTTGGTATGTTGACTTTTGCGACCGCAGAGCCGATGTATCACTTTGCCAATAACCCTGAAGTCATCCAAGGGTTGGCAACAGCCTCTGGTGCCGACAATGTACGCTATGCCTATAAATGGGCCTTTCTACATTGGGGATTCAGCGCATGGATTTGTTATTCCTTAGTCGGATTATCGATGGCCTATTTTTCGTTTCGACGTAAACTACCGCTAACTATTCGCTCGGGTCTTGCGCCATTATTCGGCCAAAAACTATCCGGTAAGCTCGGTAATACCATTGACATCGTTGCCGTTATTGCAACTATCTTGGGCGTGGCCCAAACATTAGGGTTTGGGGTTGAGCAATTCGTTTCTAGTATGTACCGCGTTGGTTTGGGCGAATGGTTGATGAATGCCGATGGCACATCGTCAACGGCAGCCATTATCGTTGCACTGGTCGTTATCGTTGGTATAGCAACCCTATCTGCGCTTTCTGGGCTAGGTAAAGGGGTGAAATGGCTCTCTAACATAAACATGGGGTTAAGTCTTATTCTGTTTGCCTTTTTCTTAATATTCGGTTCGACCTTCTTTGGTTTACAATCTTTTTTCTTAGGTGTGTTTGACTATGTCGTCGCACTTCCTGAGCTGCTATTTACGGTTTGGCAGCCAGATGGTACGGTGGTCGGTGACACACTTGCTACATGGCAAAAAGACTGGTCTGTGTTTTATTGGGCATGGTGGATTGCTTTTGGTCCTTTTGTTGGTGTTTTCTTTGCTCGCATTTCACGTGGTCGTAGTATTCGGACTTATTTATTCGGTACCGTTATCCTACCTGCTCTGATGTGTTTTATTTGGTTTTCAATGGTGGGTGGAACCGCGATTGACTTAACGCTAGGTGGAACCAACGCCATCTCAAGCGTAGGTCAAGAATCTCAATTATTGGCAATGCTTGATGTGATGCTGTCGCCAGGTTTTGCTTGGATAATGGCAATTTTAGTTCTGGTCTTACTATTGACCTATTTAGTCACGACTTTAGATTCGGCAATTTTAGTTATCAACACCATCAATTCAGGTGGTAACGAGGGTCCAAAAGGCCGCCCACATATTATCTTTTGGGGCGTAATACTAGCCTTGGTTGTTGGCGTACTGCTGATAAGCGGAGGACTGGGTGCGATTAAAACGGCGATGGTTATTGGTGCCTTGCCCTTTAGTTTTGTGATGGTACTCATGGGAATATCACTGGTCAAAGCCATTCTTTATGATACTAGTCCGGATAGGCTAGAGACGATAAAACCGGTTGACGAACCATAATTTAGATATACATACTTAGGAACATGCTAATTACACGCACCAAGAAGATACAGCAAGCGCAACGCTAAATGATAGAGTGCTCGATTAGCGTCCGCTAAAAGCCAATTGAGCACGCTTGGTGTGTTGTGAGATTTATATTCAATCGCTTGTATTCCAATATCAAATACCTGTCTAAAGCTACAGCCTTTAGGCAGGTATTCTCCGATCAAGCCCTTGGGGCGTGTCGTCAATTAGCACATGAATACATTTAGTGGCCTATAAACAGCACGAGCAATTACGTTTGGTTTTCGACATTTTACCAATACCCGGATTAAAGGTGTTGGTTGGGTCTAGACTTTTATAAAAGTTCTGTAAATCAGGTTCTGCTTCGTATAGATGCCCTACATTATGCTCAGCAGGATATTTTGCCCCGCGGGCGCTCAGCAGTTCTAACATCATCTTTTTAACAAGATGTGCATCACTGCCCTTCTTCAAAATATAATCTTGATGAAACACATAGCAAAAGAAGTGTCCGTAATAGAGTTTCTTTTCCAAATGTTGTTCAATTTCTTCAGGTAGGGTTTCAAGCCATTCTAATTCGTTACGTGGTATGGCAATATCTAATGCCAATATCTCACCGACTTCTTTTTCATGCATGACTTCATAGCGTAATGCGGCACCAGCTGCGGCAAAACGATTTAAAAGCGCGCTTTCTGACTCTTCCTGACTACATTCAAAATAGTTACCTGTGTCTGAAGCAGCAAAGAAAGTCTTCAGAAAGTCTTTAGCCTCTGCTATACCCTCATCACTCATTTTTATGATGAGATGATGTTCATATTGATCGCGATACTCCATCATGCGCTTCGGTAAATGCTTTGGAAATATATTGGCGATGAACTGCATAACCTTGTCAGTGAAATGCTTTGGCATCCATGACCATTTATGGAACTTTGCGTCCATAGCGCCTTTGATAGAAAACAATCTAGGTAAGGCATTTGTACCGAGATGCTTAATACTTAGGAACGTATCCTTGCCATATTTAGCAGATACATCAAATATATCACGATGCATATACTCGCCAACTTCAGGAATATTTTCAAAGTTTGATAGTATCTGCCGTCGCAACTGTGCCAGCTCACTCACACTATTGGTACCTATATAAAAGGTTTTCTCTTTTGCCGCTATTGGATAAGTGTCAAGACGTACTGCAAACACGGCAAGCTTGCCAGCGCAGCCACTGGCTTCATACAGTCTTCGCTTATCCGCATTGAATCGGCTTGGCGTGCTTGCATCAACATCTTTTACTCTAGCGATGTATTCTTTGTCAGATGCGAGCTTGCCAGTGTTAGGTAGTTCTCTTTTATCAAAATTACCTGTTTGTAAATTAGTGAGTATTTCTTCTGGAGTGTCGCCCAACTCTACGTCTAGATGATTAACCAATACTAGCTGACCATGTTGGTTTATTTGGGCAAACAGTGCAAGCTCGGTATAGGCAGGGCCTCTTTTAACCAACGCACCACCGGAGTTGTTAGAAATACCACCAATAATAGACGCGCCCAATGTCGATGACCCGATGACGGAGTGAGGCGCCCTATTTACGGTATTAAGCTGACTTTGCAACTGATGTAATGTCGCCCCAGGCAAGCTAATCACTTGCTCGTTGTCATTCACCAAATACAACTGGTTCATTGCAAGGGTGTTGATTACAACCACCGGTCTATCGTAGTCATTACCGCTCGGGGTTGAGCCTTCCGTCAGTCCTGTTTTTGCCGCTTGCATGATAATGATGCAGTCGCCTTCAACGCACACCTCTAGGCTGCGCCAAATCTCCAGCAGAGTTTGCGGAAACAAAACAGCCAAAGCATTACCGCCACCAGAGCGCCACCCCATTCTATAGTGTTCGTTTTTCTCTGGATCAGCCTGTACATTACTGGCCCCCAATAAATGCGTTAGCTTCTCTAACACTAGATCAGGACGGAGTATGTCTGGATACGTTATATTTGATGAGAAAAGGTTTGATGAAGCCATATGATGCTCCTTAACTTGTGATTGTGTGTCACTCATTATGCTAAAGGCCCTTGAAAACCAAAAATGTAAATGGCAGCCATGACGATGATGCCACAGAATAGCACGTAGTAGAAGGTAGATAAAAATAGTGATTAGAACCTTTTAAACCGCCATACACAGTGATTGGTCATTAGTGTATCGACTAAATATTCAAAATTCCCTAAAGTATTCTACGCCTTGTCAATCCATTGATATATTGTATCAAAGGACAATGTTATTTTCCTTTTTTGGTATAATAGAAAACACATTATCCCAGTTGGAGCACAAGTATGGTCAAAGCTGATGACATGGTTTTATTCGTTCAAGTGGTTGATGAAGGGTCGTTTTCTAGAGTCGCTGAAAAGCTGTCTTTAACAAATTCAGTCGTCAGCAAACGTATTGCAAGGCTAGAAGAGAATGTCAATGCTCAGCTGCTTTATAGAACCACCAGAAAACTAAGCTTAACCGACGCGGGTAGAACGCTGTATAACAAAGCCAAAATTGCCAAAATCGCTTTTCAAGAAGCCGAAAATGCCATAACCGGTTACGGTGAGGACATGAAAGGCAACATACGTATCACTCTACCAGTGGTATCTGCTAATTTGATATTGAGTGACTCGATTGCCAAATTTTGTAAAAAATACTCTCAAATATCGGTGGATTTGCAAATCACCAATCGGTTGGTTGATTTAATAGAAGAAGGCTTTGATCTCGCCATAAGAACCGCAGAGCTTGAAGACTCATCACTCATAGCAAAGCGTTTGATAGATAGCCAGTGGGTGATATGTGCGACACCGGACTACTTAAAGCAACATGGTACACCTCAAACCCCTGAACAATTACAGAATCATGAGTGCTTGGTCTATAAATTTGATAATGCGACTAACGACATATGGCCACTATATATAGATGGAACAGAGCAACTGCTCACGGTGCATGGGCAGTTTCATAGCAATCACCTTGATGCGATTAAACGCGCCACGCTGAACGGTTTAGGGATTGCTTTTTTGCCACAAGCGCTTGTGTACGAAGAAATGCAGCAAAATAAGCTCACGCAAATCTTGCAACGCTTTACCCGAAAAAGAATGGGCATGTATGCGGTGTACCCTAAAGCGAGGCAGCCTGATCAAAAACTGAAACTGCTGATTGCCCATTTACAAGAGTCATTGCATGAAAAACAGGCTTATTACTGCTAAGTAATATGCCTGTTTTGCTGCGTGCTATAGTCAATCAATGTTAAAAATGATACAAGGCAGACGAACGCAAGTACTACAGTAGTAGGCTAAGAGAGTCTAACGCCGTAACACTTTAAGAGTGGTTCGACTATATTATGTCTGAAGGACTCAAGTAACTTCTGTTTATCAGCCAAACTGAAACGCTGAAATTTGAGTGCTCATTACTTGTTCAGAATAGATTTTTTCCCCTCGATCTTTTTCTGCCGCGCCAATGGCAACCATAAGAGGTAGTAGATGCTCCTCCGCCCCTAACATATGAGACTCAAGAGCATGAGGGGCTTGCGACCAATTACTAAGCGCCGTCCATCGATTATCAGTATTATCTGCAACCGCTTCAGTTAGCCATTCGTCAAACACCTCTGACGGGCCCGTGAAGTTTGAATCGCCATAGCCGCGCATATTATGAAAGCTCATGCCGCTGCCTACAATCAATACGCCTTCATCACGTAATGAAGCAATTGCGGCGCCTACTGCTAAATGTGCTTTAGGGTCTAAATCACTGCGTAGCGACAGTTGCACCACTGGAACATCTGCGTCAGGAAACATCAGCTTTAGCGGGATAAACATACCATGATCAAAGCCTCTTGACGCATCCTGATGATTGTTCAATCCTGCATCAGTGAGTAACTGACCAATTTTTCTAGCCAATATCGGCGCACCAACGGCGGGGTACGTAAGCTGATAAGTATGCTCAGGGAACCCATAATAATCATAAATCAATGCAGGTTGCACGCCAGCGGTAATACCAAAATCTGATGTTTGCCAATGGGCGCTGACCACCAAAATAGCTTTGGGCCGCTGCGGTAATCGACTTGGGAGTGCGGTTAAAAAATCAGCCATTAAATCCCAAGTATCAGTGGGTTTCCAGTCCATAAAAAAGCAAGGCCCTGCACCATGAGGTATAAAAAATACCGGCTGCTTGACTGTTTCTGACTTAGTGTTCATGAGCGTCACTCCTTTATGTATAACGGTTAAACGCGATCGAACCTTTCTGACAATGCTTTATCCATACTAAAAGAGCCACCGCCTTGTATCGCCAAAGCAATCAAAGCCACCATCAGTACCAACGCATACTCATAACCGCCGTTATCAGCAAACAGTCCATTACCGATATGAACCGAGAAAATAGCGACGAGCATGGTGAATGCAGCGACGAGCGCAGCAGGTCGTGTGAGTAGCCCTAGTACCAAAGCAAGACCACCAAAGAACTCAGCGCCGCCTGCCAATATGGCCATGAGCAAACCGGGTTCCATGCCGATGCTGCTTAGCCATTGCGCCGTTCCTGCCAAGCCATTACCACCAAACCAACCAAACAACTTTTGCGCGCCATGTGCGGCCAAAATCAAACCTACTGGCACACGAAGTATTAATGCGGCCGTTCCTGCTTTAGATGTTAGAACTTTATTAACGATTGAGGTTTTCATGTTTGATGACTCCATAATATTTATTTTAAAAGGGATGTTTAATCTGTTGGAATAACCATACTTTACTATCAACATAACGAAAGAGTAAGATAGCTAATATTGAATGATTAACAACACAGCGTTTATAATCATGTTAATAGTAAAATACTGATGCACACTCAATAAAACAACGAATCAATAAAAACGAGTCAATAAAATGGACAGAATCGATGCAATGCGCGCTTTTGTGGCAGTGGTGATCGACGGCAGCTTTAGTAATGCGGCAAACACCTTAAACCTGTCGCCACAATTGGTCAGTAAGTATGTCTCTAAATTGGAAGAGCAGCTTAATATCCGTCTGTTGAACCGTACCACTCGTAAAGTAAGCCTGACAGAAGCGGGTAGCCATTACTTTGGTCATGCCCAGCAGATTTTATTAAGTATTGATGATATGGAGTCAAAACTGGGCGGCTTACAACAGCTTCCTAAGGGCGTCTTGCGTATCAGCGCACCCGTCTCTTTTGCTTTAAAACACATGGCTAAGTTAATCACTGACTTTCAGGCATGCTACCCTTCCGTCACTGTTGATCTACAGCTGAGCGACCGAAAAGTAGATATTGTTGAAGAAGGGTTTGACATTGCACTGCGTATTGGACAGCTTAAAAGCTCATCGCTGATTGCTAAAAAAATTGCACCCATTCGAGTGGTGTTATGCGCATCGCCTGACTATCTAAAAATTCACGGGACACCCGAGCGACTGGAGGATTTAGAGATGCATCGCTATCTGCATTACAGTTATATGAATGTAGACACCAAAGGACAAATCTTTAAATATCTAAAGGCAAAACAGCTCAAGGAGAGCAGTGTTTTTCGTAGTAATAACGGCGACGTACTGGTAGAGGCCGCCATTGAAGGGGCGGGCTTGGTGTTGCAACCGACTTTTATTGCCAGCCATGCCCTAAATGCTGGCAAGTTAGTCATCGTTCTCCCTGAACATGAACCCAACTCTATCGGCTTATATGCTGTTTATGCCCATAGAAAGCTGCTGACTCATAAGGTGAGGTGTTTTATTGATTTTATGGAAGGCTACTATGGCACACCGCCCTATTGGGATAAATATATAACCACAACCCACTGATGTGTTTTATACAACACATAACCATGCCTTTACAGCACGCAGGGTATTGCCAAAACACACACTTGGTTAATATCATTTGCACACAGTCACTTACTGGTCTGTTAGTTTTGAGTTTTTAAGTTGGTCAAAGTAATCATCCCAGCCAATATGTTCACGACCCGCTGCTTTGGCAAAGTCACTGTTGTTATCCATCGCACCTATCGATATCTGCTCATAAATGCCCGCACAACTGTACCCATAAACTGGCCTAACTCGTTGATCCGGTCTTGCCTATACGCGTCTACAGTCATACTGCGATAGGTCAGCGCCGTATCAAAGGCTTCGTTTAAATACTGCGTGAGCTGTTGCTGGGTAATGGGGTTGCCATTTAGGTTGTAAATGTTGGCATAATGCTTGGCTTCGGTGAGCATTTGACCATATGCAACGGCCAATTCTTCGTGAGTGGTATAACCACATCTGCCCTCGCCTGCACAATTGACAATCACGCCCTGCGCTTTATAGCTGTCAATATAGTCCACATCAGGCTCGATGTAGATGCCATTACGCCCTATAACCCAGTCAAGCCCACTGTCTTTTATATCCTTCTCGGTCTGCCAATTGCTTTTTACAATGGGGGCAAATGCTGCTTGAGTACTAGACCCTTGGATACTGGTATACACTATTTTTGTCACGCCGCTTTTCTTTGCAGACGCAATCACATTACGGTGTTGCCCGATACGCTTGTCAGGCTCATCCATACTAGACACCAATAAAACCGCATCCACACCCTGTAATGATGCCTCAAGCTGTCGGGCGTCATCATAATCGCCTGCTCTGACCTCCACACCATATTGCTCGGTCAGAAACTGGGCTTTGATAGGGCTACGTGCCAGCGCAATAATATTGTTTGCTGGATGCGTCTTTATCAAAGACTCAATAATAGCAGAACCCAACTTTCCGTTCGCTGCTGTAACTGCTATTTTCATCATGATTCCTTAATACGAGTGATTGGGGTCTGTTAAATAGACCCTTCCTAAATTCAGCAATAATAATGATAGTGATGAAGTGGCCCGTTGCTAGCCTTGAAGTAAAATAGCCCAATGCACTGAGTGTTTACTGGCCATACGAAGCAATGAAAATCTATTTATCCACCAATGTATAGCGGTTCATTTTCATCGTGTCTAGATCCAAACTGCCCATAAACTCGGCAGCAATAGGGGTTTTAGTAAAGCTTTCCATTGATGCATCCGCATCTGCCAAACTCGCCCAATGCACCATCACCATCCATTCGCCGTTTTTGCCCATTGCTGACTCACGAGAGACAAAGCCCTTTTGCTTTGCCACATGGTCGACTTCGACAGTGTGGTCTAACTTGGCAAAATCAGTATATGATACGTTTGGTTTGAGCGTGAACGATGCGATCTCAATCACTTTGGCAGTTGACTCAGTGGCAGCCCCGCTATGATGAATGTCATGGTGCTGAGCTTGATGAGCAGGTTTTATGTTATTACACGCAGTGAGCGCCAGAGCGCCAATAACAGCGATCGTCAGTAACTTGGTTTGATGAATAAATGTCATGAGATTGTCCTTTAATTGAGTGATAAAGCGATACTGTAAAGTATGACTGGGTAGCAAGTGAGGTATGCTGTCAACGCTGCATACGGTGGATGTTGCACACTACAAAAATATTAAAACTGATAGCGTACACCTAAGTTGATTTCGTGAGCTGATGCATTATCAACCTCAAACCCATCGCTGAAATTGTCTTGTCCTGTTTGCACGTCACCAAAGTTAATGTATTGATACTCACCATATAGATGAGTACTTGGTGTTAAGGCATAACTGGCACCTGCCCCAACATTCCATGAAAACTCGTTTGAATCGCCATCAGTATAATTGTCATAATAGCCATCAGCTTTTCCATCATACACATCAAAACCTGCGACACCCGTACCACCTAACCGAGCTTCATACTCATTACTTGAGAGTCCAATACCTGCTTTTACATAGGGCGTCAGTGAGGCGTTCATTGGAAAATCATAGAATCCTTCAACGGTCATGGTCACGCTTTGCATCTCACCATCTAGCAGGTATTGCTCTCCTTCACGGGCACCCGTCCCATATCTAGTGTCATTAATATCAAATTCTCGTTTTGCTAAGCGACCCTCTATACGTAGGTTTTGATTAAAAGAATATCCAAGGCCAATACCGCCAACCATGCTATCGTCTGCGTCAAACGAGCTTGGAAAGTCTTTATCATTGGCGATATTATTGCCGTATGCTTGTGAGTCGCCATCAGCCACGCTATAGCCCATTTGGGCAGTGCCATAGAGATGATCTGATACATTTGCCATTGCAATAGAAGGCACTGCAAATGCACATAACAGGGTAAAGATAGAGCCTGTTTTTACTCGGGTTAGATTGACTAGCGTTGTCATCAAAGTTCCTTTATACGATGAGTAGTAGGTGCTAAGTAGCGTGAGCTAACGGTGTTAAAACCTTTAAACATAAGCAACAGAATGAATCTATAAGGCTGAGTACATATTCAAAAATTAACCATTGCCATAGCATGACGACTACTTTATGCTAAAAACTCATGCATAAAAACAGGGGTTTACCCATACTAATTATGAAAGATTTCGATTATTTGTCACTAAGTGGTCAGCACTTGCTCATATTTACTACTTTACATGAGGTCGGCACAGTGACAAAAACGGCCGAGCAGCTTGAGCTGACACAATCCACCATCAGTCATAGCTTACAAAAGCTGAGGCAAATATTTGATGATGAACTGTTTGTGCGCTCCGGTAGAAGCGTCAAGCCGACCCAGCGTAGTGAGTACTTGTACAAAGAAATCAAACCGCTACTAGTACGGCTTAATGAATTGACTGAACAGCAAGCGTTTGAGCCAGCACTAGCGCATTTTGACTACACGGTATTGGCAAATGACTACCAAGTCGGCGTGTTTTTACCGCAGTTGTCGCAACTGATTGCAGCGCAAGTGGCGTCGTTTCACTTAAACATATTACCCTCTAGCAAGCCTGAGATTCAGCAACTTCGTCAAAACGATATCGATGTGGTGTTTTCACCATTTGCACTCGACCACAATGACATCATGAGCGTGCGTTTGTTTGATGATGTGGCAAGATGCTATTACGACCCTGCGTATCGCTCACCTCCATTGACCCAGCAAGATTTTGATGATGCCCGCTATGTAGGGCTGAGTTTTACCAAAGGTGAATCCGCCAGCCAAACACACAAAAGTATTATTCATGCGATAGATGATAAAACAGTGATACGTACCAGCAGCTTTGCGACTGTTGCCCTGTTCGTTGAAGGATCGGCGTTGATGGCGATTGCGCCAAGCAAATTGAATGCACTATGGTTTGCGCATTTAGACAGTGTGGCATTGCCGCATCAACCTACTCCTATGACCATGCGTATGCTGTGGCATAAAAAGTATCAAAATGATCCAAAGCACAAATGGTTCAGAGAGCAAGTGATGGCTTGCACCAAGGCTTTTAGACAGTGATTGTTAGAGAAGGCCAGCTAGCGTGCATTGGACAGCATGGCTCAGTGATAGGCATCTTTAGCTCAGTACTTAACTAGATGCTTAATAGCGCTTAAATACAAAAAAACCTCTCAAGCGATGATATATTTCGCTTGAAAGGCTTTTTCGATTACCCACCTTGATCTAGGCGAGTCTTTACGAACTGCGATCTAATGCTGTTTAGAGCGCAGTCATCTCAGTGATGACAAACTCATCAACCATGCCCTCTGACACTTTGGCATAGTGTTGAAAATGCGAGCTTTGTACATGCTGCTGCAAAGATTCGTTATTTTCCCAAATCTCATAAAATATAAAGCCATTAGGATTGGCATTGTCTTGATGCAAGGTATACTGAATACAGCCTTGATCCGTTTGCGATGCGGCTGTGAGCTTAAGTAGCTCAGATTTGATCTGCTCGGCATGCTCAGGCTTGGCTTTAATAGTGGCAACAACGGTTAGAGGTTTATTTGCTTGCGTGTTCATAACTGCTTCCTATGTTCAAATATTATACTTATTTAAAATACACTCATTTAGCCCTTTCATAGCGTATTGATTGTCTGTCATCACGCTACGTATGGTTGACTATATACCTCGTCATTCAATCCATTGTAATAAAAATGTTGTGATTCAAACAGTGGCCAAAGCCTGAAACACCTTAAATATTTTTTTGAAAATGCTTCAGTATTCATGACTCAGTATTGATAAGGCAGTTTTGATAAATCATAACAACAAACGCTTTACGCCAATACGCTCTCTGCCCGTTCAATCAAATATGCTTTAACAGCATTGAATAGCGGATCAATCTACTGCCTATATGAATGCACATAGTTATTTGGAAATATCTCTGGCATTAACAACTGTTATCCGTACTACTGACTATGACAGGAGTTATCAGCAAGCGCGTTTAATATGCCACATGACTTCGCGGGTGCCCTACTGACGCATTTCTGCCGCAAAACATTTAGATGCTGCTTTAACTGTTTTAATTCCTCTATACGCACTTCCACCGCATGAATATGTTCATCCAACAAGGTATCGAAATCACCGCAATCTCTGTTAGGTTCTTCCCAATACTGCAGTAAGGTACGTACTTCATTCAAGGTCATATCGAGTGTGCGACAGTGCAGGATAAACTGTAGACGTTCAAGATGGCTTTCACGATATAAGCGATAATTCCCCTCACTACGGGAAGGCTCTGGTAATAGTTTTTCTTTTTCGTAATAGCGAATGGTCTCCACGGTGGCACCAGTGCACTTAGCGAGCTCTCCAATTTTTATTAGCATAGTTATTCCAAAGTTATTCCAAAGTTATCTCACAGTTCTCTTGAAGTTATTTCAAAGTCATCTCAAAACCCGAAACATTAAAGTAACTATAAGGTTTAGCACTGAGAAAATCAAGTTTGTACAGTTACCTAAAAACAGCCTTGACTCTGAAGCCACTAGAGGGTTCACAATAGCGTTATCAAAAGAATTCTTATAGTAGGATGAATCATTATGCAATATCGTATTGAAGGTATGGACTGTGCCAGTTGTGTCAGAAAGATTGAAACTGCATTAGCACGTATGCCCGGTGTCTCTGACATACAGCTTAATTTTGCGACTGAAAAATTAGAGCTAACATTGGCCTCTGGTTCAGAAACTCAGTTCAGTGATGTCGAAAAAACCATCAAGCGCCTTGGTTTTGGTATATCTGCCACTACTGATCAAGCAATCGCAGCAGGCGGCATTGGTGACAATCCATTAAATACGCAGCAACAGCGTTGGTGGCAAACCCGAAAAGGCAAGCAAGTGGTTGGTCTCGGTATCCTGATGAGCGTCGCCTACGCGTTAGCATTAATTTTTCCTGATTATGGAATGTGGGCGTTTGCTATTGCCGTTATTGTGGGTGTTTTTCCCTTTGCCCGAAAATCTATGACCTTGGCAATGACAGGCACCCCGTTTTCAATTGAAATGCTGATGTCTATCGCGGCAATTGGTGCGCTTATCATTGGTGAAGCCGAAGAAGCTGCGGCAGTTGTCTTCTTGTTTTCAGTCGGTGAATTACTAGAGAGCGTGGCGGCTGATCGTGCCCGTGCTGGTATCAGAGCATTGGCATCATTGGTTCCAAAGACTGCGATTTTACTTGATGCACAAAGTGGACAGCGTGACGTTCCTGCAGTGTCATTGCAGGTCAATGATTTGGTCTTGGTACGACCTGGCGATAAGGTGTCTGCTGATGGTGTCATTGTTCAAGGTAACTCTAGTCTTGATGATTCACCCATCACTGGCGAATCCATACCCGTTGCTAAAGCCATGGGCGATGCAGTATTTGCAGGATCCATCAACATGGAAGGGGCGCTGCAAGTCCGCGTAGAAAAGACCGCGGCCGACAACACCATTGCGCGCATTATTACTCTGGTAGAGCAAGCGCAAGCCTGTAAAGCCCCTACTGCCCGCTTTATTGAAAAATTCAGTCGTTACTACACCCCAGCGGTGATGGCGATTTCCGCACTGGTTATTATCGTGCCGCCGCTAGCGATGGGAGGAGAATGGGCGACTTGGTTATATCGGGGTTTTGCACTGTTGCTAATTGCCTGTTCTTGCGCACTCGTCCTATCCACTCCTGCCGCCATCGCATCAGGGTTGGCTGTCGGTACCCGTCGCGGCTTACTCATCAAGGGTGGTAGCGCTTTAGAGACCATTGGTCGTGTGAATGTCGTGGCTTTTGATAAGACGGGTACGTTGACTGAAGGCAAGCCTCGCGTTACCGATGTTATTGCCTTTACACAGCAGCGCATAATACAAGAAAGTATGAAATCTGAAGGTCAGAATGAGATACTGGCGCTGTTTGCCAGTGTCGAGTCTGCCTCTAGTCATCCACTGGCAAAAGCGATCATTGATCATGCCAAAGCTACTAATATTTCTATACCAGTAGCTTCCAAGGCTTATGCTACTGCAGGCAAAGCAGTACATGCGACGGTAGCTGATCGTCCTCTAGCCATCGGCTCACCGGTTTATGCTGCCACTGAAACATCGATATCAGTAGAACAAAATGCACAAATTGAAGCACTCCAAAACGAGGGTAAGACGGTCTCCGTTCTGTTCGATGAGCAAAGCTGTGAAGTGCTTGGGTTGGTCGCGTTACGAGACGAGTTGCGAGATGATGCTCAGGCAGGAGTGTCTCAGCTCAAAGCGATGGGTGTGCGCTCTGTGATGCTTACAGGTGACAACCGTCTAACCGCTCAGACGCTTGCTAGTCATTTAGAGATAGAATGGGAAGCTGAGCTGTTGCCCGAAGACAAGCTGCGCTTGTTGAATGAGATGAAAGGTCATAGCAAAGTAGCGATGATTGGTGATGGTATTAACGATGCGCCAGCACTAGCAACCGCAGATGTTGGTATCGCCATGGGCGGCGGTACAGATGTCGCCATTGAAACGGCCGATATCGCCCTATTAAAAAGTCGCGTCACGGACGTCGCTCATCTCATTGCCCTGTCACGTGCCACCATGTCCAATATTCATCAAAATGTGATGTTTGCACTTGGTCTAAAATCCATATTTCTGATTACTACTGTACTGGGTATTACTGGGCTATGGATCGCCGTATTGGCTGATACTGGCGCTACCGTATTGGTCACGTTGAATGCGTTACGCTTACTGCGCTTTAAAGGGGCTAGATGATTGGTAACTTGCTCTAAAAATATATCGGGTATAGTCGGGCACAGCTATATCCGATATACCTTAAAAATGTATTCTTTCGCCAAATACTGTAGCTCTACACTTGTACCAAGTACAGGTAGTTCATCAGTTCAAAATAAAGCACCTTCAGGGTAAATGCCACTTATCTTGACTATGTGTACTTCATAAATTTCACCCAAATGATTTAACTCTGCCAACATTACAGTACAGCTTATAATACTGATCTTTAGATGACTAAAGCGATCTAATAGAGCATGCCTTTATGAACTGCCTAAGTCTATTAAGCTCTAAACTAAAGAGTATTCATATTGAATGTTAATATTTGGGAATACAATTGATTGTTTTCGAAGAAAGCAATTAATCTCCATTGGTCATTGGTTGCGTTGACTAAAACCTAAGCTAACACTCCCTCTACCCGCTCAACCAGATATTCTTTAACCTCATTAAATAGCGGATCTATCAAGCGCCGCTCTGGACAAATCAAATATAGCGGATAATTGGCCACTTGCCAGCCGTCCAACGCCACTTCAACCAATCGCCCTGCTTTTAAATCTGCTGCTATATCTAACTTTGATTTCAAGGCAATACCGCGACCGGCCACAGCCCAGCGCCG
This sequence comes from Psychrobacter sp. SWN149, assembly GCF_015864565.1. Lineage (NCBI taxonomy): Bacteria > Pseudomonadati > Pseudomonadota > Gammaproteobacteria > Moraxellales > Moraxellaceae > Psychrobacter > Psychrobacter sp. SWN149. Next base: position 379,141 of record NZ_JADYWX010000004.1, read on the forward strand.
AACCACATCGCCATCTTTATTTCGCCGATTGCCCGCTACTGCCACACGCTTTACTTTGCCCTCTTTCTCAAAAGTCCATTCGCTCAAGTACTTTTCATCATGCCCCAAACACAAGCAGTTGTGCTGACTCAAATCCTCAGGGATTTTCGGTATGTCCATACCACTATCCAACTTATCTAGGTATTCTGGCGAGGCACACAATACAGGACTATTTTTCAACGCAATGGGCAGTGCCACCAGTGATGAGTCTTTGGGTGCCATAGCGTAGCGCCATATCAATTTGCTGACCGTATAAATCCACATAGCTGTCTGACATATGCAGCTGCACCATCACTTTTGGATAGATGTCTATGAAGTCATCTAGCCAAGACAAAATCAAGTTTCGACCCAAATCTGACGATGCAGACAACCGAATCGTACCTGTCAGCTCGGCATCATTATCATGCAATCCTGCATAAGCGTTGTCTAAAATAGCCACGGCATCTTGGCAATGCTTTAAATATTGCTCACCTTTACTGGTCAAACGCAGTCTACGGGTTGAGCGAATAAACAGCACCGTTTCAATTTCGGCCTCTAAGCGTTTTACTGCTGCACTCACCGCTGCTGGCGACAGATCTAAGTGGCGCGCACAGGCAGACAAACTGCCCAAATGAGCAGCCAAGCATAATATATATAGACTTTCAAAAATATATTGAAAGTGTTTTCGCTGACGGCTACTGTTTAATGTTAATCAAACGCATTACTATGAGTCATCATTAAGAACAACAGATGGATAAGAATTCTTAAAATACATAAGGACAAAAAATGAAAAAAAATATTTTAATCACAGGCAGTACCGATGGTATTGGTAAATTAGCCGCTATAAAACTTGCACAACTGGGTCACAATATCTATCTGCATGGTAGAGATGCCAATAAGCTTGCCGATGTGATTGCAGAAGTCAAAACCGCTGCCCGCCAAGCTGGTCAGCAAGTAACTATTGAAGGTTTCGTGGCTGACTTTGCTCTATTGGCTGATGTTAAAGAGATGGCCAACGCGGTGATAAGTAAGTTTACAGCTGCCAGAATACATTTGGATGTACTGATTAATAATGCGGGTGTGTTCAAAGTAGCAAACGCTCAGACAGAGACAGGGTTAGACGTGCGCTTTATGGTGAATTACTTTGCCCCTTACCTATTAACCCAAGCGTTACTACCGTTAATGAGTGCATCAGCGGTCAAAGAATCTAACGACACACCTAGCGACAGCATACCTGCCCGTATTATCAACTTAAGCTCGGCGGCGCAGCAAACCGTGTCACTAGCCGCCATGGCAGGAGATACAAAGCTGAGCGATCAAGACGCTTATGCACAGAGCAAACTGGCATTGACCATGTGGAGTATGGCACTGGCCGATCAGGTAGCGAGCGATAACATCAACGTGATCGCCGTCAACCCCGGCTCATTGCTCAATACTCGCATGGTCAGTGAAGCTTACGGACAGTACTGGTCTCCAGCAGATAAAGGGGCCAATATTTTGGTCGCATTGGCAGCGGACGATGCGTTTACCACCCAAACTGGCCAGTATTTTGATAATGACATTAAAGACGGTGAGCGTAGTGATGAGAGAGGCGAATTTGGCACACCTCATAACGATGCCTTGAACCAAACGGCTATTAATACGCTAATACAACATACCCAACAGATATTAACGCCTGCACTATAATTTTTATTATATACCCACAAACACATATATTTAGGACTATGACTATGAAAGCAATCGGCTATCAAGACAACTTACCCATCGATAATGAGATGGCGCTACAAGACATCACTCTAGACACACCGGTGGCATCAGGTCGTGACGTTTTGGTAGAAGTAAAAGCCATCTCAGTCAACCCTGTCGATTACAAAATCCGTGAAGCAAGACCTGCAGCAGAAGGTGTGTTTGCCGTTATTGGCTGGGATGCTGCGGGTGTGGTCACCGCCGTTGGCGAGGATGTTAGCTTGTTTTCAATAGGCGACCGCGTCTATTACGCTGGTGATTTGACCCGCTCAGGCAGCAATGCCGAGTACCAATTGGTTGATGAGCGTATTGTAGGACGTATGCCAGAATCACTGTCATTTTCTGAAGCCGCCGCCCTACCTTTAACCACCATCACAGCGTGGGAGATGTTGTTTGATCGTTTGCAAGTGCCCGTTGCTCCTAGCGAAAATGTTGATGATACAAAAACGACTGAAAGCCGCCCGACTATTTTAGTGGTGGGCGCAGCAGGCGGCGTAGGTTCAATCATGACTCAGTTGCTAAAAACCAGAACGCAGGCAGTAATTATTGGTACTGCCTCACGAGATGAGAGCGTGAATTGGTTAAAAGCGCTAGGCGCAGACTATGTGATTAATCATCATAATCCATTATCAGACGAGCTAAAAAAAACAGGCATTACTGAAGTGGATTATGTGGTGAGCCTTAACAACACCGAAGAGCATTACGCTGAAATCATCAAATGCCTAAAACCTCAAGGCAAATTGGGGCTCATTGATGACCCTAAAACCCTAGATGCCAACGCATTGAAACTAAAAAGCTTGAGCCTCCATTGGGAATTTATGTTTGCCCGCTCAATGTTTAACACGCCTGACATGATTGAGCAGCATCGCCTATTAAACCAAGTGGCCACCATGATTGATGCCGGCAAGCTAAAAACCACGGTGGCTCATGAGCTGGGTGCTATTACTGCTAGTAACTTACGCCGCGCTCATCAAATGCTAGAGAACAGAGAAGCTCACGGTAAAATCGTACTTGAAGGCTGGTCTGTTAAATATTGATACCATGCTGATGGAAGGCATATAGTCAGCGAACTACTAAACCGCTACGGTGTTACCCTCCCTAGAGGTACTATATGTACAATCTGCGGTCGGCTGCCTTGTAGCTGTTTTAGACTTCTTTGACTATAGTTTTAAAAGCAATTGATGACGAGTTTGACCTGCGTAGCAAAGACTATTCTACGATGTCCGTCATCTCATTTGACTACCGTCATGAGGATGACTTTAATTCAAAAATATCCAAGTCACGCTTGAGTGAAGAAGCTATTTTTACTAAGGCCTAGTGCCTGTTAAACATTCAAACCATTACTGTCGCTCATGCATAATAGTTAAAGGGTTGTTCTGCCGATATATTGGCAGAACAACCCTTTTTTTAATCGCTAACGTATCAGAGCTGTCTCATCATTTAGCTTGTAAGGCTTAAAATGAGATTATTTGCCACTCATGCCTTCATTAGCGTAAGTCATCAACCACAGCCAGCATAGCAATTAGTGAGGCCTCACCTAATTTAATAGAACGCTCTGGCGACCAACCCATCTCATCATCGGGCAGATTATCATTGTCTTTGAACGGCATCTCTAACGTATTAGCAAGGCAGTCAAAATACTCCGCCACCCAGTTCGTTGCGACTGTCATATTGGCCGTGTTTGGTGCATCTATCTCATAACCTACCTCAGACTGAAAGTCGGCACTGGCCAGCTTTAACACCTCGGAAAACTTATCTCGCAGTGTGGCCAATTTGTCGTTATAGCTTGGGGTGCCTTGTGATCCCGCCAAAAACACATACGGCAATGCCTCGTCACCATGCACATCATAAAAGAGATCAACGCCGGTTTCTTTCATTTTACGAATCACATGAAATACTTCAGGGCTTTTCTCTAAACTTGGGCTTTCCCATTCACGGTTTAGATTAGTCCCTACTGCATTAGTACGCAAATGCCCGCGCACGCTACCGTCAGGATTCATATTGGGCACGATATAAATATTCGCTTTGTCCAGTAAAGATTTAGCAGTGGCATTATCGCTATCCAATAAGGCATATAACAAACCTTCGACCAACCATTCAGCCATCGTCTCCCCTGGGTGCTGACGCGCCGTGATCCAGATATTGCGCTTATTGGCAGCAGCATCACCGATTTTGACCAAGCTTAAATCACGCTTATCAAGCGTTTCCCCTAAATGCTCTAAAGTGACGAGCGGATGAGTCTGTACAGCCGCAAGCAGATCTTGGTGACGCTCATAACTGTACGGGGCAAAATACGCAATTTGGATGGTGTCACATTCTAATTCAACCGCTATGGTTAGTGTGCCATCGGTATAAGAGGTTGGCACACGGAACCACTCCTGACGGTCATAAGACGCAACTGCTTGGTAGTTCTCCCACCCTTCAAGGTAGGATGCCTCACCTGCATTCATGATATTGAGAATATACTGCTCTCCAATCTGACCTGATAGGCGAAAGTTAAACCATTGGAAAAACTCGCCGCCGACGTCTGGACGAATGGCCAATTGGATATTATTTTTATCTTTTACATTAATGACGTCAATATTGCCTGCGTCGAAGTTAGCAGTGATGCGCATTGTTGTTCCTTATTATTGTTGATGAGCCATGCTGAGCATAAATGATTCCCAATACACAGGATAGAGACGGTAACAAATAACCTTAAAAACCGTCCAAGCATCCATACCTATCTGATTCTTTGTCTGCTATAACGATACTTAATCACCTATTAGCGTTGCTTTAGGACACATGAGCAATGGCTTAATAGCTATACATCACTTGCTTAACGCCCTACCATTTAGCGCACGGTCTAAAATCGTATATGCAACCTTAACCCGTTCCGTATTGGGATAGTTTTTATTTGCCAAAATAACAATGCCTGTTCTTTTAGTAGGGATATAAGCGATGTAAGCGCCAAAGCCATTGGTTGCCCCTGTTTTGTTGACCCACACATCATCTAACACAGGGGTGGGCGGTTCATTCATTTGTATCTGCTGAGGTTGTAAGATGGTTTCTGTGGAATTACCCTCAACAAGCCGTTCTAATGTCGTCGGTAATGGATACATCTCCCAAGCCAGCCCTTGCGTAAAATACTTGGTTCGATAGTAGCCTTTTCTATTGTTCTCAAGTGCTTGCTGCATCGGACTGTCTACCGTTACCAGCCCCATGTTTGCCGCCATGAAGCGCGTCATATCAGCACTGGTTGATTTGATGCCATAAGCTTCTGCATCAAGTATTCCAGGATTGACCCTGATTGGCTCGCCTGCCGAGTTATAACCAAAAGCATAATTCTCCATTTTGTCCGCAGGGACATCGACAAAGGTATTTGTCATCTTGAGTGATGGCAGCACTGTGTTTTCTATGAGCTTGGTATAGTCACCGTGCATACTCAAGGCAGAGATATAACCAAACAGTCCGATACTGGCATTGGAATATAAGCGGGTTGAGTCGACAGAAAATTTGGGTTGCCAAGATTTATAATATTGCAACAGCTCTTTATTATTTTCAATTTCTTCAGGCACCTGTAACGGTAACCCACCTGCGCTATAAGTACCCAAGCTGATGAGTTTTTTACTGCCGATGGTACTATTTTTTAGATAGGGAATGTATTTGTCCGCCGTATCATCGAGTGATAAGGTGCCATTTAATTCCGAATAACTGGCCAACGTGGCAGCAAAGGTCTTACTCACAGACCCTAGCTCAAAGATTGTGTTCTCTGACACAGGCTGGTTGCGCTGCTTGTTAGATAAGCCATAATTATAAAAGTATGACTGGCCATCTATGATAATTCCAAAGGCCATACCGGTGATCTGATATTGCGCCATTAACTGCTTGGCTTGTTTATCAACTTCCTGTTCTAAGCGATCATTAGCGCTTGCCGCTTGTGCAGTTTCAGATATCAGTAATGTCGTCATCAGTACGCTAAACGCTAGGCTAATGAGGGGTTTTTGAGTAGAGGGTTTTTGAGCCGTCAGTTTTAATGTAAATAGGTTCATGAGTTATTTATTGATGCCGTCTATTTGATTACAGAAGAGATGATTGCTAAAAGTAACAGCTTTGACAGTCATTTATCATGCTATTTTTTTATACTTTATGTTTTTAGACCTAATGTCTTATAAAAGCTTACGCAAAAACAGTAACAAATGGCGCAAAACTCTCAAATAGCGACATACTGTAAAAATTCAGACAGTAGTCACAGCAAGGTTTGATATAGTCAGTTCAATATAATTTCGATATAAGGAAACCGAGTGCAAGTTATACATTAGTATGCTTAGCGAGGATGACGATGTAGCGGATTTATATAGACTTGACTAACAGTATCAGCCGATTGGTTGTACTAGGCGCTGTCGAATCAGTCACCTATATTATCGATCGCTGTATCTCTTCGATCATTGTAATAAGCGCGGTGATAAGCATACTATTTAGTACAATATTAGACACGATAAAAGGAATAAGCTATCCATGATTGCTCTCATTGAACAATACCCTCAGCTGATCAGTTTGGGCATGGTGCTTATTTTAATGATGTCGTTATTATGGCTGATACAGCATCTGCTGATTCGCTATGGTAAGCGCCTATTGGGTTTGATTTCTCGTGGCGAGCTTTGGCTGCGCGGATATATTGCACGCCTGCCACTGATGGTACGCCTACAGCATAAATACCCAGCGCTATTTGGTTTTATAGCACAGCGCTTTTCCCGTGGTCACTTTTCTGGCTTGATACTCACCGTTTTGACACTCTTGAATATATATATTTTGGCGTTGTTTGCAGGCTTGGTTGAGGATGTGGTGAACGCTGATTCTATCGTCACCACCGATCTATTTGTGTCGCAGCATATGAGCGTGTTACAAGACTCAAGCATCGTACCTGCATTTGTTTTTATCACGAGCTTAGGCTCTACGCCGATTACCTGCTTAATCATTCTACTGACGGCTATCCTCTGTGCGGTCGTGCGTCAGCCATATGTTTTGATCGGTCTACTGATCTCAACCATCGGCAGTACCGCCTTTACGTTTCTAAGCAAAATGGCTTTTCATCGGGCACGACCGATAGACATTTTGCTGATGGAGCACACTTACTCTTTTCCCAGCGGTCATGCCACCATCAGCATTGCGCTGTATGGGTTTTTCGCTTATATAGCGATTCGTTTTAGCACGCATTTTGTCCGCCAAGTGCGGATATTATCGCTCACTACTTTATTATGCCTACTGATTGGCCTGAGCAGAATTGTGCTAAATGAGCATTATCTGAGCGATGTGATGGGTGGGTTTTTGGTGGGGACATTATGGCTGACCATCGCCCTTAGTATGATGGAATGGCTGACTGCACAGGGCAAAATAAATTGGCGCATCGCATGGTCAGCGCCTCAGCGGTATATGGTGTGGTTTAGCATCGTTGCGGTACTGATCACGACCTTTGTATACGCCACTGTTTATCAGTTTCCGCTGCTTGGGTAGCAATGTAGGCTGGGATAATGAAAGCTGTATATTAGGTACCATCAGTTAGCACTCTTCTAAAACTTGCAAAACCTTGCCTCGTTATCGAGACTCTGTCTGAGTCACCTCTAGATGATAATCCGAATACGTATTAGATAGCGTATGGTCAGTCAGTTACCTTATTACCATAACAACATACTCCATTCATATCATAGCCCTTCAATAATTCAGTCGCTCAATGTAGCTCCTAATAAGCCTCCCAAAATGTATTAAGACTCTATTGGATAGATGAATTGATGGTGTTGAGTAAGTATCGTCTCTAGAGTATTGCTAGCTTGCCGGCCATTAGCACAAAACCCTCACGATGGCGATGATGGTTAAGTATCTGCTAGAAAAAGTCACCTTTCTTTAACTTTCATAAAAGTACGTAACACCGCAATCTATTATTATTTACTTATTCAATAGAGCGACGTTCTATTCATATATCTTCAATCAATCACCAAATACTCTTACTTATAATGAAACTAAAGGACCTTACTATGAAAAATTTCAACTTGAAAAATATCGCCATCAGTTCACTAATTGCTGTATCTACTTGTTTTGCTGCGATTGGTACAGCAAATGCGGCTCCTCAACCAGACACGCATCATTTAACGCAAAAACAAAAAAATGCGATAGAGGCTAAGCAAAAAGCAAAACAGCAAACTAAGCAAGTTGTGGTCGTTAAAGCAAAACCCAAAGCCAAGCAAGTCGTCGTTGCTAAAGCGAAACCTAAGGCCAAACAAGTGGTAATCGCAAAAGACAAACATCCAGCACAAAAAGTGGTCCTAGTTAAAGCAAAGTAGGCTAAGCGAGCCTGATACTCGTAAATAGTTTATATGGATTTCACTATAGTAGACAAACTAAGGCTAGCAGGCGCAGACCTACTGACATTAATATGCATTAATGAGTTGTTGGATATTCGATAGATTTATAATCGGCCATAATCTCTACCAATGACTGTGGCAGATAAGCACCTTTTAGATGCGCATGTGGATAATGCTGCTCAATCCACGATTGATAATCGTGGATTGTTAGCGTACCACAATATAATAAATATAAAACCTGTACGCCGATGCTACGCGATAGTCCCATCACGCAATGGAAATTGATAATCGTAGTGAGGCTATTCTCTATATGACTGTCACTATTAGCAGTTATTGCTCGCGTTTCAGCTGATTGTGTCAAAGCATCAATTCGCTTAAATAGGTCAATATAATCTTTGAGCAATACATCACTTAATGGCTGCAAGTCTAGTAAAGGTAGATACAAATAATGGACAGGCGTCTTAATGATACCGTTAGCAGCTGCTTCGAGATGATAAACGTGGCTAGATATCTCAGCGGCTAAATCAATGACGATAATCTGATAGTGAACCGAGGGCGGCAGTTTTTCTAATGAGCGCGACCGCTCTAGTGAATCGTAGCCAAACAGCCAATACGCTAAGTGGCTATGCAAATCAGCCTGCCTCAATCGAGGGGAAGCCACAACTTTGACCCTATCATTAATAGCATATGGTGTGAGCAGATGTATTTGTCCTCGCGAGGTAACTTTAAAATACCACTGTCCCAAAAATGACATACTATTATAAATAAAAATAATTGGCGCAAACTTCATCCAAGTATATAAGGTGAGTCGTCCACTATTGGACTTTTGAAACCAGCGTGTATCCTGTATTGGTTTAGCCTGTTGATAAGCACAAGCCAACATTGTAAAACTGATCAGCCAATATGCAGCAATAATAATGGCTAAGTTTTCTACAACTTCAGACACTCTCATACTCATATTGGCAAAGTAAAACCCTCCTATCGCTATCAACAAAAACCCGATACTACCCACTGCCAGATACTTGATTACCAGTGCGTTACGAATTCTGTTCGAGAGCATAAGCACCAAAACGGCCAATACTGCCCCGCCTAGCATGTCTAGCAAATGATGTTGATACGTCAACACCGTGGAAAGAGCAATCAATGTACATATGCCAGTAAGCAATAACCGATAAGCCCCTGAAACCCATGATTTTTCAGACCCTGCAATATCCCATAATGACACGCCAAGCAATATGGCATAACTGACATGCAAAGACGGCAGCTGATTAAACGGCTTGTCCACCAACTGTAAAAACTGATAGCCGAACTGCGTCCAATCATTAGGTGGCAGCCGATTGAATGAGAAACGAGCAGGATAAAAATAGAAGATCAAACAGGCAAAGATGGTCGCTAAGATTAGGCGATAGCTCAGTAAGGATAATTGCGTGGATGTCCGTACTAAAAAAAAGCTGACAACAAATAAAATCAACGACCAGCTATAAGGAACAATCATAGCTGGAATGAAAGGTATTGCGCTATCGAACGGCGTGGCCAAATTATGAATGCTCGAAGGCGCTACCTCATATAATGAAACACTGTACAAAGTCGTCACATTATAAAGCAGATAAAATATAGATAACGCAAGACATAGATGTCTAAAACGTGTTGATTTCGATGGCACACGAGTCGTAGACAAAAGATGTGTAGACACAGTGTTCAATTAAATAGCCTTGAAATATGCTAAAAGGTTAATAGTCGCTGAGGCGTAATTGATGGATTAAATTATATAAAGTATAACAAATCACTTTTTATAAGATATAACGAAGACAAAACCAAGTCCCTCAGTTGAGCATTCTGAGGTTAGACGTAATGCGCCCTGCTCTGTCACACAGCTAAGGTCATGAATTGGCGCACTATAGAAATTTTTTGCCTTCCATCTGTCATCCGTTTTGGCGATGATTATATTATCTGCGTCCATCCTACTGAATAAAAGCGATAGCAGAAAACAAAAAAGTCAGCTTATTAGTAAGCTGACTTTTGGGTAAAATAATTACCTGATAAACCCTCAACATGAGATCTTATTTAAAGCCTGTTTGGTCAACGGCAATTAAGCGTCAACAACAATCACTTCACCAGTAATAAAACCATCTACTGAACGCTCGAATGCCTTGCCCACTAGTGCACTTGGTACTGGCTCAAAACCTGGCATCATCTCACCATACACATCCCATGCTTCGACCAATACCGTTGGATTCACCACATTAATGCGCGTGTTTCTTGGCATCTCTAACGAAACACATTTCACAAAAGTATCAATGGCACCGCTCGTTGTAGCATCTGCTATGGCGTAAGGAATCGGCTTTTTATTCAAAATACCACTAATCAAAGTAAATGAGCCTGCATCGGCAATGTATTCTTGACCAATACGCACCAAATTAATTTGTCCCATCATCTTGCTCATTACAGTGGTCATCCACTGAGCTTCTGTCATCTCTGTAAAGCTTGCATACTCACAAAGCCCAACAGTATTCACCACCGCATCAAAATGGCCAACAGTTTCATAAAGCGTTCTAATAGATTGCTCATTAGTAATGTCTACAATGTGATCCACGTCGCCAGAACGACCGGCAGTAATCACCTTATGATTGCCAAGACCGATTAACGCTGCTTGACCCATTTTGCCCAATGCACCAATTAAAATAACCGTTTTCATTTTTTTCTCCAAGGTTTGTTTTGATGCGTTGATAATAAGCCACCCAGCCAACAATTAAAAACAAATAGTTTTTGTTAGTGATACAAGTATTATTGGTCTATAGTATTGATTATGAGCTGATTACTAGCCAATTATGAGCTGCAGATTGACAAGCAACTGACAACGATTGGTTTGATTATATGAGGCAAACGCCCTAACAACGGAGAGGTACATTGAGTAAATTAGACAGATTGGATATCAAACAACTGCGTGTATTTCAGGCACTCATACGTGAGCAAAGTGCTTCTAAAGCCGCGGCACAGTTAGGACTTACGCAACAAGCGGTCAGCGAGCATTTAAAAAAGCTACGCGATGTTTTTGATGATCGATTGTTTGTTCGTAAAACCAATGGGTTTATTGCCACACCCTTTGCACAGACTCTATCCGTGAGTGTTGATAAACTGCTGAATGATTTTAGCACTTTGGTGTCACCAACCACGTTTGACCCCAATACCGTTGAAGGCACTTTTGTTATTGCGGCCACTGATTATGCACAGCAAATAGTCCTACCAAAATTGATATCCTTGATAAGAACACAAGCCCCTAATTTAAGGGTGATAGTTAGGGATTTTGAAATCGATAAGCTCAATGAGTTGATGGAGAGTGGTCACGTTAATTTGGCGATTGCCTTTCCTGACTATATTCCAGACAACTACCCTATTTTGACCTTATTTGAAGAACATCATGTTTGCGTCGCCTCTCCAAACGCCACTATTTTGAAAAGTGTACCCACTTTGGCTGATGTCGCAAAATACCCCAGCATCATCGCCTCACCATCGCGCCCGAACTTTAAAGGCTCTGTTGATGATTGGTTTAAATCGTTTGGTTTAAAAAGAAACGTGGTGGTGTCTGCGCCTTGTTTTTCGGTCGTACCACTGTATCTTGAAACAACGGATTCCATTGCTTTTTTGCCTTCTCGTGCTATCAAGGGATTAAATTTAATTGAGATTAAACTTGAACACACACCGGATACGTTCGATGTGATTGCCGCTTGGCACCCACGTTATCATGAAGATGCCTTGCAGCGCTGGGTAATATCATTACTCAAAGACAAATGATAGACCTGTAATCAGTCAACAGAGCCTATCAACTATAGTCAAAGAAGTCTAAAACAGCTACAAGGCAGCCGACCGCAGATTGTACATATAGTACCTCTAGGGAGGGTAACACCGTAGCGGTTTAGTGGTTCGCTGACTATATAACGATTCATACTCTTACTGTTTTTTCTTAAAAAACCATCTTGCGCCTATCAGCAATGCTATCACAGCACCAATGCCTAAGACATAAACAGAACCAAACAAGGTTTTGTCTGCTGTAGCCAATGTCGGTGTGCTTGCTAATTTTATTTTATCATCATCTAAAACACTATCTAGTGCTAGATCATCAGCAGATTCATGCGAATGACTATATACATCATGGCTGCTTTCAATATGATCATCTGCATCACGGCCATCTTCGTCATGATGATGGCCCTCTTGACCACTTTCATCATGAGTATGCGGTTGAGCATCACCTGCCATAGGCAGTGCATCGCTGTTATTTTGTTGCCATTGACCATCAACCAACTTTAGACTTAGCTGATGTTGATTGCTATCACTAAGCGTATATTGCGTCTTTGGAAATTGGTCAGACAGCAATACGACCGTCATTCGGTTGCCATGTAAGTTTTTAAAGAACGTATTGGTCAAATCAATAGATTCAACCGTATCACCAATACCCTGCGCCTCGGCAGAAAACTGCGTGCCATGACCCAGCTGTACATTGGGGTTTACCACCTTAATGGGCTGGTCATTGATAGATAAGGTCAATGATTTAATAAAGTGCTCATTGGCTAATTGCTGAAACTCCTCCGCCGTTTTGTACGCATCGGGCGAGTACGTTTCGTTAATTTGCGCCTCTACTCCAGTTAAAGCACCATCTAGGCGCACTAAATATTTGTCATCAGCCGCTTTCGACAGTATAAAAGTCGAGGTATTGGGATTGTGGGCAGTCGCATTGACGCTCACGATACTCAGCCCAACTGCAGCCAAGCACGCAAACGTCGTTGATGACAAACTAGTCTTCCGCATACACACCACGCAGTCCGTCGATGAAGTTATTATTGCCTGCTTTGTCCACATGATAGTGATACCCTCTCACGTCATCATAATGACCGCGAGCCTCATCCAGATCGGTATATTCGTTACCATCTGCATCGGTATTGGCATAGATACCATAGCCATCAAGCGCATAGCCAATCATTGGCGCATGACTGTCGTCTTGTGCAATTTTGGTCGTCACACCAGTAGCAGCATGATAATGGTAACCTTCATGAGAATTGATGTGACCACCGGCATCGTCAAACGGTGCAATCGTATAGGCTGCCAAAATATTACTGACAGGCGCTGGTGCATCAAAACGTACGCCATTAAAGGCAATACCGCGCACCGATGGACCTCTAGCCTGAGGGCCTGGACCACCGAACTCAGTAATACTGGCTGCGGCTTTTGGTGTGACTGGAATATAGAAAGTATCGGTCAAGTCTTCTACATATTCTGGCAAGCATTCAACGCAGTAATTACGGTATTCGTCACCAACCCTAGGGTCTGCAGCAGCCACACATTCCTCAAGTGTTGAGGTTTTCATGATTTTACCAGTGGTCTTGTTGTACATATTCCAATTACTGTCACCATAAAACTGTGATAAGTTTTTGATGAACTCACCATCAACATCATGAACCTCACCATCCTCTAACCAAATTCCCCCTTTTGAGGCATCATCTGCAATATTGCTTGGACACCATGGCCCCATACCAACATCACTTGGCTTGTTTTCGGTAACGATTTTATAGCATTCACCAGTGCTGCCATCTGACAACGAGCATGACACTTTACTAATAGGCTCAACCAAGCCATCACTCAAAAAGTAAGACGGTTGTACCGAAGGCATAACGGTATCTGCATTTTTGCTAGACACACTGGTTGTGGCGCTTGCATTGGTATTCGACACCTCGCTACTACAAGCGAACAGTCTGCCCGATGCTAGTGTCAATGCTAAGCAGCTTAAGCCAAATTTGGCAGTAGAAAGTTGCATGAATAGTGCCCTCTTTATATGAATAATTGATTAATTCCATATATAAATTAATTGTTAACAATTAGAAAGTTTTAATGAGTCTGATAAAAAATGGAGATGACTAGAGTTCCATCTAACTTACAAGCCACACAAATTATTGGTATAGCTTGTAGGTTTTATAAGACGAGACCCGCATGCAAAAGCTTAGCAAGTCAAAGGGTTGACGAAATCAGTCTTTATTGGGTAAGGCAGCTTTCAACGCCGCTTCAGTCACACCGAGGTCTTTGGCAGCAGTGGCAGTGTCGAGCTGTCTGCCGCCATTTTTCATAATCGCGCTTAACAAGTCAGCTTCTGAAACACCAAGTGTTGTAGCTGCCGTATCAAAACCTGGGGGCGCAGCCTGACCTGGACCTCCTGCTCCTGTGCCATTTTCAGCACCGATGCCTTGTTTGGCAGTGGTCGTGAAGTTATCCTGAGCGACTACGCCACTCAAGCAACTTGGCAAGTTCGGAAACTCTGTCGATGCGTGGTAGTGGTAAGTGCCTTTAGGATTTTCAAGGGTTGCGCCAGTATGTCCGTTGCAGGCATCCAGATCGGTCGGTATCTTGCCATTACTGTCCACGCTACCGTAGATAGCATAACCGTCAAAAGCATAGGCAAACAAGGCATCAGCCTTCTGCTCTAAGGCACAGCTAGCATCGACATGGTCATGCTCGAACACTGAGTTGATGTCTGTTGAGGTGGCATGCCAGTGGTACCAACCACCCGGATCAATATGGCCGCCGCAAGTGTCGAGCGCAGGCATGTGTCCCGTTTGTAGCACCGAAGGCGCGTCAGCAAAAATAGGCACACCATCAAGGGCCAACCCAACTTTGGCTACAGTCCCTAGACTGGTTGCTTCGTCAGCCTTGACAGGCGACAATGGCAACAAAACAGTCATCTCGACTGACTCGTCAGCCGAGGCAGACAAGCAGGCATTACTGACCGTTGGCTGGGTCGTACGCACGTCGACGATATTCACCTTGCCGTCAGCGTCATAGAATTGATAACCCTGCGTCTCCAACATCGTTAAAAACTTTTCATCGATACGATAGAGCCCTGATTTTTCGCCATCCCAGTTCCAGACACCACCTTTGTCATCTAGCGTCTCTGGGCAAAACGGCCCAATTTTTAAGTTATCAGGTTGATGCTTGACCACTATCTTTGCACACTTGGCAGCGTCGCCGTTTTCTAATGTACAATCGACAGTTTCAGGGGCCTTTACAAGGGCATCTTGGCTGATGCGTGTCATATCAACACCACCATTAGCAATGCGATCAGCTTCTGAAACTGAGATCGTTTGACTAGTCTCGTTAGCAGCTTCTACCGAATATTGCTCAGCAAGTTGACTACAAGCGGTTAGCGTTAATGCCATACTGATCAGTATGCTATTGTAAAGTATCTTTGTTTTCATAAACCCTCTATTGTGAACAGTAATTATCATAAATTATTAAGAAAAATTTAATCTTGTCATTGGTATTCGACCGTGGCACTGATGACATTGCCGCTAATGACATTGTTGCTAATGACACTGGCTCTAATGACATTGGCACTTATAACCCTGACAGCGACTATTTTTTAGTCGATTCACAGGTAAAAATAGTCATGTTTTTGATAGCCAATACCACGTTACCTATTAAAACTTGCCAAGCTCTAACACGGTTTCAGCAGTGACCGTATTGCCTTTATAGGTTTGAACCGTGACGTAATATTCATGGCCACTACCACCAGAACAAGGTGGCATATAGGCTCCCTCTTTGTCCCAGCCAGCACCGCGATGTTCTGCAATTATCTCAAACCCTTTTGGCATCTCATAACTGTGTCCAGCCACAATCGGCAACTCAACTGCAGTTGAGCCTTTTGGTAGGGTGTAATTCATAATGCCATGCCCGCCATTGTTCATTTTTTTAGAGTCGCGGTCACTGTATACCAACACGACACTGTCTGACCCTGCCGGAATATCAGATACGCTCAGCTTGGGCGTACCTGGATTGACCCCATCAAATTTTTGGCACTGTTGTCCCTTGGGTATCGTTGCTCCATCCCATTTACTATCCACAAAATTTACATCGAGCGCAAAGGCGTAAGAAGACGCGGTTAGTAACGTCAGTAAAGATAGGTATTTGATAATACTTTTTGATCGAACAAGTGATTGAATAGAAGTCGACATCGTAAATTTCCTGATAGCTGGTTAGACTGAATGGGTGAAAAATCTCTTATAAAAATACTAGGGCGTGTTGAACTTAACTAACTATGCGTTTGTTCTTCTGAATTCGAGCTATTCTCACCTGGTGTAAAACCACCAAACGCATTGCGTAGCTCATGAGTAATCCTTGCAAGTTGCGTCGCATTTTCAGACCCTATCGCCTCATATATTTCTTGATCTACTTCGCGCCAAACCTCATAAATCTGCGTTAATAAACCTTTCCCGTGCTTGGAGAGCTTGAGGACGTTACTGCGCAGCTCATTCTCATCGACGCGTCTTTCGATTAAACCCGCTGTCAATAAGCGTGCGGTCATCGTACTCATGCTTGCGGCAGACAATCCAAACTCGTCAGCCAACTGCACTTGTGATGCTTGCCCCATTCTTCCGAGCGCATCTAACACGCGTGCTTGACGCGGCATAACCTCTAAAGGGGTCAGCTTAGTACGCAGACGCTCTTCGATGAGATGACCACAGTGCAAAAAAAAGTGAAACTGATAAGGTTGATTAGGCATATTAGGCATATTAGATATTATTTAGTTAGTATATTAATTGTTAGTATATTAATTGTTAGTATACTAACTAAATAACACTATTGCAAAGAATGACGTTAATCTGCATAGAGCTTTATAAATGTGCTTCATAAATAAAGTGTTATGTAGATTACATAAACTAAATCATAAGGAATTATAACGGTATCTAAAATTTTGGAATTTAAAGAAAGGTAACGATATGGTAGCTATCCGTAATTTTTACCAAATAATCCCCTCTGTATCAGAAATGGAAAAATATCTAAAGTTGTCATAATAGCAACTTATTGTTGGCTAAAAATAGCTCGAACCTGTTGGAAATATAGTGATTTTGAACTTATACTTGACTATTTTTAGCCTTAGAAGGATTTGAGAAATGCAGTTTTTAGGGATGATAAGTCAGCAGTTAAGTCGGTTTACTGCATTGGTTATTATTTTGGCAGCGGCGGTAACCTTTATAGAGCCCGCAACTTTTTCTTGGGTGACAGGTGACACTCAGGTCATTGTACTAGGGATTATCATGCTTGCTATGGGCATGACATTGGGTAAAGAAGATTACAAAGTATTGGCCAAGCGCCCACTAGATATTTTTATTGGTTCTATCATTCAATATACCGTCATGCCGCTATTGGCAATTGGCGTGGCTCGCCTTTTTGATCTCTCACCTGGCTTAACACTGGGTTTGGTTTTAGTCGGCACTTGTCCAGGCGGCGTGTCTTCTAACATCATGAGCTATCTGGCTAAAGGCGACGTTGCATTTTCAGTAGGCATGACCACTGTATCAACCATCATTGCGCCTCTGATGACGCCGCTGTGGTTGAATTATTTGGTGGGGCAATCAGTCGAAATGGATGGTTGGGGCATGTTCCGTTTTATGCTTCTAGTGACGTTGTTACCAGTCGCTATCGGCTCTATATTAAACATCCTATTTCAAAACAAGCATTGGTTTAATGATGTGCGTGCTATTATGCCAGGCGTTGCTGTATTGGCTTTTGCCGCGATCGTCGGCGGCGTTGCAGCCGTATTTGGCAGTCAGTTCTTACAATCAGGATTGGTCGTCATTTTAGCCATTGCCGTACACAATATCATCGGCTATATATTGGGCTACTACTCAGGTGCACTCTTTGGTATGAATAAGGCCAAAAAACGTACCATATCTATTGAGGTTGGGGTGCAAAATGCAGGCTTAGCAACAGGTTTAAGTACCAAATTTTTCCCTGGTAATGCAGAGTCTGCCATCGCAGCAGCTGTGGCTTGTATCTGGCACTCGGTATCCGGCTCTGTACTAGCGAACCTCTTTGCTTGGTGGGATAAGCGCAAACAAGCAAAATCCCCCACTACTATCGATGCGGAAGAAATCCTAGACCTTGGTAAACCAATCAAAAATAATTAGGATGTATTTGGTATTCGACCATGGCACTATATGTGTTATTTGCGATGACATTATTAGAAACAGCTTAATAACAGCAGTAAAAAAGAGGGCTGGCGTCATATAACGCTAGCCCTCTTGCTGTATTCAATATTGACTTTGGATAATGTTATAAAAACGGGTCGTTTATCCAATACTAAGGCGTAGCTTTTATCTTTAAAATAGGCTGTCCGTATTCAACGTTCTGGCCACTTTCAACCAAGACTGCCGTGACCACACCTTCTTTATTACTAATCACTGGCTGCAAACGGGTCAACTCATCAATGAAGCAAACAGTTTGACCTTTTTGAACATGGTCGCCTTCTTTGACCAAGTTGTCTGTTGCATCGTCTTCACTTAAGTAAACCTGCCCTACGTAAGTAGCACCTACTTGCAAGACATCACTACCAGTCTGTTCAGGCTCATGAGTAGGCGTGGCCTCTATAGGATTAGCGCTCACATTATTCTGCGCACCTAAATTATTAACTACCGTAATAGATTGCCCGTTGTCTGCAATCGTGACTTCGTGCAGCTGACTGCTTTCAACCAGTTTGACCACACGTTCTATTTGCTCTATATCCATCATACATTCCTTATCTTAATTTTTTAACTCATGCCCAGATATTTAGCAATGGTCATGACACTTAGGATGCTCATCACGATGGCGATTAACCAACCAAATACCGCAATCCAAATAGGATGCTTATAATTGCCAACGATATTTTTTCTGTAGGCGGCAATCAAGATGATGACCATGGCGATAGGCAATACCAAACCATTTAACGTACCGACCAATACCAGTACTTGGGCTGGTTTACCGATAGTGGCAAACACCATTGTCGAGATCACGATGAAACCAATAATGAAGTAGCGTTTGTGCTTTTCAATGAATGGATGGAAGTTGGTCATAAAAGACACAGAGGTATAAGCAGCACCAATCACCGAGGTCACAGAAGCCGCCCAAATCACCATACCAAAAATAACTTTACCCGCATTTCCTAAAATGTACTGAAACGGCGACATGGCTGGGTTGGCAGGATCCAATGCAAAACCTTGAGATACCACGCCTAATACGGCAAGGAATAAAAACACGCGAATCACAGAGGCAATCAAAATACCAGAGACCGAGCTTCTGGTCACTGATTTTAAATTCTCTTCTCCGCTGACGCCTGCTTCTAATAAGCGATGCGCACCTGAGAAAGTAATATAACCGCCAACCGTACCGCCGACTAGCGTCACGATAGCCACTGCATCAATTTTGTCAGGCATGATCGTTTTGCTGACGGCTTCTGCTAATGGCGGATCAGATTTAAAGACCACATAAATGACCAATACAATCAGGATAAAGCCCATTAACTGAGCGAACTTATCCATCATAGGCCCCGTTTCTCGGCCTAAAAATATCGCGACGGCAATCACACCACTGATCAGGGCGCCTGTAATGGGTGACATGTTGAACATGGACTGCATGCCAAGTCCGGCACCGCCAATATTACCAATATTGAAAGCCAGACCACCCGCAATGATTAAGAACGCGAGCAAGTAACCGACACCAGGAAACACCAAGTTGGCGATTTCCTGTGCACGCTTTTTGGAGACCGCGACTACTCGCCAAACGTTAAGCTGAACGCCAATGTCCATAATAATAGATATTAAGATGACAAAACCGAAACTTGCCATAAGGCTTTCGGTAAATGTGGCCGTTTGGGTCAAAAACCCTGGCCCTACTGCTGATGTAGCCATCAGGAAGGCCGCGCCTAAAATGGCGGTATTGTGTTTTTTTATAGTGCTCATAAACATCCTTGTGCTATATGGGATTATTTAATCAAATGATTAGTGGGCGGATATTTATATTTAGTGGGCAGAGATAGTGATACCTTTTAGCTCTAGTTGTTTCTTTATTTCTTGTGCAAATAAAATGGCGTGTTCGCCATCACCATGTAGGCAGATACTTTGCGCCTCTACGGATACGGTTTGACCGCAGACACTGGTGACAGTCCCTTCAGTGATCATCTGAAATACATGCTTAACCGCATCATCCGTATCGGTTATCAGGGCGTTGTCTTTGCTACGAGAGACCAATGAGCCGTCTTTTTCATAGTTCCTATCGGCAAACACTTCTGATATCGCCTCTAAACCCTGTTTCTTAGCTGATTTAACCAAATAGCCGCCGGACAAACCCATGACCTTTAGGCTTGGATCAAATCGTTTGATTTCACTCACCAAAATATCTGATAAATTCTCATCAATAGCGGCTTGGTTGTACAATGCACCATGCGGTTTTACGTAGTCTAATGACACACCAACCAAGTCACAGAGCGCTTTGGTTGCACCCAATTGATATATCAATAAAGCACGGTAATCGGCTTCACTTAACGGCTGATGAATACGGCCAAAATTCTCTCTATCGTTTAGACCAGGGTGCGCACCTACGCTCACGTTGTTTGCTTTTGCCAATTGCAACGTTGCTAGCATCTCGCCATAAGACCCAGCATGAAGACCGCAGCAGACATTGGCTGAGCTGACTATCGTCATTAACTTATCATCTTGCCCGCAGCCTTCAGCCACATCAGCATTTAAATCAATTTTCATTGGCATACTCCTTTATTTGATCGATGTAATGTTGTCTTTTCTGTTGTTCATGCAGCGCTTGCTCTAATGACACAACGACGAACTGACAGGTTTTGCCAAATCTAATCTGTGCCATCAGACCTATGTCTGCTTGAATTACGGTTGCGATTTTAGGATAGCCACCCGTTGTTTGCCCATCCGCCATCAAAATAATCGGTTGCCCTTGCGGTGGCACCTGAATCATACCAATATCAACACCATGTGAGCTCATTTCTACAGGCTTACTAAATTCAAGCGCTGTAGCCCCATCAAGGCGGTAACCCATACGGTTGCTACTGGTTTGTAGTTTCCAAGGCTGATTTTCAAAAGCCTGTTGAGACGACTCAGTGAAGCAATCATACTCACTGCTTTTTATCACTCTAATGACATCGGTTGGGGCAAGTCGAGCCACCCCAATCACAGGCAGGTTTGATTCAGTTTTTACCGTTAAGCTATCATCGGCTTTTAGGTATCTGCCTTCAAATCCGCCAAATCCTGCTTTGAGATTGGTGCTAACCGACTGCAATACTGGCTCAATATCGAAGCCACCGTGCACACATAAATAGCTATACATACCTTGTAGCGGACGCAAAAGTTTGAGCGTTTGCCCCGCTGTTGCATTGATACGCCAATAGCAAGGAACACGTTTGTCGTCTAGATAGGCTTCGTACAAAGCCCCTGTTAAGCAAAAACTGACGCTTTCTTCAAACTGTATGGTTAGCTCACCCAGTGCTATTTCAATAGCAGGTTCGTTTGCCTCATTTTTCATCAAAGCGTTACCAGCTTGTAGCGCCCAGCTGTCCATTACGCCATTTCTACCCACACCCATACTGCGGTAACCCAGTCGTCCCGAATCTTGAATACTGGCAAGGGCACTTGCGGTTAAAATTTTCATTGATACCACCTGTTTATTTGTCTTTTTGATTCATGCATCTTTTATTTATCGCTTATTGATGAATATCAATCGCTTTAAATGTCAAAGTATCACCTGCGTTAAGCAACGTCGGAGAGGTCTCGGTTAAATCAAATAAAGCAGTATCCGTCTGGCCTAGTAGCTGCCAACCGCCTGGAGAATCAAAAGGATAAACCCCTGTCTGCTCACCGCCGATACCCACTGAGCCTGCGGGCACTTGGGTTCTAGGGATGGCATGCCTTGGGAAGTATAAGGACTCAGACAAGCCGCCAAGATAAGGAAATCCTGGCTGAAAACC
The DNA here is from genome assembly GCF_015864565.1 of Psychrobacter sp. SWN149. Taxonomy (NCBI): domain Bacteria; kingdom Pseudomonadati; phylum Pseudomonadota; class Gammaproteobacteria; order Moraxellales; family Moraxellaceae; genus Psychrobacter; species Psychrobacter sp. SWN149. Next base: position 401,029 of record NZ_JADYWX010000004.1, read on the forward strand.
GATAAAGTAAACGGTATAAGTGGCTTTGGTATGTAGATCGACAACGGCTTCAACTGAGAGATTTAGGTCATTCGCCATGGCCGCTAGATCGGGGCCATACTTACCGCCGTAATGCACTGGTATCTCGACGTGCTTACCTTGGATGGTTTTTGAAGGGATATCATTGAGCAGGTCTGAAAGCTTATCTTTGAAAGTATTCAGCTCAGCCCAAGTTAATGGCACGACGAATACACTGAGCGTATTCATACCAATCACCACTTCTATGACTTCTGGCATTTTTTGGATACTGTCTGATAACGCCCAGCATTTTTGTTGTTTTTCTAAGGTGGTTGGTTTAGGGAAAAACAACGCTAGATTGGTTTCACTGCATAGTTGCCATTGTAGTTCCATTAGCACGTGCTCCATTATTTTTTATCTGCTATAGTCAAACCCCCTATAATTTGGATACGCTGTCAGGCTCGCTTAGTCTACTAGTTGTAGTACTTTCACTCGCCTTCCTCATATCCAAATTATATTGAACCGACTATATCTTGATTCTGACGCTTCTGACGCTAATGTCAGATTTGGTTTTCTTTTTTGCGGGCAAGACCTGATTTATATATTGTCTTGTATCCACTGTTCCAGATAATGAATGCTCATTTGACCTTCACAAAACACCTCATCTTCAAACAGACGTTGATGCAAACCAATATTGGTATCAATACCCGTAATTTGCGCCTCCGATAAGGCCGCACGCATTTTTTCTATCGCTTTTTCTCTTGAACGATCTTGTACACATATCTTGGCAATCAAACTGTCATAAGATGGCGGCACAGTGTAGTTCGACTCAGCATGGCTATCTACTCTGATACCAAACCCTGCTGGCATGTGGCAGTAGTCTATGCGCCCAGCATTTGGTAAAAATGTCTGCGCGTTTTCAGCGTTGATACGGCACTCAAAAGCGTGTCCGGTAATGGCGATATCACTTTGCTTGTATGCCAGTGGCAGTCCTGCAGCTACTCTGATTTGCTCTTGCACAATATCGACGCCCGTCACCATCTCAGTAATGGTGTGCTCAACTTGCACACGAGTGTTCATCTCGATAAAGAAGAACTCGCCGTTTTCATATAAAAACTCAAACGTGCCTGCGCCTCTATACTGCATTTGCTCGCAAGCTGTGACACATGCTTGACCGATTTTCTGACGCTGCTCTTCGGTGATACCAGGTGCTGGCGCTTCTTCAATGACTTTTTGATGACGACGCTGCATAGAGCAATCACGCTCGCCTAAATAAATAGCATTACCATGAGTGTCAGACATGACTTGCACTTCGATATGTCGAGGTGCTTGTAGGTATTTTTCGAGATAGACGATAGCGCTACCAAAATTGGCTTTGGCTTCTGTTTGCGTCATAGAAATCGCAGAGAGTAAGTCGGCTTCTTTTTCGACCACGCGCATACCACGACCGCCGCCACCGCTTGCTGCTTTGATGATGACTGGATAACCAACGTCACTGGCGATTTTGATAACTTGCTCTGAATCAGCAGGCAATGCGCCATCAGAACCAGGCACACAGGGCACGCCAGCCATCGTCATTTGTTTTTTGGCTTCAACCTTGTCGCCCATGTTTCTGATATTGTCAGCCGTTGGGCCAATAAACGTGAGACCTGAGTCTTCAATCAAGGCCGCAAAGTCTGCGTTTTCAGACAAAAATCCATAGCCTGGATGGATAGCTTGTGCGTTGGTAAGCTTTGCAGCAGACACAATCGCTCGTTGGTTAAGATAACTGTGTGTGGCATTGGCAGGCCCGATGCATACTGCTTCATCGGCTAGGCGCACGGGTAACGAGTCTTTGTCTGATTCAGAATGCGCAATGACTGATTGGATGCCTAGCTGTTTGCAAGCTCGGATAATACGTAGAGCAATCTCGCCGCGATTGGCAATTAAGATTTTTGTGAACATGTTTATTCCCTTAAAAATATAGTGTCAAATACAGTGTTTGTGCAGCGTCTATACAATATTGAGCGGCTATTGAGTGGCTTTAACTGTCTGACGCTATAACAAATAAGGGCTGGGCGTACTCTACGACATCACCTTCATCGACCAAAATCTCTTTAAGCGTACACGCAGTTTCTGCTTTGACCTCGTACATCATTTTCATGGCTTCAATGATGCATAGTGTCTGCCCTGCTGCTACCTGATCACCCACTTCAAAGAAAGCTTCAGCTGTCGGCTCAGAACGAAGATAGAAAGTACCGAGCATAGGCGCCAATACTTGGGATGAAGATGAAGAGCTAGATGAATCAGTGACCTCTGTCGTCACCGTTTCATCAATAGAGCTATTGTCTGCACTGGTATTATTAGGAGTGTTATTGTTGGAGGTTACTGTGCGTGATTCTGAATGAGCAGTTTTTGAGTGAGGAGTATTGCCATTAGCCTGACAAACGATAGAGATACGTGCATCACCATCGGTCACCTCTAATGATTGTATGTCAGCGCTTTCTGCGATTTTGATCAGCTTTTCTAGATCTGTAAAGTTAATATTCATATTGTTAGCTATTCCATTAGAGTAAAAGTGAATAATTATTTTTTATAAAAAATTTGTGCGATGCAATACGTTTTTATTTACCGAGAGCTTTGTGGACAAACAAGATTGGATGCCATTACATTTTAAAATGGCGTTTTAAAATAGTGTTGTCACCCAACATTATAGAACTGCCAAGTCTTCATCTTTTGGGTCGCAGATAAACATATGTCCCGGCGCGTGCGTTATCATAAGTTCAGGTTTACTGGTCATTGCGATGCTTTGAGGCGTCACACCACAAGCCCAAAACACAGGCACTTCACCTTCCTTTATGAGTGATGCATCACCAAAATCGGGAGAATGGATGTCTGTTATACCGATGACACTAGGGTTTCCAATATGGATAGGCGCGCCATGTACTTGCGGAAACCGAGAGGTGGCTTGTACGGCTCTGGTGATTAATGGATAAGGTATCGGTCGCATGCTGACCACCATTTTTCCATAAAACTGTCCTGCAGGCTCAGTTTCTATATTCGTGATATACATCGGCACATTGTGATTGTCTTCGATGTGTCTGACAGGAATAGACGCATTGAGCATGGCAGACTCAAAGGAAAAGCTACATCCTAAAAGAAAGCAGACCAAGTCCTCTCTCCAATAGTCTGTTAGGTCTGACACCTCCGCTACTAGCTCGCCGAACTCGTATATTCGATACTTTGGGACATCAGACTTCAAGTCTGCGCCCTTCGCCATCAGTCGTGGTTCCGAACTACCAACATCTGTTACGTCTAAAATAGGGCAAGATTTTGGGTTTCTCTGTGCAAACAATAAAAAATCATAGGCCAATTTCTTGGGTACTATGACTAAGTTTGCTTGTATGTGACCTTTGCACATGCCAGAAGTCGGCTTGTTGATTTCGTTCTTACCAATTAGTGCTCTGACCTCTTGTGGCGTCATATTTGCTAAATCTAACATGATTACAACCTCTTACGTTTTGACATTTCTGGCAGATAAAAAATCATCTAATAAAACCCGTATAAAGTTGGCGCTTTGTAACAGTATTTTATATATAGATAACTATATTATCGTTATGTAACCTAGCAGAACATTTTTAAAATGACAAGAGGTAAGCGTTGTAAATAAACGCATGCGATACATAAGTGAAAATAGACAAGGAAGGGTTGGTTGCAAATGTAGGCATATGTTCATTTATTTTTATAGGTATTGACCGACAAGAGTTTTTTATTGGCATTTATTGACGCTACTTATTTGGGCAAGTAACAATAAGAGATTACTATTAAATTATTTCCCCATAGCAAGAAAATTTTTAGAGCAGCTGTTGAGTTGTATACCTGTAATGGGAAAAGCAGCTAATGATCTAGCCACTTTGTTTAATTGGAAGTATGAATAAAATTTTTAGACCTGTCAAAATGGTTGGGCTTTATACTCTATACTCTATACTCCGCCCGCACCGCGACTTGATTCTTCGCTGTTTTCTACCAATATAGCAGCGGCTGTTGTTTTGAGTGTTTCCCATTGCATATCATCGACATAGATGCCTTCTTTCCATGCGCGCTGATGCGTTTCAAACAATGCATCTGTCGATATTTTATGATCGAAATGCTGGATGTCTGATTCGATATCAAAGTTTTGCGTGGCAATTTCAATGACCATATCATTGGTATTATAGTTAGCTTGCGGTTTGTCAAAAAAGTAAAGGTCAGGATAGACAAAGTCTTTATTTAACGTAAACAATGTATGTTTGGGCACAGAGCCATTATCCCATTTGGCCAAGCAAGCAAATCCTTTGGCTGCTAGCCCGACCAGCTCACTATAAGCCAACCAGCGATTATGACAGTTCTGCAAATAAATATAAAAATGCGCTGAGTCGCCCATTTTTTCAAGCGCATAGTCAATGATAGTCGGCAAATGACAGGCTAAGCTACTACCATGCAGATCTAAACGGATAGCGCCTTCTTCTTGATGAACGATATCGATTGGCGTGTCAATCTCGTTCAAGATATATGGAGTGGCATTATTGAAATGTTTGATACCATCCAATCCTGCCATCTGTAGTTCGGCGACCATGGTGGCTATCACATCAGCTTCCCCCACCTCTCGGTGCAGCCCAGTAAAAGCTTTGTATACCATCGTGACGATTTCATTGTGCGATACCATCATAAGTCAGAGCCTCCTTGCTCTATTGATACATCAGGCAATAAAGGAAACAACCATTCATCACTATGCACTTCTGCAAATAATGGCGCGCCTTGAAACAAAGTAATCCTGACCCAGCGATCGGATCTGGGATCAAACTTGGTTGCCCCAAACATCGATAATTTACACCGTAATAGATGCATGGGTAATGCGTCTTTGTGTAAGACATTCATCTGAATATCACCCAGCTGCTTATGCCCCATCGTCCAGACGCGGCGCGCAATTGAGCGATATCTGGGCTTATTCAAAATGAACTCAGATATTAGCTGCTGCGAATTGGCTTGTTTTAAAGCCAAATATAAATGATTGGCTTGGCGAGCGATATCCAAGGACAGCTCACGATCAGCTCCCGGCTCCTGACCACGTATACCCATACGTGGCTCTTCCTTATCGATGGAACGATACCAAAACCAATGGCTATTCTCAGGCTGAGTAAAATCAATATCAATGGCCCAGCGATAATGCTGCTCTAAGACGTCAATTAGATCCTGAATGACTTTACCTTTTGGTAACGATAAGGCTTCATCAGCATTGACTCTGTCGAGCAGTGCATCGACACGCTCAGGGTACAGCTCTATTAAGCAAGAAATGATGACTTCTTGGCTCTCAAAGCTCAAATGGTCATGTGCCTGTAAAAAATCTGCCCATGTCGCATGATTATTAATGGTTGTCATCAAGTTGTTTTGTAAAACAATTAACTCCCTCACAACCGTTTCATTGCGTTTAATTTGCTGCTCGTTGATGGTGACAATCTCGTTAAAATGTTGGATAGCACGCTTGATTAGACTGGCAAAATGCGCCGACTCTTTGGGCTCAATCTGGCAAACCGATGTTGCTTGCAACGCTTCCTCACGGGTGGTCAGCCATTGGTCAACGACGCATGGATGATTGATTAAATACGGCGCCATACCCAGACCGGTAGCATTACCAATACCCAAATAACGCTTAATCTCTGGATGCAGCTTGACTGCGTTGCTGCCACCTTTTTGCTGTGCCAAATAATCAACCCAATCTAAACTAAACTCGCGCAGCAGATAGACAGCACACATCTGCGCTCGGAACGACTGATTAAAGTCCTCGCTATGATCTAACGGTTTAAAATCATAAATACCGAACTTACCATTGCCATAGACCGCCGTGGTACGCAGGATGTAGCCCACTTGTGCGAGTACATCAATCTCAGGCTGCTTGCCAGCCGCAAGGGAGCTGACGATATGATCAAAGACTCGGACGCTCTTGTTTGCTCGTGCCAGCACCATCATCATGTTGGAGTTGCGACCAGCTTCTTGTAGCGGTACGTTGGCTTGTAGATTACTCAGTAACTCTTCGCTTATCTCACCAAATACCAGCCCAAAGGTGACATCCCATTTTTGGGCAATCACTCTATCATTACGCTCGTCATCAGCCAGCTCGTTGCAGAACACCACCAAATGATACAGATACTCTGGGGTATGTAGACGATAGATAACCTTGCCATAGCCTTGCTCATCCAAATCCCACAAATGAGTGCTGAGCGTCCATTTTTCTCTATCAATCTTACGCAATAACGTACGCACAAAGCTAACGCGGGTTTGATGCATGGCACCCAGTCTTTGCGCATCCATAATCACATCACGAGTACGGAAACCTGTACTAAGTAAAGGCGATTTGACGTCGATACTTTTATCGTTTGCATAAACCATATTCATAATGTCACTACCTTACCTAATATACTGAGCCAGCAGCTTCGTTAATAATCTCAATGAGGGGGTCTATTGGTAAATATGAAATTAGCGGCGCATGTAATGGCTGTCTCATATTTACCGTTTGGTGATCTAGAACCTTAATCAGTTTTTTGCGTCATGCTTTCTTTAGACGTTTGAGCGTTTTCGGCTTCACTGATTTTATGTCTCACCTCTACCTGATTAGGGCGATACAAATCTTGCTCTCGTGCCATTTTCTGAGCAATCTGTGGACCATTCCATAGTGAAGGCAATAATACAAAAGAGACTGGCACGGCAGTAATCACGATAAAGGACTGCAATGCTGTCACGCCACCTGAGCCAAGCGAAATTAAAACAATCGCCGTCACACCCATCATGATGCCCCAAAAGGTGCGAATCATGGCGTTCGGCTCACGCTCGCCACTGATGACCACACTGATGGTATAAGTCATCGAATCGCCCGTGGTCACGATAAACACAGTCGTCAAAATTAAGAACAATATCGAGGTAATCAAAGGAAATGGGAGTTGCTGCGTCACGGCCAATAGCGCACCAGGTAAGTTGAATCCTTCAAATGCACTACTGACACTACCGGGGTTGGCAATCTCGAATGCTAAACCAGAGCCCCCAACGACGGTGAACCAAAAGCACGTCACAAGCGGTGCAATAATACAGACTGTCGTAATCAGCTGACGAATCGTACGACCGCGTGAAATACGAGCGATAAATATCGCCATCATCGGGCCATAACCCAAGAACCAACCCCAAAAGAATACCGTCCACCAGCTCAGCCAATTTTCATCACCGCGAAAGGTTGCCATTGGAACGAAGTTGTCAATCATCGTACCCACACCCTGAATGTAGCCGTTGACAATAAAATTGGTCGGACCAAATACTAAGATAAAAACCATCAGCGCAAAAGCCAAAATGACGTTAAAGCGGCTGAGTAGCTGCATACCACGAGTCAGACCACTGATCGCAGACAACGTATAGAGTACGATGGCAAAGACAATAATGATTAGCTGAGTCGTGAACGTATCGGGAATACCGAACAATTCATTCAGTGCATAGCTGGTTTGCAAGCCCAAAAAACCAATAGGACCGATAGTACCGGCAGCCACTGCCACGATACAACAAGCATCAATAATTGCGCCCGTTTGGCCTGTGAGTACACGCTCACCAAACATAGGATAAAGAAGCGTACGAGGCTTCAACGGTAAGCCTTTGTCATAATGCAGATGCATGATCACAATCGCGGTTAAACTGCCTACAATCGCCCACGCCAAAAAACCCCAATGCATAAATGATTGGGATAATGCGTTAAAAGCGCGCTGTTGTAGATCGGCTGACTCACCGTATAAAGGAGGTGCTGACACGAAATGCGCGATGGGTTCAGCGGCAGCCCAAAAAACCCCGCCCCCAGCCAATAGTGTGCAGAAAAGAATGGCCATCCATTTGAAACTGTCTATCTCAGGTACGGGTAGATTGCCTAATATCACGCGACCTGTACGGCCAGCACCGACGGCCAAAGCAATGACAAAGGTAGCTAGTAGCAATATCTGCCAAAAAGGCCCAAATATTTTGACGGACCATGAGAAGCCTACTTCGACTATTTTTGCTAAGCGTGCTTCTGCAAAAATCGCCATCAAAACAAAGGCTACAATGAATCCGCCACTGTACCAAAACGCAGGATTTTTAAGGCCTAACGTGTCGGTAGAAATAGCGGCGGCTTCGGACTCACTTATTCCTTGATTAATAGGAGTTGAGCGTCCTTGCTCACCTTGATTAAATCCCTTTAAATCGGCCATGATGTGGCTCCATATACTATGCTAACGTTGCGTTTTAGATCAAAGTGGTAGCAATGAGAGTATGATAAAACGACCTCACTATACATACCTATCTAATTTAAATTACCTATTTCAAATGGATATGCGCTATAACACGACTGTCGTCTTATAGCGATTTCGAGCAACCATTGACTAAAATGACTCTTTAAACAGCTAGTTAAGCCAAAGGCTTTAAGCCTTGCTCTAAAAAATCGAACCAGTTTTGACCGATGACTTTTCCAGCATCGCTTTCGTTAAAACCGTGCTTTAGCAGACCGTTATAGATATTTTCCATACCGTCTTTGCCAGCGAACCATGGCAAAGTATCTGGCCAACCTGAATTACTGGCATTGCCTTCGCCATAGTCCATCGCTTTTGACCAACGTCCATTACGCATCCACTCAAGTACAGCTTGTGGTTGATTAAGACATAAATCACTGCCAATCGCTAAATGCTTCACGCCATACTTATCAGCGCAATTGGCAATCATGGTGCAGAAGTTATCGAGCGTACAGTCACTACCATTTGGCAAATGAAACGGGTATAAACTAAACCCTAACAATCCGCCTGCTTGAGTCAAGGCACTGATGACTGTATCCGATTTATTACGCAGTGCATCATGAGCCGTCGTTGGGTTGGCATGGCTAATACATATCGGACGCGACGACACTTCTATCGCCTCAAGCGTTGAACGCTCAGCGCTGTGTGACATGTCAATAATCATACCGACACGGTTCATCTCAGCGATGGCTTGCTGGCCAAAACGGGTAATACCGCTATCATTCTTCTCATAACAACCTGTCGCTAGTAAGCTCTGGTTGTTATAAGTCAGCTGCATAATCAATAGGCCTAAGCGGCGCATCACGCTAATTAAACCAATTTCATCATCGATTGGTGAGCAGTTTTGCGCGCCAAACAAGATGCCAACTTTGCCTTGCTCTTTTGCTGTTTTGATATCAGCCACTGAGTACACTGGCAAGATAAGATCTGAGTTTTGCTCAAAGCGTGCATGCCATTCGCTAAAGCGGGTCATGGTTTGGCGAGCGTCTTCGTGATAGACCAAGGTGGCATGTACCGCATTGATACCACTGGCTTGTAGCATCTTAAAATAATTGCGATCCCAATGGCTATACTGTAATCCGTCAATGACGATATGATCTTGGTACATATCAATTCCTTTTAATACTTTTATCAGTAGCCGCTATCATTGGCTATTAAGTGCTTTTTTACACTGTGTCGCTTCGATAGCGGCGAGCAGTCTTGTTGAGATAATTCTAGTACGCTTTTTGATAAGCGGTCTTGACGATGGTATAGAACTCTTTGGCATATTGACCTTGCTCGCGCGGGCCAAAGCTTGACTGTTTACGACCACCAAATGGCACGTGATAGTCCGTACCTGCAGTTGCTAGATTGACCATGACACAGCCTGCTTGTACTTGCTCTTTGAACATCGCACTGCTGCGCAAGCTTTGGGTGATGATGCCGCCCGTCAGACCAAAGCGCGTATCATTGGTCATGGCAATCGCTTCTTCTAGGTTTTTGACACGCAAGACACACGCCAGCGGGGCAAACACTTCTTCTTGGTTGATATCCCAGCTGTTATCCGTCTCCGTAAACAACGTGGGCGACATATAGTAGCCGTCATGCGGCATCTCTAAACGCTCACCGCCAAACGCTAAATTGGCACCAGATTGCTTGGCTTTTTCGATCCAGTCCATGTTTGACGCCAGTTGCTTATCATCGACGACAGGCCCCATAAATATGCCGTTTTCAAGCGCATGGCCAACTTTTAGGGTTTTCATTTTGGCAATCACACCGTCTACAAACGCATCATGAATACTGTCCATCACGATGAGGCGTGAAGAAGCCGTACATTTCTGACCCGAACCGCCAAACGCACCAGCCACTGCCGCATCGATAGCGACTTGCAAATCGGCATCGTCAGCGATAACCAAGGCGTTTTTGCTGCCCATCTCAAGCTGACAACGGATAAAGTTTGGAGCAGTAGCAGCCGCAACTTTGCGACCTGTTGGTACAGAACCTGTAAAGCTAACGGCGTCGATGTCTGTAGAATTGATGAGCGTATCACCGACTGACGAGCCGCCACCCAACAATAAGTTAAATGTACCTTCTGGCATGCCTTGACGGTGAATAATTTCAGCCAATGCCACTGCGCTGGCTGGCGTTAAATTTGCAGGCTTCCAAATGACAGTGTTACCAAATGCTAATGCTGGCGCGATTTTCCATACAGCAGTGGCAGTTGGAAAATTCCAAGGTGAGATAATGGCAACCACACCGACTGCTTCGCGGGTAACTTCGACCTTAACACCAGGACGCACTGAATCAGCGCTATCACCCATTTGACGCAGCACTTCAGCGGCATAGTAATGGAAGAACTGGCCTGCACGATAAATCTCACCGCGACCTTCCGCAAACGGCTTACCTTCTTCAAGAGACAACAGCGTACCTAGCTCATCACAGCGAGCAATCATTTCATCGCCAATCGCTTGTAGGATAGACTGCTTTTTTTCTAAAGGAGTCGCTTCCCACTTTGGCTGGGCTTGACGCGCCGCCGCGATGGCATCTTTGACTTGATCGCTACTGGCTTGGGCGAACTCACCGATAGTGTCAGTGATATCAGATGGGTTAATATTGGCAACGGTATTTACGCCTGCCTGCCACTCACCATTGATATAAAGTGATTTGGTTGGGTCTTGCTGTAATATCTGTTGGGCGGTGTGAGCTGACATAAGAGCTTCCTTGATAAAGTATTAACTATTTGATTTATTGACTAGAGTACATTCAAAATTTAGGGCACAGCGGCATATACGACCAACTCAACTAGCATCTCTTCACGAGCCAATCCGGCTATCACGAGCGCTGCCCGATTTGGGTAGGGTGCTTCAAAGTATTCAGCATAGACTTGGTTGACCGTTTTTAAATAGTCGCGATCGGTCACATAAATCATGACCTGTAATACCGAATCCATGCCAACATTGGCACATTCTAGTGTGTGCTTGAGATTGTCTAACGTTTGGCGAGTTTGCGCTTCGATACCACCTGCAACCACATCGCCATTTTCATCGATAGGAATCTGCGCAGTGTACAACGTACCATTGCTGGTGATTGCCCACTCTAAAGGGGCTTTAGACGCATAAAGTGAGGTTTTGATGGCTTGTTTGGTTGAATGAGTCGTCATGTCGTCATATCCTTTGATCAATGATTGGGCAGCAATTGCTATAGACGTATCCTACCCACATAGAGACGATAAATCTAACTAATTAAATTTGAAATATGATAGATTTAATCTATCGTTTAGATAAATCATTGAAAAATAGCCTTGGATGGTATGGATATGAAGCTACAGCAACTGCGTCATTTTTTATTTGTGGTAGAGGAAGGCGGATTTCGGGCGGCGGCGGATCGCGCCAATCGCTCGCAAGCGGCATTGTCTGCCTCGATAAAGGAGTTGGAAAAAATACTCGGTCAGCGTTTGTTTGAAGCAGGAAATAAGGCCATATTGACGCCATTTGGTGAAACCTGTTTACCAAAAATCAAGCAATTTATAAATATATATCAAGCATTTGAAGACGATTTAAAAGCATCCGCAGCTGGCGACAAAGGTAAAATAAGAATTGCAAGCGTGCCATCATTAGTGACCAAGTTACTGCCCAGTGTATTGGTCGAATACTCAAAAAAATATCCTGATATTGAGATTGTACTGATAGATGATAACTCTGTCGGTGTGGCCAATCGATTGTTAGCCGGAGAAATTGATTTAGCGTTGGGCAATTGCACCAGTATTGATCAAACGAATATAGATTTTACGCTACTCATATCAGATCCCATTGGCGTGGTTTGTCTTAAAGCCAATGCGCTGAACAACGAGTTAAATCAGTCGCAAGGGCTAAGCTGGCAACAACTCATGACCCAGCCTTTTATCTATAATGGCACTTGCAGATTGCTCGAAAACACGCCAGCTGAGGCGCTCAATCGTAGGGCAAGGTACACGGTAGAAAACATTACATCGCTGTTTTCTTTATTGCGTAATGATCTAGGTATCACTACTTTACCCAAGCTTGCCTTCCCTGCGAATGAGCCGGAACTAGTTTGGATAAATTTAGTTGACCCGTCTTTGAACCGACAGATCGGTATCTTTAAACTCGCTGACAAGTCGATCTCCCCGCCCGCTCAAGCGTTTTATGATCTGTGTGTGACGTATGTGCAAGAGCATTACTGGCTATAAGTGATCAAAATAAGAGGACTTCCAAATAAGAAAACTGCTGGTGAATATTTTGATATTCACCAGCAGTTTTCTTATTTTATGGCAGAAATTCAATATGCTCTAAAAAGTATATTTGGCCATGACTTCGATTTGTTGACCTGCTGGCATCCATGGAAGCGTGGTTTTATTTTGTTCTCGCCATTCAATACCAACATCTAGATCTGGTAAATACTCATAGATAAGGTTCGCGCTTTTTACAGTGGCAGAAGTGTCTGCCGCATCGTCTACATTTACCTCACCATAACGCAAGTTACCACGCAGCTTCTGGGTAAATTGATGCTTATATCCTACGCTATAGCCAGTTTGCGAAATAAGCTTTCCATCTTCCGCATCGCAATCTACCCCGCCCGTCCTGCCTAAAGGCCCACCCACACATATCGCTGAATAAGCACCCATCCCGTCACCGCTGTATACGCTTGCATGCACAGAATCATCGCCTATCTTGAGCTTGCCCGCTAATGAGACACCCACACCTGTATCTGAGTCTTCTCCGTTTTTGACCTCACGAGCAGTTAGCGCTACATTGTAGTCAAAGTTAGATAGACTGTCTTTATAACTCATGACCAGATCAGGCAGGTTAGCGTTATCATAGGCAGGCTCTTGGGCGCTGAATCGAAATCCTTTATGAGTATAGTGCAAGGTCAAATCTGGCCGAATATAAGAGCCGCCGCCGGATATCGTCCCCACACCCGTACCCCAAAAATCTATTTGCTCCGTTGACAGTGGCGCGACTGCTAAGAACTGCCCATTCCAAGTCTTACCAACCGTCAAATCATCCAACTGGACATAAGCATGACGCAAGCGCAAGTTTGAGCCGCCTGTGGCATAGTCACCATAAAAATCGCCTTCAATAAACCCAGTCAGCTTTTTATCTTCAACAGTTTTGGTGGTTTTAACATTGATACGAGACTGACGCAGATTGCCTTGGAACTCTGAATCGCCCTCATCTGGACTGTTAAACAGCCCTTCTGCCTTGATATAACCGCCGATACTTAAATTGGTATCACCCTTGGTCACAATCTCTATCGCTTGCGCGGAGGCAGCACTTGCCAAAATCGCCACACCTAACGACAGTCTTTTTATATAAAGCATTATCCATACACTCCGTGTTTTGTTTTGATATCCGTATCAATCACAATGGCTATATTTTTATAAACCTCAGTACGTTCTTGCTCCCTATTAGTAAGTTTCTCTCCTAGGGCGTGTCCTCATTTTAAAAATGGTGATAAAAATGAGATAAATCGCAGTCAAACAAGGAAAATAGCGCAGATAATATCGAGATATTAGTCAGCTATTTGACGCCATTTGGCAAGATTTAGCCATTTTTAACCCATTTAGATAACTATCGATTGAATTGAGGACACGCCCTAATAATTACTTTGAAAAATTGTCTTTTAAACAAACGGTCCTTTAAGCATTCGACCCTCTGTTTTTTGCTCGTACTTACTCCGTGGTCTTTTTCATATAAAGGCCACCTCTTTGATAATCTAAAAATTGATAAACTGAATGCTTGAGTGTTATCAGTCTTGGCTGATAACACTCAAGCGCGGCAATGGCCGATTTTTGCGACTCACTGATAGGCTTTTTCTGTCCACTCAGTTTATCCAGATAGACCAAAACTGACTCGCCGATGGCAACGATTTGCTTTTGTACAGTGCTATAGTAGGTATATTCGTGAATCAGACTTGAATTGCCGATCTTTTTGACTTTCACCCCGATCCACAGCTGGTCAGGATACGTTACTGACTTGAGATATTGGCATGATGAGGCTGCCATCACCGAAGAAGTCTGTTCATTGAATAAGTTCAATTTTCGGTTGTAATAGATACGAGCATTTTGGGCATACTCATAATAGACAACGTTATTGACATGACCAAAGGTATCCATGTCACCCCACTCAACTTGCTGAGAGTAAACCACTGCAAAGTCATGTAATGGATGGCTCTCATCTGTGCTGAGCGCTTCTTTTATTTCTGGGAATATAGCGACCGCTTCCATAGTGCTCTCTTTTATTTATAATCCATTGGTTGTAGCAAAAGTCATCAGCTTTAGTTGCGATCAACGTCAAAAGCAATAAGTACTTCTGATTCAAATCACTATGTCCTGATTAAAGGCATTGCTCTGCATACATCAGACGCATTCTTTTTTTATCAAGTTTACCAACGCTGGTCTTCGGCATATCTGACAAAAACCTAATCTCACTTGGTACGCCATACTTTGGCAGATGGCCTCTCTCTACTGCTTGATGACCCAACGCCAAGATATCTTCCATTTTTGTGTCGACATGGTCTGGTTTTAACACAATCAATGCCACAGGACGCTCGCCCCAGCGCTCATCTGGCACACCAATGACCGCAATATCAGCGACACTAGGGTGAAACGATAAAATGGTTTCGACCTCAAGCGAGGATACCCATTCGCCACCAGATTTAATCACATCTTTGAGCCTATCCGTGATGCTGAGCGTACCATCAGCGGTCATGCAGGCAATATCTTGAGTATGCATCCAGCCGCCTTTCCATAACTCGTTACCTGCGTCGGGATTTTTAAAATAACTTTGCGTTAGCCACGGCGCTCGTATCACAAGCTCACCCGTCGATTTGCCATCCATGGGTTGTGGTTTACCATTTTCATCCCAGATCTCCATTGAAACCAGCATAATGGGCGAGCCTGACAGACAACGATAATTGAGGTTATCCTCCAGCGCCATAGATGCTGTTTTGTCATCGAATACCGCGCGGGACAGCACAGGGCAGGACTCTGACATCCCAAAACCCGACATAAACTCTATGCCACATTCTATAGCTGCCTTAGCCAAGCCTTCGTTTAGCTTTGAGCCACCTAGTAGCAGTTTAAGACCATCAAATTTGCGGCCACGCTCAGCCATTTCTTTGAGGAGCATTTGTAATATTGCAGGGACGCCGTGAGACAGCGTGACTTTGTGCTGCTCAATTAGGTCAACTAACTTTGCTGCCAGATACCGTCCCGGATAGACCTGCTTGAGCCCTATCATGGTTGCACCATATGGCCAGCACCATGCGTGAACGTGAAATAACGGCGTCATTGGCATATAGACATCGTTGTAGCGCGCGCCTTGACCTTCGGCGTTGAGTGCAGATGCCAAAGTGCTTGCCATCGTTTGCAACACAATCTGTCGATGGGTAAAGAACACTCCTTTTGGGTCACCTGTGGTACCACTGGTATAGAATGTCGTAGCAATGGTATTTTCATCAAAATCTGGGAAGTCAAACTCGTCACTAGCGGCTGCCAACAGTGACTCATATTCGCCATTGACATAGTCTGGCAGCTCGGCTTTATCATCCTCTGCATCATCAGCCCACATCACATGCTCAATAGAAGGCGCATCATCACGGTAGTCTTTGACCATTGGGGCAAACTCAGCATTCAATATCAGTGCTTTTGGCGCAGCATGGCTGACGGTATAAAGCACTTTATCTTCAGATAGGCGCACATTGACCGTTTGCAAAATCATGCCAGACATCGGCACTGCAAAGTACGCCTCAAGGTAACGATGACTGTCCCAGTCCATGACAGCCACCACGTCACCTGCTTGTAGACCCATATTTTTTAGCACATTGGCCAAGCGATTGATGCGCTGAAAAAACTCAGCATAGGTATACGTCATTTTGTCTGCATAACTGATGGTTTGGTTGGTAGAGGCAATCTTGGCACGGTTGAGTAGCTGTTTGATGATCAAAGGAAAATCATACGCGCCTTCTGCCTGCTGGTAGTTTTCGTGTTGGTTGAGTACGGTTGTCATATTGTCGTCCTTGATAATAAATCGTCCTTGGTAGTCAATGATTGAGCAGTAAGGTTTTGAGAATTAGACTCGCTCTATCACCATGGCAAGCCCTTGGCCAATACCAATACATAGACTGACCACGGCATATTTACCGCCGGTACGTTGTAGCTCGCGTGCCGTGCTCAAAGCGATTCTGGCACCTGATGCCCCAAGCGGATGTCCGACAGCGATGGCACCACCATTGGGATTGACTCGCTTATCATCAAAATCAACATCCAAACCCTTGAAGCAGCCGAGTACTTGTGAGGCAAACGCTTCATTAATCTCAATAACAGACATGTCATCAAGGGTCAAATTAGCCCGTTTTAGCGCCAGTTTAATGGCTTCGACAGGTCCCACACCCATGATGTTTGGCTCAACACCCATCGCACCCGATGATAAGATCTTGGCGATTGGCTTAAAGCCTAACTTTTCCTCCGCTTGTTTTGAGCCGATGATTAACGCTGCTGCACCATCGTTAATGCCAGATGCATTGCCTGCCGTGACCACACCGTCTTTATTTAAGGGCTTGAGATTTTTCAATGCGGCAATCGTTGAGCTGGCACGAGGATGCTCGTCCTCTGTGACGGTTTTGTCTGGTTGTTTTTTACCTTGCGAGACAGTGATAGGCGTTATTTCATCGTCAAAAAACCCTGCTTGTTTGGCAGTTTGGTACTTCGCTTGCGATGCTGCGGCAAACTGATCAGCCTCTTCACGAGTGATACCGTATTTGTGCGCGACATTATCACCAGTTTGCGGCATGCTATCACTACCGAACTGCTCTGCAATGAGCGGATTGGGGAATCGACTGCCAATGGTGGTGTCAAACACTTTGAAATCACGGCTAAAAGGCTGTGCAGTCTTGGCAAAGACGAATGGCGCACGCGTCATTGATTCGACACCGCCTGCTAGTATGATGTCTCCTTCGTTACAGGTAATACTGCGAGCAGCATCGACCACAGTCGATAGCCCTGATGCACATAGACGGTTGATAGTTTGACCAGGCGTTGTAACGTCTAACCCTGCCAGCAACGCCGCATTACGGGCGATGTTGCGAGAATCTTCGCCGGCTTGGTTTGCGCTGCCTAGCAGTACTTCATCAAAAATATCGCTTGGCAACTGGTGTTTATCGACCAATGCCTTGATCACCGTAGCGATTAAATCATCAGGACGTACGGTGGCGAGCGCCCCAACATATCGACCAAACGGGCTTCTTAATCCATCATAAATATAGGCGTTTAACATAACGATTCCTTGTTTTTAAATTTATTACTTTTTAAATTGTTTTTACAGTCTGTATGACAGTCTGCTCAAATGACTCAAGCCATTAAAGCGAGCAATTGGTTTGCTGGGTAAGTAGTGAGATACCCAGTGTCGCGCGGCGCTGTAGCCATGGGCTTGGGCGATATCGCGGGTCACCTGTCAACTTATAAATGCGTGTCAAAATAAGCAGAATACGCTGAGCGCCTAACTTATCGCCCCAAGTGATGGGGCCAGATGGGTAACCTAACCCCAGTTTGACAGCATTATCAATATCCTCAGGCGTCGCAATGCCTTGCATGGCAATATCACAGCCTAAATTGATCACCATAGCCACTACTCGCTGCGCCACAAATCCTGTGCTTTCGCCAATCAACGTGGTCATCGTGCCTGCCTGCTTTTCTACTTGGCTTTCGGTAGCGTGACTTTCAGTAGTCTGATGCTCTGAAGCTTTAGCAAACAAGGCATAAGCCTGCGCCACAAATTTAGTCTGAGTCACCATGCTTGGCATTAAGGTGCGGTGTTTTGATAAATCAGTTAGCATATCGATGGCTACGGTTTGAGCGGGGTCTACTTGATACCGGATAGCCGCATTAGTCGTGTCCTCGCCATAAGTCGCTAACAATACTAAACTATCCGCTGCGGGCTGCTCATTGGTATCGATAGTGACGCCATGTGCCTTTAGATAATCGACCAGCTGGGTTTTGTCATCCGCCATATCTGCACCTACCCACACTGAGGTGATGGTAGTCTCAGATATTGATGTGACATGTGGCGCTATACTATTGATGGTAGATTTTTGGCCATCTTGTTTTTTATTTTCTGTGTAGTGATAAAAGCCTTCACCCACTTTACGACCCAGCTTTTTGCCAGTGAGCATTTGATGGGTCAATGGGTGCGGACGATAGCGCGGTTCTTGATAGTACTGGTGATAAATGGACTCCATAACTGGATGCGAAACATCAATCCCCGTGAGATCCATTAGCTCAAATGGCCCCATGCGAAAACCTGCCCCGTCACGCAAGATACGGTCAATCTCCTCAAAACTGGCAACTCCTTCACCCACTATTTTTAATGACTCTGTCCCATATGCGCGTCCTGCATGATTGACGATAAAGCCCGGTGTGTCTTTTGCCACCACGCCCAAGTGCCCCATGCCTATAGCCAAATCGTTAAGTACTTGCGTGGTTGCAGAGTGAGTTGAGATACCAGGGATCACCTCTACAATTTTCATCAAAGGCACTGGGTTAAAAAAGTGAAACCCTGCGACTCGCTCTGGGTAATTACAGTCAGCAGCGATTGCCGTCACGGATAAAGAAGAGGTGTTGGTCGCCAAAATCGTATCGGTAGTGACGATCGTCTCTAACTGTTTAAACAGCTGTTTTTTAATGGCCAAATCTTCGATGATGGCTTCGATTACCACATCTGCTTGTTTAATTTCAGCCAACTCAGAGACGACGACCAGATTTTGTAGCGTACTAGCAAGCTGCGTATCGGTAAACTTACCTTTGGCGGTTAGCTTTTCAAGCATGACTTGTAAAGATTGATGGCCTTGCTCAGCAGCGCCTGCTTTTGCATCAAATAAAAGCACGGTAATACCTGCTTGCGCGGCGATTTGGGCAATACCCATACCCATAATCCCGGTGCCAATAATGGCGATTGTGTTCACGGTCATAATGATTCTCTATTCTGTATTAGGAAAGTATTGATTGGTTAGATAGTGATTGATTAGATAGAGCATGATCAAACACATGCCAATCATTTAGCAGCCTTTATAGACAGGGCTACGTTTTTCCAAAAAGGCGCGAGCACCCTCTTTTTGGTCATCGGTATCAAACAACATCTGAAATGCCTTACGCTCCAACGCCAATGCACCCTGCAAAGGCATATCCGCACCCAGCATTGATACCTCTTTGATTTGTGCCAATGCAATGGGAGAGTAAGCTGCCAATTGCGCGGCCATCTCGATAGCGCGCGTGATAGTCACCGTGTCCTCAACCACTTCAGACACTAGGCCCATTTGATCGGCCTCATCAGCACTGATCATGTCGCCAGTTAACACCATCTTCATGGCCTTGTGCTTACCAATCGCGCGAAACAACCGCTGTGTGCCCCCTGCTCCTGGCATTAGTCCTATTTTGATCTCTGGTTGTCCAAACTTGGCTGATTTACCCGCGATAATGATGTCTGCATGCATGGCCAGCTCACAGCCGCCGCCCAGCGCATAACCATTGACTGCGGCAATGATCGGCTTTTGGCAATTACTAATAGCGTCCCAGTAACGCTCGCTATGACGCAGATACATATCGGCTGTTTTGGCAGTCAAGAATGCATTGATATCGGCACCAGCAGCAAATACCTTCTCGCCGCCTGTCAGCACAATGGCTCTAGTGTCTGGGTCATCATTAAGTTGAATGAATAGGTCTGCCAGCTGCTGGCGTAGCTCAGCATTTAAAGCGTTACGAACCTTAGGACGATTGAGTGTGATAACACTGACGCCATCTCCTTGTTGCTCACAAATAACGAGTTGCTCTTCCATGATCACTCCCTTAGACATCTCTTATAGATAAGTATAGAAATATTTTCAAAACATTTTATGTATGTAAATTTATGAATTAAATACCGCATAGCGATATTAAAAACCAATATATACTGTTTATTTTAATTTGTGAAGTATAAAAGACCCTTAAATTGAAATTTATATTAGTATTAAAAGGCTATTAATTTATAAAAATACCGCAATGCGGTTTTTTAAACCAAAAGTATTGTAATTTTACAATTCATCGATTATGCTGTTTCTCCAAGGGCATTTGCTTTCTTTAAAAAGTTATTTTAAACAGTCGCATTTAAGACAGCCCCATTTAAAACAGTCCTATTTGCAAGTTATAAGCGTCGTAACGCTCAACCCATCATGACGCTACGATCCATATTGGATATTCATCAAACAAGGAAGATTCACATGATTAGAGATAAAGAGACCCTAGACCACATCACTCAGACCATCCGTCAGTTTGTAAACGATCAGCTGGTGCCTATGGAGCACTGGGTGGCAGAGAACGATCGCCTACCAGAAGATATCATTCAGCAGATGCGTGACTTGGGACTGTTTGGATTGACTATTCCTGAGGCCTATGGTGGGCTTGGTGTGACCATGGAAGAAGAAGTCACATTGGCATTTGAGTTGGGGCGTACCTCTCCCGCTTTTCGTTCCTTAATCGGTACCAATAACGGTATTGGCTCATCAGGTCTGGTCATTGATGGCACCGAGGCACAAAAACAAAAATACCTACCAAGGCTTGCCAGTGGTGAAATTATTGGCTCGTTTTGTTTGACGGAGCCTGAATCTGGTTCAGATGCGGCCTCTCTAAGAACCACAGCGATCAAAGACGGTGACACTTATATTATCAATGGCACCAAACGCTATATTACCAATGCACCGCAAGCAGGCATCTTTACCGTCATGGCGCGCACCGACCCACAAAACAAACGTTCTGGTGGTATTTCAGCGTTTATCGTGGAGAGCGACACCCCAGGTATCACCTTGGGTAAAATCGATAAAAAAATGGGGCAAAAAGGCGCGCATACCTGTGATGTCATCTTTGATAATTGTGTCGTACCTTCAGATGCATTGATTGGCGGCGTCGAAGGGGTGGGCTTTAAAACTGCTATGAAAGTCCTTGATAAAGGTCGATTGCATATTGCGGCAGCAAGTACAGGGGCTGCCACTCGCATGCTGGATGATGCTCTAAAATATGCCGTCGAGCGTAAGCAGTTCGGTCAACCGATTGCCAGTTTTCAGCTCATTCAAGGCATGCTTGCAGACTCAAAAGCGGAAATCTATGCCGCCAAATCGATGGTACTCGATGCCTCACGTCTGCGTGATGAAGGCAAAGATGTGGTCACAGAATCCTCATGCGCCAAGATGTTTGCCACTGAGATGTGTGGCCGTGTGGCTGACAGAGCCGTACAAATTCATGGCGGTGCCGGTTATATCGCAGACTACGGTATTGAGCGTTTCTACCGTGATGTCCGCTTATATCGTTTGTATGAAGGCACGACCCAAATCCAGCAAGTCATTATCGCCCGCAATATGATTAAAGAAGTCAGCGAGTAAATATCTCTTAACCGTCAACGTGTATCACGGTATTTGCTAGGATGCAGATACCGTCTCTCCCCTCTTATTAGATTAATTTCTCATATTCACAACGATAAGGATATACATTGTGAAAAGTGTCGCGATAACGTCAAACCCAGAGGCCCTCTCAGTACGCAATCAACCTTGGAAACTGGCCTTCGTCTGCTGTTTTTTGGTTCTATTGTGTGATGGGGCTGACATCGGTATTCTTGCCTTTACGCTGTCAAGTCTCAAGTTAGAGTTTGGTTTGACCAACGTACAAGCGGGTGCCTTGGGTAGCTGGTCATTATTTGGTATGGCCATTGGTGGATTTTTTGGTGGCTGGGCCTGTGATCGATTTGGTCGCGTACGGGTGATTGTGATTGCGACGGCTATGTTTTCGGTGTTGTCTGGATTTAGTGGATTTGTACAGAGTTATGAGCAGTTTATAGCTCTGCGAGTGGTCGCTTGTTTGGGTCTTGGTAGTTTGTACATTGCCACCAACACGCTGATGTCTGAGATGGTGCCGACCCAGCACCGAACCACTGTACTGGCTGCACTGATGACTGGGTTTACGCTAGGGTCTTTGGTTATCACCAGCATTTCGGCTTGGATTATTCCCAGTTATGGCTGGCGCACTCTTTATCTGTTGACATTTTTACCCCTTATTCTCGCCGCCTCAATGTATTTTTTGGTGCCTGAACCCCAGTCTTGGAAAGAATCACGTGCGCTTAAACTCAGCGGCGCAAAAGATCCGAATCAAAAAGCAGAAAATGCGTATAAAGCCATTTTTGAAAACCCGAAGCATCGCATCATGTTCATTCTATGGTCGATGAGCTCAGGGCTTTTATTGTTTGGATATTTTGGCGTGAGCAACTGGCTGCCGTCTTATTTAGAAACTGAACTGGGTATTAAGTTCAAAGAGATGGCGCTATATATGGCGGGTACTTACCTGACCATGATGTTCGCTAAGGTCGTGGCGGGGCTTGTCGCTGATAGAATTGGACGCAAAATAGTATTTGCCTTTGGTACGATGGGTACAGCACTATTCATTCCCATCTTGGTATATATGCACACGCCAGAAAACATCGGTTGGTTGATGATTACCTTTGGTTTCTTATATGGCATCCCTTATGCCATCAACGCCACCTACTTAACCGAAAGCTTCCCGACTGCCATTAGAGGCACTGCGATTGGCGGTGCATTCAATATTGGACGACTGGGCTCTGTGATTGCGCCTGTCGCCATTGGCTACATGGCCATGCACAATTCTATCGGTGCAGGCTTGCTACTCATGGCAGGTGCTTATTTCTTATGCGGTCTGATTCCAACGCTGTTTATCAAAGAAAAACAATATGATCCGCAAGAGGCTTAGCCTTGTCCTGCTTGATATTCATCATATAAGAGATATCGAGCTATATTCAATGCTGAACATATCATGGCAATACTGAAAGTTTAGAGGTAAATTGATATAATAAGGCAAAAGTAATAAGCGGCGAGCAGTGCGTGATGGCACACTGCTGCCGTCTTATAGAGCATGCTTGATGGCAGCATTGAGTCTCGATAATTAGCAACCATACTGAGTAGCAAAACTCAGCAACGACACTTTATGATACTTGTACCAACTTAATTGGGGATAATAGACGACCTATGACTAATGATACCCTGACTGACGAAGATGCTAGCAGTGGGATGCATATCGAACTGTTAGAGCCGATTGCAGAGATGAAAGACAAAAACGACAGACAATTTGTCACTGCATTGGCGCGCGGGCTTGAGCTGCTTCGTTGTTTTACGCCGCAGCGGCCCTATTTGGGCAACCAAGACTTGAGTCAGCTGACAGGTCTGCCTAAAGGCACGATTACGCGTCTGACCTATACGTTGGTGAAGTTGGGCTATCTAAAACAATCAACCAATAGCAGTAAGTACCAGTTGTCTACTGGTGTACTGGGTTTTGGCTATACCATGATGACCAATATCTCAATAAACAATCTCGCAACGCCCTATATGGAAGAATTGGCAGATTATGCCAATAGTGCGGTTGCAATGGCGACTCGCGATCGGCTGATGATGGTCTATCTGAATGTCGTACAGGGCGCTGGCACCACCACCATGCAGCGCAATATCGGCTCCTATTTACCGATTCATCTAAGCTCGATGGGCAGAGCCTGTTTGGCAAGTATGCCCCCTGCTGAGCAAGAATTTATCCTCAATGCCATTCGTACCAAATACAAAGATGACTGGATAAAGATTAGACGGGGATTGGACAAAGCGTTCCAAGACTATGAGGATTATGGCTACTGTTTTTCGATCAGTGAATGGCAAAAGGACGTCAATGCGGTTGCCATTGCACTCATGCATCCTACCGAGGGCTTGCTCACCTTTAACTGCGGGGCGCCTAGCTTTGTGCTTAGCCGTACCAAACTTGAAGAAGACATTGCCCCGCGCCTATTGCATATGAAAAATATGCTAGAGAGCAAGCTGTATATCAGCTAGCAGGTGATATCAATTATAGCGGTCGCCTATTGTTTATGGTCAATCCCACATAAATCAGATACATTGTCAGATTCGCTCAGCCTACTATAAAAGCTTATCAGCATAGAGGTATCTCTGCTCTCAAATGCTGATAGAGCAACCAGCATATTAAGAAGGAAAAATCACCACCTCATCGCCTTCCTGCCATGGTTGGAATTTAATCATCACTTGCACAAACGAGGGATGCTCTAGCCAGTTTTGTAGCCATAGCTGCAGCTTTGGATAAGGCAAACCATAAAAAATATCACGATCCACATGCGCAAATTGGCGAACAAACGGCATGATACCAATATCAGCGATGGTGATATTATTTCCTAATAGATATGTATTCTGCATTAATAACGTTTCTAGCTCCTGCAAAAATACTTCGCCTCGCTGTCGATACTCTGTCTGAGTCATGTCTAAATGACGATCAGCGTACTTATAGCGATCGAGCCACTGCTTAAACTCATTGTCATTCTTTTCTATCAAAGCGTTGGCCTGATGCAAAACATCTGCATCAAGTAGTATGTGCGGATCGTTGTGCTCAAGTGCCCACATCATAATATCGAAACTCTCTTCAATCACTGCGCCATCTGAGGTTTGTAGGACCGGCACTGTCCCTTTCGGGCTAATCATTAGCATTGGCTCTGGTTTGTTCTTTAGTGTAATCTCTCGCAGCGCTACTGGCATCTTGGCAAACAAGAGCCCGAGACGTGCGCGCATCGCATAGGGACAGCGGCGAAAAGAATATAAGCAATGAGGTACAGAGGACATCATCATGCTCCATAGTTGGTTGGAATCAACAACGTTCGTTTTGCTAATTTCATATTTGATGGGTTTATAGATGTTGGTTTATTTTATAGTAAAGGTAGGACGATTTGTGAATACGCATGATTACGCTCCTTCATTCTGAGCCATTTGGACTTTCAGCTATAGTTAGATAACTACTAAACTGCTACGGTGTTAGCCTTCCTAGATGTACTACTTGTACAATCTGCAGTCGGCTGCCTTGTAGCAATTTTAGACTTCTTTGACTATATATCGGCATCACCATCATACTGTCATATCCATTGCTGCATATGACAAAAAGCGCCCCCTTTTGGGAGCGCTTTTTTACTGGCTATTCAATAATATTAGATAATATTGTCATCTATAACAGCTTGAATGTATAGACTCGCCGTATTACCGTTGTCTTGATACAGATCATAACCGGTCTGATCAGAAGTAGCTGACTTGGTCATACCAGATATATTGACTTTATCAATACTATCACCTTTAATGAACAGCTGATTATTAGTATCTGTCATGCTAACAACATCACTCAACCCTAAGTTAAGCGTTTGAGCAGTATCGTTAGTCATGTCAATGGTTTCAAAATTAGTAACGTTGACCAAATCCAAATTTAAACCGATACCGGAAACCACACTGGTATCATTAATCAACAAGGTATCGTTATCTTGACTGCCATCTGAGTTTTCGCCGCCATCGATTCGAGCGTCATTTCTATCAAATACGATAATATCGTTACCATCACCACCTAACAAAGTATCTGCGCCGCTCAACCCAATTAAAATATCATCTCCTGTACCACCGCTCAGTCTATCAGCTTGGTTGGTACCGACTAAATAATCATTTTCATCCGTACCATTAGAGTTGATGAAGCTTGGGCTTTGCGGTGTTGCATACTCATTGTAGTTCAAAGTAACGGTTGATTCAGCTATGTCACCATCTGAGTCTGTAAATTTAAATTTAAACACATCAACATCATCTTCACCAGCTGTTACGATATCAGCAATATTGTTCACTGTATTGAACTTATAAGTGCCATCAGCATAGCCGATGAACAGCCCATAAACAGTCTGGAATTCATAGTTCGTAGTATCGCCATCGGTATCAATCGTCATGATATCTGTACTGCCGGTGGTAGTCGCACCCGACCAAACAATACCTGTACTGGTTGAAGTGAGATAGTCAATAGCATCACCACCGACAGCTACCTTACCTTCGATAACGATATTATTGGTTAACTCAGGCAATAGATTCAAGGGAGTCAAATTACCGATAATGTCATAGTTGTTTGGACTACCTTCTTTACTATTGACAACAAAGGTAGTGTCTGCATCTAACGCAGGATCATATTCAGTTAAAGAAAAAACAGTATCAACGATATTATCACCATCGCTGTCATATTTATCAATAATACCGTCGCCATCCGTATCTTCAGCGCGTCTGCCATTCGTACTAAAGACAACATAGTCGAGATTACCAGCAGCATCTAGAACAGTATCAATGATGTTATCACCATCGAAATCAATGCCATCTGAGACTAAGTCTCTGTCTAAATCCATATAAGCAAAATTACTGTTACCGATAACGGTATATCTATAGCCACCTGTCGTATTGCCTACATATTGCGCGTCGCCTACATCTCCTATAGTGCCGTTACCATTCAAGTTATAGTAAAAAGTACCGTTCGCAGCCTGATCATTGAACCCATTAATTAATTTACCAAAAGTAGAATACATTGACTGATCAATTAGCCCGTCGCCATTATTATCGATGCCATCATAGCCTTGATAAACTTTCACAAACGCTTTGTTTATATCAGAATCAACAGTAGAAGCAGGATCTTTATTAACCAATTTTAGGTCGAGTCGGTACTGCTGGCCTTCAATCTCTATGACTCGAGAAGCATTGGGTATTACAATAAAATCACTTGCGATAAATACAGGATTATAAGTATCAGGATCATAAATATCAGGATCTAAGCCATAAGTGGCCGCTGTTGCATCATTAGGCGTTTCATTGTGTTTCATCAGGTAATCCACAATAACTGTTTTGATGTTGCCATTGACAGTGACATCAAAATTAAGTTCTAGAGTAGTATCAAGTAAGACTCCACCATCTCCAAAGACACCAAAGTTAATATGTGAGAAATCACCAAGCTTAATATCGTTCTCAAATTTGATCTGTTCACCCGCACCTTGGTAGGCAATATTTTCTTTAGTGGTATACCCTGCAGGAGGCTTTCCGGTTTCGGGTACACCCCAATAAATGGCTTCGTCTAGCGGATCTACGTAAGGGCTACCATCTGCTGCTAAATATGTGGAATCTAATTCAGCAGACAATGTACCCACCTCAACACTATAGTAACGATCTTCAATAGTATCGCCATCACTTCCAGCTGCGGTATTATCATCACCAGCAATTAAGTACGAAGGCTCTTCGGGAGTGACAGGACGTGACGGATCGGTAAACAATGAGTCAGTAAAACCTGTTTGTAAGTTACTGATAGTGACTGTTTCTTGTTGAACGTCAATATTCCAAACTACAGCCTGAGGCACAGGAGAGTCATCCTCGATAATCGCTAGCAACTCATCAGACTTAACTAATGACTCAGTAGCAGTGGTGTTTTCAAACACCTCAATACCAAAGTCGACCGATAGTATACCCTCAACATTATCATCTGGCGTATGATCCACAGGCGCACTCAACGTGACATCGTAGCCAAACTGGTAACCATCAGTGATTGTTTCTTTACTGCCATTTAAACCTATAGTCAGTACGGCTTGAGTTTGGGTAATGTTATTGCTGTCTTTATATTCATACTCACCAACGATATTACCTGTAGCCGAATCAATCCGGAAAACAACATCATTACCCTGACTGGTAATACCATTATCAGTAGCTGGCAATACAAATTTTACTATTGCATTGTCAAGATTCGTATCCGTATCGGTTACCCGAATCCAATTACCAACAGTATCTGTTTCTGAGTCAGTAGTATCAAGCGTTGAATCTGGGTTGCTGTCTGGATTTCCTCCAACCAACCCTTCTTCAGAAACTCGGCCAGGGGTCGCAACCTCAATTCTAGTAGGTTGATCATAATCGATGGTAACGGTCGCCTCATTTGAGGTCTCACCCGTCAGGTTGTCAACGGTGTAGCTGATTGGTGTTGGGTCTGCGGTAAAGCCATCCACTGGGACAAAGCTGATGGCGCCTGTG